>CAJTGE010000005.1:157430-202364 GCA_910575795.1 Clostridiaceae bacterium | reverse complement strand
AATCTCGCTTGGCTAATTTTAACCGTTATTACTGTTTGGTTTTGTTCTGAATGTTTTCTCAAACTTCAAGGCTTAACCATAAGCCTTTTGTCTTAAGAATTTCAGGGTTTTATATACTGTTCAGTTTTCAAAGTTCTGTGTTGTTGTCTCTCTCAGCAACTTTTATAGTTTATCACATGTTTCTGTTTTTGTCAACAACTTTTTTTAACTTTTTTTGTCTCTTTTCAGGTTTTCCTGTCTGATTTGGTTTCCTGTTTTTCAAGGCGAGTATTATAATAGCAAATCTTATAGGAAATGTCAACCCCGTTTTTACTTTTTTTTCCTGTTTTTTCAATTCTGATGACAGCAATTCAGGCGGCGGAGAATCTGCCCCTAAAAATCGCTTCGCGTTGGGGCAGATGTCCGCGGCCTCCATCCGCTCACACCTCTGTCACTCTCACAAGCACCGTCTGCCTCTGTGTCGCCCTCCCTGTAAACACGCCCCTGTTGATGGAGCAGTCCCGATAGTCTCTGCCATGTGATATTTTTATATGATCCTCTTCGGCTAACCGGTTATTTGTTGGATCAAAGCCCCGCCAGCGTTCTCCGTCAAATGCTTCAATCCACGCATGGCTCTCGCCCTCCCCGAGAAGCAGTCCCACCACATATCTCGCCGGGATCTTTTCCTCCCGGCACAGGGACAGGAGAATATGCGCATAATCCTGGCATACGCCCTGTCCCAGAGAAAGCGCCTCCTCCGCCGTTGTAGAAATGCTGGTAACGCCTTTTGTATACTGCATACTCTCGTATACTGCATTCATGTACGAATAGATTCTCTCCTTCTGGGAGCATGCGCTGTTTTTCCGGAGCCTGCCGAGCAGGCTTTGGATCTGCATGCCCGGACTGGTAAGCGAAGTCTGATATTTATAGAGCGCCCGCTCCGAATCACTTTCCGCAGCCTGCTTATAAAGACCTGTTTTGGCCATGCCCGTTACATCCACGGAGAAACAGCTCTGTTTCTCCTGCGCCTCCCCGTACAGCATCCTGTTTCCAAATGAGTCTGCGCTCTCCTGCATTTTTCCCTTTGGAAACACCTCGACGGCACATTCTGTTATTTCCTGAGTCTGCGTCGTTTGCGGCAGGCATTTTAAGGTGTAGGTGTGATTATATACCGGCTCAGAAAATACAATATCCATATGATAATGAAATTGCAATGTTTTCATCGTTCTCAGTCCCTGCGCAGATGATCTGCCAATTCTATAATTCTGTCATAATCTAATGGCTCTGCCCTGACAAGCATTTTCAGTTCTTCCAGCTTATCGGCGTCGTAATGAAGATTTGTCTTTGTGATCCGCCCGGCCAGACGGTTGATTTCGCGGCTGATGGACGCCGGATCCAGCTTCAGGCGTCCGTAGAGGTCAAGCCTCTCCACCCGTTTTCCGGTTTTTATGATATTCCTTATATTTTCACTCTCGATCATATCATCCACGATCCCCCAGAAGGCCAGGATATGATCCACGACCTCCTGCAGTTCTATAACCGGCGCTTGTGATTCCCCGCATTTTTTGATGTCGTAAACGGCAAGCTGTATGTACGTGATCGCCTCGCTCCCGATCTCATTCCGCAGCGCCGCCGCATTGTCATAGGCCCTCATTAAATTGGCGCAGATCGAGTTCGGATCCGTTTCGTCCGAGATATATCTCCCGCAAAAATCCTCCCTGGATCCGTAAATATTGGGGATGGCGAGCCTCTCGCAGAAAATGGAATACTGTCCCATATCCACGTCAATCATTTTATCAAAGCTGGCTGCAAACAGCCTGGCGCTCGTATAAACGCGCTCGGAATACCGCCCGAGCCAAAACAGCCTGTCAGAATTTTCTATTGAGATAATACCCATGTATCTTTAAATCCTCCTCCCTGCGATGAATTGACAATAAAGGACTCCGGGTTTCTGGAAAACCTTGTCAAACCGCTCTTCCATACAAGCGGTTCGTCAGCCATCAGCACAAAAGCCCTTAAATCCGCTTTTCTCGGCGTCCTTTTTCCATTCTCCAGAATGTCGATATCCATAAAATCAATCACCTCCTGCGCAATGAACCTTCTCGGCTCCCGTTTCAGGAGCGCGATAAACGCCTCCTTCTGCGCAGCAGCCATCTTATCCGCAAATACGACGCCGTAACCTCCGGCCTCTGCAACATCCTTTAAGACCAGACGGTCAAAGTGTTCCAGAACAAATTTCATGTCTTTATCATAAAACGGAAGATAGGTCGGCGCATTTTGGAGAATGGGATCCTCTCCCAAATAATATCGGATCATTTTAGGAACAAAATAATAGATTCCCTTGTCATCCGCAACGCCGTTTCCCGGCGCATTCATCAGCGCCACATTTCCCCTCTTATATACATCATAAATATGGGGGATGCCGATCACAGATTCCTCCTTAAACGTCATCGGATCCAGATATTCATCCGAGATTCTCCGGTAAACAGCCCCCACCCGCTCCCGTTTACCCGAATAGTCAATGAAATACAGCACGTCGTTCTCAACCGCCAGCTCGCTTCCCGTCACCAAATGCGCTCCTGTCTGCTCAGCAAGATAGGAATGCTCAAAATAAGCGGCGTTATACCGTCCAGGCGTGAGAATCACCGTATGGCCGCCTGTGTTGCAATAATCCATGGCGCGCCGGAGCAATGCGGCATAATTTCGATTGTCTTCAATATGATTTTGCTCGAACGTATTGGGACTGCTTCTGCGGCACAGTTCTCTCGCTATCACAGGATACGAAGCGCCTGAGGGAACACGGAGGTTATCCTCCAGCACAAACCATGCCCCGTCCCTGCCCTGCACCAGATCAATGCCTGCGATATGGGCGAAAATGTCTTTTGGCGGCCGAACACCGTCGCAGGGAGAAAGGAAGCCGGAGGAGCTGTAGACAAATTCCTCGGGAACCACATGATCTCTGACAATCCTCTTTTTCCCGTATATATCCTTTATAAAAGCATTCAGGGCCGTCACCCGCTGCTTCAGCCCCCGTTCCAGGTACGCAAAAGCCTGTTTTTCAATGATCCTGGGAATCGTGTCAAATGGGAAAAGCTGCTCTTTGAATTCATTGTTCTTATATATCCCAAATTTCACGCCATATCTGGCCAGCAGCCTGTTTACGGTTTCCGCCTGCTCCATCAGTTTTAAATCTTCCATACACAATCTCCTCCCTTTCCCCTGCACAGTTCCTTACCTGCTCGCGCGCCGAGCGTCCGTCATCTTGCTGACATATCTCCTTTGAACGCCCGTGTGCAATCGAGTAGGGAAGAGCCATCTTCCCCTGCTCGCGCGCAGCAAAGCCGCTGTTTTCCTTACGCGCCCCTGCGCATAAAAAAAGGCGTCTGGAATCCTCCAAAACGCCTTTGTTTTTGCAACTTGTTTCTTTTATATCACCTGCGCTGCGGTTTGTCAAGCGAATAAGCGAAAATCACCGCATCTGTATATGGTATTTTTCTTTGTTCCTGCGTTTACAGAGATACATCTGCTCATCCGCGAGCCGTGTGAGCTCCTCCAGTGAGTACCGGACTGCGCTGCCGCCGATCTCCACGACGCCGTAGCTGAAGCTCGAAACGTAATCCCCGCTGCTTTTTTCTGAGAATTCATGATGCGCCTGTGAAAGCTTCTTCAGCGCCAGTTGGCCCTCGCACCGATAAAGTATCAGAGCGAATTCGTCGCCCCCGATTCTGGCAAACTCATCGCTGCTCCGTATATTTTTCTGGATAACAGAAACAAAGGACTGGATATACCGATCGCCCTCCAGGTGTCCAAACTGATCATTCACCGTTTTTAACCCGTCCAGATCCAGGAAGCAGAATGCCGCCTCCTCGCCCGACTCCAGAATCTTGTTCATGCGCTCCTCATAGTAAAACCGGTTCCGGAGCCCTGTCATCGGATCATGATAAGCCTTCATGGCCAGCTTCTCCGCCCGCCGCTTCCGCTCCGTAACATCGGATATGATATGGACAAACGACTTGTTTTCCATCCATTCGACCGGAAAGGTATTGACTTCATAGATGTTTTTCTTGTCGTCCGTTATCTCGCGCATCTTCTCATCGCCAATTTTCCAGTTCCGGAGCTGCTCGCGAAAAGAGAGATGATATTTGCACCGGGAAGGATCCGCATCTTCCTGCCCTTCCCTTTTATTGCAGTAAACGATCTCCTTTGTCTCTGTGTCAACCACCATAATCCACTCATTGCGCTTATTGATCAGATCCATCAGAAATTCATTATACTGCTTGATGACTACCGCCCGTTTTTTTACCTCATCGCGCTCTTCCTTTAACTGCCGCTCCCGCTCTTTTAGCTGTCCTGTCATGGTATTAAAGGCATCCGAAAATTCTCCCAGGCCGGAAACGCGCTGGGAATAATCGCCCAAAGCCACCTGTGTGGCCTGCCAGGTCAAATGATTCAAAATCGAACTTATATTCTTTAAATTGTCGCACAAAAAGTTGTCCCTGGACGGACGCTGCCCTGACAGATTCCCTCTCGAAATCTCCCTGGAATAGCGCAGCATTTCCTTCACCGCCTCTTCCAGAAACTGGAGACCTGCTCCCAGACGCCTGTATGGCTCATCCAGCTCTTCCACAGACAGCGTCTGCACATCTCTGCCATATAAAATATCTTTTAAATAGTCAAAAAGAAGGCTGCAATTCTTCTCTTCCCTTGTCTGTCCCGCTTCTGCCGCCCTACTCTCCATCTGCCTGCCAGCCTTCCTTTTCTAAAGCTTCAACCCGAAACCGGCAGACGCGTGATCCCGTGCCCCAGCAGTCCACCTCAACGGCCTGACACGCCACGTTACTGTACGCGGACAGGATGCCCGCAATCAGCCCTTCATCATAATTGCACACTGTCTCCCCTAGAAGCGGTATACCGGAACAATCGGCATCCTCAGAAACGGTAAGAATAAGCTTCTTCGCCTTTCCATCCTGCGCCTCCACCCGCAGAATCCCCATCTTCATCTCCTCAATGCGCGCCTGGAGCTGCGCGATAAATTCATTAAAGGGCAGCGACAGATCCAGCATATGCTGGGCAATATATGTACCGGCCCTGCGCCCTGCCTCCCTGAAAATTTCAATCTGCTTTTCTTTTCCACACTCGCTGATTATCTCCTCCCGAAGGGAAAATTCCATAAGACGATATACCATGATCGGAATCTCGCTTCCCAGAATTTCCCGTTCTTCTTTGCCAAATTCCATGAAATCAGACAAATCAAATTCTTTACCGTTTTCCAGAAATACGTTTCGTTTCATAGGCTTTCTTCCTTTCTGGCAGATTCCCGGCAGGTAACCATCCGGTCGTTTTCATCTGCCGTTTCTGCGGATATTTGCCTATTATACTGAAAAAACAGCGCCTTGTAAAGCAATCCTGGTATTTTATTTTATAATCGCCCGAATGCGGCCGTCCGCATTCTCAAGCGCGGCATCCAGGCCGTGAAGCCTCAGAATCTTCCTTGTAAGGAACAGCCCCATTCCCATATGGCGTTTTCCTCCGCCTGCTTTCTTTGCCCCTGAGTAGAACAGATCAAAGGCGCGCAGGAGCTGATCCTCCTTAAGCGGCTGCCCGGTATTCTCTATCACGCACTGCCCTGTCCCGATTCGGATCCATATGCCGCCGTCCGGCTGATTGTACTCCACCGCGTTGGACAGAAGGTTCCACACTGCCTTTGCGAGATAATTCCGGTCCCCATTTACCACAAAGCAGCCATCCTCCTGATACTCCACCGCAAGACGCATCTCCTGAAGCCGCGGCTCAAGCCTTGCCATCTGCTCCCGTATAAGATCTGAAAAGGACACGGGCTCATTTCCCAGAATCAGCTCCTCTGAATCCAGCTTTGAAAGCTCAATCATCTCTGCTGCCATACGATCCATCTCCTCCGTCTGCCGGATGATCTGGGCGAGGTAATAATCACGTTTCTCTTCCATATTATGTTCCAAAAGGTTTTCCGCAAAATTCCGGATCACGCCAAGCGGTGTCTTCAGCTCATGGGCCATGGCGTTGATAAAGTCCCGCCTGTTCTCCTCAAGCGCCGCCTGCCTGTCGTACGCCCTGCGAAATGACTGCACGATCCCCGCCATGCATACAAGCGTCAGCGCCGCTCCCGCCAGATATACATATTTCATGTAATTCATAGCCGCAAGCCATGGACGGCTTTCCATACGGATCTCCATGTAAGCAGACGGCGCGTCCACCATCCCCACCTTTAACTGATACCGCCCCCTGTAATAGAACCCGTCTGAGTCGATTATCAAAGGCGGCTCATCGAGGCCGGATCCCCAGGTAAATTCCCCTGTCTCAGGAACGTCATGCAGATAGGGGCTATCGCTCCACCTCTTCCATTTTTCATAGGATCCGCCCCCATATACATCCATATAAGGAAGTCTCAGATCCCCGTCGGAAATAATCCCATCCGTTCTCTCTTCACCTCCGACGGCCGGATTGAGCCATTGCCACACGATCTCGCTGCCTGTCTCGTAAAAGGTCTTGCCCTCCCCCAGCTCTTCACCGGTCGCATAATCAACCATCACGCCGGAATCCACTATATGCCTGCTTCCCGTCACCGGATCCGTATACCGCTCCCCCTCCTCTGCCCACACGAGCTCCTGGACATAAATGGCCCAAAGCTCACGCCCGTCCGGGGAAACTCTCATCGAAAAGCGCAGCGGATCCGGATGCGCCAGATCCCGCGTCTCGAGCCGTTTACTGTGATGCTGAACTAACTGCATCTTTTCCTCCTGGGAGAGGAAATCATCCAGCGCAAAGGAGGCGTATTCGCGAACCGTTGTGCCGCTCTCCCGTACAGAACCGCCGCCGATCTGATCCCGGCTTTTGGCCAGCAGCTTCCCCTCCTCATCGTAAAACGCTGCAGAAATGAGAATCCGGTCACTGTCCACCCTCCAAAGCTCCTCATTGGCCAGATCCTGATAGAAATCCTTTCTCTGCTCGCCGTCCCATCCTTCCCCGGCTTCCTCCACAGAGAATTCCTTTTCCGACGCCTTTTTGACTATGGACACGACTCCTTCCCTGAAGCGCTGTCCGTAATCGTCCGCGAATTGTTCTTTTACAAGCCACGTCGCCAGTCCTGTAATCGCCAGATACATAACGCCAAATCCCGCCGCTGCCGGCCTCCAAAAGCTCTTCTTGTTTTTCCTCATCCTTCCACCTCCAGCCGGTAACCGGATTTGCGCACGGTCTGTATGGCGCACCCGCAGGGGCCAATCGCTCTGCGCAGCTTTTTGATGTGATTGTCAACCACCCGCTCGTTTCCGTCAAAATCATAGCCCCAGAACCGGATCAGAAGCTGTTCCCTGCTGTAAATCCGCCCCGGATTCTGCATGAAAAACAGGAGCATTTCGTACTCCTTAGGCGGCAGGGCCAAAAGCTCTCCACGGTTCCACACCCGGCGGCCCTCCACATCCGCCTTAAGAGAGCCCGCTTCCAGAAAAACGGCGCTTTTGTGTACGCGTCTTGTGAGAGCCATGGCTTTTGCGTACAGCACAGGCAGGGAAAACGGCTTTGTCACATAATCGTCCGCCCCCAGCGAATATCCGTTCAGCTCATCCTCCTCCAGCACCCGGGCCGTGATAAAAACAACCGGAACTTCACTGACTTTGCGAATCTCACGGCACACGGCAAAGCCGTCCATCCCGGGCAGCGTCACATCCAGTAAAATCAAATGGAAGCTCTCCCTCATCAGAAGCGCTGCCGCGCGCGCGCCGTTTTCCTCTGTATAAACGCACCAGCCTCTTCCGGTAAAATAATCGGCCGCAGCCTCGGCAAGCAGGCGGTCATCTTCCACAATCAACATCCTTTGTCCCATACGCACTCTCCATAACCGGTGTTTTTGATGGTTTTATTCTATCATTTTAATATATCCTTTCTGTATCCTTTTTTACATTGCTGTGATATACTAAGAACCGGCACTGCTGCGCTTCGCCGGAACGTGTTTAAAACATGCTCTGGCAATACAATAAACCGTGGCAGCGGCCTGAACAGACAGCCACGAACAACTCCAGAGGTAATATGTTTATGAACTCCCGCGTCCTCCACACGATCGAGCCGATCTTTGATTCGGGCTCGCGCATCCTGATTCTCGGCTCCTTCCCCTCTGTCAAATCGAGGGAGAGCCAGTTTTACTACGGCAACCCCAGAAACCGGTTCTGGCTGGTTTTGGCCGGGCTTTTTGAAGAACCCGTTCCGGACTCTGTTCCTGAAAAGCTCCGCTTTCTACTGCGGCACAAAATCGCAGTCTGGGATGTGATCGAAAGCTGTGAAATCGCAGGCTCCAGCGACAGCTCGATCCGGGAACCCCTGCCCAATGATCTGAACCGCATCCTCTCCAGAGCCCCCATTTCCCGGATCTTTACAAATGGAAGCGCCGCCGCGCGTCTTTATAAGCGTTTTTGCTTTCCGCTTACAAACATTGAGGCTGTCCCGCTCCCGTCCACCAGCCCGGCCAATGCCGCGGCAGACATACAAGCTCTTCTGAAAGCCTGGAGCTGTGTCAGGGAGGCGTCAGAAATCCGCCCCTGATATTGGTAAAATAATTTCGTCTGTTTTGCGCCGGACATTACCTTATCAATATACAATGGAGGTCACAAATGAACACACCAGCCAGCCATGCCTTTTCCTACCACTCCTGCAATTTCTGTCCCAGACGCTGCGGGATCGATCGCTCCAGGCAGCCCGGATACTGCGGAGGCCCGGATCACATCGTAGCGGCCCGCGCTGCGCTCCATGACTGGGAAGAGCCGTGTATCAGCGGATTTCGGGGAAGCGGAACCGTCTTTTTCAGCGGATGCACGCTCCGGTGCTGCTTCTGCCAGAATTACCGTATCAGCAGCGGGCGCTTCGGCGCGCCGGTCACGCAAGAGCGCCTGGCAGAAATCTTCTTGACACTCCAGTCTCAGGGCGCGCATAATATTAACCTGGTCACCGCTACCCAGTACCTCCCCTCCGTCCTGGCCGCCCTCAGGGCAGTCCGGCAGCGGCTTGTTATTCCGGTTGTCTATAACTGCGGCGGCTATGAGACAAAGGAAGCGATCGATGCTCTCTCGCCCTACATTGATGTCTGGCTGCCGGATCTCAAATACTTTGATCCGGCGCTGGCCGCGCGCTATTCCGGGGCCCCGGATTACTTTCAGGCCGCCTCATTGGCCGTAAAGCGTATGATCCGCGCCGCCGGCCCTCCTGTACTTGAAACAGTTTCCGAAGGCGGACGCAGCGCCCTTTTGCTCAAACGCGGAGTCCTGATCCGGCATCTGGTCCTGCCCGGCCAGAAGCACGATTCCATACGGCTCATGCGCTGGATCCACGACGAGCTGCCAAAGGACAGCTTCCTCATCAGCCTCATGAGCCAGTACACCCCATATAACAAAAACCCGCTCTACCCTGAGCTGAACCGGCGAATTACCTCCTATGAATATAATACTGTCCTGAATACAGCCATCGATCTCGGATTGACACAAGGATATATGCAGAAAAAAAGCAGTGCAAAAGAAGAATACACGCCTCCATTCGGACTGGAGGGAATTGTAAAATAACTGCAACAGTAACTATAACCACGTAAACCGCCTGCGACGGGATCACAACAGGCAACAGAAACGATAGAAATCGGGTATCGATTGGCTTTTCCACTTAACCGATACCCGATTTCAGGAAATCTCGTCCATTGGTTTGTACCTCCTGTTTTTGTTATCTATATAAATTTTTTTACCAACAACCTGTTCTCTTACCAAACCTCCTTTACCATTCTACTTTTTACGGAATCTCTCTTCTTCCTAATAATACTTTCTCGTCATATTACTAAATCGAACCTTCATTTCCGATATTACTATAGACTCATGTTTGACTTTTCAGGTTGTTGTTTTCCTTTGTCTGATTTAATAAAGTAAATCAGACGATTTTAATCTCTTCGGTGGTCCGTACCTCCTTTACTTAGATTTTTAATTCTGTGGTTCTTTTGTTTTGTTGTCTTTATTATATACTTCTATTTTTGATTTGTCAATACCTTTTTTATATTTTATATTTTATTTTTAAATTAATCTCAGCTTTCCCGAATTAAATCACTTTAATTGGTTGTTTAATATATTTTTTATCTAATTTTTAAAAAATAAAAATATTTATCATTAATGTTCCATAATTTTTTTTCATTTTCCTCTTGTATTTTGCCCCGCATTCCGCTATAATAATACCAATTTCCATCATCGGCCTGCCGATGTTCTGTATTATTGCCGATTTCCGGCGTTTCTTATAAGGATATTCACAGATTTCTGTTCTGAAGTGATTCTGATTCGATTCCGCAGATTTGATGTCAGACTCTTTTACCGTTCTGTTTTTCCTTTCATGCACCTGCTGCCAAGGCAGTTGTCATAATATTATTTCTCAGGAGGTACCTCATGGTATATGAAACATTTTTAAGCAACATCCAGTCCCTGGTTCAGGCCCGGTTCGGAGGCAGGGCTGACGTCACTGTGCGACGCGTCCTCAAAAATAACGGACTTTTGCTCGACGGGCTCACCATATCCTCCCCCTCGTCCAAAACGGCCCCCACGATCTATCTGAACTCGTACTACGAGGAGGCGGAGGAGGGCGTGCCCCTGTCTGCTATCACGGATCAGATCATGCTTCTGTGTGAAGAAAATCCCGCTCTGCCGGAGAGACTGGAGGAAGCTCTCCACAGCTTTTCCTTTGTCCGCGAGCGGATTGCCTACCGCCTGATCAATGCAAAGAAGAATCAGTGGCTCCTTTCAGACATCCCGCATTACCCTTATCTGGATCTCGCGATTGTATTTTATCTGATCGTCTCTGAAAATGAAGACGGGCAGATGACAGCCCTGATCCATCATAACCACCTCGAACTGTGGGGCATCACAAAGGAAGAGCTGTGGACTCTGGCCGAGCAGAATACGCTGCGCCTTATGCCCGGCTGTATTACGCCCATTGAAACAGCGCTGGCCGAGCTTGACTTGATCGATCCCGCGAATCCTTCCGTACATCAGCCCACGCTCCCGCTTTATGTCCTTACCAACCAGAAGGGAATCAACGGCGCTTCCTGCATGCTGTATCCGGGCATCCTGAAAGACTTCGCAGAGCAGCTTCAGGATGATCTGTTTATTCTGCCTTCCAGTATCCATGAGGTTTTACTCACCCCGCGCTCCCAGTCCTTCCCGCCTGACGAATTAAACGCTATGGTTTCCTGTATCAACCGGACAGACGTCCCGATCGAGGATCGCCTTTCTGACCATATTTACTGCTTCAGCCGTGCGCAGAGCTGTCTGTTTCTTCCCTCCGTATCGTCCCCGGGCCCGGTTTCTGCGCCAGACGGAACAGGGAATCCACAATGAAAATGGCCAGCGCCATCGCTCCGGCGACCTGAAGGGTTTCCATCAGATAAAAGCTGGCCAGCGTCCTCGCGCCCTCTATCAGACAGGATACGCTCCTGTAAATCGATGCGCCCGGAACAGCCGGCAGGATACCGCAGACAAGAAACACGGTCACAGGGGCTTTCAGCCGCCTGGCGATCGCATGGCTGAAAAGAGACGCTGCCAGGCTGGATATAAAAGCCGCCATAATCACTTCATGCTCGCCTCTCTGCGTCAAAAGATAGGCCAGCCAGCCCACGGCTCCGGATAAACCTGTGTACAACAGAAAACGCCGGGGCGCGTCCAGAATGAACGAAAAACCCAGTATCGCAAAAAAAGCGCCGGCCGTCTGAATCCATAATTCTAATTCCATCATACGCTGCCTCCCATCGCACGGAATGCCATCATCGCAGCGCCAACGCCAAATGCCACGGCCAGCGCCACGACCACAGCCTCCGCCATCTTCGCCACGCCGGAGCTGTAATCGCCGTTTAAGGTATCCCGGATCGCAGATGTAAATGTAACGCCCGGAACCATGGGCATGATCGCACTGATAATCACTGCGTCCAGATTCATTGCCAGAAAAACGCCTTTTAAAAGCAGCGCCGCCATCGCCAGGGCAAACGAGCCGCACGCATTCTGACAGAAGTCGTTAAAGCGCAGCCGGCCTGCTCCCGCGACTGCCAACGCCAGAACAAGCCCCACCACAGCCGCGGCCAGACAGTCCAGGAAGCTTCCTCCAAATAAGATCGCAAAAAAACCGGTTGTCATCACATAGCCGATACACTTATAAAAAAATCCGTATTCCCGTTCCGCCGCGATCTGCAAAAGTTCTTCCTGCGCCTGTGTCACGGTCATCTCACCCTGGCAGAACCTTCTCGACACATTGTTTACACTGTAAATACGGTTTAAATTCGTTGCGTGGCGATCCACTCGTTTTATCACTGTGAATGCCCCTACTCCGGGATCAGAAATCGTCACAAAAAGCCCGGTTGCCAGAGCAAACACATCGATACGCTCCATACCCGATTTCCCCAGAATCCGGCTGACTGTATCCTCCACCCTGTATACCTCCGCGCCGCTGTTCAGCATGATCTCGCCAGCCAGCGCCGCCATATCCATCAACGCCTGGTAGTCCATTTTTTCCTCTTTGCTCTTAACACGTAGTATCACCCATTTTCATTATCTTTGCATTAGTATTCCGAATGCCCCAGAGCTATCACGGTATTTTGTAAAACCCATGAAGTTCAGATATTTAAATCGGATTACAGTAGTCATTCACTGTAAATGTATTCTAATATGTAAAAGTTCAGGCGGGTCTGCGCACCTGCCGATCTGACCATGCAGACACCTGGAGGCAGAGCAGGCATCCTGGCCGTGAAAATATCTCCCGCGCTAGAGCGTGTTTGAAAAATGCTTTCTGCCAGATGTGCGTTCCGCTTTGTGGGAGATTTGGGCCAAATGAACGCGGCGCAGTGGGCTGCGTTAAGTGAATTTGGCACAAATATGCCGCAAAGTGGGGCGTGCAGATGGCGGGAATGATTTTTCAAACACGCTCTAGAGCGCTCAGCCGAACGCCAGGCTTCCTGCCTGAAATACAGCCACCGCCGCCGCCCATGCAATCATCAGCTCTAATAATACCATACCAACCGTCCAAAGGAAAGAGTCGGATTCCTTACAGATAACGCTCAGAGCGGCCATGCACGGCGGATAAAACAGACAGAACACCATCAGCGCACAGGCGTTCGCCGCCCCGAAACCTGTCTCTCTCAGAGCAGACGCCAGCCTGACCGCCCTGCCTCCCCCTGCCGCGGCTATATCCGGAATGCCGTAAAGAACAAAAAAGCTGGACACCACTACCTCCTTGGCTGTCAGACCCGACAGCAGCGCAACCGCTGTCTGCCAGCTTCCCAGACCGGCCGGGCGAAGCAAGGGGGCCATCCACCCGCCAAGAACCGCGCCAAAGCTCTCCGACAGCTCTGTGCAGAACCCGGCCCGCCCTGTGTGCAGGAGTATCCACATGAGAACCGAAGCAGAACATATGACAGTCCCTGCCTTTACGAGATATTCCTTTTCCCGTTCCCACACAGAAGAGAGAATCGTCCTGCCATCCGGAAGGCGGTATTCCGGGAGCTCAATTAAAAGGAACCCGCTGCCCTCCTGATTCTTTCCCGGATTAGCCGCCCGCAGCGCAGCGCCGGCCATCACCGCCGCAGTCACGCCCGCTGTATAAAGCAGGATTGCAGCCGCAGCCGCATACTCCGGAAAAAACATGCCGGAAAACAGGATATAGATCGGAAGCTTTGCCGAGCAGGACATAAACGGCGTCATCAGGATAGTTCTTCTCTTATCCTTTACGGTTTCAAGCGTCCTGCTGGCCATGACAGCCGGAACGCTGCAGCCAAAGCCTAACAGAAGCGGCAGAAACGCGCGCCCTGAAAGCCCTGCCGCTCCCATTATCTCGTTCATGACATAAGCCGCGCGAGCCATATAACCGCTGTCTTCAAGCACAGCCAGAGCCAGAAACAGGATAAAGAGATTCGGAAAAAAAGTCAGCACGCCCCCTACTCCGGCCACAATCCCATCCACGATAAGGGAAATAAACCAGTCCGGGGAATGCGCCTTTATGAGCACCGACCTTAATCCTCCTGAAACAAAGGTCAGACCGGAGTCCAGAAAACCGTGCAGAGCGTCTCCCACATAAAATGTGAGAAAAAATACCACAGCCATAATCAACAAAAAAGCCGGAATGCCCCATACAGGATGCGTCAATACCCTGTCCGCTGAAAATGTACAGGCAGCCCTGTCACGGGCCGTCTTCCCGATCTGCACAACGCATTCTGACAGAATCTCTTCAATGTAACCATACCCGTCTCCGGCAAAAAACGCAGCATCCTCTGGTTCTGCCTGTCTTTCTGGTTTGGCCTGTCTTCCTGCTTTTGCCGCCGCGACAGCTTCTTTAAGAAGGCGATCGATCCCGTCTCTTTTCCGGGCGGATACCGGGATCACCGGTATACCTCCAAGCATCCGGGACAGACTGTCGGTCCGTATCGCGATCCCTTTCCTCTTTGCCGCATCCATCATATTAAGCGCTAACAGAACCGGCTGACGGCAGCGCAGAAGCTGAAGCGTCAGGAAAAGGCTGCGCTCCAGACAAGAAGCGTCCGCTACATTGACAATCAGATGAAGTCCCGGATCCTCCAGGCACGCCTTTGTAATTCTCTCCTCCATGGTGTAGGATGACAGGCTGTAAATCCCCGGAAGATCCACAATGTGAACCGCCCTGCCTTTGTAATACGCTATGCCCTCCATCCGCTCCACCGTAACGCCAGGCCAGTTGGCCGTCTTCAGCCGTTCCCCGGTCAGGGCATTAAAAAGCGTGGTCTTTCCGCAGTTCGGATTGCCGGCAAGCCCGATTGTCAGGCTGTCGGCCGGCTGCCCGGTTCCCCCGCCGCCCTGCTCTGTGTACCCGCACCTTTCGCAGCCCCTTTTGCATCGCCTTCTCCCCATGGATCGTAAGCCTCCCTGATTTCGATTCCGTCTGCAATCTTTCGTCCCAGGGCAAGCCTTGTTCCTCTCAGGAGAATAATCAGCGCGCCGCTCCTTTTCTTTGTCACAATCTCAACTCGGGTGTATGGATAAATCCCCAGGGCTTTTAGCCGTCCTCTCAGAGCTCCCTCTGCAAAAAGGTCCGCAATCTCATACGGCGTCCCGGGTACGCCTTGACAAAGCCTCAAAAAAGTATTATTCCTCCTCCATATCCAACAGCATCTTTTTCAGCTCCACCATCCGGTCGCGCAGCGCTGCCGCTTCCTCAAAATTCAGCTCCGCCGCCGCCTGATGCATCTTCCTTGTTAATTCCTTCACAAGCTTTTCCAGCTCCTGGCGATCCATGGACTCCGGATCCTTTGTGACCTCGTTTGTAATATTCTCCACTGCCTGTGAGATCGCAATCAGATCCCGCACCGCTTTCTTAATCGTGGTCGGCGTTATGTGATGAAGCTCATTGTACTCGGTCTGAATCTTCCGCCTTCTCTCCGTCTCCTCGATTGCGGAGCGCATGGAATCCGTAATGCTGTCCGCATACATAATCACATGGCCCTCTGCATTTCTGGCCGCGCGCCCCACGGTCTGGATCAGGGATGTCTCCGATCGCAGAAAGCCCTCCTTATCCGCGTCGAGAATCGCCACCAACGAAATCTCCGGGATATCCAGGCCCTCTCTTAAAAGGTTGATCCCCACCAGAACATCAAACACATTCAACCGCATATCCCGGATAATCTCCGCGCGCTCTAAGGTATCGATATCCGAGTGGAGATACTTGACACGGATCCCCACCTCGCGCATGTAGTCCGTGAGATCCTCTGCCATCCGCTTGGTCAGGGTCGTGACCAGTACCTTAAAGCCCTTTTCCACCTCCTGATTTACCGAAGATATCAGATCGTCAATCTGCCCCTCCACAGGACGCACCTCGATCGGCGGATCCAGGAGTCCGGTGGGCCGGATGATCTGTTCAGTCCGCATCATCTCATGATCCGCCTCATAGACAGACGGCGTGGCGGAAACGAACAGCATCTGGTCAATCTTACTCTCGAATTCACCGAAATTCAGAGGGCGGTTGTCAAGCGCGGACGGAAGGCGGAAGCCGTATTCCACAAGCGTCTTTTTCCTCGAACGGTCGCCTGCATACATCCCCCGCACCTGCGGCAGGGTAATATGGGACTCATCAATAATGATCAGGAATTCCTCCGGGAAATAATCGATCAGCGTGCAGGGCGGTTCCCCGGCCTTTGAGCCCACCAGATGCCTGGAATAATTCTCAATCCCGGAGCAAAAGCCCGTCTCGCGCATCATTTCCACGTCAAAATTCGTCCGCTCCGAGATCCGCTGCGCCTCCAGCAGCTTATCCTCGCTTTTAAAATAAGCGACCTGCTCCTTCATCTCCTCCAGAATATTCCTGGCCGCCGCCTCCATCTTCTCCTTGGACACCACATAATGCGATGCGGGATAAATCGCCACATGACCTAACTGGGCCTTAATTTCCCCAGTCAGCGTGTCAATCTCCGCTATCCGATCCACCTCGTCCCCGAAAAACTCCACCCGGTAGGCGTCGCCTCCGGAATAAGCCGGAAAAATCTCCAGCACATCCCCGCGCACGCGGAAGCACCCGCGTTTAAAATCCATGTCATTTCGCGTGTACTGAATATCGATCAGCTTGTGGATCACCTCATCCCGATCCTTCACCATGCCGGGCCGGAGGGAAATCACCATTTCCTTATAATCAATCGGGCTTCCCAACCCGTAAATGCAGGACACGGATGCCACGATGATCACGTCGCTGCGCTCTGACAGAGCCGCCGTCGCGGAATGGCGCAGCTTGTCGATCTCGTCATTGATGGAGGAATCCTTTTCAATATATGTGTCAGTGGACGGGACATATGCCTCGGGTTGGTAGTAGTCGTAGTAGCTCACAAAATATTCTACCGCATTACTCGGAAAATACTCTTTGAACTCGCCATAGAGCTGGGCCGCTAATGTTTTATTGTGCGCTATTACCAAAGTCGGCTTGTTAAGCTTAGCGATCACATTCGCCATGGTAAAGGTCTTCCCGGAACCCGTAACCCCCAGTAAAGTCTGGAATTGGTTGCCTTCCTGAAACCCTTTGACCAGCGCTTCTATGGCCTGGGGCTGGTCTCCGGTGGGCTTGTATTCGCTGTGAAGTTCGAACATTTTTTGTGCAGTTTGCACAAATACCACCTCCAAAATTCATAGTAAAAAAAGATGCGTATATGCCACAAATTCGTCAAGGAACTTTTCATTTTCGTCATGGCATTTACTCACATCGGAGGAAAAAAAGTCCTTGACGAATTCCGTTCACAATTTGCTGTTTTTGCAACTCAGCGCACCTCCGTAATTCTATACGGACGTGGCAGCACTAAAGAGCTTTTTTATCTTACCACAAATCATTAAATTTGTATAGATGCAAAATCGAACTTTTGTTCTTTTCGTCTTTTCTGTCATACTGCATCCGGAAGAAATTCGGTTACGTCTACTACAATCTCCAACAATTCCTTTTTAAAGATTTCTGTTTCTTCCGGGTTTGGTAATACTTCTTTCATATACGCTTCTATTTCCGGCGCTCCATCCGCTATGATGCCTCTGTTATCTGCATAAACATCCATTGTTATGATTTCTTTGGCATGTCCCATGAGCCTTGATACTGCCTTTGGATTAAAAGACTCTTTTAACAGAAGCGTACAGTATGTGCTGCGCTATCGCGCCAGCGGATATCCGGTAAACCGTTTTCGGCAAGAAGCTGCTTATAATACCTGCAATGGAACCCTTTGCCCTTGCCCTGCCAAGTGTGGAACAACAGATATAGCCCAGATCCTGAAACCCTCTCTTTCTGCCGTTTCTGTTTTTCTCATACACCTGCCGTTCCTTTAAGATTGCCTCAAAGACATAATCAGGAATCGGAATCTCTCTGTAACTGGATTTTGTCTTCAATCCTACTTCCTGTTTCGTAAATGTTTTCGGGGCAAAGTCCTCTTTTACTGCGTTATGTACTCTCCCTAACTGACGTTCCACTTATAAGGTATGGTTGATATAATCTACGTCCGAATACTTTACCCCATTGATCTCGGATCTGCGGAGCCCCATAAGCACATTGAACATCTCCTGCATATGGGTGTCTCAATCCATGAACAATCACAGCCATACGGCTTGACCACCGGCTCTGCCGGTGGTCTGGATAAGCCCCTCCAGGGCATTTTTCGGTACCGCCTATAGGCAGTATTTTTTCTAACCTATGGTGCCTGGCAGCCTCTTAAAAGAGGTGCTTATCCTTCTATCCTGCTGCATTCTTCTTGTTCTTCTATATATTTCTTTATCATATCTTCATTCACTTGCCCAATTGTCTCCGCATAGTATCCTCTTGCCCAGAAATGTCTTCCATATTTGTCCCTGTATTCCGGATGTCTGTCAAATATCATAAGCGCGCTCTTACCTTTTAGCTTTGACATTACATCCGATATGCTCATTTTGGGTGGTATTGATACATAAAGATGTACATGGTTCGGGCATATCCCGCCCTTTATCAGATGGATCCCTGTAATTTTACATACGGTGGATATAATTTCTCCCACTTCTTTTCCAATCTTCCCATACATTACTTTCCTTCGGTATTTTGGAATAAAAACTATATGGTACGTGCAATTATACTTCGTATGTGCTAAAATCTGATTATCCATTATGGATACCTCCTGTTTATCATAGATTAGGTTGCCCAGACCCAAATCTATGATAACATGGAGGTTTTATTTTTGATACTTTAGGTAACGCTACTGCTTACTCCGTTCACCCCAGCTCTGCTGGGGGCTTAATGGATTTTCAGTTACTATTTTATAATGCCCCCCGCTTTTTGTCTCGACTTTTTTTGCTGTTTTCCGATTCTTTAGGGAAACGCTGATTTTATCAGCGCTTCCAGATAATTTTCCCTTTGTATAAATAGGAAAGCGCCTCGTCACTGTAACGGCTCCCGCCGCATGCCTCGCAGGCGGTCGTCACCGGGTCCATGAAGATCAGCTCGGTGGTGACAGCCCCCGTCCTTTGCAGACCGGGCAGGCGCCTTTGCTGTTAAAGGAAAACAGGGCGGCGCTCTCGTCGTTTTCTTTGGCCATCTGTTTCCGGATATCATCGAAAAATCCCAGGAATGTGGCCGGGGTGGAACGCCCGGCATCTGTCACCGTGGACTGGTCCGCCAGGATGACCTGTTCCGGATACTGCCCGGCAAACACGTCCCGGATCAGAGAGCTTTTCCCGGAACCGGCCACACCGGTCACCGCAGTCAGCACATGCAGGGGGATATCGACGGAAACCTGTTTCAGATTGTGCAGGCTGGCATGTTTGACAGGCAGGAACCCTTTGGGTTTCCTTGGCTCCGCCTTAAAGGGTATCTGCATCTCCATGGCCTTCCCGGTTAATGTGCCGGAGCCAAGGAGCCCCTGATAGCTGCCCTGATAGAGAAAAAACCGGATCAGCCAACTGATATATGGCTGATCCGCCTGATAACATTAAAATATTTTACATCATTGTATCATCCCTGAGAACTTCTGCCAAACTGATTTTGCGCACATTCCGCCACGCAAGATAATATGCCAGCGCTACACAGCCCAAAATAGCCAACATGAACAGGGAAATGGGGAGCCATGGTGCTTCTGCCATAAATACCTCCACTTCAAGATAGCTGGCCTTCAGCATATACGCCACTGCAATCATTACAAGGGGAAGGCTGATTAAAACCGGTCTGCCGGCTATCACCAGTGCTTCCGTGCAGAACATTTTCCTAAGTTCCTTCGGCGTCATTCCAACCGACATATATCTTGCAAATTCCCTTTTTCTCTGACGGACAAAGCCCAGCGTGTTGGAAAATACATTACCGATGCCGATAATCGCAAGCAGGATACAAAAGCCTCCAAATATCGCCATCATTCCCTGTATCTGCTTATTGTTTGTTTCATATTCCTGAATGCGGTTTTCAGATTCTATAGTATATTTCCCGCTGAGGATCTGGCCAAGTTCATCCTGAAGCATATTCAGTTCTTCCAATGACGCATTTTCTTTCCCCTGGATGCGGATATAACTGTCTTCCTCCGCGCCTCCTATCTGTCCCCCGATCTCCATCCATAAAGATACCGGAATAAAATGCACCAGTTCGTAATAATTAAGCGTTGCGTATTCCTCCCGTAAAACAGGGACTTTTTCGGTATAAGCCAGGACTGGTATCTCGGCTGTCACCTGTTCATTCCCTGACTGTCTCAAGATACTTGCAGCGTCTTCCCCTGCGCCCGGCTCTTTTATATAAGGCATAAAATCCGGATGCCTGAAATCCGGATTTGTCACATCCCGGATCTGATTTAAGATCACTGCCCCATGAAGCTGCGGCGTAATCTCAATCTGTTCACAATAAGCCAGGAAGCTGTTATCGTCCAGTATGATGACCGGCGCATCCACCAGCCAGCCGCCATCCACCTGTGTTGCATAATTACTGGGCGCATTGGAAAATCCGCCGAAGGATTTCATCTCTTCGCCCATTTCTTCCTCTGTAATGACCCGCTTCGCCATCGCCTTCTGATATATAACAGCGCTTTCCAGCCCGTCAATCCCCTGAATACGTTCTGTTTCTTCAAAAGCATCCGCATCCGTGTCTTTCACAGTAACCATCACATCCCATACTCCCTGATACCGTTCAAAATAGGTCTCCCTTGTGCTGATCCCGGAAAGGGCAAAAAAGCACTGCATCACAGTAAACGCCATAAACGCAGAGATAAAGGATAAAGATGACGTCCGCAGGGCTTTTCTCTGCGCCTTTAACGCATTGCCGGCCAGCTCCCCTTCCACTCCGAACAGCAGCGAAAGGAAATGAGAATTTTTCCGGCGCTTTAACTGCAGTTCGCCGGTATTTCTGATTGCCTGAAGCGGTGTCAGCTTACTTAATTTTCTGGCCGGCAGCCATGCGGAAATCCATATGGTGAGTGCACTCACAATCAATGTCAATACCAGTACCAGCGGGTGATAGCCAAAAACCGATTTATGCCGTCCCGGAATGTCGCTTCCCAGCAGGACATTTACCATCTGCAAAAGTCCCATACTGCCTGCAATACCTGACAGATTTCCCAAAATAAGCGGTATTGCGCTGAGCGCAGCCGCTTCCTGTAAAAGGCATGTCCTGATCTGCTTTGGCGTGGCCCCGATACTGGAAAAAATACCAAACTGATGAATCCGTGCGTTCATGGATACCGCAAAGGAATTGTGGATGATCACAATCAGTGAGAATGAGGCCGCAAGCGTGATCAAGATAAATATCGGAAACAGAAGCCTCGGAGCCGTGTCACTGGAATCCCTGATCAGGTACATTGCCAGGAGTTCATAATGATAAACGATTTTTTCCGGCGCAGCCCCTATCTGCTGTGCGATATGGGGCGTGTCTGAAAAAACGGAACCCATATCACCAAAGTAAATATCCAATACTGTTTCTGCACTGTCAGATTCTTTTTCATTTACCACGGCATCTTTCACATGTGCAAAATTTTTTACGGTTTCCATGTCCTTTTCTGTAAATTCCCCGGAAATCCGGCTGTGCCAGCCGCCTTCCTCCTGTTCAATCCGTTCCACCTCGTATTTCCATGCATTATAAAACAACCCGCACAACAGGGATAAGAGCAAAGCGGAAATAAATACAGCGATCATGACGGACTGGCTGGAGGAACGGTTATTTTTTATATAACCCGCTGAATAATCTTTCCACATATCCATTACCTCCTCCGTTCATCACTGATAATGCAGCCGTCTTCCACCGTTATAATACGCTCTGCTTCCAAGGCAACCTTTTCATCATGGGTGATCAGTAAAATGGTCTGCTCCAGATTGCGGTTAGAAAGTTTCAGCATGTCGATAATCTCTTTGGAATTTTTCTGCTCCAGGTTCCCGGTAGGCTCGTCTGCCAGAAGCAGGGCCGGACGGTAGATCAGGGAACGGGCAATCGCTACCCTCTGCTGCTGGCCGCCGGATAACTGGTTCGGCAAAGCGTCAAGCCTGTCCGCAATACCAAGGGAATTTACTATCTTCTCAAAATATTCCTGGTTAGGCTTTTTCTTATCCAGGGCAAGAGGCATGAGGATATTCTTCCGCACTGTCAGTGTTGGGATAAGGTTATAAAACTGATATACAAGCCCCACTTTCCTGCGCCTAAAAATTGCCGCCTCTGTCCGGTTCAGTTTGGAAAGATCGGTTCCATCTATCATAACCTTCCCCTCTGTGGGCTTATCCACGCTGCCGAGAATGTGCAGCAGGGTTGATTTTCCTGAACCGGATGCCCCGATAATTGCCACAAATTCCCCCTTGCTGACGGACAGCTCGATCCCGTTAAGGGCTGTCACCTGATTTCCACCGGATCCATATACCTTCTTTACTCCCTCACATTTCAAAATTTCCATTTTTGGTTTTCTCCTTTCATCTGCCCCATGGGCTTTTACAATAATCAGTTTAGCAAATGAAAGTTACAACTCAGTGACTGTAAAAGCGGATTTCAAAAAGAGCACCGCCTTCCGGTTTATTTTTTGCCCGTATGGTTCCATTCTGGCGTTCAATCATCTCCTTTGACAGAGCTAACCCGATTCCGATACCGCCCTCACATGCGTTTTCCCCCCGGTAAAACCGCTCAAAGAGATGGGGAATGTCCTCTTTTGCAAATCCTTCCCCATCGTCCCAGATCAGGATTTCTGTATAGAGTGGATTCTGCGCATAGGAACAGTGAACCGTTCCACCAGGACTGTGCTCCATACAGTTTTTCATCAGATTCATCACCGCCTCCATGGTCCAGTCCAGATCTGCAGTCACCAGCATTTCCCCCTGCTCCGGTATATCAACGGCAGCGCGGGAACTCACAAACAACTCCTGCAGGTTATCCGCCGCAAGGACAAGAAGCGTAAAGACATCTACCTCATCCCTCTGTAAACGTAAGGTTCCGGCATCAATCCTGGAAAGAAGCAGCAGCGCATCTTCAAGATGTGTCAGCCGTAAAAGCTGTTTCTCTATCTGTTCCAGATGTTTATGATCCATGTTCTGTTTCATCATCTGGACAGAAAGGGAAATGGCCGTGATTGGCGTTTTGAGCTGGTGGGCAATATTGGACAGGTTTTCAGCAAAATCGTTCTTTGCCTGTATTGCCTTGTCCTTCGTCTGATAAAGAAATGTCACTGTCTTATAGATCTCGTCTTCCAGTTTTGAAAAATCATCCTCCCCAGAAGCGGATAAAATGGCAGCCCTGCCGGTATTTACCTGTTCCAGATACTCCGCCAGATTCCGGATCCGTATGGCTTCCCTTTTATTCCGATACAGAAAGGTAACGATAAACAGCAGGATTCCTGTCAGAAAACCTGCTGCGACAAACAAAATATTCTGCCGGGATGTGGCGCCTGAAAAATCAGAGATGCGGTATCCCAATGCAGACAGCACATCTTCCTCCGCCACACCGTCAGGATTTCCTCCCGTATATTCCTTTAATGCCGCAGAAATGATAATTTTTGTCTCCGGCTCCTCTTCCACCACTTCGCCGCAGATTACATTCAGCAGTTCAAACTGGAGCCGGCTGTAATGGTAAGAAGCAAGCAGGACAGAAACTGCCGCAGCAGCCAGGCTGGTGGACAGAACAAATCCAAAAGTGACCAGTATATTTTTCCGTCCGCTCATAGGGTATCCTCCATACGGTAGCCTACGCTTCTGACGGTTTTCAGGCACTCCGGCTGATGAAGCCTGTCTCTCAAGCGTTTCATGGTAACTGTTAATGTATTATTGTTCACATAATTTCCGTTTGCATCCCATACCTGTTCCAGTATCCTTTCCCTGGTAACTGTCTTTCCCTTATTCTGCATCAGACACAAAAGAAGCTGATACTCTGCCTCGCTTAACGGTATTTCCTCCAAATCACAGGAAACCGTGTGACGGTTTAAGTCCATCCGGATCCGGTCACAGGAAAGATATTGTTCTGCCACGTTACCGGTTCTGCGGAGTAATGCCAGAATCCGCGAATACAGCACTTCCAGTTCAAAAGGCTTCACTATATAATCATCCGCACCATACCCAAAGCCTGAAACAATATCCGCGCAGTCTCCCCGGACAGTCAGAAAAATAATGGGCAGCTCTTTCCAGTTCCTGCGGATCCACCGGCACAAACTGTCCCCATGTCCATCCGGCATGTTCCAGTCCAGCAAAACAAGGGTCGGGACATGCTCCTTTAACGCCTGCCCTGCCTGTGCAAGCGTTTCACAGACCGTTACCTTAAAATTCTTCTGTTCCAGATATTCTTTTACAATCCATGCAACACCCGGATCATCCTCAATATAATACAGATCAACCATGTCAGTCTCCAGTCCTTTCTTCTTTACCTTTTTCAATGACATCACCTGCAGTAAAGCGGCTCATTGGCCCAGGAAGTCCGCCCTTGCAGGCAGGCGGACTTCCTGTAACTTATATTTTACCAGATAAAAGTGACAATTGAATGACTGATTGATCTCCTGCCGCCACAAAAGCCGACAATCCCTGATTTTTTCAACATGAGGTCGCGATGGAGGACAGACTTCCAAAGAGGAACCCCACCACCACTTTCTGCAAAATGTACTGGCTGGGCGTCACAGGCAGGATCTCGTTGACAAAGGCCACTCCATCCTCCTTTTCGGAGATGATGTTCACGGCGTTGAACGTACAGCCCATGAACATAGCCGCGATCAGTACAGCAGGGATAAAGATGCCCTCCAAAAGATAGGAGATCAGATGGCGTTTCTGCGGTTCATCCAGGATGGAGACTGCCTGGCGCTGGAAACGGGTACGGAACCATGCAGTCAGTTCTGGCAGACGCCGTCCACCCAGTTTCCGTACTTTTCACTCCCGTCCGCATAATACATCGTGCCCACGCCGTTCTGTTTGTCCTCTCTCCACTCCCCCTCATACCGGTCTCCGTTCAGATAATACATAACGCCATACCCGCACTTTACATTGTCTCTGTACTCGCCAAAGTAACAATTCCCGTCTCTTCCGCTCCAGACGCCTTTGCCGTTTCTCTGCCCGTTTTCCCACTCTCCGCTGTACACAGAATCCCAGCAGTGCATGACGCCGGTTCCGCTTTGCTTCCTCTCCACATATTCTCCTGTGTAAAAACCTCCCCCTGTATAATACCCCGCGCCTTGTCCTGTCAGATTATTATTTTTCCATTCGCCGGCATACCAGTCTCCTGACGGAAAATAGCAGGCGCCGCTTCCTTCCCGCTGCCCGTTTTGTACGCTGCCCACATAAATGCCTCCGTCATTGTAAAACCTTGTCCCGCTTCCGGTCGGCCCGCCGTTTTGAAATTCGCCGATATACATGGAATTATTTTTATAAACCAAAATTCCATTGCCGGATAAAAGGCCGTCCTTTTGCGTTCCTGTCAGACTGCTTCCGTCAGCATCCTCCCATGTCCGGACATTTTCGTCGGCAAATATTCCCACGGGTCCGTCAGACGTTTCGAGCATCTCCCCATCCTTCCAGACTCCTGATTCGCACCTCCCGTCTTTATAATAAAGCGTCCCCCGTTTCATATCCCCTTCCCACACGCCTGTAAAATACCAGCGCTTCGCCCCGTCATCAGGGGCGTACCACATTATTCCTGTCCCCTGGTAATCGTTATCTTTCCACTCTCCCTCATAGCGGGCTCCGCTTGAAAAATAAAATGTCCCTGTCCCATTTCTTTTCCCATTGGAAAATTCGCCCTGGTACCAATTATCGTATTCTTTATAATAAAAGACGCCTTTCCCTTCCATGTACCCGTTCTTCCATTCTCCGTCATAGCGGTCGCCGTTGCCGTAATAACAGATTCCGTTCCCGTCCCTTTTGCCGTTTTTAAAATCGCCAAGATACGTGTCATTGCCGCCTACTGAGCGGCCATACCCCTCGATCAGGCCATTCACCTCATTTCCGGTAAACCCGGTTCCATCGGCGGAATTCCATGTATGCAGATTATCAATCATTTTTACAACCAATTCGTCATTGCGCCAGATTCCCGTCAGGACAGAGCCGTCCCGACAGGTCATCGTCCCTTTTCCGTTCAGCGCGCCGTCCTCCCACTTTGCTTCCAGTTTATCGCCGTTTTTCCAGTAGTAGACGCCGTCTCCATCCGGTCTGTCAGCTCTGAATTCTCCCTCATATCTGCCGCCTTCCGCATAGGACAGGATCCCTGCGCCATCCTTTAAACCGCTCTTCCAGTCGCCGACATACTCAGAGCCGTCTGTGTAATTGCAGGTTCCCTTGCCGTTTGGCTGGCCGTTTTCTGTTTCTCCGACGTAACGATCGCCGTTCTCATAATAAATGACCGAATCCGTCTCTTCACCGGAAGGCGCCTGCGATGATCCCTCTGTTGGGGCGGGCGGAAACCGGGTCGGATCATCTCCCGTCGGGCCGGGATCCGGAGGCTGGGTACTCAGAAACGACACCGCGCTTGCCACGCAAAACACGGTCAGCATGACAGCGGCGATGCGCACATCCGCTTTACGGAGCATTCCCTGTGCAGCGCCATCCGTCTCTGAACCTGCAGGGCCGCCCTTTTCCCCGTCCTTATGCTCTTTTCTCTTTAACATATAATTCAGTATAAGCCCGGAAATCACAGACGCCAAAACAGGGAATATCAGGTTATCTAAAACATTATTCATCAATATCTCCCCCTCATCTGACTGTTTTTTTCATTATAGACGAAAAATCAGCAAAAGATAAGGCGATATAACGCCATGCGCGCCGTGTGCCGCCGCTGCCGTGTGCGATAAGCAAACCGCTTAAGCCGTACAGTCAGCGCTGCAAGCGCGCAGACCTGTCCGCACAGTCACAAAATACGGGCATCTCCACCACCCGCGTCGCGATCCTCTCCTGAAAGCGGATATCGTGATCCACCAGTATCATGGTCGGGCTGTACGCAAGCAGCAGCTCTTCAATCTGCATTCTGGAAAAAACATCGATATAATTGAGCGGTTCGTCCCAGATATACAGGTGGGCGGGCGTCATCAGGCTGGCCGCTATCAGGACCTTTTTCTTCTGTCCCTCGGAAAAGTTCTCCATAGGTTTGGAAAACTGCGCGCGATCCATATCGAGCTGGCGCAATAGCGCGCAGAACAGGCTTTCGTCCAGCCCGCGTTCGCTGCTAAACTGCCTGACGCTGCCTCTCAGAAATCCCGTATCCTGACTGACATACGAAACCGTAAGCCCTGAGCCTGCCTGGATCTCCCCGGCTGCGATCACAAGGCCCCCGGACGGGGCTGTAAGCCCTCCGGATGCGGCCGCGGACTGCCCGGATGAAGTCTCCGTTCCATTTTCAGCGGGCGCATGCACGGCCTCCAGAATCGCGCGGATCCATGTCGATTTCCCGCAGCCGTTTTTCCCGTGCAGGAATACGCGTTCTCCCTGATTCAGCTCAAACGAAAAGTCCTTTAGAACAGCCGACCCGGCCGCCTGCCCCTCGTAGCCAATCGTCATATTTCTGGCATAGATCAGCCGTTCCTTGTGGTACGCGAGCGGCCTTAGCTGCAGCGAAACCGGCTCTTCGATGTCTTCCAGCAGGCCCTCCTTTGCCTCAATCTCCCGCTCCATCCGCCTTTCATACTGCTTTACCCGTTTCTGCATCTTCTTGGCCTTTGCGCCGAACCAGGGCCTGAACGGCCGGTCGGGCTCTTTTACCGGGTCATAGCCGATCTTCCTGTCCTCGCTTTTCTGCGCCCACTGTCTGCTCCTGTCCGCCGACTTTTTTAAGGACGCAATCTCCCTGGCATGCTTTTCGTTTTCCATCCTGGCAAAATGATCGCGGCGGTTTTTATTCTCCTGCCAGCTTGAAAAATTCCCGCTCTGCACCTCAATCGAGCGGCGGTTGAGCACAAGCGCGTGATCAATGCAGGCGTCCAGCAGATCCCGGTCATGGGACACGAGGATAAAGCCCTTTTTACTGTTCAGATACTGCTTGACCGTCTCCCGCGAATCCTGATCCAGGTGGTTGGTCGGTTCGTCAATCAGCAGGAAATCCTGATCCCCTGAAAATAAGACGGCCAGCAGCGCCTTTGTCCTCTCTCCGTGGCTTAAGGTCTTAAACGGGCGGTACAGCAGATCCGCCTGGGCCGAAAGCTTTGAAAGCTCGCATATCACCCGCCACTCCTCGCACCCCGGCTTTAATTCCTCTGCAAAATCCGAAACGCAGCGGCCCTCCATCTCCTCTGAAATCCGGTACGGGAAATAGTCAAACCCCCGCGGGGCCGAGATCGTTCCCGTATATGCATGTTTTCCGAGAAGCAACTGTAAAAATGTCGTCTTCCCTCTGCCGTTTCTGCCGATAAACCCGAGCTTCCAGTTCGTGTCAATGGAAAATGATACGTCCTCGAAAATATTGTCAAAGCTTCCCTCATAGCAAAATGTGAGGTTTGCAACCTGTATCTGCGCCATTCTACATCCCTCCAGTCTCAATATCCGCGGCGGCTTACGCGAAGGAACTGCCGTTAAGCCGGAGCGCGGAAAAACCGATGGCTGCCAAAAGGGCGCTGGCGTTTCATCCCCGCATTCTCTGTGCGCGCTATATCCGCACACAAAAAAGAGAGGGGAGGACGAGAACCCAACCCACTTTTGACGCCACAAACAACAGCGGTAAACGCCCGCTGCAAGCTGTCATGCATCAAAAGTACGTTATTTTCTCATCCTTTCACCTCTCTCCGTTTTTTCTGGGTATTAGCATATCATAAATAGATTTGGGAATCAAGTGTTTTTTATGATGCAGGGTTTTATTCCCGCGAGCAGTAAGGGGGCCGCCAGCAGCGCTTCGCCGGTGAATTGCCGCCTCATTCACGCGCAGCCCCAGACCTCTCTGAGCGCCCCCGGTGCAGCACCAAAAGCCCGCCTCCGTACAGCGCGCTCAAGATCCCTGCCTGAACCATTACAAACAAAAATTCCGTCGGCAAAGCGCCCTGAAGCCCTTCCAGATACGGCTCCAGCCTGCGCAGGATACCGATGGCAACTGCCAGGCACAGGGCCGGCTTCATCAGCATAGAGCCCAGGTTCAGCCGCACCGGGACCGCGCCGGACAGGGTGTGGATATGCAGGAACGCCAGTACCAGCTCGCTGAGCAAAAGTCCGCCCAGGTATGCGTAGATCCCGTACGACGGAATCCAGAACACGACCGAGGACAGGGTGATCAGCATGGAAATGGCGGTATGTAAGAATACGCTCGACGTTTTTCCCAGCCCGTTTAAGATACTGCCCATGGTGGTGGACAGATACATAAAGGGGCACAGCCAGGCCAGAACCGTGATAAAGGATCCGGCCTCCTCATTGCGGTACACGGTCTGCCCCAGCGCGTCGCCAAACAGGGTAAAGACGCCGATGCAGAGGATCCCCATATACAGGCTGTAGCGCAGCGCCATGGCGATCGTCCGCTGAATCCGGCCCTGGTTCCCCAATGCCTGCGCCTCTGACACGGTCGGGAGGAGAATGACAGCCAGCGAATTCGTGATCGCAGAGGGAAACAGGATAAAGGGCAGCGCCATTCCGGTCAGAACCCCGTAAAGGCTTAAGGACTCCGAATTGCCAAGGCCAAAGGCCATGAGCTTATTGGGCACAAATATCGCTTCCAGGCTCTGTAAGCAGTTTAAAATCAGGCGGTTTCCCATCAGGGGAAGCGCCATGGCCATCAACGGGCCTGCAATCGAAAAAAAGGACGGCCTGTGGATCGCCTTTTTCCCCATTCCCTCTTCCTGCAACGCCTCGTCTTCTTCTCCGTCCCCGCTCTCTTCACTTCTTTTTTTCTTTCCGCCAGTCGAAATGCTGTAAAACAGGAAGCTGAAAACCGCTGACCCGGCCTCCCCGATCAGCATCCCCCACACAGCCAGGGATACGGAAATCGGGCGCTTATTGACCGCCGCCACATGCGCAATCAAAAAAACGGCCCCAATCCGGATCAACTGCTCGATCAACTGGGAAAAGGCGGGAACCGCTGTCTTTTTCAGCCCGTAGTAATACCCGCAGATGCAGGCATGGATCGCGGAAAATGGTATCGAGAGCGCCATGACCGGGAGAAGCGGCGCGCAGCGCGGCTCTAAGAGAACATATCGGGCCAGAGGCTCTGCCGCGGCGTATATGGCGCCCATAAGGCTGAGCGAAAGACAGAGTGAAATCGCAAGCCCTGTCCGGAATGCGCTTCTCCCCTTTTTCACGTCAGCAGAGGCCATGCGGGAAATGGAGGTCTGAATCGGCCCGCAGCAGATGGCAAATGCGATTCCGTGAATGGGGAAAATCATCTGGTAGATGCCAAGCCCCTCGGCCCCAATTGTCCGGGATAAAAAAATACGGTAAAAAAAGCCAAGAATCCGGCTAACGAATCCGGCCGCTGTGAGGAGGAGCGTGCCGGCAAGCAGGGGATTTCGTTTCATAGATACTCCGTAATGGATCTTTCAAATCATTATATTCGACAAAGGCCATGCGGTATGCATCATTCTCCGCAGAAAAGCGGTTCCTGCCGTTATGATTTCTTAAGATTTATCTACAGAAATGAAAGTAGATTTGCCTCCCCCTTTGTGCTATACTTTCCCAAAAGGAGGAGATAACTATGTTGGAAACCGTCGTACTTCTGGCCTTTGTCGGCGCTCTGGCTGTCTGTGTCGTTTCCGGCGCTTCGGTGCTCTATGCGCTGGCAGCCGGATACCTGATCTTCTGCGCCTACGGCCTTAAAAAGGGCCATTCGGCCCGCTCGCTTTTGTCCATGTCCCTCACCGGTATACGCACCGTGAAGAATATCCTTATGATTTTCGGCCTGATCGGGCTCATCACCGCCCTGTGGCGGGGCGCGGGGACTATCCCTGTGATTGTATGCTACAGCGCCCGGCTGGTATATCCGTCAGCCTTTCTGGTCATCGCATTTCTCCTTAACTGCATTGTCTCTACTCTGACCGGAACCTCGTTCGGGGCTGCGGCCACCATGGGAGTGGTGACCATGGCCATGGCAAAGGCGTTACATATCGGGCCGCTCTGGGTGGGCGGCGCGATCCTGTCCGGCGTCTATTTCGGCGACCGCTGTTCCCCTGTCTCCTCGAGCGCCAATCTAATCTGCGAGCTGACAGGAACCGACATCTTTTATAACATAAGGGAAATGGTAAAGACCTCTGTTATGCCGTTCCTTATCACCTGTGCGATCTATTACGCAGCCGGCCGCTCCATGGCCGCCGGGGGCGCACAGATGGATGTGGAGAGCCTCTTTTCACAGAGCTTTCGTCTTCACTGGATCGCCGTGCTCCCGGCCTTATCCATCCTCGTTCTGTCCGCTTTTAAGGTAAAGGTTAAACGGACCATGCTGGCGAGCGTCGTCCTGGCCTTCTTCCTGTGTATCTTTTTGCAGGGCCTGGGCATCGCGGAAATCGCCCGCATGATGATCGTCGGCTATAAGGCCCAGGATCCCGCCCTGGCGGCCATGATGGACGGCGGCGGCCTCCTTTCCATGGTCAAGGTGGCAATGATCGTGAGCCTGTCGTCCTGCTATGCGGGGATCTTTGACGGAACCGGCCTTTTACAGCCCCTGAAAAAGAAGATCGAAGCGCTCAGCCGCCGGATCACCTCCTTTGGGGCCACGCTCGCGGTCAGCGCGATCACCTCCATGGTGGCCTGCAACCAGACGCTGGCCGTGATGCTCACCCACCAACTCTGCCATGACAATGAGCCGGATCCGCAGACGTTTGCCATAGACCTTGAAAACTCCGCCATCACCCTGGCGCCCCTTGTGCCGTGGTCCATCGCAGGGGCCGTGCCCCTCGCCGCCGTGGGCGCTCCGTCCGCCAGCATGGCGGCCGCCTGCTACTTATACCTGCTGCCTGCCTGGACGCTTCTTGCAAAGCAGGCAGCCAAACATACGCATCGTAAAAGGAGGGCAATATGAAAAAAATCACATTCCGGCGCGCCGCCCTGGCGGCTCTCTGCACAGGCGCGATACTCTTTACCGGCTGCGGGGGAGGCGGATCAAAATCCGCGCAGGACGCTGTCAGCGGAGGCCCCGGCGAACCCATGTACGCCGAAGCAGCCGCCGCCCCGGCTTTCGCGCCCGCAGGCGGGGCCTTTTATGAAAACGGGTCTGACAGCAATTATTCTGAAGGATATGACGATGCGGCGTACGAGATGGAGGCCGCCCCCATCCCTGAGCAGGAGTATCAGGAATATGACGCGCCGGCAGCGGCTGCCATCTCAAAACGCAAGCTGATACGCACCGTAGATATCGTTATGGAAACCGATGATTTTGACAGTCTTCTGACCCGTATCAAGGACCGCATCGGGGAACTGGGCGGCTATGTGGAGGAGTCAAGCGTCACCGGGCGCGAAGCGCGCCTCAGCGAATCCGTCCCGCGAAACGCCCGCATGACCGCGCGGATTCCGTCCGATCGGCTCGACACCTTTTTATCCACGGTGGAAGAGCAGGCCAACATCCTCCGGCGCTCGGAGAACACCCAGGATGTGACGCTGCAGTACAGCGACATGGAGAGCAAAAAGAAGTCCCTGACCATCGAGCAGGAACGCATCTGGGAGCTCCTTGAAAAGGCCGACAGCCTGGACGCGGTGATTATGCTGGAGGATCACCTCTCTGAAATCCGTTATGAACTGGAGTCCATGGAATCCAAGCTCCGCCTCATTGACAACCATGTGGATTACAGCACCGTTACCCTGGAGATCGAGGAAGTAACGATTTTCACTCCCACGGCCCCGGAGAGCGTCGGACAGCAGATCAGCAGCGCTTTTTCACACAGCCTGAGAAACATGTCGGATTTCTGTGTGGGCTTATTTATCCTGATCGTTGGCACAACCCCTGTCTGGGTTCCGATCCTTCTCCTTGCCGCCGCGCTGTGGTTCTTTGCCAGGAGGCGGAGGCAAAAACGCGAAAACGGCGCGGTTTCACCGGACGGGACAAATGATCCGTCTGACGGGATAAAAAAATCAGGGGGCGGAAGGTTTCGTTTCCTGAATAAAAAAGAGAAGAAGTGAGAGGGCCTGTTTGTCGTGAGAGGGCCGCCAGAGTCAGATTCTAAATCCAACGGAACCCCGCTCCCGCTCGGAGAAAAGCGCAGCGGACGCTAAGCCCTTTAAAGAACTCGCTAAGCGCCGGCGGTTTTCTACGGGTTCCCTATGGATTTAGAATCTGACTCTGGCTACATACTGTGTAGCCAATTTATATTTGTTTTTGCATATGTTTACCCAAATACTGCACAACATTCGGCAAAGACAACTGCTTTCATCATGACCACATCATAACCATTTTGGTCATGATAGGGTTATGAACTCCATTATGAATAATATTTTTGATTTTTACTTTTGGGCTTATCCGGCAATGTCATCTTTAATTTTCCCTCTTTTACTAATGTAATTAAATACTTTCTTCTAAAGCTCGTCCGACTATCAAATTTCTGTGTCAGCGGAATGTGCCATATGTGCCAGGCTGAATGCTTAAAAAGCAGTCACGGCCAAAGCCGGCTGAAAGGAGGGAAAGCAGTGCCTTCGGACATCAGACTCTGCCTGATATCATAACACAAGATTAACCATATAAAAAGTAACTGTTGGTCGTATGGATGGGATTCAGGATGAGGGGAGTTCCTCTTAGATGTCCTTACCATCCATACCCATAAAAAGAATAAGTTCATAAGCGATATTTCTTGCTTACAAACTTATTATACGAGGTGGGAGGAGTTGGAGAAGGAAGGGAGGGAGAAGAAGAGGATCTTGAAAGTGTATTCTCTCAAGATCCTCGTTTTGGTTCATTTTTATTGACTTTTTGTTACCCCATCAGCAAAAATTATCTTCTGCGGGGAGGAAAAACTTGTTCTGCAAAAACAATACTTCTCACTCGAACTCATTTCTGCCAGTAAATAGTTGTATCTGCCGTGATCGGACTCGGATTTTTAAAATCATAATCCCAGCTTCCGGACGATGACGGATTCAGCCATGGTTCCGTTGCGCACTGGCCTTCTTTGACCTGCTGAGTACCAAAGGTGTTTCCGTTGTACTTAAAGGTCACCGTATATTCTGCTGACTCCGTTGGAGCCTCGGTTGGCGCCTGCGTCGGCCTCTGCCACAATGAACCGCCGGAGCTTCCGGAACCGGAACCGCCGGAACCGCCGGATCCGCCGGAACTGCTGTGCCTGTGGCTTATTCCCCTCCTCTCATTGCCGGAAGCCGACGTCTCTGTCTCTGACGGCGCAGCCGTTGTTTCCCCTGCCTGCTCCTCCAGGCTCTCTGCCGCCCCTGTCGTCTCAGGCAGGCTTTCTTCCCCTCTCCCGGGCCGGGATTCTCTTTGCGTCTCCCTGACCGGAGACCCTTCAGGCTCGTTCCTGTCCGCTGCCTCCGTCTGATTTGCGCTGTCCGCGGGCCCGCTGCTCTCCGGTTCCCGGTTTTCCCTGTCCCCGTCCGAAGCCTGAGACTCGCCTGCGGCGTCTTTTCCATCGTTGTCAGCCTTGTCACCCGCGCCTTCCTTTTCCAGGATATATTCCGCCAGCTCCTCCCTGGTAATCCCTCCCACAGAGCTTCCCTGATCCATCATTTCCCGGATCAAATAAAGAGTGCTCAGAGGAAGCGTCTCATAATCAATTTCCCGGCTCTCTCCCAGATACTCTGTCAGATCCGCATTGCTGTGGATAATCACCTCGTGTCCGCTGCCGGTCACCGCCTCCTCATCCATGGTTCCGTCAGGGTAAATGAGCCTGGACGCCACTTCTCCGTTAAAGACCGATACCCTGGTGCACATTTCCCCATTTTCATCATAATAAATCTCCACGCGGAAAATCGTTCCCCTGACGGCCATGACCGAGTTCGGCGTGGTAACCTCATACATGGAGCCGGCGCTTAAGGGATTCTGAATTTCATTGATTATCGCGCCTTTTGTCAGATGAATGGATGTCCTGGAGTCCTCCCTGCCGCCTGCCGCTTCGATGGAAAGGGCGGAATTTTCCTCCACCATCACATATTTGTCATCATCCAGGCGCAGGCGGGTAAAGCTCTCCTCCCCCACGGTCAGCTCATCGCCTGATTCCAGATGGAGATTTTCGACCCCGTTCAGCATCCCCGTCCCCTGCCGCTCTATCTTTGCAGTTCCCTCTATCTCATAAAGCAGAATGGAACGATAGGAGTTCTTTGGCTTTAACATATGATTCACGGCCGCCGCCGCTCCCGCAATCACCGCCGTCCCCATGACTGCGGCGGCGGCCTTCACCAATATGGTTTTCTGTATCATGCTCGCTCCTTCTTATTTCTGTTTACGAAATACAAATGTTTTTTTCTGAGCCGCATAGACTGTAACCCCTCCATGATATACCGTAGGATCGCCGTCCACTTTCCACTTTCCGGAAGGCAATTCTATCGCTTCTCCCTCCTCCGGGGAAATCGAAGCGTTATCGGTAACCGAAATCGTTGTCTCTCCCTCGCTCTCATCCGGCGCTGAAGTGTCTGTCTCTATAGCTTCCGTACTGCTTTCCTCTGTACTGCTTTCTTCCGTACTGCTTCCTTCTGTACTGCTTTCTTCCGTACTGCTTCCCTCTGTACTGCTTTCTTCCGTACTGCTTCCCTCCGTACTGCTTTCTTCCGTACTGCTTTCCTCTGTCCAGTCAGACTCACTTTCTCCGCTTTCTCCCGCCGTTATCTCCAAAGCCTCGGAATCAGAAGCCTTCCGGCCCCCGGGCGCTGACAGAGCTTCCAGCGCCGCTCCCTCCTGCTTTGCAAAATCCTCTGCGGTAACCGGAACGGCATAAACCGCCAGGGCCACAACAGCCCACAGAGCGCAAAGCCACTTCCACCTTCCTTTCACCACAAACTCCTCCTTTTAAGTTGGAATATACTCTCAGTTCCTTCACCCGTCCTTGTGAGGGGACTGGCGCAGGCTACGTTATCTGTTGTTTTTTTATTATAGCTTACCGAATATACAGCCAGTGTCAGCTTCCAAATCCATAAGGAACCCGTAGAAAACCGCCGGCGCTTAGCGAGGTCTTTTCGAGCTGTACAGACCTGCGTATACAGCGGTGAATTTCACGGTTCGATCTTTGTGTCAGAGCAAGGCGGAGGAAGGAGGCGATGCCGGCGGCATCGTTGACTGACTCCAACATGGCTGTGGCGCAAAGAGCGGGCCGTGAAATTTATCGTTGTATACGCAGGGCTGTACTGGCGTCCGCTGCGCTTTTCTCCAAGCGGGAGCGGGGTTCCGTTGGATTTGGAAGCTGACACTGGCGTCCCCTCTCACGACAAACACCGCCCCGCAATCGTCCGCTATCTTACCGCCTCACTTCATCCACCTGATAGACAAACACGCCCTTATGCTTTCCCTTCAGCGGAATCTCGCCGATGGGCGTCGCTTCCACCCGGTCTTTCACCGCCTCATAGACCGCCTCGCTGATCAAAATCTGCCCGCGCTTTGCGTTGCTCTCCAGCCTCGCCGCCGTGTTCACCGTGTCGCCGATGGCTGTATAGTCCATGCGGAATTCACAGCCGATATTGCCCACAACGGCTTCCCCGCAGTTGACGCCGATCCCGAACGCCACGCTCTTCCCAAAGCGCTTCTCAAACTTCTCGGCAATGGCGTCCGATCCGGCCTTCATGTCCCACGCCGCGCAGACTGCCTTAAAAATATAGTCATCCAGCGCAAAGGGGGCGTTAAAGACCGCCATGGTGGCGTCCCCCACAAACTTATCGAGCGTTCCCTCATTGTCAAAGATTGATTTCGTCGTCAGGCTTAAGTATTCGTTGAGAATTTCCACCACTTCCTCGGGCTTTAAGCTCTCGGACATGGTGGTAAATCCCCTGATATCCACAAACAGCACGGCAATATGCCGGTTTTCTCCTCCCAGCACCAGCTCAAAGTCCGTGTCCTTGCTGATCTTTTCCACAATCTGGGGCGCCACATACTGTTTGAACACGCTGACCACCCGCCGCCTGCGCAAAATCTCTGTCAGATATCCTTCCACCATGCGTTCCAGGTAGATGAGGATCAGGATTACGGGGATGAAAATCACCGGAACCACGGTTCCCCGGCCGTAGAGCGCCCTGGTAAACACAAGGCAGCCAATCACAGCCGCAGCCAGGATCCCGGCCGCGGGGCCCAGCTTTATTTTTCTTAAGCAAACAAAAAACAGGGCGCATACCAGTCCCGCCGCCAGCCCGTACAGCACGGGCGAAACGGGGAGCTGCGTCTTTCCCTTTAACAGCGCCTCGATAATATTGGCATGGATCTCCACGCCGTACATCTGGCTGTTGTGGGATACGGCCGGCGTGTAGGAATCCTGCATCCCCACCGCATACGCGCCTACCAGCACAATGGCATTGCCAAACAGCCTGGCGTCCACTGTCCCGTCCAGCACATCCTTTAGGGATACCACATTATAGCCCCCGGATTTTCCGGAGTAAGAAAAATAAAACCGGTTGTTTCTCCCGTACGTCTTCGGAAATACCGCTTCCTTCCCCTGGCTTTCCTGAAAATTTCTGTAAACCTGCCCGGCAAGGCTGTAGGTTCTCTCTCCCTCATTGTCCAGCCAAGCCATGGCCTGGCGCACGTAGCCGTCCCGGTCCACGGTCGTGTTGGCAAAGCCCAGGGCCGCGCTGTCCCTCAATTCGTCATAGGGAGCGATGACATAATCCACATGGTAAGGATTGTAAACGATCGTTCCCGCTTCGTCTTTCTCGGGCGTCTCTTTAAAAGAAAAGCTCAGGGCTGACACCACGTTTCCCGCCTCCTTACAGGCCCGGGCAAAACGGGCGTCCCCTTCCTCATCTCCCTTTTCACTGTAGATCACATCAAATCCAATCACAGCCGGCCGCGCCCCTTTATCCGCATTCAGGATTTCCACGAGCCGCGCCGGAATGTCCCTGCTCCAGGAAGCAACAGGGCCGTACTCCTCAAGCGTCCTGTCGTCAATTCCTATAATATAGATGTTCTTGTCAGTGACCGATTCCTTCTGGTTCAGCCAGTCCGACGCTTTGATATCCCACATCCCCGCCGCTCCCAGGCCGCATACCAGGGCTGACAGCAGGAAAACCGCCGCTGATACGGCCAGGATCCGGATTCTGCTTCCCGGGGTATTCTCTTTCATCCCGCCTCGCCTCCGTCCCCATCTCTCTTAAATGATTCCAGAAAGAGGCAGGCCCCCTCCCTGGCAAACACGGTGTCCACGTTCCGGGACTTCCCAAAGCTTACCGCCTCCTGTTCCATGGCGCGAAGCTCCCCGTCCGTCCTGCCCCAGTCATGATGGCTGATCACCAGCCTGCCCGCCCGGCATTCTCCCGCCATGCGGATCCCCTGCTGCCAGTAGCTGTGGCCGAATCCCCTGTAAGAAGGATATTCTTCCTCTCCGTAGGGGGAATCAAACACGAGAAGGCTGCAGTTTTTGGCAAACTCCCGGTACCTGTTCCAGAAATCCGTCCCCGGCCCGCCCAGCTCGCAGTCCAGCCCGTATACCACGGACTGCCCTTCCCTCTCCAGGCGGAACAGCACGCAGCCGTCCGGGTGGCTGGATTTCATGACCCTGACTCTCGCGCCCCGCGGCAGCTCCCACACATCCCCGTCCATGGTGTCGTGCCAGGTAATGCGGGCCGGAACCTGGTCAATCGAAACCGGCCAGTACGGATGGCCCATCATGGTCCGCAATTTCTTCCTGAACGCGCCCTTTTCCTCCCCGGGCCCGTAAAAATGCAGCCTGGCCCCGTTCCAGAAGAGGCAGGGAAATAAGGGGATTCCCACGATATGGTCCAGGTGCAGATGGCCGATGAAGATGTGGATCGGCTGATCCCGTCTCCTCGTTCCAAGATTCGCCTCTTCACCGAGACGCTTTCCCAGCGCCATAAGCCCTGTGCCCCCGTCAAAGACGGCCATCTGCTCCTCCCACTCCGCGGACATGCAGCTCGTGTTGCCGCCGTAGCTCATGCGGTCGGAAAACGGGGCGGCCATAGAACCTCTGGTTCCCCAGAATGTTATCTGCAATCCGTCTCCCATGTTGTTTTCTCTCCCTCCAAACGCGTGTTCTTATCATTTCCCGCGCAGACGCCCTCCCCGGGCCGCGCCACGTAAACTACCGTGATGTCATCCGACTGATCCGCGCCCTGGGCAAATCGTTCCACTTCATCGTACATATGTTCGATAAAAATCTCCGGCTCCATGGCCTCCGCCATATGGCGGTTTAATGCCTCCTCCATGCCCTCATCCGAAAACATTTCCCCGTCGATGTCAAAGGCTTCCGTCACACCGTCCGTATAGAGGCACAGGCAGTCCCCGGGCATAAAGTCCGCCGCCTGTTCGCGGTACGCCATTTCCTCCATCACCCCCAGGACAAAATCCACCTTGCAGTCCATCATCCGGAACGGGGCGCCGTTCCTGCTGATAAACGGCTTGTTATGCCCTGCGTTCACATACGTCAGGCGGTTGGTCCTGGTATCCAGGACGCAGAGGAAGGCCGTGACAAAGAGCTCCTCTTCGTTGTCCTCATTTAAGCGGTTGTTGACCAGCTCCGCCACTTCCGCCACAGGCATGTCAAGCATCATATAATTCTTGATGTGGGTCTTGGCAAGCGTCATAAACAGCGCCGCGGGAACTCCTTTTCCCGACACATCCGCCACCAGGAAGCACAGGCGATCCGCGTCAATGAGAAAGACGTCGTAAAAGTCGCCGCCCACCCCCTTGGCAGGTTTCATGCGGGCCGTGATCTTCATATGGGGAAGATCACAGAACCGCCCAAAGGATTTTGGCAGAAATCCGGTCTGAATCCGGGAGGCAATCTCAATCTCCGATTTAAGCCGCTCCCGTTCCGTCACCATCATGGTGGTCTTGGTGTAAAGGAGCTCCAGGAGCGCTCCGTACACCTTTGGGTTGGCGTTTGCTATCTCAAGAAACAGCGTCCTGGAAATATTGGCGCAGGCCGCCTCCGTCGCCGCCCGCACCGTGGCTTTTCTTACCCCGTCCTTGATCAGGGCCAGCTCCCCCACCACGTCCCCTGTCGTCAGTTCATTGATCAGGGCTCCGTTTCCCGCCAGCACATGCGCGCTGCCCTCCAGGATAATATACATCCCATCCTCCGGGGCCGCTCCTTCGGACACAATGTCCTGGCCCTTTGCAAAGTGTTTCAGCTCCATGGCCTCCAGAAGCATCCTGGAGCCTTCCGGCATCCCGCCGTCCTCCTGAACCTGAAAAAAGTCTTTTATAATCTTTAGCTGTTTCCACTCACTGTCCATCATCCATTTCCTTCCCTAACCGGTCTGATATAGAATCTCCCGACTCCGCTGCCGGATGTGTAGAGCACCTGGCAGTCGCCTACTCTCACCCACTGCTCGCGGCCGATCCCCCAGATATTTTCTTCCTCCCAGGTGCTGTAAAGAGCGTTCGCCAGCAGCTCCGGCGCTGACGACATCTGATAAACCATAGCCCGGAAAATCTCATAATTCCACGTCGCCGCCTGCGATCCGGCCCGCTCTCCGTCCAGGGCCGCCCGGATATCCAGGCGGTACCTGCCCTGCCCCGGCTCCCTGTAAAGCCCCAGAAGCACCGTCTCCGTAACCGACGCACCGGAGCCGGAGGTACCCCGTCCGGACGCCGTATCCCGTTTCGCCGTCCCTGTCTGCTCCTGCGTCTCCCGCCTCACAAACTCCACCGCGTTATCCCCTATGCGGAGGCTCCTTTTTCCCGAAAACCGCTGGCTCACCCTGGACTTTACCCCTGCCAGGGCGTCCTTCCCGATCCATTCCGTTACCGGATCCGGAACCGTGAAAGACGCCGTAAAGTCCGTATCCAGAATCGTCTCCTTCCTCTCGTACCACGCCCCGTCCGCGCCCACATAATACCCGTCCGGCGTGACCGTATCCCTCAGGATGCCGCCTTCCGGAGTCTGGAAATACGATCTTCCCTCTCTCTCCACCCAGCCCACGGCCGCGCTCCCGTCCTCCAGGTAATAATGCCACCCGTCTTCTTTAAGCGCCCATCCCGGCTCCTCCCCCAGGGAGGGGAAGGAAGCCGTAAGGCTTATCACTGCCACAGCCAGCGCCATGTGCCTGCCATTCCTTTTCATGCTCCCTGCCTTTCCTCCGTCCGGCGCGCCGGGAGGGCTGTAAAAGGCGCCCTCCCACAGCCTTCTCCCGGCCCGGCCGTCACGGCCCCAACTGCGGCCCCTGCTTCTTAGGCAGAACCCGGTCTTTGCCGATCGTCATCTTAGGCTCCCGCCTCAATGCCTGCCGCCTTTCCTTTCCCTCCAGCTCCTTAAAGCTTAAGGCCACTTTGGATCCTTCTTTCCTTTTTGTTTTCAGGCTGTTTACCGCTCGATTGACCAGCGCGTTTTTATGCTTTACACTCAACGCGGACTTTGCCCCTACAGACTTTTCCATTCTGTCAAGGGCGTCCACGTAGCGCTGGTCTTTGTGATCCTTTACCTGCTCCGGCTTATTGGCCTTTAAATCCCATTTATCCGGCTCAACGATCACCATGTCTTTTTCTATATGGTCTTTGATAAGATTGACTCTCTGCATCATCACGTCAATCTGCTTCTGGGAAATCAGATCCCCTACGGCATATTCCAGCGTATCCCGGTCAAGGCCCTTCACCTTCTCCGCCAGTCCCGCATCAATAAACGTTGTATCCTTCCAGGACTGCACGCCCTTCATATTAAACTCTTCCACCTCGTCTCCAAAGGCAAGATCGCTGTCAATCCCCTGAAGCCCTGTTATGGCGCGCTTCCCATTCTCATCCGGCTCGCTTAGCTGGTAAAACATGTTGTTCCCGTGCCGGTCAACCTGGCCGCAGAGGAAGTCAAACACCTCCAGAGTCGATGAATCCCGGTAAAGCCCCGCTGTTTCAAATTTCTCAACCTGATCGAACATCCGCTGCACCCGTTCACTTTTGGAGCCCAAATCCGTTCCCTTTGCAAATTCCATAAAGCATCCGGTCATTACTTTTCCGCCCATTTTGACTTTCATGGGCTCTGAATGGGCGATGATATCCCCGATCCCCAGCAGCTCCGCCATACGGGAGGAAGCGATGTTGCGGCTGGTCAGTTCGTTCCCCTCGTCAAGATTCAGCCTGGCGTTCGATCGGGCGGTAGAGGCGGCGTCAGCGGCCCTTGCAGCATCCGCAAACTGATGGATTGCTTTTCCGTCCTCAATGAGCCGATCCAGGGGCCTCGCATTGGGATCCGACGCCTTGGCCTGTATCAGAGCCAGCTTAAAGAACTGATCCCGCTTCTCAGCAGCGCTCATCCACCGATCCGGCGCCGGCACTCCCATCAGGAAATCCTTGTTCCCGCTCAGAAGATTCTTTAAATCCCTGTCCTGTTCCCCCAGCTTCTCCCCGATCACCTGTTCCATCAGAGCCGATTTCTCCGTTTCCTCCATGTCTTTATTTACCTGAGCCTGGAAAGCCATCACCACCCCCGCCGCCTTTTTCAGCGTATCCAAATCGCCGATCAGCTCCCGGCCCAGCTTTTCCTTTTTCCCTGTTATCCCCGCCTCCATCTGGTTCCAGTGTTCTCCCATGCAGCAGGCTACGCGGTTTGCTTCCAGATTTGATTCCCCGCTCTTCATATCCCCAATGAGGGTGATCCGTTCATTCAGATCGTTTTCATGCTCCTTCAAAGCCCGGTAAAGCCCCGGATCCTGCGTCCTGTCAACCGCCTCGATGAAATCCCTCACATATCCTTCCTGGCTCTTCAGCTCCAGCCGCTCCGTAAAGAATCCTTTCTTTCCCTCATAGTCCACCTGGAACCGCTGATTTACATTAGCCCCTACCGTATTCAGGCTTTTTCCCTCCAGATTCATCTCGGCCATCTTAAACTTCCCGGCCTCCCCCCAGGTCTTCCCCTCATAATCGCGGAGAATCCTCCGGTCCCTGGCCTGGTCGAGATTCAGATCCTCATGGAACCTGGAAAGCCCGTCGATAAACGCCTGATGCTCCAGCCCCGACGCCAGCATGGTCCCCTTCTGGCTGTCGGAAAACGCCTGGCAGGCTTTTTTGAGCTTGTCGCTGGACTTTATCATCGCTATGGCGCTCTCCGGGGTGATCACCTCATCCCGGCGCCCCGCGAATTCCTCAAAGGCCCGGGCCGCCGCCTGAAACTCCGGCGAAGACGCCTTTAGCTCCGCGTGATCCCGGAAATAATTCCCCAGCGTCTCCAGATCCCACTCCCGCTCCCTCACCGCCTCGGCATTCCGCAGGCTCTGGCCAAGCTGGAACTCCGACAGCTTGTCGATCACGGCCAGCCTCTCCCGCCCCTTCGGTGACTTTGCGTCCTTATGGCTGTCGGAATACGCCTGGCAGGCCCGCATCAGCCGGTCGCCCGCGTCCAGCCTGGCCTGGCGGTTCTCCTTCGTCTCCGGCCCCTCCTTTACACGGTTTAATTCCGCGAGAGCCTGCGCCACCTCCTGAAACTGCGCCGAGTTTCCCCTGCTCTTCGCCTCCTGTCCGAAGTAGCTCTCAAACTCCTCCATAACCCAGGTTCTTCCGCGCAGGTTCCCCGCATGCTGCTTTCCAAATAAATCCATCGCTCCTCCTTTCGGATGCTTAAGCCTGTTGATACCTGTTTGCGGCGCGCTGCCGCCCGGAGGCTGAAAATAAGGCTTTCCCCTGTTCTCCGCCCGTCCCGCAGCCGACAGCCGGCTGTCACGGCCCTAACTGCGGCCCTTCCTTTTTCGGCAGGACCCGATCCTTTCCGATGGTCATCTTAGGCTCCCGTCTCAATGCCTGCCGCCTTTCCTTTCCCTCCAGCTCCTTAAAGCTTAAGGCCACTTTGGGCCCTTTCGCCCTTTCGTCTTTGTGCTGATTTATCTTGTTATTCACCTGCACGTTTTTGTGCCTTATACCCCATGGAAACGTGTTGCCTAAAGATTCCTCCATTCTGGCAAAGGCGTCCAAATAGCGCTGGTCTGTATGATTCTCCGCCTTCTCCGGCTTGTGGGCATTTAAATCCCATTTATCCGGCTCAACGATCACCATGTCTTTTTCTATATGGTCTTTGATAAGATTGACTCTCTGCATCATCACGTCAATCTGCTTCTGGGGAATCAGATCCCCTATGGCATATTCCAGCGTATCCCGGTCAAGGCCCTTCACCTTCTCCGCCAGCCCCGCATCGATAAACGTTGTATCCTTCCAGGACTGCAGGCCATTCATATTAAACCCCTCCGCCCAGTCTCCAAAGGCAAGATCGCTGTCTATCCCCTGAAGCCCTGTTATGGCGCGCTTCCCATTCTCATCCGGCTCGCTTAGCTGGTAAAACATGTTCTTCTCGTGCCGGTCAGCCTGGCCGCAGAGGAAGTCAAACACCTCCAGGGTCGCCGCATCCCGGTACAGCCCCGCTGTGTCAAATATCTCGACCTGATCGAACATCCGCTGCACCCGCTCACTTTTGGAGCTCAAATCCGTTCCCTTTGCAAATTCCATAAAGCATCCGGTCATTACTTTTCCGCCCATTTTGACTTTCATGGGCTCTGAATGGGCGATGATATCCCCGATCCCCAGCAGCTCCGCCATACGGGAGGAAGCGATGTTGCGGCTGGTCAGTTCGTTCCCCTCGTCAAGATTCAGCCTGGCGTTCGATCGGGCGGTAGAGGCGGCGTCAGCGGCCCTTGCAGCATCCGCAAACTGATGGATTGCTTTTCCGTCCTCAATGAGCCGATCCAGGGGCTTCGCATTGGGATCCGACGCCTTGGCCTGTATCAGAGCCAGCTTAAAGAACTGATCCCGCTTCTCAGCAGCGCTCATCCACCGATCCGGCGCCGGCACTCCCATCAGGAAATCCTTGTTCCCGCTCAGAAGATTCTTTAAATCCCTGTCCTGTTCCCCCAGCTTCTCCCCGATCACCTGTTCCATCAGAGCCGATTTCTCCGTTTCCTCCATGTCTTTATTTACCTGAGCCTGGAAAGCCATCACCACCCCCGCCGCCTTTTTCAGCGTATCCAAATCGCCGATCAGCTCCCGGCCCAGCTTTTCCTTTTTCCCTGTTATCCCCGCCTCCATCTG
>CAJTGE010000005.1:0-157378 GCA_910575795.1 Clostridiaceae bacterium | reverse complement strand
CCCCAATGAGGGTGATCCGTTCATTCAGATCGTTTTCATGCTCCTTCAAAGTCCGGTAAAGCCCCGGATCCTGCGTCCTGTCAACCTCCTCGATGAGATCCCTCACATATCCTTCCTGGCTCTTCATCTCCAGCCGCTCCGTAAAGAATCCTTTCTTTCCCTCATAGTCCACTTTAAACCGCTGGTTTACATTAGCCCCTACCATATCCAGTTTTCTTCCGTCCAGGACCATCTCGGCCATCTTAAACTTCCCGGCCTCCCCCCAGGTCTTCCCCTCATAATCGCGGAGAATCCTCCGGTCCCTGGCCTGGTCGAGATTCAGATCCTCATGGAACCTGGAAAGCCCGTCGATAAACCCCTGATGCTCCAGCCCCGACGCCAGCATGGTCCCCTTCTGGCTGTCGGAAAACGCCTGGCAGGCTTTTTTCAGCTTGTCGCTGGACTTTATCATAGCCATGGCGCTCTCCGGGGTGATCACCTCATCCCGGTGTCCCGCAAACTCCTCAAAGGCCCGGGCCGCCGCCTGGAACTCCGGCGAAGACGCCTTTAGCTCCTCGTGATCCCGGAAATAATTCCCCAGCGTCTCCAGATCCCACTCCCGATCCCTCACCGCTTCGGCATCCCGCAGGCTCTGGTTTAGCTGGAACTCCGACAGTTTGTCGATCACGGCCAGCCTCTCCCGTCCCTTCGGTGACTTTGCGTCCTTATGGCTGTCGGAATACGCCTGGCAGGCCCTCATCAGCCGGTCGCCCGCGTCCAGCCGGGCCTGATGGTTTTCTTTCGTGTCCGGGCCCTCCTTTACACGGTTTAATTCCGCGAGGGCCTGCGCCACCTCCTCAAACTGCGCCGAATTTCCCCTGCTTTTCGCCTCCTGTCCGAAGTAACTTTCAAACTCCTCCATAACCCAGGTTCTTCCGCGCAGGTTCCCCGCATGCTGCTTTCCAAATAAATCCATAGCTCCTCCTTTCGGGTGTTTATAGCAGTTTAAGCTTCCTGCCTGTTACTTAAATATTGTTTTCCATCTGCCCGCGCATCCTCACTCCGCCGGATACGTCGCCTCATACTTCTCCTTAAACTCCTCATTCCACCGATCCAGCGGATCCTGCACCGTCTCCTGTTCCTCTACCTCCTGTCCGCGCGTCTCCTCCGCCCTGGAAGCTTCCTCCGCCTCCCGGATGGCCGCTTCCTCCTCCGCCTTCTTTATATTCTCCAGGGCTGTTTTCATCCCATCATTGCACAGCTCTGACAGATTATACTCATACACCCTGGCAAAGGCCAAATCGCTGCCGCTGTAGGAAGCGTCGCCTTTCAGGAAGCCCACGGAGATCCAGTTCTCCCCGTTTTTCCAGCTTCTGAACCATGAGCCGCCCTCCAGAACCGCGCTCCGCCCCGAAGCCGGGGCATAGTACACCAGGCCCTTTTCCTGGGAGGTGAGGAGATATCCCTTCTCGCTGCCTCCCTGTACCAGCTCGCAGACGCCCCCGCCCCCTTTGGCCGCAAGCTCCACAGCCAGCGCCGTATTGAGATTCAGCCGGGCATGCAGCACCTGATCGTCTGTATAGTAGTCGCTGCCATACACACTGTCCACCTCCGGCAGATCCTCCTCAAGCTTCTTTTGCAGAATGGCGTCATGCGCCGAATCCCCCTGCTCATACGCCCCGGCCAGCTCCCTGTATGGGATCACCTCCGGCCTGGCGTCCCCATCGCCGCCATGCGCCTCATCCGGCGCGTCCCCATCGCCGCCATGGCTCTCATCCAGCCTCACGGCCATAAAATCCAGGCCGAACTCCACATAATAGACATTTCCCTCATCCGTAAACGCCCCTGCCTGGATGTTCTCCGTCACCTTATAGGGGGTATCCTTTAAATCTCCCCCCGGCTGAATCCAGCGCACTTTTTCGTCCTCCCCGGTACACTGGATCTCGCCGCCCACGCATTTTCCCAGAGAAACCGCCTTTTTGGGGTCCATGGCCCAGTAGGATTCCACATAAGCGTTCTGCAAAGGCGCATACCGTTTATTGTTGATCTTTCCCAGCGTCTGGGTGCGCGTCTCACTGTGTTCGACGACCGAGGTTTCATCGCCGTTTGTCACCGTCTCCTCCCACACGATGGTATACTCCCTCTCTATGGTCTGGGGATTATAGTAGCGGAACGTTTCTGTCTTCCCAAACAGCTCGCTGTACTTATTCTCCAGGGGAATAAACAGCCCTTCCAGTATCCAGTCCTCCTTCACGTCCCGGAAATTCACATACGAGCCGGGCGTTGACAGGAAATCGGTAATCCCATCCTCCTTCTGAAAGTCCGGCTCCTCCTTCCACTGATATACCCTGATATCGCCCATCCCCCCTAAATATGCCGCGCCCCACCAGTCAGGGTGCGCCGCAACCGCCTTTTCCCAGTCTTCATATGGATCCGGCTCTTCTGTAAATTCCTTTCCCTCCGTCATGGAAATCCATGCCTTTTTCTGATCCTCAAACGCCTCATTCACCTGATCCATGCCGGAATTGATCCACCGGAATTCATAGACGAGAATCCGGGACTCCACCTTTCCCTCCACTTCCCCGTCTAAGTCTTCCGACTCCTCGGCAATCTGCTCCTTATCGATTGTCTCCTGATGGATGCTGACCTCATCCCCTTCCGGAACCTCCACGGCCTCCTTTTCTATGGAAACCTCCAGATAGATCCTGTTCTGCCCGTCCGTCACCGCATGATCCACAGACACGGAAAACACATCCTGAAACTGCTTCCGCACGAATCCTTCCACATCCGCATGGAATTTCTCCCTCGTCCCGGCGCTGTCATAGAGCCAGGCGTGGCCGTTGTCATAGACGAAAATATCCCCCGTGGAATCACAGAGCTGAAGAAAGAACGATTCCTCATCCTCCTCGTCCCGGCTGAATATCTTCTCATGGAACACATGGAGCTCTTCGGTCTGATAATTATAAAACGCGCCGCAGTGCACGGGCTTTCCCGCGTCGTCCCCTTCTGCCACAAGCGTCGTATACCCGTAGACAAAGGTATCGCCGTCCCTCAGATCCGCGATCTGAAAGCTCTCAATATCCTCCGGCTTCGCGGAATGTCCGTCCTTTATCCGAAACGCTGCCTTCCCCTTCAGATCCTTAAACTTCTCGGTCATGTTTGTCTCGAAATAATCCGGCGTCTTCTTCTTCTCATCCGTGATCCCCAGGCGGTTTTCCCCGCTCTCATTGGTCATGACCTCCGAGGCAGCCGACGACTGAATCGCGTCAACGTCCACCTCCATGGAACCCATAAGGGAGCTGCAGCCTGTGAAAAACACAGTAACCGCCATGCAGCAAAAGCCCGCTGTTAATATCCTTTTCACAATCCGCACCTCCTTTTTCATGTGATGTACTCCCGGAGTCTCTTTGCGGCTGATTTTCCGCCAGACGCGCCCAAATTCAGTCAACGTACGCCTCATAAATCTGTGCGCATCTGACAAATACTCATCTCGCAAAATCAGCCCCCGCGGGATTCCGGGAGTAACATTGTGTTTTAAAACACGCTCCGGGAGCGGCGCATGCCCTACATCCAGTAGAGATCCATGGCCGCGGCCGTAGCCTTGGTCGCTCCTTCCATCCAGGTCCTCATCGCCGTCATGCCCAGCTTCAGCACTACGATGAGCACAAAAATCAGCACAAATCCTATGATTGCGTTTTTCAGGCTGTTTTTCGCCTTTTCTCTGTCCTGCGGCTCCTCCGCCTTGGCGAGCTTCGCGCCCAGAATGATGCAGTAGATCGCCCCAAGCGCTCCCACGATTCCCAGAGCCGGCGTCAGAGCCATCTCCAGAAGGCTGATAATCGGCTTGCTGACCGTGTCAAATGGGTTTGCTGTCAACAAAAGATACATTTCCATTCCTCCTTATTTTTGTTATATAATTGCAATCATTCCCCTGTCCTTCTGATAAAGGAATGATAACAAACCGTTTCCTACAGGACTCTCATGTCCCGCCTGGCCGCCGCAAGCCGGATCCCTATTATGGCGAGCATAATCAGGATGAGGAGAAGCAATCTCCCGTCCATCAGATCATACGTCTGCCGGATCCGCAGGCGGTACGCTCTCCGGTTGCCCGCCGCATCCTCCACGGACAGCTCATAATTCCCGGCCGCTGTCAGGACATTGCCGACCGCGTATCCCCGGTTTCCGTTATAATCCATATAAATCCGGCAGCCCTCCTCCGAGGGATAGAATTCCACCGGCCCCGTGATTCCGCCAGGCTCCCTCTCCTCTGAAAAGGACAGAAACGGCGCCGTGGTATCCTTAAAAAACCCGGTTTCCACAAAAAGCCCTTCCCCGGCCTCTGACTCGCAGCGGATCTCGTAATAGCCGTCCTCTCCGAGGAAAAAGCATCTCTCACTGTCAGGCTTTACCGGCGTCCCGTTTCTCCTTACTTCCTTTATATCAAATCCCTGGGGGGCCGGGAACGCTCCCAGAGCCTTCTCCTGTTTCCCGATGATCGTAAAACAGAAATGAACCTCATACAGGTTATAATCCGTCGCCATGTCTCCCGGCTGCTGAAACATGAGGAGCCGCATGCTGTAGCTTCCCTTCTCCGCAAAATACCGGGAATTGACGAATTTCTCCGACTCATCATTAAAGCGCGCCAGCCCTATGGCGCCCTCCGGCAGCTTCAGCTCCACCCGCTCCGCGGTGATCATGCCGTTGGGTACGGAGCTGAGGAAGAAATTCCCGTTGGGCAGGGTGTACTTAAAAGCGCCGTCCTCCCACTCCATCGTGAGAGGCGGATCCTCCACCTTTCCCGCCGCCTCGCCGCTTTGAATCAGGGCATCCAGGTCCATCTGCCGGATATACTCCTCCAGGGCCTGATCAAGCTCCTCCTCCGTCACGTCGCCTTCATAGGCGGACAGGTCAAAATCCTCCCCGTCCTCATCTCCCGCATCCATTTCATCAAAACCGCCGGAATCCAGGCCGTCAGGCCCCGCGGCTTCGCCGCCCTCTGTCCCGGGCTTAAGCCCCGCCTGCGATGCCAGGGAAACCGTCCCGCCTCCCATAAAAAGCACGCAGAGCAGGAACACGTAAGAAAACGCCGCCCTCTTCCCGCAGAAAAACCGCCAAAACCGCGCGGCTTCCCGCCGTCCCCCCCGCCCGCTCATGCCTGGGCCTGCCTCTCCTGCTGCCTTTCCCTCTGTCTCTGACGGGCTCTCTCCCTTACCTGGTCTTTGGCCGCGCGCTCCCTGCCGTTTTCCATGGCCTCCCTCTTCAAAAGCTCCTGATAACTGATGGGAATCCGGACCTTTCCTGTCATCTCCTTGGGGGCCTCCTCCCGGACGCTCCCGCCGCCGCCCGCCTCCCTCGCCGCGCGCTCCTTTTTCAGCTCCCCAAGGCGGATCTCCCACAGGGCCCTGTTTTTTGAACTGTCAAAATATGCCATCGCCCTATTCCCTTTCCAGAAACTGCTGTATCAGCGTATTGATCCCGTTTATTAACGTGGTGTCAGACCGGCCTGCCACGATGACAAACTCCTCCGGATCCAGGTTGGTTATATTCTGCACCTGGAGCGCTTCATCCTCCAAAAGGATTCTGGCCTGATCCTCATAACAGATGTAGGCGCGGATCACGCCTTCCTTCACGTCGTCCCCGCCTTCCTTCGCGGAGCCGTAATCCGTCAGCCGGATCTCCTCCGCCTGGTAGAGCTTTGACCTGGTATCTTCATCCAGCCCCTGATCCACTCCCACGGCCGAATTCTTCAAAGCCCCGATGGTCAGGGCATAATCGCCCGCTTTTGTCACCGCGTAAAAATATCCCTTTCCGTAGCTGTCGGACATCAGGTACTCCGTGCTTAAGCTGCCTGAGCGGTTGATGCACCCCACAGCCACATCCGCCTCCCCCGCCGTCACCGCCGCGAGGGCCTCGGCCTTTTTGCACACCTGATACTGCACCTCCGCCCCCAGGGCGTCGCCGATATATTTCGCCAGATCCGGCTCCACTCCCATCGGCGTATCTCCGGCCATGTACATATACCGGCTCCCTGTGTTCACAATCGCCACCCGGAATACCCCGGACGCCTTAATCTGCTCCGCTTCATTGCTGCTCTTTTTCGCGCACCCCGCCGCCGGAGCCGCCGCCAGAGCAAGGGCCAGAGTTAAAACCAGCATCCTCTTCACATTCGTCTTCATCCGTCTCTTCATTCCCCGCTCCTTTTCGCCCCGCAGCCTCATCACTGTTCTGCCGCAGCCCATGTCACACTGTAAACAGCCTCTCCATATCCTGGCTGGCTGTAATATTAATCCCGGTCCTGCTGGAAGGCGACGTCACCACAAAGGCCCGCCCTCTTCCGTTATTCACAATCTCCTCCTGCTCGCTCTCATTGATCGCGCCCGCCTTTTCATACAGCTTGCACAGATCATGCATATCATTCGGCGACAGCGGGAAGATAAAGGAATACTGGCAGGCGTTGATAATGGCCGTTGACTTTCTTGCCAGCTCCTCTGTACCCACAAAGTCCGCGATATTCTGGGTGATGATGATCTGCATCCCGTTGTACTTGCGGATACGCTTCGCAAGCTGGTACATAAAGTCCAGGGCGATGGGGAACTTGCTGTCAATAAACACATGCGCCTCGTCGATCACCACAATCACCTTTCTCTGGGCCCCGTAGCGGATATTGTAATCCCGGTTCTTGATAATCTCATTGTCCAGCCATTTAAGCACCAGAAGCATCTGCGCATTGGCAATGGTGTTGTTCTTATTGGCCAGGAGGGACTGGAAGTTAAACACGATAAAATTCTCGTTGGTCGAGACGGAAGCCGGCCCGTTCCACAAAAGGGCGTTTCTTCCCCCTGTGGCAAACTTCGATATGTAGTTTAAAAGCACCCTTAAGTTTTCCTTGCTGTATTCCCCGGTGGCAAGCTGGTAGTCATTTAAGATCTTGTCGTAGAGATCGTCAAAAATCGGATAATCCTCCGGCGCCAGCTCGCTTAAATCCGTCTCGTTGTCTATGCCCTTGGCCTCGTACATACGCATGGTAATGTTGTTTAAATACTCCAGGGCGTCCGCCTCAATCCCGGGCAGAATCTGGCGGTAGAACTCCTCCAGGAACTGCAGATGGGTGCTGAAGCTGGTGTTGACCGACTCCTCCTCGCTCTCCTCCTCGTCCGAAAGGCTGGAAATAATGTGGAAGGGGTTGAGCCGCCCCTGGGTGGCGCTTCCCACGTCGATAATCTTGCCGTGCAGGTTCTGGGCCAGGCCGAAATACTCATTCTCCGGGTCCAGGATAAAGATCTTGCTGTTATCCGCCGCCAGGTTCGACAGTATCGTCTTGGTCGCGTACGATTTACCGCTTCCCGACTTGCCGATGACCACCATGTTGCTGTTTACCCGATCCTTATTCCTCACAAAAAAATCGATAAATACCGGCTTCCCGCCGCTGTTGCCGATGCATACCCCGTTGGGGTCGCTGAGGCTTTTATTGACAAATGGAAACGCCGCCGCCACGGAGCTGGAATGGATTCCCCTGCTCACCTTCCGGTAGACGTCATACCCTGAGATCTGGCTGGAGGCATACGCCTCAAACTGCTGCACATAGTTATCTGTGGAGCGGAAGCTTTCCTCCGACAGGGCCCTCTTAATCTGCTTCTTTAAGGAGAGCGTGGAGGCGGACGCCTTCTTCCTCTCGTTTTCCGGAAGGCCCATCTGCCAGGACAGCTCATAGTCATATGCTGTCAGGAACACATTGACGTCCAGAAGCGTCTCATTGTCGCTCTGGAGCATGGCAAGCACCTCCGCCAGGGTATCCACATGGGTCTGCAGCTCCATAAGGCGGCTGGTCTTGCCCGTGGAATTGGCCTGCTCCCTCAGTTCGTCAATGGCCCGGTCGATCTGGCGGATCCCTTTGTAGCGGTCCACCATCTTCATCTTCATCACCACTCTCGTGCCCGGCCTGTTAAACAGGCTGCTGCCCCAGGCATTTCCCACAATGGTGGGATAATCCGTGACCCGGAAGTTATGGGTGATGAGATCATCATACTGGACCGTCCGGCTGGTAAAGCGGATCTCCTTTGGCAGAATCCAGTCCATATACTGGTCCTTTGTCAGGCTGCGCGCCTCCCTCTCGTCAAAGTTTAAGGTGTAATTATACTTCAAAAACACTGCCAGCTCCTTCTCCGAGAGAATATGGCACTCCATATCGTCGCTGTTCATGGTTCTCACCATGTTCTCCGCCTGGCTCATCAGCATCTCTTTGTCCTTGTGGAAAAACAGCATATAGTGAAAGGGCACATACACCTTTTCCCTCTCATTGATATACTGGATCTGCTCCATCCGGTCATAGATGATGCCCACCCGGGTCGTCAGCTCATCCTCATTTAACAGCCCGTTGACAAACGCCTCCTCCAGCTCCCCGATCTTTCTCTTTTCCGTCTCAATATAGGTGTCGTAGAGCACCGGCCGGTCGATCTTCACCAGAGCGCCGGTCTCCGTGCCGGAAATGGTGCGCAGCACGGAGCCGAAAACCTGGTCGATCATCTGGTTCTGGCGCTGCAGCGTATAAAACTTAAACTCCACATCCGGGATGCTCACAGCCACCCCGTAATACTCCCCGTTATATTCAATGAAGGGCCCGTCTATCCCGGTGAACGGGGTGATATCCGTTACCCTGGGAACGCCCTTTTTGTCAGGCGCCTTCTGGAACACGCGGTATCTGGCCAGATACTTTAGTAAATTATAAAGCATCATGTAAGCCTTCTCGCCCTCCACCGGCACCACGCTCGCGCCGAACAGCACGGCCACGGCCGCGCCGATATACAGCCTAAACGGCAGATTCGAGAACACGACGGAGATGACAATCGTGATTCCGATGATTCCCACAAACACGTCGGGAACTTCCACGCCCTTGAAAAACTCCATCGCTACTTTGGTTTTCTTGGGTATGATTCTCATATCGAATTCCTCCTGGTCCTCTGTCCGATTCCCGGCGTTCCCCTAAACTGAACTCCCCGGACGCTTAAGCTTGTGTAATTGACCTTCGTCCCGGCGGAGGTGGTAGTTACCTTCTGCACCGCGGGAACCGTACATCTCACCTGGTACGGCCGGACGCTTCCCGCCGTCCACGGAGTCGTCTTTCCCCTCAGTCCGCCGGACGTCCCGGCTATGCCGCCGATCCGGACGCCGCTTGCCGAGCTTCCGCTTCCCGGGACGCCGCTTGCCGAACTGCTGCCGTCGTCCCCGCCATAGCTCTCAGAGCCCCCGCCATAGCCTTCAGAACCTCCGCTGCTTCCCGCGCTCTCCAGGCTGCCGGTAAGGCCCATGCTCTCGAAATTGATTTTGAGCTTCTCCGGATCGTCCGCAGGATTCCCGGTGAACCTCGCGCCGGGGAATTCCCTCGCAAGCACAGAATTGTCGGAATCAAGCGTGAGCTTAAACGCCCCCAGATTCTCCCTGTGGTGCATCCCCTTATGGATATCCACCTTCATCTTCTCATAGTTCTCACCGATCTTCACAAACTGTTTGGAGGTCCCGTAGATGCTTTTCGCCGTTGTCCCTATGCTTCCCATCTTATCGGCAAAGCTTCCCGGCCCGGCCAGGGTCTTAAAGGTCCTGCCCACGCTTTCCTTGCTTGCCCTCATACTCTTTTCCGTGGCGTCAAAGCTCGCGCCCATGGCGCTCATGCCCTTCCGGAAGGCCCCCACGGTCTTGTCAATCTTCATCTCAAGGCCCGAGGATTTCTCCAGCCCGGCCCTGGCCCTGGAGATATTGCGGATGCTGTCATAGGATCGCACCGCCTGCCTGGCCGCTGTCTTAATGCCCCTGTTCGGCCCGAACACGGAATCGCCGAGCTTGCGGATATGATCCGCCGCTTCCGAGCCGGCCGCCAGGGTATTATTGAACCGCTTTCCGATTCCCGGCCTCTTCATGACGCCCTGCGCGCCGTCTCCCTTAGAGCCCGTAAACCTGCCTCCTCCGGCCGCGCCCGCCCCGCTTCCCGCGGGGCCTGCGCCTGCCTGGCCCGCCCTGGCCCGGCCTCCTGAGATCCCGCTGTGTATGGCCTGCCGCCCCTTGGACATGGCGTATCCGATCGTGTGGCCAAAGAGCATGCCCCCCGCCACCGCCGCCGTACCTGCCTCCGACGATCCCGCCTGGTAACTGAGTAAGGACGTGATCATGGAACCGGACTTATACACCGCCCATGCGCCTCCGGCCAGGAAAAACAGCTTCATCAAATAGTTCATTTCCCCGCTGACAGAGGCCCCGTCCTGGCCGGCCCAGAAATTAATGGTGCCGCCCATCACAATGGGGCAGATCAGCAGAAACAGCCGCATGCCTACGACCGACCCGAAGCCGCTGAAGCATTTCCCGATGAACATCTCCCGCCACCGGCCAAACTTCTCCCCGTCGTCCAGCGGGATCATGCAGACAAAATAGGGGGAGACCAGATAGAGAAGCATCACCTCAAAAATCCTCTGCACAAAGACAAACAGGCACATCCCAATGGTAAGCAGAAGAAATATAGCCGCGATGAAACCAATCAGATAATCAAAGGAAGCCAGATGAAACACATCCGACACCTGCTCTATATTGCCGTAATCCTTCAGCGTTATGCCCTCTATGCCCTCCCCGGCTTCCAGGGCATAGAACGGATAGCGTGCCTTATCAGCAACGCTCGTGCCGAGCACGATCTCCGGATCCGACAGGGTGGCCGCGTTCAGGGTCTCATCCTTCGCCGCATTCAGGGAAGCGATCATAAAGACAATGCGTCCCAGCGACGTAGTCGCCCCGAAATTCATCGCGCTCGTCACGCCCTTCAAAATAGCCGCGGACAGCTTTAACATAAAAAACACCAGGAACGGCACTGAAAAAAACTGGATGAAGGTCTTCATCATGGCCGTAAGAACCTTGGAGACAGGACGCTTATTCTCAAAATCCAGATCAAACGCCGACTTTGCCGTCGCGTAAATGGTCAGGATCAGCGCCACTCCCAGCGCCCCCAGGGTAATCATCCAGAATACGGTGCTGATGGAATTCTGCTGCATCAGCACCTCCAGCAGCGTTCCTTCCACCTTAACCTCCGTGACCGGATCGATGAATGTGACATCCTTAAGGCCGATAAAGATATCAAAGGCCATTTCGAGATAATCAATAATCTTTAATATGCCGGAAAACAGCAGGTACAGATGATTACTGTAGATCTCCAGCCACAGGTGAATAAAGAAATTCAGGACATCCTTCAGAACCGGCATCAAAACCGGGGCCAGGACCTCATTAAAAATCCAGCTAAATACCGTTACCAGAAGACCTGATACAAAACGGTATACCGGGTCTATGATCCTGTTTAAAACCCACTCGAACACTTTCCTGAACAGTCCCAGATATACATACTCCAATTTCCCGCCTCCTTTATACCGGCCCGCCTGCCGTTTCCGCGTTCTGCAGCAGACGCCGGGGCCCTTATCAGCTCTTCCCGGTATATTTCTGCCCGTCGTTTTCGCTCATTTCCCCGGCCGCTTTGGCCATCTTCCCCAGGCCGCCGAGGCCGCCCATACCGCCGCCGGCGCCTCCTGAGCCGCCAAGGCTCCCGAGACCGCCAAGGCCGCCCAGAGCCGCCGTCGTGCCTCCGCTGGCCGCCGCGCCGGCCATATTGGCGGCGGTGGTAACGCTGCCTATGATCATCCCCGACATCAGGGCCCCCGACTGCTGTTCCGCCGCGGCCGCCTCCTGGTTGAGGATCTGCAGAATCAGATTCTGGCTCTTATACACCGCCCACGCGCCGCCCAGAATCATGAACATCTTCAGCACGCTGTTGATCATAGCCGAATTCGGCAGATCCTTGCCGTAAAGGTACAGATTGCTCCCCGCAATAGTGGGAACCAGCAGCATATAGTACCTCATGGAAAAGATCACGCCAAAGCCGGAGAAAAATTTTGCCACAAAAAGGTCGCGCCATCTGGCAAAGGTAGCCCCGTCGTCCAGCGGGATGGTTGACACAAACAAAGGGGACACCAGGTACAGAAGAAGAATTTCAAACAGCCGCCTGACAAAAATGATCGCCGCCCCCGCCAGTATAAAAAGCATGAGCACGCCGCTGGTAAATCCCTCTACGAAATTAAAATTGGACGCGTAAAAATCCTTTTTGACCTGTATAAGATCCCGGTAATCCTTCTTGCCGGACAGGTAATCAATGCGCACAGTATCGGAAAAATGCGGATTCCTTCCTGTCCGGTTGTCCTCCAACTGCCCGCTCACCGCGTCCCGCCTCTTGGTGGTCGCCTTATCCGCGTCCAGCCCGGCCGAGAGAAATACCACGGTCCCCAGGGAGCCGCTTCCTCCCTGCCCCGCGTTAAAGGCGCTGACCGCCTGCTTTGTCACCAGCGTGGCGATCTGGAGCAGGGCAATGCATAAAAAGGGGATCAGCATAAAGGTCACCGCCGCCTTCATGCCGTTTGCCAGCACCTTGCTCACAGGGTTCCGATCCTCTAAGGCCATATCGGAGATGGACTTTGCCGTCTTATAGATGGTGAAGATAAAACAGATGGCGACCGCCATGACCGTTATATAGCCAAAGGCGGCCGTCACCTTCTCCATCTGGAAAAACGCATCCAGGAGATACGTCTCCTGCCCATCTACCTTCACAGGGCTGACCCCGGCAAACACATTAAAAATCTGTTCCAGGAAATCCACCAGCGAGCACAGGATCGTAAAAAGGGCCAAAAGCCATTCGGACCACATGGACCAGATGACGGAGATGACGTACTCAACGAACACCTCAAGAATATTCTTCAAAACAGGAGAAAACACTTCCTCAAAAATGACCCTGAAAATATGCATGATGGATTCTATAAAAGAAATTCCAAGATAGCTGATTTCCAAATGCTCCGCCTCCTATCTGACCTTCACCGTCTTCTTGATACGGATCACAAATACCGCGCCCCCCGCAAGCAGAAGGATCACAAGGACAACCGCCGCAATCCCGTATTTGTTCACCTTGTATTTCAGGGTAAAGCTTACGCTGGAAACGTTGCCCGCCTCATCGACGGCGGACAGGCGGTAACTTCCCGGGCTGCTTATGGCGTAGCCGGAGAATCCCTCCTGGACCTCCCCGTTCTTCTCAAGGACCGTGCGCGCGATATCCTCCGACAGGTACTGGATATGGGCGGTCCCGCCTTTCACATCCACTGAAAACTGCGGCGGCTCTGTGTCCTTCCTGATAACCGCCTCCAGGACATCCCCGTCCTTCCCCGCCATGGCGATCCGGTACTGCCCGTCGTCCTTCATATGTACATACCGCCCCTCCGGCGTCTCCAGCGCTTCCCCGTCTAACGAAACGCCGGTAACCTCCATGCCCGCCGGGAGCAGGTAGTATTCCATCCGGTTCACCGCAGAGGCAATGGTAAAGGACCATATCTGTCCGTCCACATCGAGACGGTAGTATCCCTGTTCGCTGATACTCATATTCCGCGTATATTCCACAGGCTCATCATCGCGGTACAGCTCTGCCTCCCCCTCCGAAACGGACAGCTCCACCGCCGAAGGCCCCATGTATCCCTCCGGCACATTGGACGTGAGCGTCCTTCCGTTTTGGAACGTTACCAGATACCTTCCCGCAGCGCTGTCATACGCCTGGGTTCTCTCGCTGTAAGAGCCGGACAACGCTTCTTCCCCGGCGTCCGGAGCGCCGTTTTCCTCTTCCCCGTCCTCCGAAGCTTCCTCTCCGCCCGTTTCCTCAGCGCCGGACGTCTCCCCGCCCGCGGTTTCCCGGGCGTCTTCCTCCCCTTCTCCCGGCTGCGGGCTTTCTGTCTCCCCTTCCCCGGATTCCGGCTGGCTTTCCCCGGCCTGCTCTCCCCTGCCCTCAGGAAAGATCCCGCCTCCCTGCCAGCCCTGGGCGCTGCCCGCGCCCCCTCCGGGCTGTGTCAGAAGGCCGTTTTCCGCTTCCGTCTCCTGGGGCGGCTTTGACTGGATCCGGAACCGGAACAGGGCCCGGTACTCCTCCTGCTCCGAAAACGGAACGGAAGTATCCTCCACCGCGGTGATCTTCACCACATAAGTTCCGTGCTCGCTGAATGACTGGCCCGGCGTGTAGTTATACTCCGCCCCGTCTTTTTCCACCGTGCAGAATACATTATGGGGAATATCCATGGTCACGGTTTTGTCCGTGATGCCTCCGTTGGATACGCTGGTGTAGAAAAAGAAACGGTTATTGATGGATTCCTCATACACCTGATACTCATCATGGTACTGTTCCGTCAGGGAAACCTGGGTGACCAGAGGGCCCTGCGCCGTCTGCGGATCCTCCGCGTCGGGAACCACGCCCGGCCCGCTGGCGGCCTCCTCCATGGGTTCCGATCGGTCATAGCGCTCTTCGCTGTCCGCATTATCCTCCCAGTCATAGGGCGTATCCGCCACATATACCTCTCCAGGGCTTTTCATGCTTCCCATGAAAAGTCCTGCTCCGCACACGAGGGCAGCTATCGCTCCTTTGTATCTTCTCCTCATGATCATGCCTCCCGCACATCCTGTTCCGGTTCCTCTTCCGGTTCCTTAAGGGACTCCATAATATAATTGCGCTCATCCAAGTCATAGTAAATCTCATCCCCGAAAAAGGCATTCATCCGCACCTCAGACAGATCCATTGTCCCCATCTGGTACAGAGGGCACTTGTAGCTGGGGGTAAACTTTGTTTTCAGAGGATAATTGCCAAAGGTAACAATAATGGCATTGCCTGTGCTCGTCTTGTTGTTCAGCTTCTGAAGCTCCGACGGATAGATGAGAGGCCGGGTCTGAAGCTGGCTGGAGACATTGATATTGCCCTGCTTATCCCCCATGGAGGTGGAAACGCTGGACGTGGAAACGGTCATGTTGCCGCACAGCTTGGAAAATTCCTCGCACGTCTCAATATCATTGGAACCGATAAACATCTTCATGCCGCAGTTGCTCTTGATAATGTTGGACACCTTATCCCCGTATACATTGTCAAGCTGGGCATAAGACTGCACTACCATATTGAACCAGATCTTTCTGGAACGGCCTACGGTGATCATCTTGTCAAATTTATCAATCTTTGGCATATTGCCGAATTCATCAAGGATAAAGTACACATTTCTAGGAAGGCTTAAATCCTCCCTGGACGACGCGACCTTAATCAGCGCCTTGTAGATACAGAGGATAAACACCGCCGCCAGGGCGTGCCTTGTATCCTTCTCATCCGGTATCTTGAGGAACAGGGCCGTGGGCTCCATGGCGAACCCCACCGGATCAATATCCGTAGCCGAGGTAAGGGAACAGAGCCCCTCGTCGTTGAACATGGACAATTTGTCAAAGGCAATGGACATATAGCTCGCCATGGTGCTCTCCGCCGCGGACAGCACCTGCTTTGACAGCCCCACGGCCTTGGATACCGGGGAGCGCCCCTGGAAAAATTCCCTTAAGGCTGCATAGTCATTGTCCGAGTTGCCGATGGCCTTGTTGATGTTGTAGAAGCAGAACCGCTCCTTTGTCATCTCCAGCTCCGGATACTCGCTGTCCTCCAGCATAGCCAGGCAAACGGCCATAATTAAGGAACGCGCGCCTTTTTCCCACACCGGATCGTCCTGGGATTCCACAGGGCAGATGACGCTGATTAAATCGTTTAAATCCTCATATACCTCATCAAAGATCTTCTGCCTCGCTATCTTGATATGGGCCAGAAGCTCCCGGCGCACAGCCCATGCCTTTCCCTCATATTCGTACCATTCCTCCCCATACTGATCCGGCCCGTTCACAAGCGTAAGACCGCTCTCCGGCGCGGAATCAGAACGCAGGAAAATGCCCTCCCCTGTGTTTAAATACATCTGGTAGCGGTCATAGAGATCCGAGAGGGGATTCCACCGAAACGAGCTGTACGGATCCCTGAGATCCAGGACCATCACTTTATATCCCCGCTCCTTTAAAAGCCCGCTGTGGAGCTGGAACAGCTCTCCCTTGGGATCCGTACAGATCATGGAGGACCCTGCCCCTGACCGGGCCAGAATCTGAATCATAGGATTGATAAACGTGGTCGTCTTACCGCTGCCCGTAGCGCCGATCACAAGGCCGTGCATGGGAGAGGCCAGATTCACATCCAGCTCCCGGCGCTTTTTGTTAAAACTCGCGTAGACAGGGATCCCGTCCTTTGCGCTCTCGGAAAGCTTCGTGAATTTATAAGGCGCAAAATTATCGTCCTTCTCCTTATCTGTCATAAAACGGGAATTTTCCAGATTGCTTTCAAAATTTTCCGCTTTGGATTTCATCATCTTCTTTGCGCGGCCGGCCGAGGGCCTTGCAAACAGCGCGGCAAGCAAAATGAGAAGCGCGCTTAAGACCGCCCCGTAGAGATACGTGTCGGCCCGGAACAAAAGAGTAATATCCGCTATCTTCCCCTCATACATGCCAAGAAGCGACGGGATAAGGCGAAGCACAAGGATATTGGCGCCATATCCCAAAAGGACGGTCCCGAGAAAAAATCCCAATACGCCCAGTCCTATTTTCTTAATCATCTGATTTCCTCCATATCTCAAAGGCCCGGACAGCCATGGCAAGAGCAGCCCCTCCGATGAGGGCGATACGAAAACGGCTTCCAAAAAACAGTCTCTCCCACGCCGGGTGTCCGTTCATAAAGCTTACAGGCAGCACGCTCGCGTTGAATCCGATATGGAGGGCTATGGAATAGAGAGTGTTGTCCTCCCGTATGGACACCCACGCAAGCATAATGCCCATCAGGCAGGCATAGAGCACCCAAATCGGAGATACATGGCAGACAGCAAACAGCACGGCTGATAAAAGAATTGCCTGCCTCTCGGTAAACCAGCGCAAAAGACGCCCCAGCATATATCCCCTGAACACGATCTCCTCCGCCACAGGCGCCAGAAAAACCGTGCTGATCATAGCCAGGGCCAAATCGGTTTTACTGCTTAAGAGATCCGAAGAACTGCGGTAGGACTCCTTAAGGCCCCCGGGAAACGGAATAATAGTGATCACCGCCGAAAAGAAAACCGCCAGTCCCAGCCCCGTCGCCGCCAAAAGCGCGATGCGCCTTCCATCCGGCCTTTTAAGCTCCAGCCCCGATTCCTCGAACAGGGAGCCGCCGTTTTTCCTGCTCCTCTTATAAAGCAGCCCAAGCGTCAGTAAAATCCCCAGCGCATAATAGAAATTGCCGCTGTCCGCAATCACCCTGCCGGCGCTTCTCCCGCCAAAGAGGGCCATTCCGACACTCATCAAAAGCGGCGGGAGAAACAGATACAGGAGCGCCGGCCTGACTGCCCATATGAGCGTCTGCATCCCCTTCCACAGCTTCTGCTCAAACGACATCTGATCCGGCTTCTGTTCAAACGGCATCTTTTCACGCTTCTGCCCAAACGGCATCTTTTCAGCTTTCAATGGTCAGAACTCCCGCAAAGCCAGTCACCTCAAAAATTTCCAGGATGCATGGTTTTACATGGGTGAGCACCATGGAACCGCCTGTCTTATTGATCTTTTTCTGGGCCGAAACAAACGCTCTCAGCCCCACGGAGGATATGTAGGTAGTCTCATCCATATCAATCACCAGCTCTGTCTCCCCTCCTGCCAGCGCTTCCTTAAGCCTGGCATCCAGCTTCGGGGCCGTCACGCCGTCAATTTTCTTCTCTGTCCTGATCTCTGTCATCTTCATTCTCTCTTTCTGATGGATTCTCTGCCTGTGGCTGCTCAAAATAATAATAAAACGCCTCGATGGCCCGTTCCTGCTCCTCTTTATCTCTAACCGGGAGAAGCGCCGCCTCTCCTTCCTCCCCTTCCGAAAGCTCCATGATGTGGATATCGCCTTCCCGGGTCTGCAGGGCAATGTATTCCTTCTCCCCTTCCAGGAAAACGCCTGCTACTATGTACTCTGTCTGCGCCCCGTCTTCCAGGGTGACTTCCATGATCACGGGATCGGCCGTCCCGGCAAGCCCGGCGTCCTCCAGCTCCTCTGTGTCCGCCTCTTCCGTGTCCGGTTCCTCCACGTCCGTCCAGCCGGGGCCGCTGCCGAAGATCTGCGCCTCCAAAGCTTCTGTGTCATAGGTATGCCTCATGCGTTTTCCCCCCTTCGCCTGTCACAGCGCGCAGGACATTTTCAAAACTGTTTATGTAGTTTGAACAGTTACAACTTTTCTGATAACCGTCACATTGTGTCCCTCTTCATAACAATGGCTGGCTGTATCCATAAACTGTTTCACCATATAGACTCCCAGGCCACCCACAGGGCGTTCCTCAAAAGGCAGATTCAGATCCGGATCCCTTCTGGCAAACGGGTCATAGGGGACTCCCTCATCCTGAAAACGGATCACGGCTTCCTTCCCCGCCTCCCCCGCTTCCCGGATATCCCACTGGATCCATACCATGCCTTCCTCTTCTTTGTATGCATAGGAAGCAATATTGGTAAAAATCTCCTCCACGGATATCTCGATCAGACGCCTGTCATCTTCCCCGAACCCAGCCTCTTCTAAAAGCTGTCCTGTCAGGGACATGACCCTGCATAACTGTTCCATAGAAGCCGGTATCCTGACTGACTGCATAGCGCGCCCTCCTTAGTTTTTCACTTTATAATACCGTGGCAGTTCTTTCCTTTCAAGGCATTTAGCGCGAACTGATTCTTTTTCGCCTGAATTGTGATACAATAGGTGTACAGGTTTGCTATAATTTAAGGAAACACGTTAATCCGGTTGTCGATTTATGGGGGCTTATAGATGAATTTGGCATTAGTAGATGACTTAGATTACGATTTGAACGCTTTGCAAAAATTATTTTCAGAATACTTTTCATTGATTCACGAAAAATCGAATTATTATTTATATCTCAGCGGAGAAGAATTTCTTGCCGACTTCTGTCCGGGAAAATTCGACGCTGTGTTTTTGGACACTCTCATGGATGGCATTAACGGCATAGAGACGGCCAGACGTCTCAGGAGCCTTGATTCGTCCATCCCTGTTATCTTTATTACAATTGAAGAAAGCTTTGCCCTGGAAGGATACACGGTGCAGGCCATGGACTATATCTTAAAGCCTGTCTCAAAGGATCGCCTTTTTTCTATCATGAACCGCCTGACAGGCCAAAAGAAATGCCGGCACATCATCGAAGTCAAGGAAAACCGCATAACCCGCTACGTGAATCCGGACGACATCCTGTATGTGCGCTCCACCGGGCATTTTCTGGAAATCCAGACTGCTTCGGGCGTCATAAAGCCTTATATGACACTGGAATATTTCCTCTCCCTCCTGCAGCAGATTGGGGAATACGACGAATCTTTGCCGGGACTCCGGTTCCAGAACTGCTGCCGGGGCTATGTGGTGTCTCTGGATCACGTCCGCTCGCTCAAGGTTTCGAATTTCCTGATGCATGACGGAAGCAGCGTCCCCATTAGCCGTCCCAAATATAAAGCGATGAAGACAGCCTATGCCAACTATCTGTTTTCCAAGACAAGAAATATGATTGATTAACAGGAGGTTTCTATGTTGATTACCCCTTCGGCCCTGCTTTCCTCTTTCAGCTATATCGTGGAGCTCCTCCCCTTCCATCTTCTGGCTTATTATCCCTTCCGGGGGCAGTTCCGCTTTCCCTTATGGGCTGTTGTTTTTATAAACGCAGTCCTTATGTCCGTTCAGTGCTTGGGCTACGTTTACCTGTACGGCATAGGAGCCGACGCCCGTCCCTTCGATATCTCGGTTGCCCTTATTTTCATGGTCACGTATATGTCCTGTGTGAAAACGAACATTCCCAAGCTCCTGTTTATCTATACGCTGATTGTGGATTATATTATGATTGCCAGGGGAACCGGCATATTTTTGGAAATTTGCTTTTTTACAGAACCGGGAGAACCCCTCCATCTTCTCGGCGCGCCTTCCGTTACCATAAGCCGCATGGTTCCGACTGTCGTGACCAGCCCCTTTATGCTTAGCTTTTTGAATATTACAAAAGAGCGGGTTCTCCACAGCCACGCCCCCAAGCTTTGGCGGACGATCTGGATGATTCCCGCGCTTACATCTTTTATTGTCCTCATCTTTACCTATAATCTGAACGTAATATCAGTGGCTAGACTGGCCTTTCTTCTGGCAAGGGTCTGCCTCCTCATTATGGTTTTAATTGTCTATTACCTGCTTGTCTCGTCCTTGGAGTCATTAAAGCTCCAGGGAGAGGCGGAAGAAAGAGCCAGGAATCAGGAACAGATTATGGCGATGCAGCGGGCGCAGTATTCCATGCTTCAAAAGCAGATCGAGGCGACGCGCCATGCCCGTCACGACTTACGGCAGCATTTCAATGTCATCCAGGGCTGTCTGGAATGCGGGGATGTGGAGCTGCTAAAGGATTATATTGCCAAATACGGGCAGAAGCTTTCCGCGCTTACTCCCAAAACCTACTGCAGCAATTATGCGGTGGACGCGGTTGTCCGGCATTACGCAGAGATGGCCGCGGAGCGCCATATCCGCTTTGACTCCCATATCCTTCTCCCCCAGCAGCTCTCGATCCATGAGCCTGATATCTGTATCCTCTTCGGCAATCTTTTAGAAAACGCCGTGGAAGCCTGTGCCAGGATGCCCGGAGCATCCGCCTTTATCCGGATCCATGCCAAAGCCGCCGGGGAACAGGCGATTTCCATCACGGTGGATAACTCCTGTCCGGGCGCTCCTGCCATGAAGGACGGCTATTTTCTGTCGTCCAGGCATCCCGGCAATGGAACCGGCACGGCTTCGGTCCGCAATATTGCCCTGCAGTATCACGGGATCGCTGATTTTAAATATAAATCCGGAGTTTTCTATGCCTCTGTGTTTTTAAATCCCGGAGTTACTGAGGCGGAGATGGAATGACCCGCCCTGGAAGGGGGAGGCGGCGCTCATGCTTTGGGCTCAAAAGCAATCCTTCATTCGATTTACGCAATATGTTTCAATTTGCTTAATCAGTTCTTTGGCCGTTAAAGCCTGCTCCTCGGCCTTCTCTTTTGTTGCAAGATAAAAATCATCATAATCACTGGCATGACGGATCTCCTCTGCCAGTGCAATTTTTCTCCCAAATTCTTTTGGAAAAATTCCTGTCTTTACATAGTCTTTATTGAAATTAGCCAGCGTATCTTTATGTCTTTTATACGACCTTCCGTCCAATGCATGAGCCGCCGAAATCGCGTGATAAATGGCATAGTAAGCCCGGTTATTCGCTCCCCTGTACTCCTTTTCCCTGATCAATATATTCGCTGACTGTAGATCACTCTTTGCCGTCTCCAGACGGTAGCGCGCCAAATCATTCACGTCTCCTCTTTCAGGTTGCCCCATACAATTCCACTCCTTCCTTTCGGACATTGGCGTAGAAGGGATAAGCACTCAGCCATTTTTTAAAATGCGCGTCGCTTTTTGCAATCGGTTTGATATCCGTATCATGTTCATCATTAAAATCAAACGTAATCCATGACAGGTGTTTCCGGTATTTTTCAATCTCCAGGTCTGTCAGATCCACCAGAATCATAATATCAATGTCAGAATCCGGCCTGAAATCTCCCCTGGCATACGATCCATAAAGGATCACAGACTTTAAATGATTTCCATAAATTTTCCTTACTTCTTCTACATACTGTCCAAGCATATTATCCATCATAGCCGGCATATAAACTCCCTCCTTTCTTTATTCCATTCATTCCTGATAAGGCCGGGAACTTGTTTTTAGCGAGTGTAAAATATCCAAGCAACCTGACATCCTCTGCTGAGACTACAAGGTATGGACGGACTGGTTCTTTTTCGTGAACCCTATGGCGCTCTTTTTCAAAAAACGTTCCACGTCCTTATTCTTCGGACTGGAAAAGCCGGAAAGCAATTCAACCAGCGCTGGCTCTCCGGCTTCTTCGTCGTTCCCCAATGCCAAATACTCACGGATATTACCGAAAAAAACTTATCATTTCCTGGCAGATTCTTCAATCGCATTGATAAATATCTCTACCTGTTCCTTGCCGGAAATGACAAAATCCTTTGTGATACTTGAAGCTGCCATAATAAACACCTCCTTTGTCAGTATGGTTCTTCCGCTGCAATTCATACTTTTGTATCTCTATTTTATTATCTTATATCGGCTAATGCAACAAATCTTTCATGAATTCTTTATAACTTATTTTTCCGCTGTTACTGTTCACCGCCCAATGGTAATTAGTTAAGCGAAATGAACGATCGTGGGGCGTAGTTTGTCGTGAGAGGGCCGCCAGGCTATAATAAAAATATCAAATAATATGGATCATCATGGCTATAGCATACGAATAATTTTTTGCTTCTTTCCAAATTTAGTTGAAAAGATTGTTACCATTGTGTAAAAACATGATATATTTGCATTTATACCATGAAGTGTTTGTCGAATGAACAAACCTAGAAAGAGTCAATTGGGGGGTGATAAAATCACAAAATATATCAGTTAAATATTCATCGAATCATTATAAAACAGAATATATAAAACAATTATGCTGATTATCTGCAATTCGGGCAAAGGATATTCCTGCCCGTCTATGCCAGACAAACGTATTACAGGACTTTCGGAGGGATGAAACGGATTCCCGGCCCGCTGATAACGCCGCCGTCGCCAGCTCCTGTATCCATAAGGAACCCGTAGAAAACCGCCGGTACTTAGCGAGGTCTTTTCGAGCTTAGTACCGCTGCGCTTTTCTCCGAGCGGGAGCGGGGTTCCGTTGGATACAGGAGCTGGCGACGGCGGCCTCCCCACGATAAACAACATCCCGCAATCGTCCGCTTAACTAAATGCCATTGGTTCACCGCCCCCCAAACCCAATCGCCTCCAATTTCTCCCCTATCCGTTCCCCGCTGCGAAACGCAAACGCCGCCCTCTGCGCCCACCCCTTTAAAGCGGCGAAAAAAATCACCTTCTCCTTCCGGTCAACAACCGCTGCCACGCGGTAGGACGCGCCCCCAAAGCTCAGCTCGCACCCCTGCGTATCCACAGACCCAAAAAGCTCCCATGAAAGCGCGCCGGTCAACACACAGTCCCCCGGCCTCATATTCTGGCTTAAGGATCCGCTCAGGACCCGCGACGGAAACGCCAGATCAAAGGGCCCGTACACGCGGATCACGCCGGCGTTCACCTCTTTTCCGGTTACGCCGTCCCGCACCGGCCCGCCTGTTTCCGTGCGCCAGGCCGCCACAGCGGCCAGTCCCGCCGGCCCGCCCCTCTGTTCTTCCTCAAGCGCCTCCAATTCCTCCATGGACACATTGCGAAACGACAGATCACATTCCGCACGGCGCGGCTGCTGTGAGCCTAAAATCCCGCCCCACGGCTTAAAAAAGCCGAAGCCAAGGCCGATATACAGGATCCAAAGCCCGAAAAGAACGATCCCCATCGCCGGCAAAACAAATTTTTTTACACGCTTCATCCATTCCGTATTCATTGCGCTACTCCAAAAGCTCTGACATCGGCCGCACCCGGTCCCCGGCGTTTACGACCCGGTCGCTTCCTGTGATAACCGGCTCCTCCGCGGACAAAGCGCCCTCCACCGCCGCCGAGGCGTCCCCTGCCAGCAACAGGCGCAGATCGATGCGCACCGCCCGGTACTCCTCGCCCAGAATCGTCTTCTGCCGGCGGGCCGCGAGGCAGTACCAGCCTTCTGTGTCCTTTCGCAGCGCCGCGGCCGGAATCACGGTGTTGTAAATCTCCCCGTTTCTCTTTACCTCAAAGGACGCCTTCTGGCCCAGCATCGCGGCCCCGCCCGCGAGAGGGGCCGTCAGGGTTCCCGCGCCGGGATCCGAGACGAGATCCACCTGCGAAATCACGGACGGCACAGGATACGTCTCCCCCTCCAGAGTGATATCAATCGCTTCCCCTGCCTGCACGCTGCCTTCCGTCTCCCTGTCAAAGCTGCCTGTAAACCGGAAATCTCCGGTGGATAACAGAAAGCGCTCCGACCCGTTTATCACCTTTCCCGTCTCCAGCTCCACTCTGGTAACGCTGCCGGAGCCTTCGGCCCTTACCGCCCCGCCCGCGTCTAAAAGCGCCTTAAGGGCCGCCTGTTCCTCCTTAAGATCCTCAAGATCCAGGCGTCTCGCCTCGTTCTGCAAAGCTGCCAGCCGTCTTGCCTGTTCGGCGGTTAATTCCCTGGCCCTGTCGTTTTTCCTGGCGTTTTCAAGCTCCACAAGGGCCGCCTCCACCGCGCGGTCAGCCGCCTCCCTGGCGTCCCCGGCTGATTTGACAAGGTTAAACTCCTGGCGCAGCCCGTTTTCATAGCTTTCCTTTAACGCCAGCCTGGCGCTGTCCGCCTCCTCGCCCGCGCGGTCGTAAATGTCCTCCTTTTCCTCCATTTCCTCCCGCGCCCGTTCGACCTTGAGATCCATCTGATCCTTTGTATCCTCCAGATCCTCCGAAAGCTCCTCAAGCCGTTCCTCGCAGTCCTCGATTTCCTCCTCGATCTGCAGAAGCGCCGCCGCGTCCGCATCCGTCGCGTCTTCTGAATCGGCCTTCTCCTGCGCCTTTTCCCGCTTCTTTTCCAGCCTCTTTCTCGCTGTCTCTGTCTCCTTTATGTTGCGCTCAATCTCTTTGACCCGGCTTTCGCGGTCCATCTTTGCGCTCTTATAGTCCGTGCGGCTCATGGCGTAATCGCCGTAGCTTGCGCGGATCAGTTCCTCCTCCGATAAATCCAGGCGCTTTTTATAGTAGGAACGCAGCCTCTCAGCCTGGCGCTCATATTCCGCGTTTGCCTCGCGCTCCTTTCTGCTTAAGCGCTCCTGCTCTTTCCTGGCAAAGCCCAATGCCTGTTCGGCCGCCTCGGCCTCTGTCACGCCCTGAAAGGAATTCGCCCGTATTGTCTCCTGCTCCATTTCAAGCTCCAGCCGGCGGATCTCCTTGCCCACCTCCTCCAGGCGCTCGAGGATGGAAGCCTCTGTATAGCAAAACAGGAGATCCCCCTCCCTGACAAAAGCTCCCGGCAGGGCGGTTATCTCTCCCACCCGCAGTCCCGGCGTCAGGCGGATCCCGATCTCCGCCCCGGCCTCCACTGTGCCGCTCCCCCTGACCGTTTTCGTAACATTGCCCCGGCTGGCATAGGTCAGCTTCACCTTCGCCGTCTCCCTGGCGTCCACGATCCGGGATAAAACCGTAAACAGCGCCATAACGGCAAAAAAGGCGGCCAGCGCGCCTCTGTATATCCGGCGTTTTCTGTCTTCCATCCTCTTGTTGTCCTTCCCTTTCTCCTGGAACGAAGTTAAAATATATGTAGGCTATGGTTCATTGTGAGGAGGCCGCCGTCGCCAGCTCCTGTATCCAACGGAACCCCGCTCCCGCTCGGAGAAAAGCGCAGCGGACGCTAAGCTCGAAAAGACCTCGCTAAGCGCCGACGGTTTTCTACGGGTTCCTTATGGATTTAGAATCTGACACCGGCGGCCCTCTCACGACAAACAACGCCCTGCAATCGTTCCGCTTAACTAATTACTATTGGTTCACGGGGCTCATCTTCTTGTACATCTATTCTTTGATCCCTGACGCATAGATCCCCTGCTCCAGCCATGTCTGCCCGTTTAAATAAAGAAGCGCCGGCAAAAGGATAGCGACTGCGCCCGCGGCAAAGGCCACGGACGCCTTGTCGGCCGTCACATTCGGCAGGTACAGGGACAGCGGCCAGAGCGTCTTATCCTTTAAAAAGGTAAGCGGCTGCTCCAGCGCGCTCCAGTATTCAAAAAAGTCCAGCAAAAGAGCCGTCATGACACCCGGAAAGCCCATGGGGATCCCCACGCGCACAAAAGCGGTCCATTCCCCGGCCCCGTCGATATACGCGGCTTCGAGAAGCGAGTTCGGGATACTCTCAAAAAAACGCTCCATGATATAGACCGGAAAGGTGGAAAAAATCCCGGGAACGAGGATCGCCAGATGCGTATCCAGAAGGCCCAGCCGCTCAAGAATCAGGTAAGAAGGCGCCATCATTACCTGAAAAGGCATGATCATCAGCAGCAGATACAGGAGAAATAAAATCCGTTTTCCCGGGAAACGGAAACGGGCAAAGGCCCAGGCCGCCGGCATCCCTGCCAGAAGCTGCCCTGCCAGGATCCCGAAAACCTGCAGGCAGGAATTCCAGAACATGACAAAGAAGCCGGGCGAATGCAGGAAAAGCTCTCTGTACGGCGCGATGGTCGGATAATCGGGGAGTAACGCCGGCCGCACCGGCCCCTTCCCCAGCCCCAGCGCTTCCAGATAGCGGAAGGCAAGCTCATCCCCTGCCATAAAGGACGCGGCGCCCATCAAAAGCAGGGGAAGTATCACAAAGCATACGCTGACCGCCAGAAGAAGGAATCCGCTGTACCTCCCCTTTCTTCTCTTTGCTTTTTTCATGACGTCCGCCTCCTTTTGTATAATAATGTACTCCCGGAATCTCTCCGCGCCTGCTTAAAACATGTCCCAGGCGGCCCGGGCTGTTATCTCCTTTTCAGCATCCGCGGCAAAAGCGCAGACACGCCCATCGTCCCGACGATGCACGCAGTCAGCATCACTGCGGCCGCGCTCATCTTTTCGATCTCCAGATTCAGAAACCAGTGGTTAAATAAATGCTGCAGCATGTAGATCCGCTCATGCGGATACGGCCCCGCCACAATATAAGCCTCGCGGAAGACCTTAAAGGAATTGATCACGGCCAGAAACAGGATCATCCCAGACGCCCGCCTGACCTGCGGCAGCGTGATATGGATAAGCTTTCTGAATTCCCCCGCCCCGTCAACCTCAGCGGCCTCGTAAAGCTCATCCGGTATCGCGGCCAGCGCCGCCAGCCACAGGAGCATCTGGTAGCCCGTATTTTTCCACAGATAGGCAAACACCAGAACCGCAAACGACTCAGGCCCGTGGATCCAGTCAACGGAAAGGCCGGCCAGGCGGTTTACAATCCCGTCCCCGCAGAATACCATTTTCCACAAAAGCGCTACCCCGGCGGCCGGAACCGCCGCCGGAAGCACGAGCACGGTTTTAAAAAAGCGGCTCTTTTTGCAGGAACGGCTGACCAGCAGGGCCAGGAAAAAGGACACGGCCATCAAAAGCGGCAGGGCGGTTCCCATAAAGCGCGCCGTATTCCCCGCCGCCAGGCGAAACGCCCGGTTTGCAAGCACCTCGCGGTAGACGGCAAGCCCTTTTGTCCGCCCAACCGCGTCGAAAAAGGGAAAGAGCGCGAAAACCGCGACGCCTGTCATGCTGAGGAGCAGGAACGGCAGGGCCTTTCGCGTATCTCTCCCCGCCCGTTTCCGTCTCCCCATGCCCCTGCCAGGCCGCCGGCCGCGGCCTGGCGCAGCGCTCTGTAAAGAACGGCTCACCTCTATTCCCTCTCGCTGTACATAAGCTGCAGCTTATTCCCGATCGCCTCCGCCGCCTGCTCAGCGCTTTCCGTTCCCTCAAAATATGCCTTAGACCCGTCGGCCACAATCTGCAGGATCGATTCGTCCACCGCTGCCGGCACAGAGGCCAGGCGCACGATTCCTATGATATTCTCGCGTTTCTGGCGATCCGGCCATTTCCCATCGAGACGCACATCCGTGCCGCGCATGCTTGTGCTCGTGGAAATATCCTTTTCCATATCCGCCCAGCTCTCCAGGCTGTCCGTCCGCACGGCAAACCCGTCCCCGAGCGATTCCCGCTGCACCTCGTCGCCGAATAAAACGCGCAGGAACGCTCCCGCCGCCTCCTGATTGCCGGATGAGGCGTTGATCCCGGCTGCCACGGAGGGCGCAAAGGTTTTCTTAAGCCCCGATACCGGAACCTCGCAGGAAAGCATCTCCACTGCCGCAAACGGCAGCATCACATCGTCCAGGGAGGTTAAAAGCTCCGCCGCCGCCGAGGAGCGCCCCAGGGCCAGGTTATAATCGCACTGGCGCGCAAAGCCGTCCAAAAAGACGCTGTTATCCACACTTAAGCGATCCATTTCACTCTCATTAAAGGACGTCTTCGCCTGCCCTCTCCCGCCGGCGCTTTTTACGGCCAAAAGCCAGCGCAGCAGCGCCCCGTCGCGGATCTTTCCCGAGGGCTCAAAAATCTCCTCATAGCACGTATACGCCGTAAAGCGCAGGATATTTTCATACAGATCCGGGGCAAAAAGCGGCGTATCGCCCGCGTAAGACGCCATTTTATCCAGGGACGTCAGCGCTTCGCAGCCCGCCCTGCTACCGAACATGACAGGCGTCATCACCCTCGCCGGGAGATAATAGCATTTCCCCTCCTCATCCAGATAATTGGAAAGCATATTGGGAAGAAGGCTGGCGCGCATATCGGACAGAGTCCCGCTTAAATCGGCCAGAATCCCCTTCTTTTTGTAGATTTCGGCCGGAAGGCCGTCCAGAATCAGGATATCCGCCCCGCCCCCGTTTAAAAGCTCCGTATTCAGGGCCCGGATCACGTCCTCTGACACCGCCTCCCGCGGATCCTCCACCGCGATGCGGTAATCCACACGGATCCCCGGATTCTCCTTCTGGAATATCGCCGCCGCCTGCCGCACGGTCGCGTGATCGCGCAGCGCATAGATCGTCAGCGTCTGCGCAGGAACCGCGTCCGCCGTCTCGTCAAAATAATAGCGGAACAGATGCGCCTTGTCATAATTCGTATAAATTCCGTAAAAATCCCCGTCCGCACCCTTTGCAAATCTCTTTAAATAGATATCCTGCCGTCCCATGGAATTTAAGCTTCCGTCAATAAGCTGCTCCCACACTGTCCCGTCCTGACTGATACGGTAAAGCCCTGACGCTCCGGCCGCATAGAGAAAGCCCTCGTCCGTAAACAGGCCCCAGCTATAGAAATCGTCCGCCTCCTGGCCCGGCATGGGAAATGACCCGGACTGTTTCCCGGTCAGGAGATCGTAGCGGACGATCTCCTGATTGTAAAACGTATAATAATCCGTTCCGGAAAGAGCCGCCGCGCTCCGGCTATCTGTCCCCAGAAAATCCTGAGGAAGCACAAAGCCCCTTTTTCCATCTTCATTATAAAGCGCGGCTTCCGAGATATCCGAGGCAAGAAGGCGCTGATCCGGGAGAATACCCACAAAATCAGGAATCAGTCCATACTCTTCTCCCTCCGGAACGGCAAACACATCAGAAAACCGCTCATTTATCCCGCCGCCTTCCTCCTGCGTCCATAGGTGGAACACATAGTCCGTGTCAAAACCTCCATAATACAGGGCGCCATCCCCTCCGTAAAACAGCTTCGACACATTGACTCTCTCCGGCGCGGGAATCTCCCCGGCTTCTGTCCAGCCAGAGCCGTCATAGCGGTAGCGCCTGGCTTTCTCCCCCTCAGGGCGGACCACAAATTCAAGGCTTCCGTCCGGAAGGGACGCGACGTCCTCGATACCATTCTCCCCCATCTCCTCTGGAAGCTCAATCTCCTCCTCCATAAAACGGCCCTTGCCGGACGCGCCGTCTGCCTCAGCGGCCGGACTGTCTGTACTTTTGTCCGCACTGCCCTCCCGGCTCCCTGTTCCTCCTGCGCAGCCTGTAAGCGCCGCTGTACACGCCACGGCCAGCGCCGCCGCGAATATACGCTTTTTATGCATCTGATCCTCTCCTCCTTATCCGTGTAACTGTAAAGCGTAACCAGGACGTTTCCTTTCAGAGAGCCCGGACGGTTACGCCTTTTTCCCTATTCTACACGTTTTTTCTCTAAAAAAACTGGAAACGGATCCTCTGTTTTTTCAGTTTTTTTAGAGATTTCTGTGATATACTTGAGGGAATATGGAAGGAAATGAAATGCACACGAATAGGGGAACCGCAATGAGAATACTGCTGATTGAAGATGATAAAGCGCTTTGTGAATCCCTGCTTCTGGCCCTGAAGCAGGCCGGCTATGGGGCGGATGCCTGCCATACCGGGACGGACGGGCTGCTCCTGTCCTCCTCCGGCATCTACGACTGCCTGATCATTGACCGGATGCTGCCGGAAATGGACGGACTCACCCTGTTAGAGGCATTGCGGCGGCAGGGCGTCTCAACGCCCGCGATCTTTTCAACTGCCTTAGACGGGCTCCATGACCGCGTCCGCGGCCTCGACGCCGGCGCGGACGACTATCTGGTAAAGCCCTATGCCATCGAGGAGCTGCTGGCCAGGATCCGCGCCGTTACCCGCAGGCCCGGCCGCATCGCGGATGATGAAACGCTGTCCTTACAGGGCCTTTGCCTTGATCCCGCGCGCAGGGAGCTCTCCTATCTGGAGGCGAGGATCTCCCTCTCCAAAAAAGAGACGGCCCTGTTTGAGTATTTCCTCAAAAATCCCGGACGGACCCTGAGCCGCAGCGCCATCTTAAACTATGCCTGGGGCTCCCTAAGCGAGGTGGAGGACGGAAATCTCGACAATTATATCTATTTTCTGAGACGCCGCCTGCGCGCGCTCAAGGCTCCTGTCCGCATCGTCACCGCCCACGGAACCGGATACCGCATGGAAGAAACGGCCGCAGAAGAGGAAGGAAACGGACATGTATAAGGGCAGCGCAGGCAGAGATGGGACGCATGACGCCCCATCTGAGAACAAAGCGGCCGGAAACAGATTCCATACAGACGCGCAGGCAGACAAATCCGGCAGAAAGCAGGCAGACGCAGGCAGCGCGCCAGACAGGCAGAACAGAGAAACGGCCATGTTCGATCAGGTGCAGAGAAAGCTGGCCCTTCTCTGTACCGCCATGGCCGGCGCTGTCCTTTTTCTGCTGTTATCCGTCCTCTTTACAAGAAATATCGCCATTCAGAGGCGCGGCGGGGAGGCCGCCTTCCAAAGCCTGTGGATATCCATAAGCTCCCAGTTCCGGATAACCCCTTCCATAAATGATTCCTATCTGGCGCAGACTGAGGCCGCCCATCACGCCATTGTCTACATCGAGGAGAACGGCGTCCCCTTCTTCTTCCCCGGCGCATGGCAGCCGGAAAGCGCCAGGGAAAGCCTGATCCGCCTCGCCATGGCGCGCGCGGCTAAGGAGGGCGTTTTCCCCCAGATTCCCCCTGTCTCCTCCTCCGAGAACCAGACCGGGGAATTCCAGATCCGCGGCAGCGCAGGCGACGCCTACTACGGCCGGCTGCTCGTCCTCCCGTCCGGGAAAGGCGCCAAAAGCCTCCTGCTCCTCTGCCATATCACCCCGCTCGCGGTTCTCGTAAGGCAGCAGCTTCCCCTCTATGCCTTTGCCGCTGCCCTCGGCGCGCTCTGCATCTGGTTTGTCAGCCGCTATATCACCGGACGGGCATTGCGCCCGGCCAGGGAAGCCGCTGTCAGGCAGGCGGAATTTATCGCCGCCGCCTCCCATGAGCTCCGCTCCCCTCTTGCCGTGATACGCTCCGGGTGCTTTACCGCCCTGCAGGCCGCGTCCCAGGCCCACAAGGGCAATCCGGACGCCGCAGGCGAAAGCGGATTGTCCCTGCCCCGCATCCTCTCCAATATGGAACGGGAATGCAGCCGCATGGCCCGCCTTGTAAACGATATGCTCCTTTTGGCGTCCGCCGACGCGGGTACATGGACCTTAGAGCCCACTGAGCTGGACGCTGATACGCTCCTGATGGACACATACGAAACCTTCCTCCCCCTCTGCCGGCAGAAATCCATCTCCCTCTCCATCACCCTGCCCCGGGAGGCAGGCCCCCGCTTCTATGGCGACTCCCAGAGAATCGGGCAGGCGCTTGCGATCCTTCTTGACAACGCGGTCTCTTACACCCCGGCCGGGGGGACAGTCCATCTGTCGCTGTCCTTCTGCCAGGACGCGCCGGCATCCCTGGAATTTGAAGTCGCGGACAGCGGCCCCGGCATCCCGGATTCTCTTAAAACACAGATCTTTGACCGCTTCTACCGCGCCGACTCCTCGCGCAGCGCGAAAAAACACTTCGGCCTGGGGCTCAGCATCGCCAGGGAGCTTATGCGCCTTCACGGCGGAACGATACGGGTCTGCGACCGTCCCGGAGGCGGCAGCCGTTTTATCCTCAGGCTTCCCGCGCTCCGCTCAGACCTCCCGTCCCGCCCGTTTCCGGAAGTACAGGCTGCTCCCAAGAAGCGCCGCCGCACCGGCCGCTGCGATCGCGGCGTTTGAATACGTGTGAAGCGCTCCCAAAATCCGCTCCCACGAAGCGCCCGCCGCCGCACCGGCCGTCACCAGAGCCGTATTCCAGAGCAGGCTTCCGGCCGTTGTCAGGAGAAGAAACGGAACCATCCGCATCCCCGCCATGCCGGCCGGAATCGAAATCAGGCTGCGGATAATCGGCACGCACCGGCAGAAAAACACCGTGCTTTTCCCCTTCCTGTCAAACCACCCCTCCGCGTCCCGCACATCCCCGGCCTCAAAATGCAGCCCCTTCCCCACTCTCCCCTCCAGAAGAGCGCTCAGCCGCCTCGCCGGAATCAGGCGCCCCACATAATACAAAATCACCGCGCCGGCCACGGAACCCGCCGTGGAGGCCGCAATCACCCCCGCGCTTTTCATCTGCGTATACGTTGTCATAAAACCTCCAAACGTCAGAATCACCTCCGACGGAATCGGCGGAAACAGATTTTCCACCAGAATCAATACAAAAATACCCGCATATCCGTAGGAATTCATAATCCCAACCACAAACTGCTGCATCCACTGCCTCCTGAACGTTCCGGCCCTGTCTGCGCCTCAGACAGAGCCGTTTTTATAAACTATACCTAAGAGGCGTTATGTATGCCTGTAAGTATGAAATTAGTTGTTACGATTCACGGCGGCTAAAAGCAGCCGTTTCCGTGAACCGTAACACGCTTCGCGATGCACACAAACCGCAAAAAACACAGTCTGGCGCCCCTGTTTGTCTGTCAAAGGGATTTACACTCCGGACATTAATTGCTATAATGAAAGTACCCGATACATGTAAACAAACACTCATAGAAAGCAGGTGAATTTATGCCAACTGATATTGAAGTGACAAAAGCGGCGCTTGATGATTTCAAAAAGATCCAGGAATATATGTTATTAGCAAAAAAGGAGAATGCTACAGAAACATATGCAAAATTGAAAGATGAATATCTGACAATAAAAGCACTGCTTAATGTATCGGGCGTAAATTTGACGGACATTGTAAGAGCAAAGAATAGTATTTAATTTAATTGAATTGCAGCCATTGGACAATTCCGGCCGGGTATGCTATAATGGCCCCAGCAGTTTATCAATCAACACCCCCGCGGCAGCGGGCCAAATGTGCAGGCAGGCCTGCCCGCGGGATGAAAGAGGTATCCATATGACAGACTTTTTTCAGAAAATGAATGAGGGATATGCGCAGAAGCATTTCCCCACCGGATCCGTATTTGAGAGCGCTTCAAAAACCTTAAAGCGCCGGAGCTTCGTCGGGATTATCGTCATCGGCGTGTGGGTAATCGGCGCTCTTTTCGGGCTCTTTTGGGGCATTGGAAGAACCATGGAATTTATGGCTGAGGGGAAGGACGATATGCTGGGAGCAGGCCTGGTGATCTGCGGCTTCTTCGCTGTGATCGCGCTGATTTCCGGGATCATCCTTTATTTCTTCATCAGGAACACGAGGCAGAAAAGGAGCGATTATATCAAACTTTCCGCGAAAAAGAGCCAGTTGCCGGAGAGTGAGATCGAAGCCTTTGACCGGCAGGCCGTCGCCTCCGACACCTGCATCTTAAAGCTGACAGCAGGCATTGACCGGGTTCTCTCAAGCGCCACCAACAAGGACGGATTGCTCACAAGAGACTATATTTATCTGGCAAATCCCGCCCTGATTGTCATGCGGGTGAAGGATGTAAGGGCCTGCTGCTTCAACGATTATACATATTACATCAACACCGGAAAACGCTCCAAAAAGATCCATGGCCTGGCCATTACGCTGATCGCTTCCAATGGAGTCACTGACACCTCCGACACAACGGAAGCCGCCGGGCAGGCTCTCATGGCGCTTCTTAAGGAGCGCAACAGCGCCATTGATACCAATGACGGAAAGGTGGTGCCCGAGGGGGCGCTTGACGCTTACAGGAAAAAGGTGTTAGGAAGATAAATGATCGTCTTATCCTGTTCGGGAAAGCTGTCCGGCCAGGAATGCGTGGTAAATGTTTTCCTGATAGCCGTAAAAACTAATTGTATCAAACAGCGGGCCGTTTATATACTCCTGCCGCCTCCTGGCATCACCCTTCCACAGCGCGTCAAACAGTGCTGAACGGCCGCCGGCTTCGGTTTTTGCCAGGAACCATTCATTGACGCTTTTCCTGAATAAGGCCCTGATTTCAGCGTTCGGTATCGTCAGTTCGAGGCTCCCGCTACCGGGAGTCTCCGGGATATCTTTTGGCCGCATCCTGATCAGATAACCAGCGAAATACAGCAGTGTCCGGATATTCCTTTCAGAAGAATGCAGCGCATCATAGGTCAGGTTGGGCTCAATCGGTTCAATAATATATCCTCCGGATATCAAAAAATTCAGCCATCATGCTCATGCCGAGGGTTGTTCCAAAACGTCTGGGACGTGTAATCAGGGGAACCTGTGTGGCGTCTGTTTTCAGCAGCTCCTCAATTAACCCGGTTTTATCAATATAATAAAAGCCATTTTTTTCTGATGAATTTAAAATCGGAAAGGCCGACAGGAATATTGACATTGTTCATTTTATCCACCCTCCCAGTCTCAGGCGCTAAAGACTCATAAGCTGCAAAATATCTGCTGTGCTTATAGCTTACCTCTCCCCAAAGCGTTCACATCGCCTGCCCTCTCACGCCTTCCCATACAAATCATACGGCGTCTCCTGGTAAACGTAATAATTCAGCCAGTTCGAGTACAGCGTATTCGCCATATTCCTCCACGTAAGCGCCGGCATGGAGAAGGGATCATTGTTTTCATAATAATTGCACGGCAGCTCCGGATCAAGCCCTTTCTTCAAATCGCGGTGGTACTCGTTATTCAAAGTCATCCTGTCATATTCCGGGTGGCCCTGCATGAAGATCTGCTTTCCGTCCCGGCTCATGACAAGGAACACGCCGGCCTCCTCCGACCGGGCCAGCACCGTCAGCTCCGGGCGCTTGTCAATATCTTCCCTGCGCACTTCGGTATAGCGCGAATGCGGGCAGTAAAAGTAATCATCCAGGCTGCGCACCAGCGGAACCTTGCGGTCCAGAACCTTATGGCGGTAAATACCGGAGAGCTTCTTTTTCCTCGCGTATTTCGGAATGCCGTAGTGGTAATACAAACCGGCCTGGGCGCCCCAGCAGATGTGCAGAGTGGAGGTCACATGGCTCTTGCTCCACTCCATAATAGCCGACAGCTCCGGCCAGTAATGGACCTCCTCATATTCCAGGTTCTCCACCGGCGCTCCGGTAATGATCATCCCGTCAAACCGGCTGTTTTTCACCTCGTCAAAGGTGATATAAAATTTATTCAGATGGCTTGCCGAAGTATTCTTCGATTCGTGCGAGGCAATCATCAGGAACGTGCAGTCCACCTGCAGAGGCGTATTTGACAGTGCGCGCAGAAGCTGCGTCTCCGTGTCCTCTTTGATCGGCATCAGGTTCAGAATCAGGATCTCCAGAGGGCGGATATCCTGGCTTAACGCCCTATCCTCATCCATAACAAATATATTCTCAGATTCCAGCACGGATTTAGCCGGCAGGCCCCTTTGTATTTTAATCGGCATGTTCGTCTCCTTCTTTCTTCTGCTGTGCAGGCAGGTCTAAAGCATCCCTGCCGTCCCCCGGTTCTGTGTCATCCTTCGGTGCTTTGCCGCTGCCTGCTGCTGCGCCGTCCTCCATCTCTTCGCCGCCTTCTGCCGCGCCGTCCCCTCCGCCTCTCTCCTCAAGCAAAGCCAGAAACATCTCCTCTGAAATCACCGGAACGCCCAGCTCACGGGCTTTTTTGTTTTTTGAGGAGGCGGAAGCGGTATCATTGTTGATGAGGTAATTCGTCTTTCCCGTCACAGATCCGGTCACCTTGCCCCCCAGCGCCTCGATCCGCTCCTTCAGCTCCTTACGGTTCTTAAAATGCTCCACGCTCCCGGTGATGACAAAGTTCAGCCCTGCAAGCGCCGCCTCTTCGCCATCGTCCTCCCCGTCCGGCGGGGCGGTAATGGTCAGCTCCGCAAGCAGCCGGTCCACAATCCCATTATTGCCCTTGTCCGAGAAAAATTCGATCCAGGCGTCCGCCAGCACCTCTCCTATGCCGTCCACAGACACCAGCTCTTCCCGGTCCGCGTTTCGCATCGCTTCAAAATCGTTCTTAAAATGGCGGCAGAGCATCTTCGCGTTTGCCAGCCCGATCCCTGTGATTCCAAGGCTGAATATCACCCGCGGAAGCGTCGTTTCCGAGGCGGCCTTTGTCGCCTCCGTCAGGTTATCAAATGATTTCCGGCCAAAGCCGTCCATCTTTACGATCTCATCCTCGTGTCTGTCCAGATGGAACAGATCCGCGTACTCATGGACAAAACCCACGCCGATGAATTTTTCAAGCGTCGCCTCGGAAAGCCCGCGGATATTGAGGGCGTCCCGGCTGGTAAACAATGTAAAGCTCTTGATCTTCTTTGCCTGGCACTCAGGGTTTGTGCAGTACAGGGCCTTCACGTCATTCATCTGCCGGATCTTCGTCGGCCCGCCGCACACCGGGCACGTTTTTGGTATATCGCGGACGCCGCTCTTTGTTAAATTTTCTGCAATCTGAGGGATGATCATATTGGCCTTATACACCGTGATCCGATCGCCGGCTCCCAGCTCAAGCCCCTCGAGTATGCTTAAATTGTGGACGCTGGCGCGGCTGACCGTCGTCCCCTCCAGCTCCACAGGCTCAAATACGGCCACGGGATTGATAAGCCCTGTCCTTGAGGCGCTCCATTCAATATAGGAAAGCGTCGTTTCCTGCAGCTCGTCCGCCCATTTAAAGGCAATGGAATCCCTTGGGAATTTATCGGTGCGGCCCAGCGAGCGGCCGTATGCAATGTCGTCATACAGGAGAACCAGGCCGTCAGAGGGAATATCGTTTTGCCCCACCCGGCCGGAAAACGCATGGACCGCTTCGGCCAGCGTCTCCCGCTCCACTTCCTGATACTCCACGACATCAAAGCCCTGGGAGGAGAGCCATACAAACTGCTCCTTGCGGGAATTATTGAAATCCACCCCGTCCGCGCTTACCAGGCTGAACGCATAGAAACGTACGTTCCGGCGGGCCGTCACCGCGCTGTCCTGCTGGCGGACCGAGCCGCTGCAGAGATTCCGCGGGTTCTTATAGCGGGCGTCCACATCCTCAATCTGTTCATTGATCCGCTCAAAATCCGGGTAGCGGATGACCGCCTCGCCCCGCAGGACTGCCTTTCCCTGAAACGCGATCTGCAGCGGCACATTGGCAAATACGCGGGCATTGCTTGTGATAACCTCCCCGATCTCCCCGCTGCCGCGCGTCACGGCCTTCTGGAGCTCCCCTTTATCGTAGGTCAGCACAATCGTCAGCCCGTCCAGCTTCCAGGAGAGCAGTCCCGTCTGCTCTCCGAGCCATTCTCCCAGCTCTTCCACGCTCTTTGTCTTGTTGAGCGACAGCATCGGGCTCTCATGGCGCTCCTTTGGAAGCGAGCTCACGACCTCGAAGCCAACGTTTCTCGTCGGGCTGCCGCTCAGCACCACGCCCGTTTCCTTTTCCAGCAAAAGCAGCTCGTCGTAAAGCCTGTCGTACTCAAGATTGCTCATGATCTCGCGGCTCTCCTGATAATAGGCGCGCCCGGCCTCTCTCAGCCGCTCAACCAGTTCGCGGATCCTCCTGACAGCGCCGGCCTGCCCGGCCTCCTGCCCCTTTTCCTCCTCTGTCTGCACTCTGTCCTGCGTTTTATACTGCATTCTGATCCCATCCATTTCTGCAACTGCCCGTCTGCACGGCGCATCATACATCATCGCATCCATTCCCGGGGGACATCACCCGCGGTCCGCGTCCTCTGCACTCAGCGCGCCGGCTGTCTCCCGTTCCCGTTAAGAAGCCTTGAAAGCTCCTCCCACTCTTCCTTCGTAACCTCGCGGTACTCCCCTGTCTTTAAGCCTGCCAGCCTGATATTCATGATACGCACCCGCTTTAAGGCCGTCACCTCAAAGCCCAGGGCCTCGCACATTCGGCGGATCTGGCGGTTCATCCCCTGGGTCAGTGTGATACGAAAGGAACGCTCTCCCGTCTTTTCCACATAGCAGGGCCTTGTGACTGTCCCCAGAATCGGCACGCCGCCCGCCATACGGCGGATAAACGCATCGTTTACCGGACGGCTGACCGTCACCTCATACTCCTTTTCATGGCCGTTCCGGGCGCGCAGGATCTGATCCGAGAGCCCGCCCTGGTTCGTCATCAGAAGCAGCCCCTCTGATTCCTTATCGAGGCGCCCCACAGGGTAAATGCGGGAGGGAAATCTGATAAAATCCACAATATTCTCCGCGCGGTCCTTATCCGAGGTCGTACACACGATCCCCCTGGGCTTATTGACCGCCAGAAGCACCGGGCGCTCTCCCCCTGTCACCCGCCTGCCGCCGCACACGATTTCCTGGGAGGGAAATACCCGCATTCCGGTTGACGCCCGTTTCCCGTCCACAAACACCTCGCCGGCCGCGATCCTCCGATCCGCCTCACGCCGCGAGCAGACGCCCGCCTCACTTAAATATTTGTTCAGACGGATCCCTTTAACAGGCGAACCCGCAGCCGGGCGCGCGCCCTCCTTATCCTGCCTGTTTCTCTCTGCCATAATCTGTATTCTCCCCGGTTTTCTTATCCAGTTTCGGTTCACACCTCTGCCAGAGCATATTTGAAACATCGTAACAGGCCGAACGGGGTATCCTCCCGCCCCTCTGAACTGTTACGAAACATCACTCCCTCTGCAGCGCCCGCAGAATTTCAAGAGAATGAAATTCCCTGTCAATAAACCGCCTCTTATTCTCCTCCACGCACCGCCTGAATTCCCCAAAAGCATCCTCCTTAAGGAGAAATGTATACAGCTTTTCGATCGGCGAAAACGCCGTATACTCCCAGGCATACGCAGCCGAATCGCCCGTGGATACAGGAGGCTTGCTTGTGTACTCCCCGTTTATGACCATGATCCTCAGCTCAAAGATGCGCTGGACCAGCGAATTGGGGAGAGCCGGCTTTAAAAGCGCCCGAAAGGACTGGTATAAAAGGCGCAGCGTCTCTCCCCCGTCAATGCCCTCCCGCCCGTAATAGGCGGCGAATTCCGCAAAATACGAGGCATAGCACGCGCATTCCACGTCCTTTTCCAGCCCTTCAAAATAATTCTCGATTTCCGCGCCGTAGAGGCTGTAAGCGTCCCGCCCCTGCGCCAGAGTAAAGCTCCCGAACGCAAACGGCCGGCCGGGCGCCCGAAGAAGGCTTCCGGGCCGCTTGGCCCCCCTGGCAAACGCTGTGATCTTCCCCCTCTCCTTTGTCAGAATCACAAGACGCTTGTCATATTCCCCGGACGGGGCGGCCATCAGAACCATCCCCGTCGCCTGCACGAGATCCCGCATACCATCCGCCCCTTATGCCTAACTCCCAATTTCCCTGGGATTATATCCGTAATTCTTCATATAGAGATCGCTGTCGCGCCACTCCCTGCGCACCTTAACCCACAGCTTCAAGTTAATTCTGGCGTCCATCAGGTTCTCAATCTCCGTGCGCGCCGCCGTCCCGATCCGCTTAAGCATCGATCCGCCCTTTCCGATAATAATCCCTTTATGCGAATCGCGCTCGCAGACGATCGTGGCATCCACATCGATCAGCCCGTTCGGCCGTTCCTTCATCCGCTCCACCACCACTGCGATCCCGTGCGGTATCTCATCATCCAAAAGCCGCAGGGCCTTTTCGCGCACAAGCTCCGCGCAGATCTGGCGCATAGGCTGATCCGTGATCGTATCCTCATCATAAAAGCATGGGCCCTCTGGCAGATATTTAAAGATACACTCCTTCAAATCCTCCAGATTTATCTCCTTAAGCGCCGAGACCGGAACAATCTCCGCAAAATCGCAGATATCCTTATAAGCCGCGATAAAGGCCAGGATCTCCTCCTTTTTCACGGTATCGATCTTGTTGATCACCAGAAGAACCGGTGTTTTCACGCGGTTTAGCTGCTCCGCGATATGGCGTTCCCCGGCCCCGATAAAGGTCGTGGGCTCTACCAGCCAGAGGATCGCATCCACTTCCTTCAACGTGCGCTCCGCCACGCTGACCATATACTCGCCCAGCTTATTTTTCGCCTTGTGAATACCCGGCGTGTCCAGAAATACGATCTGCCCGCGCTCATCCGTCAAAACCGTCTGGATCCGGTTTCTCGTTGTCTGCGGCTTTTCGGAAGTAATCGCGATTTTCTGTCCGATCAAATGGTTCATCAGCGTGGATTTCCCCACATTCGGCCGCCCGATCAGCGCCGCAAAGCCTGATTTTAACTCTTTCTGCATATCTTCTCCCCTCAGAAACGGCGCTGCATGGGCAGACGAGCCGCTATGCGAAATATCTTTTCCTCCTTGTATTACAAACAGCCTGGATACCTCAAATGACAACATCATTTCCTTTATGAAATAATTGGCCACTTTGGTTTGTCGTGAGGGGGCCGCCAGCGTCAGGCTTTATATCCAACGGAACCCCGCTCCCGCCCGGAGAAAAGCGCAGCGGACGCTAAGCTTGAAAAGACCCCGCTAAGCGCCGGCGGTTTTCTACGGGTTCCTTATGGATATAGAACCTGACGATGGCTGCCCCCTCACGCCAAAGCACGGCCCTCATACACTCCGCCCCAAGATTCTTAAATGTCAAACGTTATCTACATCTGAAACAAATTTTTAATCTCCCCAAACATCCCCTCACACTTCCGAATACATTCCGCATTCCCAATCACGCACAGACTCCCCTCTGACAGAACCTCGCGCACAATCCCCGCAAGCGCCCGTATATCCTCCGGCCCTGCGGTCAGGATCTCGCGCCGCTCCTGCTCAAACATCTCGTCCGTGACATGCGAGAACCACGCGGAATCGGCCTTTGCCCCCTTGTAGGGCGGGAGCAGCGGGGCGTCGAGATCGCTGATCGTGCCGATCACATACTTGGTCATATCGCGCTCATCCGCGTCAAAGCTCTCAATGTACGCCGGCACTCCCTCGTAAACCTGCGCCGTTTCCTGAAGCTTCGGATCGCGGTAGGATACAAAATACCCGTCGCCAAAACGGCCCACGCCGTTCATGACCCCGTACGCGCCGCCCTTGACCCGGACGTTCAGCCACAGGTAATCATAGCCCAGGATCACCTTCAGGATGCGCAGCGCCCCGGTGTACGATTGCCCCTTCTTAAAGACGCTTCCGCTGCGCGCCACATAGTTGACCTGGGACGAGGTTATAAAGCCCTCGTTCCTGTTCTTCTTTTCAAACGCAAAGGGATATGTCGTTCCGTCCCCTGCGGGCAGGCGGTCCTTTAACAGCGCAAGGCTGCCTTCAAGACTCTTTAGCCCTTCCTCGTCGGCCGTATAGCTGATCACCATGTTTTCAGCCGTAAACAGCCGCTTTGCCGTTTCCTTAAGCTTATCTGTCAGGGCGTCTTTCTTCTCCTCAAAGTGTCTGGCCATGTCCTCAAGGAAATGGTAATACGCAATGCCCCCTGTCTGATCGTGGAAGCTGTAAACCGGCGAAAAATACGACAGGCTGCGGATCATGGCCGCCGAGTGGCCCGCGGAATTCAGCTTCATCTGGCTGCGCGACTTCATCTCGGCCAGGATTTCGCCGAGGCGCTTCGCGTCGTCTAACACAGAGTCCAGGAGGATCTCCGCGATCGCTGAAAAGCCGAAATCCAGCTTGTCATAGAGCACTCTGGCGCTCGCGTTGAACACGCCTGTAAAGCGCTCCGGGGACTGCGCGTCCGGATAGGCTGTCACATTTAAGCTGATGCCGCCGCTGTTTAAGTTGATCTCATTCGATAGATCGCTGTAGGTGTGTTTTGTAGTGTTCACATAGCCCAGCACGGATTTTAAGAGCCCCACATACGGCAGATCCTCTGACGGAACCCGGTCTGTGTAAAACATCACCTTTAAATAGCCGATCCCTGAGGTGTTCATGGGATGGCACAGCGCCGTTGTCCCGTCTATCACGCGCTCTTCAAGGATCAGCGGCTCCGGATCCGGCTTTATGTCCTCTCTGCACAGCAGGGGAATCTTCTCCAGATCCTCCTTCGGGGACGGCGTATCCTGATATTCCTTGAGCGCCTCTGTCCTCTCAATCAGGGCGCGTCGCTCCTCCTTCGCGAGGGAGTTTTTATACGCCTCAAGCTTTATCCTGAGCTTTTCCTCCTCTTTTGCCGTTAAATTCTTTTCCGGGCTTACCAGTATCACGGCCTCAAAGGGGTTATCCAGCAGGTATTTCTTTAAAAGCCCCTCAAACCAGCCCTCCTTTACGCCCTTCTTTAAAAAGGCAAAGGTGTCCTCATATGCGAGGTGCATAAAGGGATCGCCGTCGTAAAGCCAGCTATCCAGGCACTGGAGGCCGTACATCAGGCCCTTGGGCGCATTTCCGAAGTCCGCCTCACGGTAGCGGAATTCATAGTAATTGATTCCGGCCAGGAGCGTCTTTTCGCCGATCCCCTGATCCGCGAGCCTGCGCAGGGTTCCCTTCACCACCGCCAGAAACTCGCCTTTTTGTTCCTTTGAGGCATTTTTGGCGATCACGGAGAAATAGGGCTGCAGGATGCCGTTTTCATATCCGCCCATGATATCCTGGCCGATCCCGGCCCCAATAAGCGCCTCCTTTAAGGGCGCGCCCGGCGCGTCGATCAGGACATATTCCAGGATCTGGAACGCCATATAGAGCGCCGGGTCCAGATCGTCTCCGACCACGGTATTGACAGATAAATAGGTCGCCTGCTCCTCACTCTCCGCGTCGGTAATGGGATAGAAAATCTCCTTTTCCACCGGGGAGGCGAACGCCTCCTGCGACGCGATCGCCGAGTCCACCGGCTGGCGGTCATAGCGGGAGAGATATTCTCTGTCCAGCCAGTCAAGCTTTTCCGCCATATCCATATTTCCGTACAGGTAAATAAAGCTGTTGGACGGATGATAGTAGGTTTTGTGGAAATTCAGAAAGGCTTCGTATGTCAGGGACGGGATATCGTCCGGCGCGCCGCCCGACTCGTGCGCATAGCAGGTGTCCGGGAACAGCACGTTCCTCGTATAGCGATCCAGGACGCTCTCCGGGGAGGAAAACGCGCCCTTCATCTCATTATACACCACGCCGTTGTACGTCACAGGGCCGTCCTCGGACTCCAGCTCATAGTGCCAGCCCTCCTGCAGAAAGATCTTTTCTTCCTTATAGATAGCCGGGTGCAGCACCGCGTCCATGTAGACATCCATCAGGTTCTGGAAGTCTTTGTCATTGCAGCTCGCCACGGGGTACACGGTCTTATCCGGATACGTCATGGCATTTAAAAAGGTATTCAGAGAGCCCTTCACCAGCTCCACAAAGGGATCCTTGACCGGAAATTTGTCAGAGCCGCATAATACGCTGTGCTCCAAAATATGGGGAACCCCCGTGCTGTCCGAAGGCGGCGTGCGGAAGCCTATACAGAACACCTTGTTCTCGTCGTCATTTGAGAGGAGAAATATCCTGGCTCCGGTCTTTTTGTGCTCCAGAACGGTTCCCTTTGAGCCAAGCTCCTTTACCGTCCGTTCTTCCAGTATCTGATAGCTGTTTAAATCCTTTACTGTCATTCTCATCTTCCTTTTCCATATACAATTTATATTACTGTATGCTCTGGCCGCCGCGCCGCTTCGCACTTTCCGGCGCATACAGTAAGGAATGGTCCGCCTACATCCTGCCCATAAATTTATCCTTCAGCACAGCAAAGCACTCCCGCACCCACATGTGGATGGCGAGCACCGGATCGCCCGGGGCCGCGATGCCCGTCACAGCGGACAAGCCCTGCTTCCTGGCAATGGATTTGGCTCGGAAGAGGTGGTAATCGCTTGTCAGCACCGCGATCCGCACCGGATCCTCCTCAGAGCGCTCCTGATAGTATTCCTGCAGACGGGCCTGCGCGGACTGCGCCTTATAAAATTCCTGGCGCTCAATCACCTTGCGGCTGAAGGTGATATTCTGCGCCGTGTTGGAAGACTGATCCTCCAGAAGCAGCCGCTCCGGCGCGACGCCGTTATACTCCAGATACTCATACATGGCCCTGGCCTCGCTCACCGGCTCATCCTTTCCCTGGCCTCCTGAAAGCACCAGAATCGTGTTCGGGTTCGCCTCCGCGTATTCCACAGCCCTGTCAAGCCGCCGTTTCAGGGAACGGCTGATTTCGCGGTCCTTCACCCGGGCCCCCAGCACGATCACATAATCCGCGGCCTGCCTTGTCGCCGTGAGGGCATGAAAGGCAATAAGCGCCTCGGTCACAGCAAAAATCACAAAGCCCGCCAGGAGGGCCGTGGCAGCCGAGACAAAAACCCAGGACGGCGCGCGCCCCTCATGGCGGCGCAGGAAATGCAGCCCCGCGGCCAGAAGGATAAACACAGCGGCCAGCGCCGGCCAGAACAGGGAGAACGAAACGGAAAAGCCCGCATATACCGTCAGGATCACATAATAAACCACACAGAACAGGGCCGCGCCCTCCAATATCCAGGTCATGCTTCTCCTCCTTTGTATGATGTGCTCCCGGAATAGTTACCGCACCATAGAACGTCCCGCGGCATATGCCGGCGTTTTAGCCCGCCTGCGCGCCCGACGCCGCCTCCTGTCTGCGGATGATGTCATTTACATCCGGCCCCGGCCCCAGATCCACCCATAAAACCTGCCCGGCATGGGGCGCGTCAGGAACGGCGTTCCCGTCCCCGTCGTACAGAGCGCGGACCGTGACCGGCAGATTCCGCCCGTCCGGCTTCATCACCTCCGCCGTCCCGCCTGCGCAGAACTTATTTTTCTGGCGTATCCGCACAAGGCCGTCTGCCCTTACCTCTTCTATCATACCCAGATATGTGTAATTTTTTACATATGTGCTGTTTCCGTAAATCTGAGCCTCTGCGCCCGGCTTATCAAAATAGAAGCCCGTCGTAAACTCGCGGTACGTACATTTGCCGATCTCCTCCCGGTACCACTCAAGGCCCGCCCTGTATTTCTCAGGGCTCTCCAGATAATCATCAATGGCCCTCCTGTACGCGCGCGCCACCGTCGCCACATAGAGCGCGCCTTTCATCCGGCCCTCGATCTTAAAGCTGTCAATGCCGGCCTCCATCATCTCCGGGATATGCTCAATCATGCACAGATCCTTAGAATTAAACAGGAAGGTTCCCCGCTCATTCTCATAGACCGGCATATACTCGCCGGGCCTTGTCTCCTCCACAACCGCATAGTTCCAGCGGCAGGGATGCGTACATGAGCCCTGGTTCGCATCTCTTCCCGTAAGGTAGTTGCTGAGCAGGCAGCGCCCGGAATAGGAAATGCACATCGCCCCGTGGATGAAGCTCTCGATCTCCATATCCTCCGGGATATTCTCACGGATCTCACGGATCTCTTTTAAGGAAAGCTCCCTGGCGGACACCACGCGCTTCGCGCCCAGCCCGTACCAGAACCGGTATGTCCCGTAATTCGTATTGTTCGCCTGGGTGCTGATATGGATCTCCATCTCCGGCAGGATCCGCTTCGCGATGGCAAAGACGCCCGGATCGGAGATGATCAGCGCATCCGGGCCGATCTCCTTTAATTCCTCAAAATACGCCTCTACGCCCGGAAGATCGTCATTGTGCGCCAGAATATTGGCTGTGATATAGACTCTCACGCCATGCGCATGGGCAAACGCGATCCCTTCCCGAAGCTCCTTGTTCGTAAAATTGCGGGCCTTGGCGCGCAGCCCGAACGCGCCGCCTCCCAAATATACCGCGTCGGCCCCGTAGATCACGGCCGCCTTTAACGTGTCCGGGCCCCCGGCCGGAATCAGAAGCTCCCGTTTCCTCATGCTTTCACCCTCTCCTTTTTCACGCTCACCGCCACGCCGTCCCCAATGGGGACAAGCGATGTCTCAAGCTCCTCCATATGCGTCAGGCGGTACAGATAGTCCCGCATCCGGGCATGGATCGTCCGGTTCCGGCGCTCCACCGCGTAACGGGATTCGATGATATCGCCGTCCTGGAAGATATTGTCCGATACCAGCACGCCTCCGTCGGAAAGCAGGAAGAGCAGCCGGTCAAGCCAGCCCGGATACTGCCCCTTGGCCGCGTCCATGAAGATAAAATCATAAGGGCCGGAAAGTGTGTAAAGCGCCTCGCCCGCGTCGCCCTCCACAAGAGTGATACGCTTCTCCTCTCCCGCCCTTTTAAAATTTTCCTTTGCAGCCGGTATGCGCTTTTCGTACTTTTCAATGGTCGTGATGTGGCAGTCCTCTGGCATTGCCCGGCACATCAGGAGCGCCGAATAGCCCACCGCGGTCCCCACCTCCAGAATCGCCCCCGGCCGCTTAAGCGCCACCAGGGTCTTTAAAAATGCCGCTGTCTCCCGGCGGATAACCGGGATGCGCAAAAGCGCGGCTTCCTCCTCGATCGCATCGCACAGGCTCCCGTTCCCGCTGTCAAGGGAATGGATATACGATGTAATCCTGTCGTTAACTATCATATGCTCTCCGTGTTGTAAATGCCGCTTACTCCCCGTCTTCGTCCTTTGCCTTCGCCGCGTCGATCAGCTTGAGCATCTCCTTTGAAGTCATGGATGTACTCAGCTCATAGGCGCCGGGGCGCACCTCATACTCATAAAACTTTGCCTGTACCATCATGGCAAAGCGGTCAGATATCAGACCTTCCTCTTCAAGCTTCTTTGCCACATCGCTTAAGGACTCCCCCTCTGCGATCACAATCTCCTTCACAATACCCGGCTCTGCGTCCACCGCCTCCGGCGCAAAGATCGCATGGCCAAACTGATAGCCCTTTGTCGCCCCCTCGTACATCAGCACAAACACAGCGGCAAACACGATAAGCCTGGCCGAAATGCCAATAATAGCCGTTGTAATCCGGTTAATGTCACGCGTTGTACGGCTCATATATGCCTACACCTCCATGATAATCGGCAGGATCATGGGATTCCTCTTCATCTTTTTCCACAAAAAATCGCTTAAGCTGTCCCGGATAATATTCTTAATCTTTCCCCAGTCGTTCACACGCCGTTTCAGACAGCCCTGGACCGCGTCGTCCACAACTCTCTGCGCTTCCTCCATCAGATCCTCGGACTCGCGCACATACACAAACCCCCTGGAAACAATATCCGGTCCGGCTAAGAGCTGGTTGCTGTATTTTTCCAGCGTCAGCACCACGATAATGATCCCGTTCTGGGCCAGGTTCTGGCGGTCGCGCAGTACGATATTCCCCACGTCCCCGATCCCTAAGCCGTCCACCAGAATACCCCCGGCCGGCACATGATCCGTCACCTTATAGCCGTCGGCGTTTATCTCCACCACATCGCCTGAGGACATGATAATGACATTCTCCTTCGGGATCCCCATGGACTCAGCCAGTCCCTTCTGAGCCATCAGATGGCGGTATTCCCCGTGAACCGGAATCGAGAATTTCGGGCGGATCAGGGAGTACATCAGCTTGATCTCCTCCTGGCAGGCATGTCCTGAAACATGCGTATCCTGCGTGATCACCTCGGCCCCCTGCATGGAGAGCTCGTTGATTACCTTGGAAACCGCCTTTTCATTGCCCGGAATCGGCGTGGAGCTTAGGATCACCACGTCGCCCGGCATGATGGACACCTTTTTGTGGAGGCTCGCCGCCATCCGCGACAGGGCCGCCATAGACTCTCCCTGGCTTCCGGTCGTGATGAGAACCGTGTCCTCTTTATTATAATTCTTAAGCTGCTCAATATCAATCAGCGTGTTCTCCGGAATGTTGATATAGCCCAGCTCGCTGGCCGTTCCGATCACGTTCACCATGCTGCGGCCTTCCACCACGACCTTGCGGCCGTACTTGTACGCGGAGCTGATGATCTGCTGCACGCGGTCCACATTCGAGGCAAACGTGGCCACAATGATGCGGTTATTCTTATGCTCTGCAAAAATCGAGTCAAACGTGCGCCCCACCGTGCGTTCCGACATCGTAAATCCCGGCCGGATCGCGTTGGTGCTGTCGCACATCAGAGCCAGCACGCCCTTTTTCCCCAGCTCTGCAAAGCGCTGCAGATCCGCCGGCTCGCCGAATACCGGTGTGTAATCGATCTTGAAATCGCCTGTGTGGACAATAATCCCGGCCGGCGTAAAGATCGCCAGAGCCGATGCGTCGGCGATACTGTGGTTTGTCTTCACAAATTCAATGCGGAAACACCCTAAGTTGATCGACTGCCCGTGCCGCACCACCTTGCGGCGGACCGTCTTCATCATATTGTGTTCCTTTAATTTGTTTTCAATCAGGCCGATGGTCAGCTTGGTGCCGTAAACCGGCGCCGGGACATCCTTGAGCACATACGGCAGAGCGCCGATGTGATCCTCATGTCCGTGCGTGATCACAAAGCCCTTTACCTTATCAAGATTATTTTTTAAATAGGTCACGTCCGGAATCACCAGATCAATCCCCAGCATGTCGTCACCCGGAAACGCCAGCCCGCAGTCCACGACAATAATACTGTCTTCATATTCAAAGGCAGTCATGTTCATGCCGATCTGCTCCAGCCCTCCCAGGGGGATGATCTTCACCTTATTTTGTTTGTTTTCCTGTTTCAATCTGCACCTCCGTTAAGAATTTCACGTTCTTTTTCCGGCGGTTCCGGAGTCGTCCTCCCGCCGCCTTATTCATATACTTATTTCTCGATCGCCACTCCCAGATCGCCCATCAGCTCTTCAAAAATCCGCGACATATATTCCAGCTCCCCGTCCTCGTCCACGAATTCATAAGAGGCTTCCGGATCCTCCGGGCCTGACGTATCTCTTAAAAGATAGCACTCGCCGTCCTCATCCTTTGAATCAGCCGCCAAAAGATAGCTCTCCCCGTTGATCTGCGTCTGTTCCAGCACATAAAGGCGCAGCTCCTCGCCGTCGTCTGTCTTTAACACAATGCTGTTTTCCATATCGTTTACTTCATTTAACATATCATCAAGATGACTCATCGCATTCTTCCTTTCCATCCGCGCCCCCGCGCTCATCCGGATCCTTATCCGGCATAGACTGCCGATCCAGATAGCCCTGAAGAATCAGGGAGGCCGCCACTTTATCAATCACCGCCTTGCGGTTCTCGCGGCGCACGCCGCTCTCCTTAAGAACCGCCTCGGCGGCAGCCGTTGTCAGACGCTCGTCCCATAAGATCACAGGAAGGCCCGTGCGGCGCTCTAACATGGCCTTGAAGCTCTCCGTCATTTTCACCCGCTCGCCCAGCGTATTATTCATATTTTTAGGATACCCTAAAACAATAGTTTCAATCTTGTATTCCCGAATCAGCTCCTCAATCCGCGCGCAGGTGCGGCGCAGCTTGTTCTCATCCTTTCGCACGATCGTCTCCAGGCCCTGGGCCGTCACGCCAAGCGGATCGCTGACCGCCACGCCCGTGGTCCTTGAACCAAAATCAAGTCCTAATACTCTTGTTTTCATTTCTTATTTTACCCATTAAAAAACAAGCTGGCATACTGCCAACTGCCTTCTCCCCATCTGTATAGCTCTTACGCCGCCGCCCGGCAAATCCTGTCTGCGGACAGCGGCGCTTATCCTTTTCCCTTCTGTCTGATACCGGGCTGGCGCCGCAAAGCGGACGCGCGCGGGTTTGCTGGCTCACTTCAGTCTTGTCTCGACATAGACCTTCATCAGTTCTTCCAGAATCTCGTCACGCTCCACCTTCATGATCAGGCTTCTTGCACTCTTATGGCTGGTAATGTAGGTCGGATCTCCGGACATAATGTATCCCACGATTTGATTGATGGGATTGTACCCCTTTTCAGTCAGAGCGAAATAAACGTCCTCCAGAACCTCGCGCACGTCCAGCTTTTTCTCCTGTACCGCCCTAAAATATTGTGTATTACTGATATCGCCCATGATCTTATTCACGTCCTTTTAACTATTCTTTTCTATTCTACTCCAAAATGTGGTATTCGGCAAGTAAAATTTTTCCGCGAAATAATCCCCGATCGTATCTGCATACAACCGGGGATTGCATATCTATAGTTTGAATTTACGCAATGATGTACCAGGCCCGCTCTGCCTGCGGCGTCACAGTTTCCCTTCCCTGAATCTCTTCCACGTAAGAGGCAGCCCTGACGCATCCATATCCACAAATACCGGATCCGGATATGCTTCGCCAAAGGTTTCCACCGTAACTTCCCGTATCACCTGGGGCTCAACCGGGGTATTAACCGCCACATCGTACGGAAAATCCTCCACCGGCCTGGTCCTTACATCCTTGAGGCGTAGGATTTCCTCCGTCCCCTCCAGGACTTTCCCGAACACGGGATAGATCCCCTTGTGCTCCGGGCAGTCCCGCAGCGGAAAGAAAAACTCGCAGCCCGCCTGCCCCAGCTCTCCGTAGCCTCCCATCGCCACGCATCCGAATATTGTGTCAGGCGGCGTAATCTCCGGGTGAAGCCTGCTTTCATAGGGGATCAGGTACTGCCCCTCCTTTTTCCGAAAACCTGTGTAGCTCATATCGATCCAACTGTCCGGGACGATCCGCTCGATCGCATGATGGTCAAATACGCGCCGCTTCGCGGCATACAGAAAGCTGTTCACCGTATTCGGCGCGGCCTCCGGGAGAAGCTCAATCACGATCTTCGCCCCATTTTCCATTAAAATCGTTGCAACCGGGTTCTTCTTACTCATGGCCAAGCGCGTCCCTCTCGCCTGTAAGCCCTTCCACGGCAAACGTGTCCGGATTTACGATCACCCCGTAAATGTTCTTCGCGCCTTCCAGGGTTACATACCCGTTTTTCACGTCCATGGCCACCTTCCCGGCCGGCCTTTTAAGCGGGTTGCCGTACCCCCCGCCCGCCCCGGTCGTCATGCGGACAATATCGCCCTTTTCCATGGGAATCTTGGATCCGGTCCCGCGGATCGGCACATACGTCCCGTCGGCGCGGATGAAATCAAACCCGTTCGGGGAGCCCGGCATACCGCCGTCAAATCCCCAGGCCGGATAATCGAACCTTCCGTATGTCCCCGAAAACGTCATACCGTCATTCAGCGCTTCATGCCCAAGGATGATCCCGCAGCCGCCGCGGTGCTCCCCGGCACCCGCATCCGTTGTATTCAGGGAATATTCCGTCACCCGGTAGCCAAACTTTGCTTCCAGGACCTCCGCCGGGATATTATAGGTCTCGCCGTCCCCGGTGCAAAACTGCGCCGAATCGCCGTCGCGGTCATAACCGGCTCCCCATCCGCCGAGCGTGGGGCCGACATCCACAAAGGTTTCCCCTGTCACCGAATGCGTTCCGGAGATGGAATACGCGCCTACCGTCAGGAAATGGCCTGCCGTCAGCTTTCCCTTTTCCACAATCCGGGACATGGCCTGCCAGATCAGATCCTGCGCAAACTGCATGGACTCATAATAGCAGGAAACCGCCGCGGGACGGACCGCGTTAAAGATGGTTCCCTCGTCCGCCGTCACGTGGAGATTCTCAAACACCCCGTCATTGACATTCTGGGACGGATCCGTACACGCCAGGAAAATGGAGCGGATCGCGGACACCAGCCCGTCATACGCTAGGTTAATCGGCGCGTTCGTCTGGGGCGCGCAGCCGCTGAAATCGCAGTACATCTGATCTCCCTCTATGGTGATCTTCACCTGTATATGGAAGGGGCCGCCGCCGTTAATCGACCGATCCATCCAGCCCTCGTTCGTGTACACGCCGTCCGGCAGGGCCGCCACCTGCCTTCTGGAGGATTCGGCGCTGCTCTCCAGCAGGCGGTCAATGGCCATATCCACGATCTCTGTGTTATATTTCTCGCACAGCTCGTGAATCCGCTTCTCCCCGGTGCGCAGGCCCGATATCTGCGCCCACATATCGCCGATCGACATCTCCGGGAGGCGGACATTGGCGCGGATAATATCAATCAGCGTCTCGTTTATCTGCCCGCGGTCAAATAATTTCAGGCACGTAAACTGCAGCCCTTCCTGGTAGATCTCCGTCGAATCCACCGCATAGCCGGGATCCTTGCCGCCCAGCTCCGACCAGTGGCATTTATTGACGCAATAGGCAAAGATTTCGTTGTTTACAAACACCGGGAGAATCAGGCCCACATCCTGCAGGTGTGAACCGCCGCCGCCGTACGGATCATTACAGATAATAACGTCCCCCTCATGGAGATTCCCGGTTTTCGCATATTTCTCAACCACCGAATGCGCGAGGGAAGTCAGCATGCCCAGAAAGCCGCAGGCGCCGTTTCCCTGCGTGAGCAGGCGTCCGTTCTTGTCCGTGATGCCCGACGCAAAATCCAGGCACTCATAAATGATTGGGCTCTTGGATGTCCTTGCCACTGCGATAAACATCTCTTCCCCGATTGCGAGAAGCGAGTCGCGTATAATATCCAGTGTGATTAAATCTACATTCTTCTTTCCCATGTCCTAAACCCCCGTTTCGATGATGATATCGCCGTATTTGTCAATGGACGCTTTCATGCCCGGATATACGACCGTCGAGGCGCTGACCTCCTCGATGATGCACGGCCCCTCTACCTCCATTCCGGCAGACATCCTGTCCCTGTCATAGATTTTCGTCGCTGTCTTTCCGATTTCCTCAAAAATAACCGGGCGCTCTTCCTTCACCGCCTCCTCCAGGCTGTAGGGGAGCGGAGCGAGCTCTTTGATCGGAGTTTTCTCGATCTTTCCAAAGGACGCGAGGTGCATATTGACGATCTCCACCCCGCTGTCGTCCAGGCGGAACGAATAATTCTGGTAATGCTCCCTGTGGAAGCACTCGATGAATTCACGGACGTTTTCCGCCGTGAGCGCGTCGTTCGGCACGCGCACCTTGACCGTGTGATCCTGCCCCTCGTAGCGCATGTCGAGATAATGCTGGAAATAGACGTCCTCTTTGCCGATGCCCTTCTTCGCGTTGTCAGCGTATGCCTTTTCCTCCAGCTTTGCCCACTCCGCATTCACGGCGTCCAGATCCGCGTCCTTTGTGAGCTTTACATTGTAGGTCTGGATATCATCGGAGCGGAGATCCGTCATCAGCATTCCCCATGCGGAAAATACAGAGGCAGCCAGCGGGATAATCACCTTTTTAATGTTCAGCTCCTTTGCAAGAGCCGCCGCATGCATCGGGCCGCCGCCGCCGAAGGCCACCAGCGCAAACTCGCGGGGGTCATACCCTTTCCGGACCGATACCAGCTTCAGGGCGTTGAGCATATTCGAATTTGCCACGCGGATAATGCCCATCGCGGCTTCCTCCGCGTCGATCCCATAGGCTTTCCCCACCTTTTCCTCAATGGCGGATTTGACCTTGTCCATGTCTACGTCCATATCAAAGTTCCCGGGAGACAGCCTTCCAACCACCAGATTGGCGTCCGTGGTGGTCGGTTCCGTGCCGCCCTTCTGGTACGCCACCGGGCCGGGAAGCGCTCCGGCCGACTGCGGGCCCACGCGCAGCGAACCCGTCTTGTCAATCCAGGCCACCGAGCCGCCGCCATTGCCAATCTCCACGATATCTACAACCGGCACACGGATGGGATAGCCGGGAAATACATTGTTTTTCTCGATCTTATATTCTGTGGTGGTCTTCACCTCGCCCCCGTCAACCAGGGAGCATTTCGCGGTGGTCCCGCCGATGTCAAAGGCAATCACCTTGTCTTCGCCCAGCATTTCGCCCAGCATGGCCGATCCGTAGATGCCCGCCACCGGACCGGATTCCACCATGTTGATCGGGACTTCCTTTGCATCCTCAAACGTCGTGGTCCCGCCGTTGCTCTGCATAATATACTTCGGGCAGCGGATATCCATTTCCTCCAGCTTATTGTATAATTTATCAATATACGTTTTTGCCAGGGGCTTTACATAGGAATTGAGGACTGCGGTTGTGCTCCGCTCATATTCTCTCCATTCCCTTGACACCTCGTAGGAGGCCGTCACGGCGATCTCCGGGCACAGCGCTTCCACCAGCGCCTTGGCCTGCTTCTCATGCGCGGCGTTTACATAGGAATGAAGGAACACGATCGCAATGGCCTCCACCCCTTCCTTCTTAAGCGCCTCTGCGCAGGCCCTTACATCCTCCTCATTTAAGGGAACCAGCTCATTGCCCTGATAATCCAGCCGCTCCTCCACTTCCAGCCTCAGATACCGGGGCACAAAGGGCTGCGGCTTCTTAAAATTAAAGTTAAATAAGTCCGGCCGGTTGCCGCGCCCGATCTCGATAATGTCGCGGAAGCCCTTTGTGGTGATCAGGCCGGTCTTGGCCCCCTTCCTCTCCGTCAGGGCATTGATCACGACCGTCGTCCCATGCGTCAGATCCTTCACCGCCTTTGAATCAATATCGCACTTTTCGATTACATCGATCACACCCTGTTCAAAGTTCGGCGGCGTCGTATGGCTCTTATTCACACATACCTTTCCGCTGTCATCAATGTATACAATATCCGTAAATGTGCCGCCAATGTCTGTTGCTACTCTCATATTCTGCCTCCTTTATTTCAATAACCGTAACCGTTCGGACCATCGGAACCGCTGCCTGCAGCCATACCAAAAAGCGGTCAGGGGGTAAGCCCCGCCCTTCCGGCCATATTCTGCTCGCACAGATGGCATCTCACGCGATGGATTTCATCCACAGAAAACATCACCGGATCCTCCCGGCTGCAGATGTCCATTGCATACGGGCACCGCATATGGAAGCTGCAGCCCGGAGGAATGTTCACCGGAGACGGAATCTCGCCCCGGGACTCGATCTTGTCAGGCTTTAGGGCCTCTTCTTCCTCAGACACAACCGGAATGGACGAAATCAGCATCCGCGTATAGGGATGCTCCGGGCGGTAGAAAAATTCTTCCGCCGGCGCAATCTCCGCCACTTTCCCGAGATAGAGGATGGCAACCCTGGTCGCAATATTCCTCATCAGGCTCAGATCATGGGTGATGAAGAGATACGTAAGGTTTCTCTCCTTCCTGATGCGGAGAAGCATATTGATAATCTTGGCCTGTATTGAGACATCCAGGGAGGAGGTCGGCTCATCCAGAATCAGGAATTCCGGCTCGCAGGCAAGCGCTCTCGCAATCGCCACCATCTGCTTTTCACCGCCCCCAATGGCTCCCGGCGTCTTCCACATGTAGCTTTCCGGCAGCTCCACCATCTCAAGAAGCTCCTTTATCTTTTTAAACCTCTCCTCCTTTGTCCTGCAGATGCCGTGGATTTTCAGCGGAAGCTCCAGAATCTCTTTGATCGTCTGATGCGGGTTCATGGACGAGCCCGGATCCTGAAACACGATCTGCATATCCTTTTTCATGGAAAGGCTTCTCTTTCCGGACGCATTCAGATCCTGTCCCTTAAACAGAAGCGTCCCCGCCGTAGGCCGGTACATCCCGATCACGGAATACGCGATCGTGCTTTTGCCGGATCCGCTTTCACCGACCAGGCCGATCACCTCCCCCCGCTTTATATCAAGCGAGACGTCGTCCACTGCCTTCACGAAAAGAGGGTTCCCGTTCTCATCCTTTTTATGAACCGGAAAATACTGCTTCAGATGATCGATCTTTAAAATAATCTCTTCTGACATCCAATCCCTCCTTCCTATATGTTAAAACAGGCGACCTTATGCCCGTTTCCGACATCCTGAAGCTCTGGCTTCGCGCTTTTGCACCGTTCGCTGCATCTGCCGCAGCGCGGCGCAAAACGGCAGCCCTTTGGCGGATACTGGTAATCCGGGATCGCGCCGTAGATGCCGGACTGGATGCCTCCGCCGCCAAGCCTCGGGACTGCTTCCATCAGGCCCGCCGTATACGGGTGGAGCGTATGCTTAAACACCTCCGCCGTCGGGGCCGACTCCACCACCGTCCCCGCATACATCACGTTGATGCTGTCCGTCAGCTCCCTCGCCACGCCCAGGGAATGCGTGATCATGATCAGGGACATGTTCCGCTCATCCACCAGGCGGTTTAAGGTTTTGTGAATCTGATCCTGAATCGTAACATCCAGGGCCGTTCCCGGTTCGTCCGCGATCATCATATCCCTCTGCGTCATGATCGCCATGGCAATACAGATCCGCTGCTTCATCCCGCCGGAAAGCTGATTCGGGTAATAATCAAAAATGCGCTCCGGATCCGGGATAAATACATCCTTAATTGCCTGGAGGACCATCTCCCGTTGCTCCTCTTTTGTCTTTCCTCTCCCCTGCTCCGAATATTTCACCACGTCCGTCATCTGCTGCCCAATCGTAAATACAGGATTCAGCGCATTCGCCGGCTCCTGGTAAATCATGGAAATCTCCCCGGAGCGGATCCGGTTCATCTCTTTTGCGTTCATCTTCAGAATATCGTTCCCCTTGTAGAGGATCTCCCCCTCCGGGATCAGATATTGGTTCTCCGGGATAATCTGGAGGATCGATTTGACCGTCGTTGTCTTTCCGCACCCGGCTTCGCCCACGATCCCGGCTTTTTCTCCCTTCCTTACGCTTAAGTTCACGCCGTCCAGCACCTTGGTATATCCTTTATAGACCTTATACCAGAGCTTTAAGTCCTTTATTTCCAGGATTACATTCTCATCACTCATTCTTGCCCTCTCCCTTCGACAGCATATCTCCGACTCCGTCGCCCATAAAATTGAATCCCAGGATAATGATCACAATCGCAAGCGCCGGGAAGATCGTCATCCACCATCCGTCCGGCATATATCTGGCCCCGTCGGAAATCATCTGGCCAAGGGACGGGATCGGCGGCTGCTCCCCAAGCCCCACATAGCTTAAGGTGGCCCCCATCAGGATAACCCAGCCAACGTCCAGGGCCATCTTGGTAAAAATTGAGGACAGGCAGTTTGGCAGAATTTCTTTAAAAATAATGTGCAGCTTTCCCGCTCCCATCAGTTCCGCCCCGATCACAAAATTCTCCTGGCGGCAGGAAGTCGCCGTGCCGTATACGATGCGGCAGTACCACGGCCACCACATAATCGTCACGGCTATCATGGAATTTCGCAGGTTCGGCTCCAGGATCGACGCGACCGCCAGCGCAAGGATCATCGCCGGCACGGACAGGAAGATATCGGTCAGACGCATGATGAGCGTATCCACAACGGTTCCCTTCATATAACCAGCAATCATTCCCAGGATGGAGCCCGCCGGCACGGCAATGGCCAGCACCAGCACAGACATATACAGCGCGCCGCGGAACGAATAGATGAGCCTGGTAAGAATATCCCTGCCCATATTGTCCGTCCCCAGAAGGTACTTCGCGCAGGGCGCTTTCATCGAATTGGCAAAATCCGTGTACGCCCCCGCATGCTCCGGATACGGCGTGATCACCGGGGCCAGAAAAGCGGCGGCTATGACAAGGATCACGATCGCCAGGCCCGCCACGGATAATTTGTTTCTTGAAAATTTATACCAGGCTTTCTTAAGCTTCTCGGAACCGCGGTTCTCTAAATCGGCCTCCGGCCGGACTTCCGGCCGTTTTGCCTCAATGGCAAGCGCCTTTTTCAGTTCCTTTTCTCTGTTTACTGCCATCAATTTCCACCCCCTAACCGGATTCTGGGGTCAAGGTATGCCACAATAATATCCACAATAATATTTACCACGACAAAAACCAGGCCAAATACCATAATAACGCCGGAAATGGCGTTTAAGTCCTTAGAGAGCATGGCGGTAAGCCCGTATTTGGAAATGCCCGGCCAGCTAAAGATCGTTTCAATCAGGAATGCGTTTCCCATTAAGGCGGCGATATCCATGCCCATACAGGACACGGCCGGTATCAGGGACGGCTTTAAAAGATACCGATCCGTGATCAGCTTTTCCGGCACCCCATAGCCCTTCATGGCCGCCAGGTAATCCTTTGACGAATTCTCCACCATCGCGTTGCGCAAAAGCCTCGCGTCCTGAAACATACCGCCAAGGGCCAGCGCCACGGCCGGTATCAGGATATGTAACAGGGCGTTCCAGGATACGGCCGGCTTTCCTGTAAGAAGTCCGTCCAGCACATACAATCCCGTAATCTGCTTCGGCGCGTCTATCCCAAAGCTCAGCCGGCCAAAGACCGGAATGATCTTCCACACATAGCCGAATAACAGGAGCAGGAGAATCGCCACCACAAACCCGGGCATCGCAACGCCTGCATAGGAAAATACCCGCACAATACCGTCAATCGCCGTATTTTTATGCTTTGCCGCCAGCTTTCCGATGCCGATCGTTCCGGCAATCATTAAAATCGTGGAAAAAATCACAATCTCAAAGGTCGCCGGAAGAAACTGGAGGATATCCTTTGCAACAGCGCGGTTTGTCACCGTCGATTTCCCAAAATCCCCGCACAGGACGCCGGTCAGCCAGTACACATACTGAACCGGGAGCGGCTCGTTCAGGTGATTCTCCGCCCGGAAATTCTCCAGAGCCTCCTGCGTGGCCGTCGCCCCTAGGGCCATCCTCGCCGGATCGCCCGGTACAATTCTCGCAATGGTAAAAATCACGATTGACAGACCAAAAAGTACGACAATTGATAACAAAATTCGATGTATTATAAATTTTTTCAGGTTCATGTTTTGTTATCCTTTCCTGCCGGCAGCCTGTGATGAACAAAACTGCCGGCCAGCACAGACCGGAACGCGCCGCCCGGGGGCGGATGCGGTCCTCCATTGGTACCGGGCCGCAGCCCGGCAGGGGGAACCGCAGCCTTACCTGATCCGGTAATCCTTAAACATGTAGTTGTATCCCAGCGGCAGCGCCACGGAACCGCCGCTTTCCGAACTCTTAACGCACGGTATTTCAATATTGGAATAGTACGCATGCTTCTCCGCCTGCTCTGCCACCGTAATGCCCCAGCATTCCTCAGCCGCCTGCTTCTGGATCGCAGCATACTTCTCTGCCCGTTTGTCCCTGTCAACAGTGGTCAGCGCCTCCGCAATCTCAGCGTCAAGCTCTGCATCCTCAAGCCACTCGCACTGCTGCCATGTGCCCGCCGTGTTGGAAGAGTATCTCTGGAACAGGTATGCGCCTGCCTCCGCATAATCCCCCTGCACAAAGCACACGCCCGTGTTGGGGGTCGTATCCACGCTTCCGCAGTTGTCGATAAATGTCGCCCAGGGGACCTTGATGACATCCACCTTAATCCCGAGCTGCGCCGCCGTCGCCTGGAGAAGAAGCGCGATTTTCTCCTCATCCGGCACGTCGGAACACCACTCCGCCTCAATGTGCAGCTCCCCGCTCTTAAGCTGATCATAATATACCGACTGCTTCAGCTCTTCCTCCGCCTTTTCCAAATCGAACGTATAATCAAAACCGTCCGTGCTGTAGCCGAACACATTGGAAGATACATTCGATGTGGGGATCTTATATCCCGGGAACAGCGCGGTACAAATCTGTTCATAATCCAGCATATAACCGATCGCGCGCCGGACATGCGCGTCGTCGGTGGGGGCTTTTTTCGTATTCATCATCAGGTACAGAAGCTGGCCGTTCGTATAGCTGCAGACCTCAACGCCGTCGATCTTTGCCAGCGCCTCGTAAGCCTCGTTGGACTGCCACTGGTCGGAAATCTGCAGCTCCCCGTTATTCATCATGGTGCGGACCGTCGCGGCCTCTGTATTCATGATGACCTCCACGCTTTTCGGCGCGCTTTCGTCCCACTCCTCATAATAATCCGCAAACTGCGTCATGGTAAAGCTGGAGCCGGTTTCCACCGAGGCAAGCTCATACGCGCCGCTCCCGGCGTCATGCTCCGCCAGATACGCTTTCCCGTAATCTCCGTATTCCCCATACTGCCCGTCTTCAATATGCTCCATCACCAGATCTTCATTCAGGACATAGATCCTGGGAACGATCGAGATAAAAGGCGCGAAGGGCTCTTTTAAGCGGAATACGACCGTATAGTCGTCCGGGGATTCGACGGTATCCACATAATCCCCAAACATATATGCAAAGCCTTCGCCCATTGTCAGCAGGCGGTTCGCGGAAAATACAACGTCGCTGGCCAGGACGCCGCTTCCGTCGTGGAATTTCGCATCCTTCCTTAAATGGAACGTCCATACAGAGCCGTCCTCGGACATATCCCATTTTTCCGCGAGCTGCGGCTGCGATTCATTGTTCAGATCCGTATATGCCAGCGCATCATACAGATTCACATAGGCAATGCTGGACGCGCAGTCGCTGCCCACCGCGGGATCCAGCGCTCCGCCGGACGACTGGGAAATCCGAAGCACTCCTTCGCCCGCAGGCGCCGTCCCGGGCGCTGTTTCCGCCGCATCCCCGCCGCGGCTGCCGCACCCGGCCGCAAAGCTTACGGCCATAGCCGCAATGAGCATTACCGATAAAATTTTCTTTTTCATAATCTCCTTACCTCCTCATCCGCAACAGCCCTGGCTGTCACTTTCTCACTGCGGCTGTCCCGCCGCAAGCGGACGGATCCGATAATCCTTAAACATAAAATTATATCCCAGCGGCAGCGCCGTAGAACCGCCATTTTTAGCGCTCTCCATACAGGGGATCTCAATATTGCTGAAATACGCGTGCTTCTCGGCCTGCTCCGCGATGGGGATGCCCAGGCATTCTTCATTTACCTTTTTCTGAATCTCGGCGTAAGCTTTTTTTCGCGCCTCCCCGTCCAGCGTTGTGAGCGCGCCGTTTATCATCGCGTCAAGCTGCGCGTCCTGAAGCCATTCGCACTGCTGCCATGTGCCGGCCGTATCCGAAGAAAACCGCTTAAACAGGAACGCGCCGGCCTCGCTGTAATCTCCTGCCATAAAGCAGGTCGCACAGTTGGGCGTTGTCTCAATGCTTCCGCATTTATCCACATGCGTCGCCCACGGAACCTTCGTCACATCCACCTTCACTCCGAGCTGGGCCGCTGTGGACTGGAGAAGGAGGGCGATCTTTTCTTCATCCGGCACGTCGGAAATCCACTCCACCTCGATATGGATTTCCCCGCTCATAAGCTGATCATAATATTCGGACTGCTTTAACTCTTCTTTTGCCTTCTCCAGATCAAACGTATAATCATATCCCTCCGCGCTGAACCCGAATGCATTCTGCGGAACCGAGGAGCTCACTTTTCCGTAATTCGGGAACAGCGTCCCGCAAATCTGATCGTAATCCAGCATAAAGGCCAGCGCGCGCCGGACATGCGCGTCGTCGGTCGGAATCTTTTTGGTATTCAGCATCAGATAAAGAATCTGGCCGTTCGTGAAATCTCCGACCTCCACCCCCTCAATCTGGGAAAGGGCCTCATACGCCTCATTCGTCTGCCACTGATCCGTGATGTGAAGCTCTCCGTTATTGATCATGGTCCTTATGGCAGCCGCTTCCGTATTCATTATCACCTCTACCGTCTCTGGAGCGTCCGGATCCCACTCCTCATAGTAATCATCAAAGCGGGTCATGGTAAAGCTCGATCCCGTCTCAATCGCGCTTAGCTGATACGCTCCGCTTCCCGCGTCATGCTCCGCCAGATACGCCTTCCCATAATCGCCGTATTCACCGTACTGGCCGCTCTCCAGATTCTCTGTCACCAGATCTTCATTCAGTATATAAAGCCGCGGGAGAATCGACAAAAACGGGGCGAACGGCTGCTTTAAGGTAAAGACTACCGTGTGGTCATCCGCTGCCTCCACGCTGTCCACATAGCCTGCAAACAGATAGGCAAAGCCTTCTCCCATCGTGAGAAGACGTTCCATCGAAAACACAACGTCGTTTGCCAGGACTTCGGTCCCGTCGTGGAATCTGGCGTCTTCCCTTAAGTGAAAGGTCCATGTGAGCCCGTCCGCGGAGGCATCCCAGTCCGTTGCGAGCTGCGGCCTGGATTCGTTCTCCAGATCGATGTACACTAGGGAATCATATAAATTCACATAGGCAACGCACGATGTGGCGTCCACTTCAATCCCCGGATCGATCACGCCGCCGGACGACTGTGTAATGCGCAGCGTCTTATCCGTTGACGCTGCCTTTGTATCTTCTTCCGGGGCGCTTCCGCTGTTCCCGCCGCACCCGGCGGCAAGGGAACATGCCATAACCGCTGCCAGCAGCACAGACATTACTTTCTTTTTCATACATCCTCCTCCTGTGTTTTAAAAAAACGAGATCGTATCCACATATAACGACCTCGTTATCCCTAAAGCCTGTTTATTTTGTTATCACTTTACACCGGTGAATTGGTTAGCATTTTATCATATGTCTTTTTCCTTGTCAATCCCAATCCCTGCCAAATGGTTCCGGGTTTTTTGCGACTTCCTTTGCGCTTCACTCACAAAAACGCCTTGCGGAATACTGCCTGTGAACCGTATCCCGGCATTGTTTCAAAAATTTATTACCGTCCGCCATTTTCCTCTAAAAAAAGGGTTTCCCCGTCCAGAAAATGGCTAAAAGTCCCCCTGACGGTCTGATTTTTAAGCCCTTCGCGGTAAGGAACCGCTGCCTTTACATACTGCCGCGTGTGCCCCGCCATATAAGCTTTCCCGTTCAGCGCCGTCTCCTCTTCCAGGAGCACTTCCTCTTCCCGCCCCAAAAAGCTTCTGCGGTAAGCGCCGGACAGCCTCCCGCCCAACGCCAGCAGCTCGTTGCTCCGCTGCGCCTTTACCGGCTCCGGCACCTGCCCTTCCATCCCGGCCGCCCGCGTGCCGGCCCGTTTGGAATATTTAAACACATGCATTTCGTAAAAACCAATTTCCTCCACAAAAGCCATGGTTTCCCGGAATTCCTCCTCAGTCTCTCCCGGAAAGCCCGCGATCACATCCGTGGTAATCGCCGGATTTTCAAATGCCTCCCGTAAAATCCCGCACCGTTCCCTGTATTCCTCCGGCGTATAATGGCGGTTCATCCTCTTTAAGGTGGCCCCGCAGCCGCTCTGCAAAGAGAGGTGGAAATGCGGGCAGACCGTCCGCAGGCAGGCCAGGGCTCCGGCGAATTCCCTGGTGATGATACGCGGCTCCAGAGAGCCCAGACGGATTCTCTCAATTCCGGGTATCTCATCCAGGCGCGTGACAAGGCTCAGCAAATCCGCCGGCTCCTCCCCCTTCCCGCAGGCATGCAGATCCGTCCCATATGAGCTTAAGTGGATCCCTGTCAGCACAATCTCCTTATACCCGGCCGCCGCCAGCTCCCCTGCCTCTCGGACAGCCTCCGAAAGCATCCTGCTCCTGACCCGTCCGCGGGTATACGGAATAATACAGTAGCTGCAGAACTGGTTGCAGCCATCCTGCACCTTCATAAAAGCCCTCGTGTGCTCTGCGGCCCGGCTGATATGCAGCCTTTCATACTCCCGCTCCCCGCTGATGTCCGCAATCTCCCGGTTCTGGCTGCGATCTGCAAAATACCGCTCCAGAATCGCGGGTAAATCCTTCTTTTTATTGTTTCCGATCACCAAATCCACCGCGCTGTCCTCAAAAAGCGCCTCCCCGGCCGCCTGCGCATAGCAGCCCGCCGCCACCACCACAGCGTCCGGATTTTGTTTCTTTGCCCTGTGCAGCATCTGTCTCGACTTCTTGTCAGCCACATTTGTCACCGAGCAGGTATTAATAATACAGACATCCGCCTCTTCCCCGAACGGGACAATCCGATACCCCGCTTCCTCCAGAAGCTGCTGCATCGCTTCTGTCTCATAAGAATTTACCTTACATCCCAGATTGTGGAACGCTGCTTTTCTCATTCTCTGTCATCTCCTCGCCCAAAAATTGTTACTGTTCACGCAATCCTCTCTTGACTTTTCTTCCATAAGTTTGTAGTATAGAATCAGGATTTCAGCTATGGATATCCCATAACTGCCATATATTTCTGCCGCCCGGCCGTTTGCAGCCCTTACGGCGCGCAGCTATTTTTATCCAAACATATTTATGCTGAGTATAACGCAGCAAGAGGAGGTTCTTTTCATGAAAACAGTTCGTATTTCGTTAAATTCCATCGATAAGGTAAAATCGTTTGTGAATGATCTGGCAAAATTTGACGCTGACTTTGATCTGGTGTCCGGCCGCTATGTGATCGACGCCAAGTCCATCATGGGTATCTTCAGCCTGGATCTCTCCAAGCCCATTGATTTAAATATCCATTCCGAGACACAGGTTGACGAGATCCTGACGATTTTAGCCCCTTACATCGTTTAATGCGTAAAAAAAACCGTTGCACCGCTTCCACGCCGTGCGGCGGTTTTTAAGTTTCCTGTCCTCTACATCCGAAAGCGCCGGCGGCGCCGTCAACACCACACAACCTCCGCCGTTTCCACGGCTTCCTTAAGCATCCCGTCTATCTGCTCCTCAAGGTTTCTCTCGGATTTTCTGATCTTTTCCAGAACCGGCTTTGTCACCGGATGTTTGGCCACAAAGATCGTACAGCAGTCCTCATACGGCTCAATGGACGTCTCATATGTGCCGATCTTCAGCGCGATATCCACAATATCCTGCTTGTCAAAACCGATGACCGGCCGGAATACCGGGAGCGCGCAGACCTCGTTTGTCACCGCCAGGGAATGGACCGTCTGCGAGGCCACCTGGCCGATGCTCTCGCCGGTGATCAGGCCCTGGCAGTTGTCCTTTTTGGCCAGCTCCTCTGCAATCCGCATCATATAGCGGCGCATGATGATCGTCAGCTCCTCATGAGGGCATTTATCATAGATCGCGAGCTGGATATCCGTAAAATTCACGACATGAAGCTTAATCGGCCCCGAGTAGCGCGACACCTCCCGGGCCAGGTCCACGACCTTCTGCTTTGCCCGTTCGCTCGTGTACGGCGGCGCGTGGAAATAGACGGCCTCGATCTTCACGCCGCGTTTGGCGATCATATAGCCCGCCACCGGGCTGTCGATCCCGCCGGATAAGAGAAGCATCGCCCGCCCGTTGGTTCCCACCGGCATACCGCCGGGGCCGGGAATCACGCGGGAATACAGGTTGACCCCCTTAGGCCGGATCTCCACGTTTAAGAGGACATCCGGTTGATGGACATCTACTTTTGTCTGCGGAAATGTCTCCAGAATCACCTCGCCCAGATCCCGGTTGATCTGCTCCGAGCTTCCCGGATACTGCTTGTTAACGCGCCTTGTATTCACCTTAAAGGTAAAGGACTTATCCGGGTACGTCTCTTCAATATATTCCACCACCTGTTTCTTTAAAGCCTCAAAGCCCAGATCCTCCACCCGTTTTAAAGGGCAGACCGCCGCCACGCCGAATACGCATGTAAGGGCCTCTGTCACCTCGTCGTAATCAAACGGCGCGCCTGCGTGGGCATAGATGCGCCCTGACTCTTTTGTGACTGTAAACTGCCCGTCCAGCCTCTTTAAGGCGTGATGGATATGCGACAGCAGGGCGTCCTCAAACAGATACCTGTTTTTTCCCTTAATGCCGATCTCCGCATATTTAATCAAAAATGACTGAAACATATCTGATTTCCTTTCTATTTCGCCCTGTAACGCCGCAGCACAGGAAGCAGCTCCCGCAGCGCCCAGAGCGCATAGTCCACCTCTGCTTCCGTATTAAATGCGCCGAAGCTGAAGCGCAGGGTGGAATCCAGGATCTCCCGGCCCGCGCCGATTGCCTTCAGCGTCCCGCTGTGCCCCGGATGGTTCGAGGAACAGGCCGAGCCGGAGGATACATAGACGCCTTTTTCCTCCAGGGCGTGCAGCAGCACCTCGCTGCGCACGCCCTTAAAGGCCGCGCTCACGATCTGCGGCGCGTTTCTCCGATCCTCACAGCCGTTGACAGTCACTCCCTCCATCTGCTTAAGCCCCGCAATCAGGCGCTCCCGAAGCGCATAAAGCGCCTCGGCGCGCGCGCCGTGATCCGTGTAAATCTCCTTTACCGCCGCGCCGAGCCCCGCGCAGCCCGGCACATTTTCCGTGCCGGGGCGCATGCCCTTTTGCTGGCCGCCTCCGTAGAGGAGCGGTAAGATCTTCACCCGTTCATTGATATACAGAAAACCCACGCCCTTGGGCCCATGGATCTTGTGGCCGCTGACGGACAGGAGATCGATCCCCTGCCGTTTCGGCCGGATCTCGTATTTCCCATATGCCTGGACAGCGTCCGCGTGGAACAAAATGCCCGGATTTTTCTGCCTTAAGCAGGCGGAAATCTCTTCCACCGGCTCCACGGCCCCGATCTCATTGTTTACATACATGATGGAGACGAGAACCGTGTCCTCCCGCACCGCCGCCTCCAGCTCCCCTATGGAGATATGGCCGCAGGCGTCTACAGGCAGATACGTGACCTCAAACCCCTGCTTTTCCAGAAAAGCCATGGCATTGTACACGGACGGGTGCTCGATGGAGGAGGTGATAATGTGCTTTCCCGCCCTCTGATTCGCGAACGCCGTCCCGATAACGGCCATATTGTTCGATTCCGTTCCACCTGAGGTAAATAAAATCTCTTTTTCCTGAGCCTTTAAGGAGTTTGCAATCTCCTTCCGGGCCTCCTTAATGATCCGCTCCGCCTCCACGCCCTTCATATGGCGCGCCGCCGCGTTCCCGTAGTCCACTGTCATGGCCCGAAGAACGGCCTCCTTCGCACAGTCAAACACCTGCGTGGTGGCTGAATTGTCAAAATATGCCTCCATAGTCCTCCCTTTTCCGTCGATGTACTCCCGGAGTCTCTTTGCGGCTGATTTTTGGGATTCCGAGAGTACATGTCACTCCAGCAAAAGCATCAGCGCCGACAGGACGCACAGCCCCGCCGTCTCCGTCCTCAAAATCCGTTTTCCCAGCGTAATGGGCTTCACCCCCGCCTCCACGGCCTGCCTTACCTCTTCCTCCTCAAATCCGCCCTCGGGGCCGATGAACACGGCAATATCCATCCCCGGCCCCGCTGTTTTGAGAAGCCGCCTCGTCTGTCCCATATCCCCTGCGCGCTCATACGGCATGAGCGAAAGCGCAAAGCCCGCCGCCTCTTTTAACGCATCCGCAAACCCGGACACGGGCCGCACCTCCGGAACAATGCTGCGCTTTGACTGCTTGGCCGCGCTCTCGGCAATGGCCTGCCACCGCTTTACGCGGGCCTGCTCCCGCTTCGGATCCAGCCTCACAATGGAGCGCTTCGCCGCCACGGGAATGACAGAATACGCCCCCAGCTCCACGGCCTTCTGGATAATGAGCTCCATTTTATCGCTCTTTGGCAGGCCCTGGAAGAGATGGATCCGGGCCGGCAGCTCCATGCTGTCCGCCTTTTTCTCCACTGCCTCCATCCGGATATAATCCGGCAAAAGCTCCCTTACCTCGCAGAGATAATCGCCGCCGCCGCGGCTGCTGATGAGCGCCCGCTCGCCCGGCTTCATGCGGAGCACATTGCGGATATGGTTCACATCCGGGCCTGTGACAAGAATCCCGCTCCCGTTAATCTGCTCTTCCTCCACAAAAAAATGAAACATCCGCGCGCTACCTCTTCCTCACCGTAAAGGACACCCATTCGCCCTGCCGCGTCGTCTCCAGGAGCTCAAACGCCGGATTGGACAAAAACGCCTCCCTCACGACCTCCTCCTTCATGTCAATGATGCCGGAGGTAATCCATATGCCGCCCTTTTTCAGATGAACCGCGATCTCCTGCTGCAGAAGAAGGATCACATCCGCCAGAATATTCGCCACAGCCACGTCCCAGACTTCATAGCCGGCCGCATCCTGCACGGCCCTGTCATCGATGATATTTCCCTGAATCACACGGAACGCTTCCCCGGAAATACCGTTGGCCTCCAGATTTTCGCCCACTGCCGCGATCGCATTTTCATCCAGATCCGTGCCCAGGACGAAACCCGCCCCCAGCTTTAAGGCCGTAATGCCCAGAATCCCGCTGCCTGTGCCCACGTCCAACACGCGGTCGCCATTCCCCACGTATTTCTTAAGCTGGCGTATACAGAGCTGCGTCGTCTCATGCATCCCCGTGCCAAATGCCGTGCCGGGATCGATCTGAATCAGAAGCTTGTCCTCATGCTCCTTAGGAACCGTCTCCCAGGTAGGCTTGATGAGAATGTCATCCACTGTAAAGGGCTTAAAATACTGCTTCCAGTTATTGATCCAGTCCTTATCCTCTGTCTCCGACTCCTCAATCTCGCAGGCGCCCAGATCCGTAAACAGGCGCAGCTCCTCCAGCGCTTCCCGGACGCGCGAAAGCATCTCCTCCGTGTCCGACGCCGCGTCCAGATAAAAGCTGACTTTTGCCACGCCGTCATCCGGGGGAAGCTCAGGCAGGATATCAATAAACATCCCCTTTGTCTCTTTTTCGGTCAGAGGGATATGATCCTCGATCTCAATCCCTTCAATCCCGATCTCGTCAAAGCTGCTGCTGATCAGATCCACCGCCTCCGTCGTAGTGGTCAGCGTATATTTTTTCCATTTCACAATGATTCCCTCTTTCTTCGCCGCGGTCCCCGCGCCCTGCCGAAGAGCCGCCCGGCCTGCGCATGGCTATTTGCCATCCAGCCGCCCCGGACGGTCATTTGGCCATTTATTGCGGTCAGTCAAATAAAAATTCAGCCAGAGCGCAGTTGCTCACATCCAGCCCCCGCTCCGTCAGGTAATAACGCTTTTCGTCCCCTTCGCCCGACGACGCCAGGAGCCCGTCCTCCATGAGGCCCGCGCAGGCTTTTTGGTAAACCGCTTCCAGCCGTGTCCCAAAGCGGCGGGAAAAGCCGGCGGCTTCGACGCCCCGGATCATCCTGAGGCCAAGAAACATAAATTCCTCCATTTTCTCCCGCACAGACAGGACATGCGTCTCTCTGTACTGCTTTCCGAGCCGGAAATCCTCCGGCGTCCGCCCCAGATACTCCTTTAGCGAACGCGTAACCGTAAAACGCGCCCCGTCCATGAGCGAAGCGGCCCCAAGGCCCAGCCCCAGGTAATCGCTCCCGGTCCAGTAGCGGATATTATGGCGGCATTCCCCGCCTGTTTTTGCATAATTGGAGATCTCATAGCGGCCGTACCCCTGTTCCATGAGAAATTCCTTTGTCATATGGTACATCCCGCGATCCGCCGCCTCCCCCGGAAGGGGAAGCGTCCCCTGATAAGCGGCTCTCCTTCCCGGCGGAATGTCCTCCCATTCCCCGTACCGCTCCAGATCCGCCTTCATCGCCCCATACGCCTCATAAAACGGCGTCCCTTCCTCGATCATCAGGCTGTACGCCGAGATATGCTCCGGGCCGAGACGCGCCGTGAAGGCCAGCGTTTTCCCAAAGCTTTCGGCCGTCTGCCCCGGAAGCCCGGACATCAGATCCACGTTTACGTTGTCAAATCCGGCCTCTCTCGCCGCGTCAAAGCTCTCCTGAAACGCCCGGCATGTGTGGATCCGCCCAAGACGCGCAAGCTCCCCGTCGCAGGCGGACTGAAGGCCCAGGCTTAAGCGCGTCACGCCCGCCCTTCTCAGACGCCCGGCCGCGGCGCGCCCAAAGGAGCCGGGATTGGCCTCCATAGTGATCTCCGCGCCCGCGTCCACCCGAAACGAAGCCCGCGCAGCCTCAAGAAGCGCCTCTGTCTCCTCCGGCAAAAGAAGCGACGGAGTCCCGCCCCCTATAAAAACCGTGTCCACAATCCGCTCCCGCATCCCCGCGCGCCGCCCGCAGGCCCTGATTTCCTCGGAAAGCCTTTTGATATAGAGCCTCCTCGTCTCCTCCGAAGCCGGAAAAGACAGGAAATCGCAGTACAGGCATTTCCTCGCGCAAAACGGAATATGCAGGTAAAGGCCCAGGCTGTCTCCCTTATTATCTCCCGCTTCCGGCGCTCTCCTATTCATCGTCGAGCTTTAAGACGCTCATAAACGCCTTCTGCGGGATCTCCACGCTGCCGATCTGGCGCATCCGCTTCTTGCCCTCCTTCTGCTTCTCTAAGAGCTTTCTTTTACGCGAGATATCGCCGCCGTAACATTTGGCAAGCACATCCTTGCGCATGGCCTTCACCGTCTCGCGGGCAATGATCTTGCCGCCCACCGCCGCCTGGATGGGGATTTCAAATAAATGGCGCGGAATCTCTTCCTTCAGCTTCTCGCACATCTTCCGCCCCCGCTCATAGGCAGAGCCCTCAAACACGATAAACGAGAGCGCGTCCACCTCCTCACGGTTGACGAGGATATCCAGCTTCACAAGCTTTGACTCCTGGTAGCCCTTTAAATCATAGTCAAACGAGGCATAGCCGCGCGAGCGCGATTTCAGCGCGTCAAAGAAATCATAGATGATTTCATTCAGCGGAAGCTCATACTTAAGCAGCGCGCGCGTCGTCTCAATATACTCCATGCCCAGGTAAACGCCCCGCCGCTCCTGGCAGAGCGTCATAATAGCCCCCACAAATTCGGTGGTCACCATGATCTCCGCCGACACGATCGGCTCCTCCATGTAATCAATCTCCGACGGATCCGGCAGATTCGACGGATTCGTCAGATCCATGACCTCCCCGTTCGTCTTGTGGACGCGGTAGACAACGCCCGGGGCCGTCGTCACCAGATCCAGGTTGTATTCCCGCTCCAGGCGCTCTTCAATAATATCCAGGTGCAAAAGGCCCAGAAAGCCGCAGCGGAAGCCAAACCCCAGCGCGATCGAGGTCTCCGCCTCAAAAAACAGGGAGGCGTCATTTAACTGCAGCTTTTCCAGCGCGTCGCGCAGATCCGGATACTTTGCCCCGTCCGCGGGGTACAGGCCGCAGTACACCATAGGCGTCACCTTTTTATACCCCGGAAGCGGCGCCTCGCAGGGAACCTCCCGGTTTGTGATCGTATCGCCCACCATGGTATCGCGCACATTTTTAATGCTGGCTGTCATATAGCCCACCATACCGGCGCTTAAGCTCTCGCAGGGGATAAACTGCCCCGCCCCGAAGTAGCCCACCTCCACAACGTCCGCCACAGCCCCTGTGGCCATCATCTTCACCGGCGTCCCCTTGCGGATGGTCCCGTTCTTAATCCGGCAGAATACGATCACGCCCTTATACGAATCATACAGGGAGTCAAAGATCAGGGCCTGCAGCGGCGCGTCCGGATCCCCTGACGGGGCCGGGAGCTCCTTTACAATCCGTTCCAGCACTTCTTCCACATTCAGCCCCGTCTTAGCCGATATCCGCGGCGCGTCCGCGGCCTCAATCCCGATCACATCCTCAATCTCCGCCGCCACCCGCTCCGGATCAGCGCTCGGAAGGTCGATCTTATTCAGCACCGGGAAAACGTCCAGATCGTGATCCAATGCCAGGTACACATTGGCCAGCGTCTGGGCCTCAATCCCCTGCGCGGCGTCCACCACCAGTATAGCCCCGTCGCAGGCCGCCAGGCTTCTCGACACCTCATAATTAAAATCCACATGGCCCGGGGTGTCGATCAGGTTAAAGATATACTCCTCCCCATCCTTTGCCTGGTAAACCGTGCGCACGGCCTGGGCCTTGATCGTGATTCCCCGCTCACGCTCCAAATCCATATTATCCAGAACCTGCGACTGCATCTCCCTGCTGGTCAGAAGTCCTGTCATCTCTATAATCCGATCCGCAAGGGTTGACTTGCCGTGATCGATGTGGGCAATAATGCAGAAATTCCTGATTCTGCTCTGGTCTGCTGCCATTTGATATTCCTCTCTTTTTTCAATGTTTCCGGGTTTCGGAGATTACAGTAAAATATATCATCTTTTTGGGGTTCGCGCAACCGTTTGTTAGTTTTGTGAATTTGCTTTTGTGAATAACTTTCAGTGAAGAGCTGCCAGTGGGGGCGCGAAAGGGCCGCCAGTGCGGGCTTGTATATCCAACGGAACCCCGCTCCCGCTCGGAGAAAAGCGCAGCGGACACTAAGCTCGAAAAGACCTCGCTAAGTGCCGGCGGTTTTCTACGGGTTCCTTATGGATATACAAGCCCGCACTGGCTACGTTACTGGCTGGCTGTGATTTTTGAATGCCTGATGCCTGTTTTTTCATGAGCCTGAATGTATTACACTACAGTATTGCACAAATAAAGGTGAATTCAGCACCCGATATTCACTGATATCTATAAGGTATCTATGCAACGCTGTGGTACAGCCGTGGAGCGTATTTGAAAAATGCTCTGGCGAAGTCTACTGCCGTAAAACGCCCAGGCTTTAACAGGGGCATAAAATATATGGTGCAAATGAAAAAGTCCCCTGCCACCCGGCAAAGGACTCATTCATTTGGGATTTCGGAATTTCAAAAAGTTCTAAGGACTTTCTAGCGTTTGTATCGTGCATTTATTATGGTTATAGTATAGCACGCTTCGCCGTAAAATGTTTGTATAGTATTTGAATAAATTATGAAGAAATTCTTAATATTCCAATTTACCATGCAATAAAAATGACTGTTTCTGCATTATTGCAATTTTTAACTTATCTTATGGGGTTTGCGCTGCCTTTTGGATGGATGTCATCACTCCATACTTTAAAATATATGATCTTTTACCCCCATACCGGGCCTTTCGGCTGTCACAGATCCCTGGCCAGCCGATCAAGTAGCCAGCGCCAGGTTCTATATCCATAAAGAACCCGTAGAAAACCGCCGGTGCTTAGCGAGGTCTTTTCGAGCTTAGCATCCGCTGCGCTTTTCTCCGAGCGGGAGCGGGGTTCTGTTGGATATAGAACCTGGCGCTGGCGGCCTCCCCGTAATTCACCTATTGCCTACAGAACCAAACAACCCGCTAAAATCAAACGTAGCAAAATAATCCTCCGGCGTCTCCGCGCGGCGGATCATCTGCACAGACCCATCCTCCTTCAAAAGCAGCTCCGCCGACCGAAGCTTGCCATTATAATTATACCCCATAGAAAACCCGTGCGCTCCCGTATCGTGAATCACAAGAATATCCCCCTTTTCGATCTCCGGCAGCATCCGGTCAATGGCAAATTTGTCATTATTTTCACAAAGAGAACCTGTTACATCGTACTTGTGATCATGGGGCCTGTCCTCTTTGCCCATTACGGTGATGTGGTGATACGCGCCGTACATGGCCGGGCGCATGAGGTTGACGGCGCAGGCGTCCACTCCGATGTATTCCTTGTGCGTGTGCTTCTCGTGGATCGCTGTGGTTACCAGACAGCCGTAGGGGCCGAGCATGAAACGGCCCAGCTCTGTGCAGAGCGCCACGTCTCCCATGCCGGCCGGGACGAGGATCTCTTCATATGCCTGTCTGACCCCCTCTCCGATGGCGGCGATATCGTTTGGCTCCTGATCCGGGCGGTAGGGGATTCCGATTCCGCCGGAAAGGTTGATAAAGCGGATGTCAGCCCCGGTTTCTTCCTTAAGCTGCACGGCCTTTTCAAACAGAACCCTTGCCAGCATGGGGTAATACTCATTGGTCACTGTATTGCTGGCCAGAAAAGCGTGGATCCCGAACCGCTTCGCCCCTTTTTCCTTAAGGACCCGGAACGCCTCTTTTAGCTGATCCGCCGTCATGCCGTACTTGGAATCGCCCGGGTTGTCCATGATGTCATTGCTGATCTTAAACAGCCCGCCCGGATTATAACGGCAGCTAATCGTTTCCGGAATACGGCCAATGGTTTTCTCCAGAAATTCAATATGCGTAAAATCATCCAGGTTGATAATGGCCCCCAGCCTGTCCGCGAGCCGGAATTCCTCCGGCGGCGTGTCATTGGAGGAAAACATGATACCCTCTCCCCTGTATCCCATGGCCTCCGCCATCATCAGCTCGGTCTCCGAGGAACAGTCCACCCCGCAGCCCAGCTCCTTTAAAATGTTGATGATAAACGGATTCGGCGTCGCCTTCACGGCAAAATATTCCCGGAAACCGGGATTCCAGGAAAACGCCTCCTGTAACTTCTTTGCATTCTTGCGGATCCCCTTCTCATCATAGAGATGGAACGGGGTCGGATAGGTCTTTTTCATCTCCCGGAGCTGTTCCAGGGTAACAAACGGCTTCTTTTCCACTTTTTAATCTCCTCCAAACGTATCAAAGAAGCCTGAACCGGAAGCGGAGGCAACACATTCCCCGCAGCCGGATCAGACTCCCTTGTCTTTTCCTGTTATTTATACACTACTTTTAAAAATTAGTCAACAACCCGAAAAACCAAAGTTTATACTCAGTGACAGTTCTGAGGTTATCCAAACTGTTACCATACTCAAAATCTTAAGCATCCCGCAGCCGGAATTTTCCAATCAGGGCCTTGAGCATGTTCGCCTGTCCGGAGAGCTCCTCGCTGGCGGCGGCGCTCTGTTCGGCCGTAGCGCTGTTGTTCTGCACGACCGCTGAGATCTGATCGATATTCTGGAGCATCTGGTTCGCCGCGTCCACCTCTACATAGGAGGTGTTCTTGATATTCATCACAATACCGGCCGCTTCTTTTGAATTCTTTGCCGCCTGGCCCACGGCGCCCTCGGTCCTCTCGGCAATATCCATGCCCTCTTTTACCGCCCTGGAGGACTCTGCAATGAGGGACGTCGTGCTCTTGGCCGCCTCCGCCGACTTCTGCGCCAGGTTGCGCACCTCGTCCGCCACAACCGCAAAGCCTTTGCCCGCGGAACCGGCCCTCGCGGCCTCCACCGCCGCATTCAGGGCCAGAATGTTCGTCTGGAATGCGATGTCATCAATGGTCTTCACAATATGCTCAATCTCAAGCGAAGAGCGCTCGATATTGTGCATGGCCTTTACCATCTCCTCCATCTCCTCCATGCCGTTGTTGAGGGCAGTCTCCGCCTGCCCTACAAGCTCAGCGGCTGTCTGCGTCTGATCCGCCATCTTGTGGAGATCATTCGTAATATCCGCCACGGAGGCCGACAGCTCCTGCACAGAGGCCGCCTGCTCGGTCGCGCCCTGGGAAAGTCCCTGCGCGCCGGAGGAAACCTGATCCGCGCCGCTGTTCACCTGCTCCGATGCCTCCCTGATGTCTCTCAGGGTGGAGCTGAGCATCCCGTTAATCTGCCTTAAGGATAGAAGGACATTCTTGTAATCGCCTATATAATTGCCCTCGCATCTGGTGCGGATCGAGAAATTGCCGTTCGCCATCTCGCCTAACAGATAGCCGATATCCTCAATGATCTCTTTCTGGAATTGCTGGAACCGCTTGATGGAAGCCGCCGTCCTGCCGATCTCCGTGTTATCCTCTTCCAGTTCAAAGGAACCGTTTAAATTTCCCTCGGAAAATTCCTTCATCTTCCTCTCAAACTTGATAATCGGATCAATCAGTTCCTTTAAGACGAACAGGATAACGCAAATCTGGGCGCACAGAATGATTCCCACACAGACATAGACAATCGCCGTAAAGATCACAACCTTGCGGTATATGCTGCTGACCTCAGCCTCCATCCTCTTTTTGATAGCCGCGTCAAACTTGTTCACGACATCCTGGATCTGCTGCACGCCCGACTCGTATTGATCTCCATAAAGAATCGTATACGCCCGTTCCCTGTGCCCCTGCTCCGTCAGCTCCATGGCCTCTTCCTCCAGGGGAACCAGGTTGTTGGACAGCGAGGAAATCTGATCCACCATGGCGGATTCCTCTGAAGTAAGGCCGATCGCCTTCATCGCCGCCACATGCTTTTCCCTGTTCTTATCCGTATTGACTTCCTTCCAGTAGTTATCGTAATACTCCTTTTTTCCTGTCACGGCATAGCTTCTGACCTCCTTGGTCAGATAGGTCGATGCATCCGAAAAGCCGTTCGCAGCGACAATCAGATTCGTCTGGTTGCCCAGGGCAAGCGTCAGCTTGCTGTTAAAACGCGCCACAGAAAACATGGAAAACGCGCATAAAAGAATCAGGATAATCGTAACGATACTTAACAGCTTCGTCTTCGCTGATTTCGTCATCTTATTCTTTGTCATATTCATAAATCCTCCCCATTTGTATGGAGCAGCGGCCGGGCTCAGTCTGTCACAACCACGCGCATAATATTCGTATCTGTCGCCGGTTCATGACGGTTTGAGTGCGTCACCACGCCGGCCGTGGCAACCACCAAATCCTGTTCTTTTATGATACCTCTGCTCTTTAAAAGTTCCATCGAAGAATAAATCAGCACATCCGTCGATTCGGCGCGCTTGGCGTGAAAGGGCTTTACTCCCCAGTAAAGCTGCATCTGCCTCACGGACGCCATGCTGGGCGACAGGCCCACAACCGGCGTCTTCGGACGCCACTTGGAAAGCATCCTTGCCGTAAAGCCGCTGATGGTAGGCGCTACGATCGCCTTTGCGCCGAGCTCCTGGGCCGTTGCCACAGACGAATAGCAGACAGCATTGGAAATATTCCCCGCATGTTCCCCTCTGACTCTTCTCCTCTGATAGGACAGATAATCCAGATATTGCTCTGAATCCTCTACGATCTGGCTCATCATCCGCACTGCCTCCACCGGATAATTTCCCATCGCCGTCTCCCCTGACAGCATCACCGCATCCGTCCCGTCATAAACGGCATTCGCCACATCCGCCACCTCTGCGCGGGTGGGGCGGGGATTGCGGATCATGGAATCCAGCATCTGCGTGGCTGTGATCACCACCTTGCAGGCTTCATTGCACTTGCGGATCAGGATCTTCTGAATATGGGGAACCTTCTCCGCCGGAATCTCCACGCCCATGTCGCCGCGCGCCACCATGATCCCGTCGCTGGCCTCGATAATCTCGTCGATGTGCTCAATCCCCTCCGCGTTCTCAATCTTGGAAATAATCTGCATCCGCGAGCCGTTTTCGTCGAGAAGCCGGCGGATCTCACGGACCGCCTCCGCATTCCGTACAAACGAGGCCGCCACAAAATCAAAGCCCGCCTCGATCCCGAATTGGATATCCTCCCGATCCTTTTCCGTCAGGGCAGGCAGGCGAACCTTTACATTGGGCACATTCACGCCCTTCCTCTCGCCCAGCTCCCCTCCGTTTATAATGCGGCACACAATCTCACAGCCGCGGATTTCCCTCACCTCCAGCTCTATCAGGCCGTCGTCAATGAGAATCCTGCTTCCTGCCTGTACGTCCTCCACAAGACCGTCATAGTTGATGAACCCCCGATTTTCATCCCCTGTGATCTCTTCCGTGGTCAGCACATACGTACCGCCCTCCTTCAGCATAACCTTCCGCCCGCCCTTAAGCGTTCCTGTGCGTATCTCCGGTCCTTTGGTGTCCAAAAGGGCGGCTATCGGGAGATCAAGCTCTTCCCTGACGCTCTCCAGAAGCGCGAGACGCTTCCTGTGCTCCTCATGATCGCCATGAGAAAAATTAAACCTCGCCACGTCCATCCCGTTCAGCGCCATCTGCCGGAGAACCTCCCGGTCATCCGAATTCGGCCCCATCGTACAGACAATCTTTGTCTTCTTCATTCCTCTGTTCTGCCTCCTGTTCCCCTTCTATAAATTCTATAGGCTGCGGCAGCCATATCCTGCCGTCCCTACAAATCTTCTTCTGTCACATGCTTATGCGTATACAAATGATCCATGCAGTATTCCAGCCCGCCCGCACACTTCGAGCAATAGCGGAACTCCAGATTCGGGTCATCCTTTTCCGTGCGGCCGCAGACTGCGCATTTATGATGGCTGAGCGCGATCTTCTGGATCTTCGCCCGCTTTACCTCTGACTTAAAAGCCCGCTTCCTCTTCAGCTCCCTGGGACTCACGGACGTATAGTTCCTCGTTATCAGGAAGAACACGACAAAATTGAGCAGCGCCAAGCCGATACTGAGCCTCGCCGCCATGCCTCCCACGATGAAATCATAAAGGAACTGCGCGCCGACAAAGATCCCCAGCCACTTTGCCTTGATAGGCAGTATGCCCATCACCCAGAACTGCGTCTGCGGGAAGGTGGCGGCAAAGGCCAGGAACAGCGATTCATTCAGGTAATAGGTACTCATCGGATAAGAAACGCCTGACAGCGCATAGATGATAAACGCTGCCGCGATGTGCCCCAGCACACCCATAAAAAAGTAGACGTTAAAACGGAATGTCCCCCATACCTGCTCCAGCGTGGATCCAAGGGAATAGTAAAGGTACAGGGCAATCAGGTTAAAAAATATGCCTGAAGAAGGCGGACAGATCAGAAACGTCGCCAGCCGCCAGACCTGGCCGTGCAGAACAGCCCCCGCGTCCAGCGATAAATACATATAATAAATCATCGGATTCACAAGATGAACCGCAAGGCCGACGATGTACAGCCCGACAATATAATACATCAGATTCGGAATCGCGTATTTACCAAACTTCCGTTCCAGCTTTCTGAAAAAGTTCATATTCCACATCCTCTCTGCCTCTGGTTTTATTATAAAGATCGCCTGCAATTTTGTCAAATAGAAAACGAAAAGCCTCCGTAAGCACAGAAAAAATCTATGTTTACAAGGCTTTCCATACCATGAGGCATCGGGGATTCGAACCCCGGACAACTTGATTAAAAGTCAAGTGCTCTGCCGACTGAGCTAATACCCCTTATTCAACTGGGCTAGTTGGATTTGAACCAACGAATGCAGGAGTCAAAGTCCTGTGCCTTACCGCTTGGCGATAGCCCATCAGCAATAGAAAAGGCCGCCTAAGCGACATCGATCCGCCGTGACGCGATCCCGCCCGGAGGGCTTTCTCACTATACAATCTCCCGTATAATCAGAAAAAAAAGGTGGATATAGGGATTCGAACCCTAGGCCTCCAGAGCCACAATCTGGCGCGCTAACCAGCTGCGCTATACCCACCACATTCAATGAATCTGAGGCAGTCTTCCTGCAGATTCAACGAGCCTGAAGGGATTCGAACCCCCGACCCACGGCTTAGAAGGCCGTTGCTCTATCCAACTGAGCTACAGACTCATATTCACTTTGCATGCTGTCAAACCGGCCTGACCGGATTGATTGACAGCAAAGGTAGTATATACTAAATCTCCCCTGCTGTCAAGCATATTTTTGCGAATTCATCTGTTCTGTTTTTTTCGCGGTCCGTGTAACAGTTCAGATAACACTAAGCTAATGGTAATTTTAAGCTGTAACGAATTCAAGTTAGGTATGTCATAAATTGAGGAATGCTTTGATTCTCTGGCTCTTTGAAGAATGGCATACCTAACAAAAAGCGTTACAGTTTAAGAGAAGCAAACGGTTGCCGCAGTTAAACCCGAAACCACGCTTTCATGGTATCCAGCACCTTTACCAGCTCTTCTTCCCGGATCACATAAGGAACCATCGCATACAGGCAGTTGAGGAACGGGCGGCTGAACACGCCTCTTTCAAAGGCAAACTGCTGATACCCTTTGAGCACAGACGCATCCGTCACTTCTGCGCAGACGCACCCGCCCATGATCCGGATCTCGCGGATGCGCGGATCCGTAAAGCCCTCCATCTCCCGGCGCGTGACTGCTTCAATCCTTTTGATCTTTGACATGTAGTCCCCTGTTTCAAAGAGCTCGATGGATTTGAGCGCCACGCTGCACGCAAGGGCATTTCCCATGAAGGTCGGGCCGTGCATCAGCGCGTGCTCCGGATGCTCGTCGTAGAAGCCGTCAAACACCCTTTTCCTCGCTACCGTCACCGCGTGGCCGATATAGCCTCCGGTCAGCGCTTTTCCGAGAACCAGGATATCCGGCAGCACCAGATCCGATACGAAGCGATTCCCTGTGCGTCCAAAGCCTGTGGCCACCTCGTCGAAGATCAGGAGCACTCCGTATCGGTCGCAGAGCTCCCTGGCGCGCTTTAAGAAGGAGACATCATACATGCGCATGCCTCCCGCCCCCTGGAGAAGCGGTTCCACAAGCAGGCAGTTGAGCCGGCCATGGTATGCCTCAAACGCCTGCTCCAGGGCTTTTATTTCAGTTGGGATATGTACGACATAGCGGCTGGGCCCGTACGCCTTCAGCACGAAGTGATAATCCTCGTCGTCGCCCGCCTCCATGGTTTTAAACGTGTCTCCGTGGTAGGCATGCTCAAGGGCCAGGATCATCGTGCGCTCCGTTTCCCCGCGGTTCATATAATACTGAAGCGCCATTTTCAGCGCCACCTCCACGGCCACGCTTCCGGAATCCGAGAAAAACGTATAGTCCAGATCCCCGGGAAGCCAGTCTGCAAGCTTTTGCGAAAGCCGCTTTACAGGTTCATGGGTCAGTCCCCCGAGCATGACGTGAGAAAATTTTTCCGCCTGCGAAATAAGCGCCCGGTTGAGCTCCGGGTGCTTGTAGCCATGGATCACGCTCCACCAGGAGGACACAGAGTCTATCAGCTTTTTCTCCCTGGTATACAGATAAACGCCCTCTGCATCCACGATCTCGTAAGGCGCCCTCATCGTTTTCATCTGCTCATACGGATACCAGATCATTGCAGCACCTCCTCATACAGCGATTTTAAGCAGTCTCCTGAAAGCTCCAGATCCCGGTCGCCGTCTTTTATGCAGGCTGCGACCTTTACTCCTGTCACATACTCGCACATCTTCCGGTTATCCTCGTGCAGCCCGTCCCCCGGCCGGAAATGGTTCAATATAATCCCTTTCAGGGGGATCCCCTTTTCCCTCATATAGAAAGCAGTCAGGCCCGCCGCATTGATAGCCCCCAGGCCGGCGTCCGCCACAAGGAGGCAGCCCGCCCCGCAGGCTTTCACGATATCCGCAAGCCAGATCTCCGTCCCGTCAAAGCGTATCGGGCACAGAATCCCTCCGGATCCCTCCATGGTCACATACTCATATGTCCCGCAGAGCTCTTTAAACAGAGCAAGCACGCGATCCATCCGGACCGGATTTCCCTCCATCCCGGCCGCCAGATGCGGGGAAACCGCATGCTCATAGACATAGGGACACATCTGCTCAAGCGGCTGGCAGATCCCTGAAATTGTCTTTACATAGAGAGCGTCGCCCGGAATCAGCTTCCCGTCCCCGCCCCGGACGTTTCCGCTCACAGCCGCTTTATAGTAAGCCGCAGAAGCGCCGCTCTGGCTAAGCTTTTTTACAATCAGGCCGGCTGCGTACGTTTTCCCGACATCCGTCCCGGTTCCGGCAATAAAGAGCGCTTTACCCATGTTGTGCATCACCTCAGAATTAACAAATATGGTTTCTTTCATGATGATAGCGCAACATGGGTAAATTGTCAACTTATTTTTATTTATTGTTTACATTTGTAAAATATCCATTACTCTTCACATGTCAATGGTAAGATGTCGGGGTCAAAAGGTCTTTTGACCCCTTTGATACCGGATTGCGGAGCGTTGTTTGTCGTGAGAGGGCCGCTGATAACCCTGCCCGCGCTTCACCCCTCCTGTTCATACGGCATGAATTCGGTCAGGAAATGCCTCTCCCGAAGCATCTCCTCGATCTCGTCCAATATCTCCTCCTCCTCAGCGCTGACTCTGTGGAAATGATAGCCGGAGGTAATATTCATCAGCGGGATAGATTTTCCGCTCTTTAGCTGCTCCAGAAAGACCTGCACATCCCGGCGGTTTTTGATATTCAGCGGAGCCGACATCTTCCCGTAAACGCGGTGGTTGACAGCCACATCCAGCACGCAGCCTCCCAGATCCACGATGGATTTCAGCTCTTCCCCGGTCTGTTCATTTGTGTGAAATACCTTAAACAGGCGTACCGCATGCTTCGGCTCGTCTAAAATATAACCCCTGGCAGTAGCCACGATGGGATGGCCTTCGGTCCTGAGCAGCGCGATATCCTGCACCACCACCTGACGGCTCACGCCGGTCTCCCTGCCAAGCGCGCCGCCTGACAGGGGCTTTGCAGACTGCCTCATCATTGCCAGAATCCTCTTCCTGCGATCCGCTCCGGTCATCGCTGTTTCCATCTGCCATCCCCCTTTCTCTGAAAATGTGCTCCCGAAATCTCTCTGCGCCTGATTTTGTGGGATTTCGGGAGTACATGAAGCCAGATCTTTAAAACTATGCGCGGCCCTTTCCGGCGGCTTTTTATGAAAATGCCCGCAGATGCTTCAGGCTGATATCCAGAATCGGCGCGGAGTGGGTCAGCGCGCCGCTGGACACATAGTCAACGCCCAGGCTGGTAATGGTTTTGATGTTTTCTTTTGTTATATTTCCTGAACACTCGGTACGGGCGCGGCCGCCGATGATGCGGATCGCCTCTGCCATCTCCTCCGGCGCCATATTGTCCAGCATGATAATATCCGCCCCGGCCTCCACGGCCTCCCGCACCATGTCAAGATTCTCTGTCTCCACCTCGATCCTCCGCACAAACGGCGCATAAGCCCTGGCGGCCTCCACGGCCTCTTTTACGCCTCCGGCGGCGTCGATGTGATTGTCCTTGAGCAGGACGCCGTCTGATAAGTTGTAGCGGTGGTTCGAGCCGCCGCCCACCTTCACCGCGTATTTTTCAAATATCCTCATGCAGGGCGTGGTTTTCCTTGTGTCCAGAAGCGTGGTTTTCGTTCCTTCCAGAAGCTTTGCCACTGTGTTTGTATAGGTCGCGATTCCGCTTAAGCGCTGCAGATAATTGAGCGCCGTGCGCTCTCCGGAAAGAAGGACCCTGATATCTCCTGTCACGGTGGCAAGATGCCAGCCTTTTTTCACCGCGTCGCCGTCTTTTACGTCATACACAATCTCTGTGTCCGGATCCAGTATGGTAAACACACGGCCGAATACGGGAAGCCCGGCGATGATGCCGTCCTCCTTACAGATAAGCTGCACCTCTCCCTTCCTGTACTCCGGCATAACGGCGTTTGTGGACACATCCTCGCTGTTGATGTCTTCCTCCAGCGCAAGACGGATATATTTATCAGCCGCAAGCAGCATGGTAATCGGGTTCATATGATACCTCCTCTTTCCGGGCGGCCGCGATCGAGACGGCCGCCCTCTCTGCAAATACAAGGCTTTCCAGCAGGCTGTTGCTGGCCAGCCGGTTTTTCCCGTGCACTCCGTTGCAGCTCGTCTCCCCGACCGCATACAGATGCTCCATGGTAGTCCTGGACTCGCTGTCCACATAGATTCCGCCCATAAAATAGTGCTGGGCCGGGACGACCGGGATCGGCTCCCTTGTAATATCATAGCCTTCTTCAAGGCATCTCTTATATATGTTGGGAAAATGGCTCCGGATCGTCTCCTGCGGCACTGACGCAAACGACAGCCAGACATAACGGCTGTTCTCCTCCTTCATCTGCCGCTCGATCCCCTGCGTCACCACATCTCTCGGAAGAAGCTCGTCTACAAAGCGCTCCCTCTTCTGGTTCAGCAGAACCGCCCCCTCGCCCCTGGCCGACTCGGAAATCAGAAAGCTTCTTCCCGGCTTCTCCGTATACAGGCTGGTGGGGTGGATCTGGATATAATCCAGGTGCTCCAGGCGGATCCCATGCCCCTTTGCCACACGCAGCGCGTCGCCCGTCAGGCTCGGAAAATTGGTTGATCGCTCAAACAGCCCCCCTATGCCTCCGGTCGCCATCACCGTATCCTGCGCGTGGATCCGTAAGAGCCCGCCGTCTCTTGTCCGCGCCGTCATCCCCGTACAGATCCCATTTTCCTCCAGAATATCCGTCATCGTCGTGTATTCCAGGATTGCCGCGTTGGGAAGGCGCTTTACATGGCGCTGCAGCGTCTGCGTGATCGCTTTTCCCGTAATGTCCTCGTGAAAACAGATCCGGGGCCTGGAGTGCGCGCCCTCTTTTGTATATTGTAAACTGCCGTCGGGGGTTTTGTCAAACTCAACGCCAAAGCTTAAAAGCCGGTCAATCACCCCGCGGCTTGCGCGGATCATGATATCCACGCTCTCCCGACGGTTTTCATAATGCCCCGCGCGCATCGTATCCTCAAAATATGAATCGTAATCCGCCTCATCCCGCATCACGCAGATCCCGCCCTGCGCCAGCATGGAATCGCACTCTTCCATGCCCTCCTTGCAGATGAGCAGAACCCGCATTTCCCTTGGCAGATGTAAGGCCGTGTAAAGGCCCGCCACCCCGCACCCGGCAATGGCCACATCCACATAAATATCCCTTGTCATCTTATCTCCTTCGCCGCATCGGCTTATGCGCCTTCCTGCGTCCTCCTGTCCGGAAAGTCCCTGCGCCTTTCGCGCTCGGGCCCGGCCCGACTGGCCAGGCGGCCGTTCCGCCTGACTCTTACCGCCCCGCTCTTAAGGACTGCTCTCCTGGACTGCTCTCTTTTACCGGCCCGCCAGCTCCAGCATCCTGGAAAGGCCCGCCCCGGCCCGGTCCGCGTACTGTCCGTCCACACTCGCCTCATGATCCCCTGTCTTTAATACGCGGATAATCTGATCCAGCGTGATTTTCTTCATATCATAGCAGACCGGGGGCGTGGCGGGAACAAAAAAGCGCTTGCCCGGATTCTGCTTCTTCAGCTCGTGCAGGACGCCGATCTCGGTTCCGATGATAAATTCCTCTGCGCCGCTCTCCTTTGCATACGCAAGGATCCCGCTCGTTGAGCCGATGTAATCCGCCATGGCAAGCACGCTTTCATTGCATTCCGGGTGGGCCAGCACCTCTGCTTTGGGGTGCTCTTTCTTAAGAGCCTCAATCTCCTGCGCCTTCATCCCCTCATGGATCGGGCAGAAGCCATTTACCAGCATCACATTCTTTTCCGGAACCTGCCGCGCCACAAAACGTCCCAGATTTTTATCCGGAATAAAGAGAATATTCCGGTTCGGGAGATTTTTCACAATCTTCACCGCATTCGCGGATGTCACGCACACATCCGACCAGGATTTGATCTCTGCCGTGGAGTTGACATAGCAGACAACCGCCAAATCCGGGTACTGCTCTCTGGCGCGCTCCACCTCCTGTCTGGTTACCATATGGGCCATCGGACAGTCCGCGTCCGGAGCCGGCATCAGTATGCGTTTTCCCGGACTCAAAAGCTTTCCGCTCTCTCCCATGAATGACACGCCGCAGAAAACGATCGTCTGATTGGGGAGATCCTTTGCAATCCTGCTCAGTTTAAAGGAATCCCCTATGTAATCCGCCGCCTCCTGGATCTCCGGCGCCACATAAAAATGCGCCAGAATAGCCGCGTCTTTCTCTGCCTTTAATCTCTGTATTTCCTCCTGTTTTGTCATGCTGCCCTCTATTCTGCCGGGTGTGGGGAATGCGCCTGCGGCGCTTCCTTTTCCGGCGTTTTTTCTGGCAACAGTATAGCATATATCTTTTCATGTGACAAGACAGATGTTAAAAAATTAACAGAATCCGATTTAGCTAAGCGAAGTGAACGGCTGCGGGGGGAGTTTGTCGCGGGAGGGCGCCGGCGTCAGATTCTAAACCCATTACTATCTGAACCGTAGATTTGTGCATTTTGCATACTTCCGTAAGTAGAAAGAATGTGATACAATAAGCTATAAAAAGAAACGGAGATTGAGGAATGGCAGAACAGCAGACGCAGGAAAAAAAGTGGACAATACCCAGGGGGCCGGCGGCAACGGCGGCAAAAAACCGATACCGTGATAAAAATTATGACAGGGCGGAACTGGCGGTTCCAAAAGGATTTAAGGCGCGTATGAAAGAGATAGCAAAAGAGCAGGGCTATTCTTCTTATAACAGTTATGTAGTGGAAGCCATAAAGGAAAAATATAAAAGGGATACTGGGGAAGAACTGACATGGAAAGAGGAATAATCAAGTGAAAGAACAAAAGCGGGGTACATGGAAATCAGGTATGATAAAGCGGCGGTCAAGTATCTGCAGGGGCTTCCGCAGAAATTAAGGGATTCCATAAGGGACGCAATCAAAGGGCTGACACAGAAGCCGCCCAAAGGCGATATAAGGCCAATGCAGGGCTATAAAGACGGCAGACACCGTTTGAGGGTTGGGAAATATCGCGTGATTTATCGGTATACGCAGGACGGAGAAATAGAAATACTGATTGTTATGGAGATCGGGAGCCGCGGAGATATTTATAAATAGAATGGAGGTTGAGAGCATGACACAGGTAATTCAGGAATCGGTCAAAATGCTGGAAATGCTGCCAGAGAGCGAACAGGAACTTGCAAGCCAGCTTATCAAGCGTCTGGTGCTTGCCTGGGACCCGGATTTTACAAAGCTGACGCCGGAAGAGCGGAAGCGGCTGGAAGCGGCAGAGCAGAGAATAGACAGAGGGGAATATGTGAAAGATAGTGATATTGAATGGTAAAGAAAAGGCGGTTGCGGGCTGAAAAAGGCAGGCAGCCACCTTTTCTTTTGGTGTGTCCGTTTCGGTCACATACTGTTACTAACTATACAGTACCAGAGGGGGAGGTTAAAAGCCGGAATCATGCGATTGTGAGTAAGGGATAACAAAGTTTAATTGCATGAAAAGGGGAATTTATGGGTAGCGAGAAAATCAAGCGTATGCTGAAAAATGAGATACAGCAGATGTAAAAAAGCGATAACGGAAACAGGCCGGGATTCAGAAATGCGCTGGCTCCCGGCTTGTAAAATCAGGAGGTTTATGGTAGTATGGAGATACGAAAACAGAAGGGAAAGCAGGTGGGAAGATTGACAGTGACGCAGCAGATAGACCAGAAACATCAGGAAGATTTACAGAGGCTGAAAGGCTTTCGCCTGATTGATGATGATTTCCTCACAAAGTGTTTTGAGGGAGATACGGCAAGCATAGAACTGGTATTGCAGATTGTGCTGGAAAAACCGGATTTAAAGGCGCTGGATGTCCGCACCCAGGTATTTGTGGAGAACCTGCTGAACCGTTCGGTAAAGCTGGATATCCTGGCTACGGACAGCACAGGGGCAAAACTGAATGTGGAGGTACAGCGCTCCGACAAAGGAGCCGGGAGAAAAAGAGCAAGGTACAACAGCGGCATGATGGACGCAAACCTTTTGAAAAAAGGCGAGGACTTCGATAAGCTGCCGGAAACGTGGGTAATCTTTATCACAGAAAATGACGTAATGGGAAAAGGGCTGCCGCTCTATCCGATTGAGAGGTGCTTTTTAGGAACCGGGGAAAGATTTGAGGACGGTTCGCACATACTGTATGTAAATGGCGCTTACCGTGGAGATACGCCAATCGGAAAACTCATGCATGATTTTTCATGTACTAATGCGGCAGATATGTATTATACGACACTGGCAGACAGAGTTCGTTTTTTCAAGGAAAGTAAGGAGGGCATTTTAATCATGTGCAAAGTCATGGAGGATATGAGAAAAGAATCTTTACAAGAGGGCATAAAAGAAGGGGCAATAAATACTGCTAAAAGAATGTTGACAGATGGAATATTGACACTTGAAAAAATTGCGGAATACGCAGGACTTCCACTTGACGAAGTGAAAAAACTGAAAGCAGAACGGACAGCATAGTAAAACCGTAGGCCGGGAATCTAAAAACAAGTTCCCGGCCTTATTTTTTTCCCTGAAATGTATATTTTCTGTGAATTTGATTAAAAAGTCCTTTACAAAACGTCACTGGAGATACCGGAATGTATTTCTATCTTCTGCAGAACTGGCGGAACTCCCCTCTTTTTGGGAACAGTACATTGAACGGCTGTCCGAGTATATGGAATCCAGCGGAAAAGGCTATAAAAACCATGCCGCCACAATCCGGCGCTGTGTGAACGCCGACAAAAAGAAGGAAGAACGGAAAGCCATGGAGGAACGGAGGGAACGCATGGAGCGTATCAAACGCCGGAAGGCGCAGGGGCTTCAAGACAGATATCTTTATGATTACACCTTCCTGTCAAATGTACTCTCGAAATCCCGCCGCGCCTGATTCTGTGAGCTTCCGGGAGCACATGTCAGTCCCCGCCCGTTAAGCGGACGGTTCTGTATCCATGCCCCGTAGCAGGAAGAAACTTCTGCGTCACATCCTGTGTCCTCATCTTCAGGCTGGATGTGCACACGCAGGGGTGGCATCCCAGATATTCGCCCTTCAGCACATCCTCGTCGATAAGAAGCTGCACTCCGCATCCTTTATCGTTCATCAGCCCCATGATGCTCACTGCTCCCGGCTCGATATCAAGATACTTTAACATATCCTCCGGATCAGCAAAGGACAGCCTTGCCGAGCCTATCTGTCCCGACAGCTCTTTTGTCTTAAATTTTTTATCCCCCGGCATCATCAGGAGATAGTAATTCGTCTTCTGCCTGTTGCACAGGAAAAGATTCTTGCAGATCAGCACTCCCAGAACCGCGTCGATCGCATTGCATGCCTGCATATTATTGGCCGGTTCGTGATCCGTCCTGCTATATTCTATACCCAGGCTGTCAAGGAAATCGTAGGTTCGGATCTCCCTTGGGAGCCTCCCGTTCATATCCTTTGGCCTTCCGCTGTAAAGCTCCATCCTGTTCTCCCCCATTTTTTCCAATCAGCACTCTGCGCCCCTCAAACGCAAACCCATACTTTTTAATCCGTTCCGGCCCTGTCCCCCTGCTCCGGAGCGCAGTCTCATACTGTTTCTCCTCAATCTGTTTCAGGGCTGACTTAACTCCATCCTCCAGCGTCTCCCCGCGCTCTGTATGGATCACCTTAAATTCGATGATATAGCCGTCCAGCCCGCCCCTCTTTGGTTCCAGCATAATATCATACCTGCCAAACCCGCTCTCCCTGTTCGATGTTATCACATATCTGTCCTGCAGATCAACCATAAGTCCCAGTACAAAACCGTGATAAAACCGCTCCGGCTGCGCTTTACCGGAAGGCTTTTTCCCTGTGTCAAAGCTGCTGAATAATTCACAGGACACCTCATTCATATATTCGTTCATCCCTTCCAGATCATCGGAAAGCAGCGCTTTCAGAAACGCTTTCTGCGTCTGGCGGCATCCTCCGAACCATCCCCTGATCATCTGCAGAAACATAAACCGTACCTCCAGATTGGTCAGCTTCAGATCATATTCCATTTCCAGGCGCTCCATATTCAGCTCTGCATGCACAGCCTTTAAATACCCGCTTGCCAGCAGCAGGCTCCACACAGCCTCATCCCCCTGATCCAGTTGGCTGAACACAATCTGCTCGTCAAGAGCCGTGTGCAGTGTTTCTCCCTGCAGCAGCTTCTCCATCACCATTTTGAGCTCCGGGCTGCCCTCGCGGATCAATGTTCCTGCCAGGCTGTTTGAACTGGTATTGGCCCAGTACGCCCCCGCCTTTTTCTTGTCCAGGTAATTCAAAACAGACCATGGATTATAAATGCCATCCCTGCTGCCGAAAACAAAACCGTCATACCACTGCTTCACTTCCTCCTCCCGACCGGCCAGGGAAAATTCCTCCAGCGCCCCGGACACTTCCTCCTGTGTGAAACCAAAACGGTCTTTATATTTTTCGGATGTGGCAGTCACCACCTCCAGATTATTCAGATCCGAAAACATAGACTCTCTGCTGATTCTGGTGGTTCCAGTCATAATAGCCCGCTCCATATAAGGATTCGTCTTAAACGCGGCGTTGAACAGGCTTCTGGTAAAAGCCGCCAGCTCTTCCCAGTATCCACAGACATAAGCTTCCTGCATGGGCGTATCATATTCATCAAGCAGAATAATCACTTTTTTTCCGTAATACCGCATCAGAAAGCCCGACATGGCCTTCAAAGCCTCTGTGGCGGTATAATCCTCCATATCGACCGAAACTTTCCGGTAATATTCCTTTTCCTTTTCATTCAGGCACTCGCTGTCTAACAGGAAATCATAGCGGTTGTACAGCTCCGTGATAATATGGCACAGTTTTTTGCGGGTATTTTCATAGGTTGTCTCCTTCACGCTTGCAAAGCTGAGCATAATCACAGGATATGTGCCCTGGAGCCCGCGGTATCTCTCCTCTCTCCATATGGAGAGCCCCTCAAACACCGAGCCCCGGCCCGCATACTCTATCGAAAAAAAGCGTTCCAACATATTCATATTTAACGTTTTCCCAAAACGCCAAGGGCGGGCAATCAATGTCACATCATCTTTATTTTCCCACCATTCTCTGATAAAATCGGTCTTATCTATATAAAAACAATGCTCTGTTATCAGCTTTTCAAAGCTCTGGATTCCGATTCCGACGGTTCTTGCCACGATAACTCCTCCCGATGCCTGGTATAAAATTTTTCTGTTCCCTTTTCCCGTCTCCTGATTCTATAAAGAACCGCCGCGCTTCACTGATTTTATAAAAAGATAACCATAAAGCATAACACCCATGGCTGTTGTCAGGGAAATCCATCCTGCCCTTGCGTAGAATGCTTCCTGACAGAATCTGCAGTACCGCGGAAGCAGAAAAAAAGCGGCCGCCATTTCCAACATACCTGCAATCACACTGGCAAGATGATACCTGTTATTGCACTCAATAAAAAAATACTGCATAAAGCCATATAAAGCGGCATAGAAAACACTGATAAGGCTGTAAACCGCCATCCCCGCCGCCGGCCCGCCAAAAGAACGCAGATAATTCTGTAATACCGCATGAAGACAGAGCGGCAGGATGATGCATGTGACTGCCGGAAATGCGCACAGGATCCCATCATTCCGTATTGTTTTTTTCACATTCCCCTCTTATTTCATAACAGTGCAGGCAACTGAAACGGCTGCCTTATTTCCCCCTTACAGATAATTCACCGTATAATGCGCCTCCCCCTCCCGGTCAATCTCCATCAGCATATAGCTGGGCCTTCTCCCGTCCTGGCGCGGGAAGGAGAGGCTGCCCGGGTTCAGCACCGTGATGCCTTTGCGCATGTCCAGGCAGGGCTTATGGGTATGTCCGAACATGGCGATCTGCGCTCCCCGGTCCCTCGCCTCGTCCACCAGGCGCTCGTATCCCACGGAAACGCTGTAGAAGTGCCCATGGCACAGAAACGCTTTATAGTTTCCAATCGAAATCTCCTTCTCCCTCTCAAGGCTGGAAAAGAAATCGTTGTTCCCCAGGATCATATGCACCTCGCAGTCCGCGTTCTGCTCCCTGCACCACGCCGCGATGCGATCCTCGCTGCCTTCCGCATCCCCCAGATGGATCAGCATGTCAAACGGCGCGGTTCTCTCTATCACCTCCTGGAGATTTCCGTCCCGGCGGTGCGTATCGCTCACAATCAGTATCTTCATCTTCTCTCCTCCAACACGTTTTTCAGCAGTTCCTCCATCCGTTTCAGCGCCTTTCCCCTGTGGCTTATCCGGTTTTTCTCCTCCATGGGAAGCTCGGCCGAGGTCTTCCCGTATTCCGGCAGGTACAGGATCGGGTCATAGCCAAAGCCGCCGCTCCCGGCCGGCGTCTCTGCGATCAGGCCCTCCATGGCCGCTTCCGCATGGATCACGCGCCCGTCAGGGAGGACGGCCGCGATATCGCACACGAAACGGGCGCTGCGCTCCTCTCCCCTGGCGTCTTTCAGCCGCTCAATCAAAATCCGGTTTTTTTCCGGGTACGGGGTTCCCTCCAGATAGCGGGCCGAGTATACGCCCGGCTCGCCGTTTAAGTAATCAATCACAAGGCCCGAATCATCCGCGAGCACAATGCCCCCTGTCGCGGCCCAGACCGCCCGGGCCTTGATCTCCGCGTTTTCCCGGAACGTATTCCCGTCCTCCGCGATCCCGCCCTCAAAGCCGGCCTCTTTCATGGTTATGATCTCACAGTCCAGACCGGACATAATCGCCCGGATCTCGCGCAGCTTATCCTCATTTGCCGTGGCAAATATGATTTTATCTCTCATGCTTTTCTTCCCTTTCCCGATCTCTTGTATAGGCTTTCAGACACACGTTGCACTTCTGGCTCTCCTCCACCCGCTCCCACGAAGTCCCGCGGAAGCTGATATAGCCTTCCCCGTCGCTTATGTCAGCCTTAAGCTTCTTATCCGGCGAATTGTATTCGATGGCCACCGGATGCACAGAGCCGGGCGTGGCAATATTGACAATCACCGCAAACTTTTCTCCGTCCGCCAGCGCGACGGGGCTGTCGAAATCAATGGTATAAAAGCCGGCGCTTTCAAGCTTTCCCGAGGCCATGAGCCTTCGCCGCCCGAGCTGGGCGCTTCCCTCAAACCCGGTCACGACATAGACCTCATAGGAGGTGTCCGGCCCTGTGGCATAAAATCCCGCTGCCGCGAGCTCCTCGCCCCTGCCCGCTGTGTATACATTTGCAAAATACGCATTCTCCCTGCCGTAGCCGAGCTGCCCCACCCAGCCGCACAGATCCGACTGGTAGATGTGATGGAAGCGGTCCGTTTCATCCACGCGGGAGTACAGGACGTTGTGGATGCCGATATTGACATCGTAATACGACACGTAGAAATATCCCTCGTCCCCGAACTCGCCGCCCCAGCTATTGGCGCAGATAAACGCGCCGTCCGCCTCGGGCGCGACGCTGAAATTCTCCCGCGCATAGCCGTCGTCCCAGCCGATGATTACCACATCGTGGTTGGGCCTTGCATTTCCGTTGTAATAATACGCGCCCTGCGATTTGTTGTAGTAGCGCGAATCTCTCTTCCCGGTCACCATGGACGTATAGAGGGAGCTCTGTACGCCTCCGTAGAGGTACACGGCCCGCTTGATGGCCTCATAGTCTTTGGACGGCAGCACCTGAATCTCCTGTACGTGGCAGACCGGCTTAAGCCCCGGCGGCGAATAGCCGTCCCCGTAAACGTCCTGCTCCTCCAGGACCGGCCCCTGCCAGGCCAGGAGATAGGCCATGGACATCGTATACTCCCCGCCCGCGTTCTGATCCATGTGGAAGCTGTTCCTGAGGGACATGTGATCCTCGGAAAAGCTCACATTCTGCTCCGGGAGCAGCCGGCTTTCCAGGGCCATCAGGGAGGCAAAGGCCCAGCACGTCCCCAGGCTCCCCTGATTTTTCACCTGCGGCGCGCGGCCCGCCTCCCGGTAGTCATACCGGTCCGGCAGATAACCGGTCTCCCGGCCGGTATAGGTAAGCTCCATCGTATTCGCGGCGGCATTCCAGTCCCTCTTATATGAAAATGCCTGCTCTACCGCGCTGAGCGGCAGATAATAAAGGCCGTCCTCCTTTACAAGCTCCGTCTCCAGGGAAACCGTTTTTCCGTTTACCGAAAGCTCCCGGCTTCCCTCGTCGATCTCCGCCCGGGTGACGCCGCGCTCCATGACCAGGCGCTTTCCCCCGTATACATGCGCCGAGCAGGAAAAGCCCTCTGCCAGGAGCGGAAGCGGAATCAGGAAATGGCCTTCTGCCGACATCCTGACCGGAAACCGTTTTTCCGTGATCTCCTGCCCGTCCACACGCAGATGAATCCGTCTCCGGTTGATCTCGCCGGAAATAATGGAGAACCAGTCCGGCTGCCAGAACGCCGCCGTGCTCCCCTTTTCCACACTCTCATACGTAAACCTCTTCTGGCTTTTTAACAGCGTGCATACCGTTAAAACCGCCAGAAGCGCCAGATATACATGTCTACGCCTCAACGTTCTCTCCCGCTTTTCTTTTTGGCGGCCTTGGCCCCATAAACTGATAATAATATGTCTTCATCATGCCGTTGTAGATCTTGCGGTTCTTATCCGCCTTCCTGCCGATGCAGCGCTCCGCATCCTCAAAGGCGGTGATCAGGTACATGGACCAGGAATCGAGCGCCTTATAGCGCTCCCCAAGCGCCCTGTAAAGCTGCGGCAGGTTCTTCTTTTCCTCAATCCGCTCCCCGTACGGCGGATTCGAGATCAGGAAGCCGTACTTCTTCGGATGGCTGAGCTCCTGCACCGGACGCTGCTGGAAATGGATCAGGCGATCCACGCCGGCGCGCTTCGCGTTCTCCCTGGCCGCCTTAAGCGCCGCGGGGTCGATGTCATAGCCCTGGATATCCGTCTCCGCCTTATCGTCCACGCGCTCCGACGCCTCGTCCATGGCTTCGTACCAGCATTTGCGCGGAATCAGATGGTTCCAGTCCTCAGCCAGGAAGGAACGGTTCATCCCCGGCGCGATACCGGCTGCCATCAGCGCCGCTTCAATGGGAAATGTCCCGCTTCCGCAAAACGGATCCACCAGAATCCGCTCTCTCTGCCATGGGGTGAGCAGGATCAGCGCCGCCGCCAGCGTCTCCGTGATCGGGGCCTTCACTGATGCCTGGCGGTAGCCGCGCTTATGCAGGGAATCCCCGCTCGTATCAAGCGCCACCGTCGCCTGATCCTTATGGAAAAAGACGCGCAGCGGGTATTCGCTTCCCGTCTCCGGCATCCTCTCCATCCCGTATTTTGACTGCATGCGCCCTGCAATCGCCTTTTTCATGATCCGCTGGATATCCGACGGGCTGAACAGCTTACTGTTGATGGAGGACGCCTTTTTCACCCAGCATTTCGCATCCTTTGGAAGATAATCCTCCCAGGCAAGCGCCCTCGTCTTTTCAAACAGCTCGTCAAACGTCACGGCCTTAAAGCTTCCCACCTTCAAAAGCACGCGTTCCGCCGTGCGCAGGAAAACATTCGCGCGGCTGACCGCTCCTGCCTCCCCCTCAAAGGACACGCGTCCGTTTTCCACCTCTGTGATCCTGTATCCCAAATCTGTAATCTCTCTCTTCAGTACCGCCTCCAGGCCGAAATGGCAGGGGGCGGTCAGTTCAAACCGATCCAATATACCGTCCTCTCTTTTTTCATGCACAGTAACCGTCCAGGCAGCCTGAACGGTTACTTCCTCTTTCTCTCTAACAGTATTATTCTAATTTACCTTGTTATTCCTGTCAATCTTCTCTTTTCCTGAAAATCTATTTTAGAGCGTCAGATATTTCCCGCAATAATAACTCAGTCCATTCGCCACATTATACACCTGATATCCCTGCCGCGCGTAATAATTACAGGCAAGGAGGCTTTCGCTTCCCCTTGTGCAGTAAAACAAAAGCGGCTCCTGTGCGGTCAGGACCGAAGGGTTCTGCATCAGCTCATGAAACGGATAGTTCTCTGCTCCGTAAATATGCCCGCAGCAAAAGGCCCCTGCATCCCTCAGATCGATAATCCTCCCTGTATAGCCCCGCTCCAGCCATTCATCCAACTGCTGGATCGGTATGGTTTCATACATCCCCCGGCGCCTCCTGTCCTCGTTTTCTTTATTATATTCAGGCTGTGCACAGCATGTTCCTTTTCCGGGTTTGAAGCGCGCAAAAGTACGTCCGCGGGCGCTGCGCTTTCCCTTCATCTTGTTATGTATGCCTGTAGTTTTCCTGCGCGCAGCATACGAAAAGGCATTTTCCGGGTTTTGCGGAAAATGCCCTTTCATATTCAGATATGGCTGATTTAGTAATTATTTCTGTAGCCGCAATTCTGAGAATCGTTCTGGGAACTGTTTCTGGAACTGTTGTTCTGAGAACTGTTCTGGCTGCTGTTTCTGGAGCTGTTGTTCTGAGAACTGTTCTGGCTGTTATTCTGAGAGCTGTTCTGCCCGCCGTTTCTGTGGCAGTCCTTTGAGCTGTTCTGGTAGCCGTTCTGGCTGCTGTTTCTGGAGCTGTTGTTGTCCATATCATTGTAGCTGTTTCTGCTAGACATAAAAATTACCTCCTGAATATTTTTTACTACACCGTTAGTATGGCGGTTTCGTCTCTAAATATACAGGAGGCAGCATGAAATTTTTGGTTATTTAAAACAGCCTGTCCCGCCGCTGTGCGAAGGAATTTTTCGGCTTATCCCAATACGTCTACAATCTTAACCGGCGCGCGGTAATTCCACGGGGAAGTCTTGATCCCGGTGCGCTCGGTTGATGCGTGAACAACCTGTCCATCGCCTATGTACATCGCCACATGATTGATGCCGCGGCCATTTCCATAAAAAATCAAATCGCCCGGCCTCATCTCCTCTGCGCTGATGCTTCTGCCCTGCGCCGCCTGGGAGCCTGAGGAACGGCTGAGCGATACGCCCGCTCCATTCTGCATGACATATCTCGTAAAGCCGGAGCAGTCAACACCGGTATGCGGGTCGTTCCCGCCGTAACGGTAACGGCCTCCCACAAACTGAAGCGCGTAATCAACCAAATCCTGCCGCCGCGCGTCGCCTGAAACCTCCCGGCGGACAGCCGTCCCGCCCATATCCGTATCAGACTCGCCTTCCGTCCCGTCCACTTCCATTAATTGTACGCCGCCGTCCGCTCTGACATAGCCCTCCATGCCCTGTGAGGCTACCTTAATCCAGTTATCATCACACACCTCCAGGACATCGTAGATAACGCCTGACTGCGCCATAGAAACAACGGATGATGTCTCATCCTCTTCTGCGTAAATCGAAACGCCGCTTCTGTCCACGGTTGCCACCATCTCACACTCCATCCCGTTCACCGGGCCGGCAAAAGCCGCCTGATGGCCGGCCATTGTAAAAGCGGTACACATAACGAACAATCCTAACTGTTTCCTGGTTTTATTAAAATTCATTCAAAATCCCCTTACTTATATTTGCTTTATTCAGTTTAAAATTTGTTGGAAAACAAAGGGATAGTGGGTATCTGTTAAACTTTGTTTTCTAATTGTTACATAATTGTTAAATCATGTTACGTTGTTATTATATTTTCTTTTCTCTTTTTTGTCAAGTTTATTCCGGATGTTTTATGCAGATTTTATTTTTGATGTTATGGAGCAAACCTTTTTTTGGGATATCGCGAAGAGGAACTGGAGAAGATTAAAGAGATGGAGACGCCGGTTATGAGTCAGGCGATTGATGCTTATTATACGATTACTGCTTCATCGGAGTTCCGTGAAAAAGAGAGACTTCGTACAAAAGCAAGGCATGATGAGGCGCAGGCATTATATAATGCGGATCGGAACGCTAAACTGGGAATTGCCCGGAATATGATATCAGATGGCGAACCTGTCGAAAAAATTATCCGATATACTGGCCTCACGAAAGAGAATATAGAGAATTTGAAAGTTTGATTGAATGTGTGCTGTGAGCAGAGCGGATACCTCAGACAATGGGGTATCCGCTTTTTACGTGATAACAGTTAAATTTTTGTTGAGCTAATATATGATAATACTATTCAACAATTCAAGCAGAGGATATTTATGCCTGTGCCAGATAAAGGTATTACAAGACTTACGGAGAGATGAAACGGATTCCCGGCCCGCTGATAACGTAGCCGTCGCCAGCTCCTGTATCCATAAGGAACCCGTAGAAAACCGCCGGTACTTAGCGAGGTCTTTTCGAGCTTAGTACCGCTGCGCTTTTCTCCGAGCGGAAGCGGGGTTCCGTTGGATACAGGGGCTGGCGACGGCGGCCTCCCCACGATAAACAACATCCCGCAATCGTCCGCTTAACTAACTGCCATTGATCCGTGATAGTAACAACCGCGCCCCCCAAACTTGTGAAATGTCTGTGAACCTATGGAATCCCCCCCAATAATCTGCTAAAATAAAACTACCCAAAACACATAACAACTATCCAAACAGTAATCATTGAGGTATTATCTTATGGAAGGTTTAAAAATTTTAGTAGTAGACGACGAAGCCAGAATGCGCAAGCTGGTGCGCGATTTCCTCTCCATCAAGGGCTTTTCCGTGGTGGAGGCCGCCGACGGCGAGGAGGCGCTTGATCGTTTTTTTGAACAAAAGGATATCGCGCTGGTCCTCCTGGATGTGATGATGCCAAAGCTAGACGGCTGGGAGGTCTTAAAAACGATCCGCAAGTATTCCCAGATCCCGGTCCTTATGCTGACAGCCCGCGGGGAGGAGAGCGACGAGCTGCAGGGGTTTAGGCTGGGAGTGGACGAGTATATCTCCAAGCCCTTCAGCCCCAAGATCCTGGTGGCGCGGGTGGAGGCTATACTGCGCCGGAGCAGCGCGGTTTCGCAGGATATCCTGCGCGCGGGGGGCATCGAGATCGACAAGACGGCTCATCAGGTCATGGTGGACGGCGCGCCCGTGGATCTGAGCTACAAGGAGTTCGAGCTCATGACATATTTTGCGGAGAACCAGGGAATCGCATTATCCAGGGAGAAGATTCTCAATAATGTCTGGAACTACGATTATTTTGGCGATGCCAGAACCATTGACACCCATGTCAAAAAGCTGCGCAGCAAGCTCGGCGCAAAGGGAGAGTATATCAAGACGATCTGGGGTATGGGCTATAAGTTTGAGGTGACGGAATGAAGTCCTCGATCCGCTCCCGGTTTACCATCATTTTTGTCAGCCTCATGGCGCTGTCCGTCGGCGCGGTCTGGTGTATTAACAACTGGTTCCTGGAGTCGTATTACCAGAATTATAAGATCCGGATCCTGGAGAATGGTTATCACGCGATCGACGCGATTTTAAGGGAACAGCAGGCAGAGGGGGAAAAGGCCCTAAGTGAGGCGGAGGGGGAGCTGAATGGTGACGCCCCGCTTTCCGGAGAGCAGGAGGCGAAGCGCTTATCTGACACGATCCTCCAGATGCGCGAGCGGTCCAATATCACGCTGCTCATCTATGACAGCATGCAGGATACGGCCATGGTTTCTTCCTCGCGCGATATTGACATGCTGCGCGAGCGCGTGCGCCAGTATATCGTGGGCTATGACGCCTACCTGCGGGAAATCCTGCGCGAGCATGACAATTATATGATTCAGAAAACCTTTGATCCGCGCAGCAAGACCTTTTATCTCGAGAGCTGGGGCTTTTTTTCCGACAACCGGACGATTTTTATTATGAGAACCCCGTTAGAGAGTATCCGGGAGAGCGCTTCGATCTCCAACCGTTTTCTGATGTGGGTGGGGCTATTCGTCATTCTGAGCGGCAGCCTGATCCTCTATTTTATTACCAAACGCATCACAGCGCCGATCCACCGTCTGTCACAGCTCTCGGAAAAGATGTCGCAGCTTGATTTTGAGGCAAAATATGTGCCGTCCAGGCATTCGACGGAAGAGATTGATATACTGGGGAACAGCATGAATGTCCTCTCCGATCAGTTAAAGGAGACGATCGGGGAGCTGAAATCAGCCAATAACCAGCTTCAGCTTGACATCGAAAAGAAGACGCAGATCGACGAGATGAGAAAGGATTTTATTGCCAATGTCTCCCATGAGCTCAAAACGCCTATCGCCCTGATTCAGGGCTATGCGGAGGGCCTGGTCGAGGGCATGGGCGATGATAAGGAGAGCCGCGATTATTACTGCGGCGTCATTGTGGACGAGGCGGGCAAGATGAATCAGATGGTCAGGCAGCTCCTCACCCTCACGGCGCTGGAATTCGGCAATGAGCAGGCTTCCATGGAGCGCTTTGATTTGATAGAGCTGATAAACGGCATTCTTACATCGTCCGGCCTGCTCTTAAAGCAGAAGGGTATTGGCGTGGACTTTTCCTGCGCCGGGCCGCTTTATGTCTGGGGGGATGAGTTTAAGATCGAAGAAGTGGTGACGAATTATGTCACAAATGCCATCAACCATGCGGACGGCGAAAAACGCATCGAAATCCGGACGGACGCGCGGGAAAGGGATGGAAAACGCGAAGTCCTCGTATCGGTCTTTAATACGGGCCTTCCCATTCCGGAGGACGATCTTCCCAGAATCTGGACCAAGTTTTATAAGGTGGACAAGGCCCGGACAAGGGAGTACGGAGGGAGCGGGATCGGGCTTTCCATTGTCAAGGCGATCATGGAGTCCCATCACAAGGCGTATGGCGTGAGAAACCGGGAGAATGGAGTGGAATTCTGGTTTACGCTGGATTGTTAGGGGCTGTGCAGAAATAGTGACAGTTCAGGTAGGTCAGCGCACCTGCTGCGCTGACCGTACGAAAACGCGGCAGATGCCGTAACAGTTCAGGCTGTCTGAACTGTTATCAGAAATAACGTTGAATTCTTCTCTGAGTAAACAAAAAAGCTCCGGACAAAGAGGGAATGCGTCTGCATCTCTCCCTGCCCGGAGCAAAGCTCTGTTATGCGGTTCACAGCGCCGTCGTTCCTATACCCTTAACAGCTTCGTTTATTTGCCCTCTTCCTCTTCGGAAACCTCAATTCCCAGCTCCGCAAGCTGCTTTTCCTCAACCGGCGCGGGCGCTTCCATCATCAGGCAGGAGGCGTCCTTTACCTTGGGGAAGGCGATCACGTCGCGGATGCTGTCCGCGCCCACCATAAGCATCACCATGCGGTCCAGGCCGTAGGCAAGGCCCGCGTGGGGCGGCACGCCGTATTTAAACGCTTCCAGCAAAAAGCCGAACTGCTCCGCGGCCGCTTCCTTTGTGAAGCCGAGAACCTCAAACATCCTGGACTGGATATCCGCCTGATGGATGCGGACCGAACCGCCGCCCATCTCCGTACCGTTCAGCACGATATCATACGCCTTCGCGCGCACCGCGCCCGGATCGGTATCCAGTAGCGGCAGATCCTCCTCCATGGGCATGGTAAACGGATGATGCATGGCCACATAGCGGCCGTCCTCCTCCGAATACTCGAGAAGCGGGAACTCCGTCACCCACAGGAAGCGGTAGTCGTCCTTTTTCAAAAGATCAAGCTGCCTCGCAAGCTCTAAACGCAGGTTCCCAAGGACGTCGAACACGACCTTGTCCTTGTCGGCCGCGAACAGGAGCAGATCGCCCGGCTGTCCGTCCATGGCGGACACAAGAGCGGAGAGCTCCTCCTCGGCCATGAACTTTGCAAATGACGATTTATAGCTTCCGTCCGCCTGCACGGACAGCCAGGCAAGCCCTTTGGCCCCGAAGTCCTTTGCGTAATCAACCAGATGGTCGATCTTCTTTCTGGGCATGCCGCCCTGGCCCTTTGCATTGATGCCGCGGACGGAACCGCCGTTTTCAAGCGCTCCCTTAAACACGGCGAATTCGCAGCCCTTTACAACGCCTGATACGTTGCGAAGCTCCATGCCAAAGCGCAGATCCGGCTTGTCTGAGCCAAAGCGGTCCATGGCCTCGCGCCAGGTCATCCTCTGAATCGGAAGCTTCAGATCATAGCCGCAGATCTCCTTAAACAGCTTCTGTAACAGCCTTTCATTCACATCCAGCACGTCCTCCACATCCACAAAGGAGAGCTCCATGTCGATCTGGGTAAATTCCGGCTGGCGGTCCGCGCGCAGATCCTCGTCCCTGTAGCAGCGGGCGATCTGGAAGTAGCGGTCATAGCCGGAGCACATTAAGAGCTGCTTTAAAAGCTGCGGGGACTGCGGGAGCGCGTAAAAGCTTCCGGGATGGACGCGGCTGGGCACCAGATAGTCCCTGGCCCCTTCCGGCGTGCTCTTAATCAGCGTCGGAGTCTCGATCTCCAAAAATCCCTCTTCTGCCAGGAACGCGCGCGTCAGGATCGCCACGCGGCTCCTTGTCATCAGATTTCGCTGCAGATCCGGCCTTCTCAAGTCCAGAAAGCGGTATTTTAAGCGCAGCTCCTCCTTTGTCTTTGAATGCTCCTCGATCGGGAAGGGCGGCGTCTCGGATTCGGAAAGGATGCGCAGGGAAGCCGCGCGCACCTCGATCGCGCCGGTCTTTAAGTTCTCATTTACCGCGCCGGAACGGGCCTCCACACGCCCGGTCACGGCCACGACAAACTCGCTCCTTAAGCGTTCCGCCTTTTTAAAGCTCTCCGCCCCGCAGTCAGTCTCCTCGAATATCACCTGCACGATGCCGGACCGATCCCGGACATCGACAAAAATAATGCCTCCCTTGTTCCTGCTCTTCTGCACCCATCCCATGACGGTCGCCGTCCCGCCGATATCGGCCGCGGACAGCTCCGCGCAGCGATGGGAGCGCTTAAGTCCTGCCATTGATTCTGCCATTTTATGTTCCTCCTGATTTTGATTCGTAACCGCACAGATAAGAAACTGTGCAGAAGTTATTTCTGTACAGTTCCCGCCCTGTACCTCCGCTTCAATTCCTTAAAGAATGATCCAGAAATAACGTTCCAAATTCCTTCTCTCACTGTTTCAGGGCCTCGCGGTAAAATTCCACGAATTCCTCATACCCCTCTTTTAAAAGCTGTTCCTTCTGGAATTTCCTGTTCTTGTTCATCTGCGCCACCAGCACGCGCACGCCTGACGCCCGTTCCTTCTGGGCCGCCTTTAAGACCTCCTTAAAGCGCTCGCCGCCGATCCCCTTTTCATAGAGAAATGCCTTTTTCCCCACGGAACCGGGAATCTGAAAGCCGCTGTCCATCAGGATGGTGATGATCCGCTCAAAACCGATGGAAAAGCCGCACGCCGGCGTTTCCACGCCGGTAAATTTGCCGATCAGGCGGTCATAACGGCCGCCGCCCGCCACGGAGCCGCCAAAGCCCTCCATGGACACCTCAAAGATCGTTCCCGTATAATAGCCCATGCCGCGCACCAGGGTCGGGTCGAACTCCAGGCCAAAGCGGATATCCGACACATCCCGCACCGTATCCATGATATACGCGAGATTCTCCGCCCGCTCCGGATCCATGACGCCGGAAAGCGTCTGGCCCAGGTCCCGGACCGCATCCGGCCCGTTTCCCAGCGAGGACAAAAGCTTCGTGTACGTCTCCACCGCCTCCGGCGCGTAGCCGAGCTCTAAAAGCTCATCCTTAACGCCGTCTAAGCCGATCTTGTCCATCTTGTCAAGGGTAATAAACACCTTATCCGTATCGCTCTCCGAAAAGCCGCTGTAATCCGCCATGCCCTTTAAGATCGCCCGGTCATTGATGCGCACCGTGTACGCCTTGTCGGGGCAGATGCGCGTGAGCGCTGTCGTGATGGCCAGGATCGCCTCGATCTCCACCTGATTGCCCGCGTCGCCCAGCACGTCGATATCGCACTGCACAAACTGCCTGAACCTCCCTTTTTGCGGACGGTCGGCGCGCCATACGCTTCCGATCTGCAGCGCCTTAAAGGGGGACGGCAGGTTCGCCGCGTTGTTGGCAAAGTAGCGGCACAGCGGCACGGTCAGATCATAGCGCAGCCCCTCGTCCACCAGATCCGCCTCGTCCTTTGCCGTATCGAGCTTCAATTTCTCCCCCCGCTTTAAGATGCGGAAAATCAGCTTTTCATTGTCCCCGCCCTGCTTGCTTGTCAGATTTGCGATGTGCTCCACGCAGGGCGTCTCAATCAGGGAAAAGCCAAAGCTTTTGTACGTCTCCCTGATGATATTCAGCACATAGTCTCTCAGCTCCATCTCTGCGGGCAGGATATCCTTCATTCCTGTCACCGGTTTTTTCTTCAATGCCATAGCCTGCTCCTTATCACAATACCGGATACGCCCGTTATCTGAACAGCCGCTCCTTGCGCTCTATCATCTCGTCGATCCGCTCTATGTACTGACCGACCTCCTTCACGTTCTCCGCCCGCTCAATGCGGTCCCGGTCCGGATAAACCATCTTTGTCGTCGTGCCCGCGCCGCAGCCCATGATTGGCTGTTTCTCCTCCATGATCAGGATATTGTAAATGCATTCCTTGCCCGGGAGCGCGTAGCCGACGTTCTCAAAATTTCCGGCCATATTTTTCTGGCGGTACAGGTAATAGGGGGACATCCCCATCTCTTTTGCACACCGCGCCGTTGTCTCTATCATCTCCTGCGTATTCTCCGGCTTAAAGCCGCTGTAGCGCTCCTTTTCGATATTCAGGCGCGCCGCGCGCTTTACGGCCAGGGAATGCACGGTTAAGCTGTCCGGCCCCAGGGCCCGGATCTCCTCCATGGTATGCCGCACATCGTCCGGCGTCTCCCCCGGCAGGCCCACAATCACATCCATATTGATGTTGTCAAACCCCATCTCACGCGCTAGGTGAAACGTATCCTTAACCTCCTGCACACTGTGGCGGCGTCCGATGAGATCAAGCGTCTCCTGCTTCATCGTCTGCGGATTGATGGAAATGCGCGTGACGCCGTGGTTTTTTAACACCGTAAGCTTTTCCCGCGTGATGCTGTCCGGCCGGCCGGCTTCCACCGTAAACTCGCGCGCCTCCTGCGCCGGGAAGACTGACTTTACCCTGCAAAGAACCGCGTGCAAATCCTCCGCGCTTAAGGACGTCGGCGTCCCGCCCCCGAAATAGACGGAATCCAGCGGCTTTCCCTTCATCCGTCCCGCCACATAATCCATCTCACGGAACAGCGCCTCTAAATAGAGATGCGTCTTCCCTTTCCATTTCTCAATCGGGAACGAGGTAAAAGAGCAGTACAGGCAGGTGGCCGGGCAGAACGGAATGCCCACATACAGGCTGTAGCCCTTCTGATAATCCACACGCTTTAAGATCTCCCGCTCCCGCTCCGCCACATCGATACAAAGCCCGATCTTCCCGTCGCTTGCATAATACGTTTCCTTCATATAATCGCGGATAAAATCCGCGCCATACCCCTCTGCCAGCTTTGCCGTGGCGATCTTGGCCGGGCGGATCCCGGTCAGCGATCCCCAGGGAAGCTTTCTTTCGGTCAGGCTGCAGAGGAGCCTGTACAGGGAACGCTTGATCTCATTTTTCGCCTGCGTGCGATCCGAAAAATCGGGGCGGATGGTCGCGAAATGCGCATCTCCCAGCGTCATTTCAAACCATTCTCCCCTCTCTCCTGCCCGGCGCCCAGTAAAGCACAGGCGGGCCTGTCCGGCCTCCTCTTCCTTATGGGTGAACGTCTCGCCCGGAAAAAAGGCCATCAAAAGCTCGCGTATATCCTGCTCAAAGGAATCATCATTTAAAAGAATCGCGATCATCCGAGCCTCCCTATATACGAAGCCAGCGGATTATACAGCTTTTCAGCCCCAATCGTGGTATCCCCCATATGGCCCGGATACACGGCCGTATCGTCCGGCAGCGCAAAAAGGATATTTACAACCGAGTCTGCCATCTGACGCCCGCTTCCTGTTGGGAAATCGATACGGCCGTACGATTCCTGAAACAGCGTATCGCCGGAAAATAAAATCTTTTCTGATTCCACATAGTAGCAGCAGGAGCCGCCCGTATGCCCCGGCGTGTGCAGAAGCTTAAATTCATAGCCGGCCAGCCTGACCGTCTCCTGATTTTTAAGCAGCACATCGGCTTTCAGGCGGCTGCCTCCCCCAAGAAACTGGTTCGTTAAATTTTTACCGGGATCGGCCAGGATTTCCGCCTCCTTCTCGCACGCATAAATGGGAACGCCCCATCCGGCCTTCAGCTCCTCCATGGCCATCACATGGTCAAAATGGCCGTGCGTCAGCAGGATGGCCTGCGCCTTTACGCCGAGCCTCTGAACCTCAGAGCGGATCCGGTCCGCCTCGCCGCCGGGATCCACCACAACGGCCTCCTTAATCCCGGGATTGATGGCAATATAGCAGTTTGTCTGCACCATCCCGACAATCAGCTTTTTTATCTCCAATTTTTATCTCCTCCTTAGCCGGCCCGTCACCCGGCCGTTCTCTCGATATCCAGCACGCCCTCAATCTGGCGCAGCTTATCAGACAGCTTATTCAGCTCCTCAATCCCATGGATATCAAAGGTCATGGTAATCGTAGCCTTGCCCTGCTTGCTGGTGCGGACATTCATGGACGTAATATCAATCTGGCGCTCTGTAAACACCTTGGATATGTCCACAAACATACCGATGCGGTTATTGGCAAATATCTTGATCTCCGTAGAATACTTCTCCCGCCCGGTCGTCGTCTCCGGCTGCTGCCATTCCGCGTCGAGGATGCGTCCTCTCTCCTCTTCCGGCAGGTTAATCACATTAATACAGTCCGTGCGGTGGATGGAAATGCCCCTGCCGCGCGTCACGAAGCCCACGATCTCATCGCCCGGCACCGGGCTGCAGCACCGCGAAAAACGAACCGCCAGATCATGGATGCCTTTCACCACGATACCGCTCTTCGACTTTCCGGCCGCCAGCACCGGCATCTTGCTCCCCTCGCTGGCAATATTGTCCAGGATAGTGGCGTCCGTCTCCTCCTTCTTGAGCTTCCTGGTCCGCTCCTCCAACATCTTATTGATGACCTGGCCTTCCTTTAAGCCGCCATGGCCGATGGAGGCAAGCACCGAATCCCAGTCCTTATAGGTATACCGCTTCATGACCTTTTCCATGAATTCCGGCTTGTTCAGGTCTGAGAAATTAATGCCCTTTGCACGGCAGTATTTATCGATCATGTCGCGCCCGCGCATGATATTGTCTTCTTTTAATTCCGTCTTAAACCACTGGTTGATCTTATTCTTTGCCTGCGTGCTCTTTACAAGCTTCAGCCAGTCGCGGCTCGGGCCCCTCGAATTCTGGGAGGTAATAATCTCAATCCGGTCCCCGTTCTGGATCACATAGTCAATATTCACCAGCTTTCCGTTGACCCGCGCGCCCACCATCTTATTGCCCACCGCGCTGTGGATGGCGTACGCGAAATCAATCGGCGTGGAACCGCTCGGCAGGTTCTTCACATCCCCGGTCGGCGTAAAACAGTATACGCTGTCTGTAAACAGATCCAGATCGCTCTTTAAGAGGCTTAAAAACTCCTTGTTATCCGACATGTCGCGCTGCCACTCCAGAATCTGGCGCAGCCAGGAAAGCTTGGCCTCCGCACTGTCCGTGGACGTTTTGCTGCTCCCGCTCTCCTTATATTTCCAGTGGGCCGCAATCCCGTACTCGGCCGTGCGGTGCATCTCATACGTACGGATCTGAATCTCAAAGGGCTGCCCGCTGTTTCCAATCAGAGTCGTATGTAGAGACTGGTACATATTGGGCTTGGGCATGGCGATATAATCCTTAAAACGGCCCGGAATCGGCTTATACAGCTCGTGGATCACGCCCAGAGCCGCATAGCAGTCCTTGATCGAATTCACCAGAATACGGACCGCAAACAGATCATAAATCTGATCCAGCGTCTTATCCTGGTTGACCATCTTTTTATAAATGCTGAAAAAATGCTTCACACGGCCGTCCACGCTGGCTTCAATACCGGAATCGATCATGTGCCTTTTCACGTCTTCCACGATGCCCTGTACAAACGCCTCGCGGACCCCCTTGCGCAGGGTAATCTTCTCCGCCAGATCATAGTACACCTGGGGCTCCAGATATTTTAAAGACAGATCATCCAGCTCTGTCTTGATGCGCGAAATGCCGAGACGATCCGCGATCGGGGCGTATATATCCATCGTCTCCCGGGCCTTCTCCTTCTGCTTCTCCGGCTTCATATACTGCAGAGTGCGCATATTGTGAAGGCGGTCCGCCAGCTTGATCAGAATCACGCGGATATCCTTTGCCATGGCAAGGAACATCTTGCGCAGATTCTCCGCCTGGATCTCCACCTTATCCATAGACCAGGAGAGCTGCGTCAGCTTAGTCACCCCGTCCACCAGAAGCGACACCTCTTCCCCGAACATGGCCGTCAGCTCCGCCTCGGTCAGAACCGTATCCTCCACCACGTCATGGAGGATCCCTGCCACAATGGTTTCCTTGTCAAGCTCTAAATTGGCCAGAATGATGGCCACGCAAAGCGGATGGATGATATACGGCTCGCCAGACTTGCGCCTCTGATCCTTATGCGCGTTATATGCGATGTCATATGCTTTTTCCACCATAGAAATGTCATCAGACGGATGGTATTTGCGAATCGCTGCGATCAGCTCCTGGTAAAGCGTCTCCGGACTGGTAAAATCAGCGGGAGCCATGAGCTCCTGATCCAGCTTTTTAATTGTTTCCGAATTTCCCATACTCAATGCCTCCCGGCTTCGGGCTTGTGCGCCCTTGGTTATCGATTTATGAAAGAATAATCACTATTATAATTATATTTGTCAAAAAATGCAATCATTTTGTGGGGGGATGCTTTATATTGGGGTTCTGCGCTTAAGGGCCGCCTTAGAGGGCCGCCCGCGCCGGCTTTCTATATCCAACGGAACCCCGCTTCCGCTCGGAGAAAAGCACAGCGGACACCTGGTACAGCCCGGCGGTTTTCTACGGGTTCCTTATGGATATAGAAGCCGGCGCGGGCTACGTTACTGGCTGGCTGAAGTTTGGGAGCGCTTTTGGAATTCAGATGTGACTGAAAGATCATTCTTTTCCATTGCGCTTCTTTTCCAAAAAACAAATGCCGGAGCTTTATAGCTGTAGCTTCTTACAAATCCGGACGCCAGTAGCGTCTCCGTGCCTCACATGAACCGTTTTATATATTGTATTGCTATTATTATTTCCCTGCAACCCCTACCTTAATCGGTTTTTCCTTCTTTTTTCAAAAGGCAGCCCGGGTAAGGAACTGTCTCGAAATAACTTCCCATATTCCTTGTCTTTTTCTCCGACAGCGCCGCTCAAAAATTAGTTACATAGCCCGCTATGCGCCTGATTTTTGAGCGGCGCTCCCGAAGAAAAATCCTGCGGACTAATGGGAAGTTATTTCGAGACAGTTCCTAAGTGTTAAAACGGCGCAGGGGGACTGACTGCTCCCGCTGCGCCGTCTGTGGGTGCGAACCCTTTTATTTTGAGTAACAGCCCGGTTGGGCAGGACTGTTCCTTTTATTTTCCCTCATAAGTGAGCAGGGCGTCTACCGGATAATCCTTTAATTTCTCTCTGCCCTTTAATCCGGCCAGTTCCATTACGAAGCAGATTTTTACGACTTCGCCGCCCAGTTTTTCGATGAGCTTGATAATCGCCTCCGTCGTGCCGCCTGTTGCGATTAAATCATCCACAATCACAACCTTCTGTCCCGGCGTGATGGAATCCTCGTGCATCTCAATTACGGCGCTGCCGTACTCAAGATCGTATTCCATGGAAACGGTCTTGCACGGAAGCTTCCCCTTTTTCCTGACCGGCACAAACCCCTTATGGAGCGCATAAGCCGCCGGAACGCCAAAGATAAAGCCCCTGGATTCCGGCCCCACTACCACGTCAAAATCCACATCCTCAAGCGAAGCCAGAAGCCCGTCAATCGCAAGCTTCAAGCCGTCCGGATCCTGCAAAATTGTCGTAATATCCCGGAAAATAATACCCGGCTCCGGAAAATCAGGGATGCTTCTTACATACTCTTCTAACTTTTTCATCTGTCTCTCCTCTTTTCTTTATATGCATTGATACTTCCTTCTAAGCCCTGGATCCTGCTTTTTTAAAACAACAGGCCATTGAAAAAATTTTCCAAAAACAGCATACTATCAAACAAAGGCCAGCCGAAAACACAGCCTGCGCCAGGCAGCGGATCCGTAAGGAACCCCATTGAAAACCGCCGGCACTTAGCGGGGTCTTTTCGAGCTTAGTGCCCGCTGCGCTTTTCACTGAGCGAGAGCGCGGTTCTGTCGGATCCGCTGCCTGGCGCAGGCGTCCCCCCCGCGGTTCTTTCATCCCGCCTCTTATATTTCTTCGCCCTTCCAAATACCGCAATCAAGACCGCCCACGCCAAAGCCCCCGCGCTTATCACAACCCCTTGCCAAAGCCCCTTCGGCCGGTACGACATCTCCACCGAATGCATCCCTTCCGTAAGCTCCACCCCCATAAACGCATCCAGCATCTTCCTGGCCGGCGCTTCTTCTCCGTCTACGCGGATCTCCCAGCCGGCATCATACGGAACGGAAAAAAACAACACCCCGCCCTGGCCCGCATCCACAGAGCCTCTGAGGAGCGTATCCTCCCATTCTTCTGTCACAAAGGGATTCTGGTTCAGCTTCTCATAGACGGCGGCAAGCCCGTCCTCTTTGAACAGGTATGCGCCCGCGTCCAATATCTCCGGTCCATCTTTGTTTTCGACGCGCACCGTCTCCCCCGCCTTCAGCCATCCTGTCTCTATCAGAAAGCCGCGCTTTACATTCTCAATGGTATCCGTCTTTTCTCCGATCGTCAGCCGGATCGTACGCACCTGGCGGTTTCCTATATAAATATAATACTCCCCATCATGCGCCGCTGTAAAGTGAAAAGTTTCTCCTGACTCTTCTCCCGGGACGTAAACCAGCAGATCCGGCGCCCCGAGCAGGGAGGCGAACTCATTCTGTACATCAATGGGATTCGCCAGATCCAGATGCCACCCGTCCGCGATGATATCCGGCATCATGAAGCCCACGGGCAGTGTGTACGGGTTCTCGTACAGATACGTTTCCCCGGAAAAGCTGTTTAAGGAGCGCCTCGTATTCTCCTGCTTTCCCTCACAGAGGGCATAGCGGATACCAAGCAGGGAGTCTACAAACGGCGTGCTTCCCATAATACTGTATGCATTCGTAGAGCCCTCGCACCCCATCCGTTTGAAAAATTCCGTCATATCCGCGCTGGCCACGGAGGAGAACAGGGAAACAGAAGGGAAGTTCATCCACGCGCCGTCATTCTTGGTTCTGGCATTCGTTTTATCGATCCGGTAAAATTCGCCGTACTCCCGCAGATTGCCGGTCAGGAGGCGGACATCTTCATTGTCCTTTACATACGCCTCCCTGCTGGTGATCGTCACGCTGGTAACCGTCGTGTTGACCGCCGCCTCCACTGCTGTCGCCGCCAGCGTGAGGAGCGCCGCCAGGGTTCCCAGGCAGCGCGGGTTCTGGTAATAGTACATCAGCCCTGTATAGGCTGCCAGAAAAAGGATGGCCACATAGAATACCGCAAAATGGTAGTCCTCCCCGGTCACCAGCTTCTGGGCCAGCAGGATGTAGCAGACCGAACCCCAGAACGCCATCGCGATATGCTTCTTTGGCGTCTGCTCCAAAAAAAGATAGGCGCGGAAACACAGCGCAAGCATCAAAAATATATAGATGAATGACTGACGGCACGGCAGGCTGTTCGGATAATGGAAACCGTGCCAGACAAAATTAAATACATTGATGGAAAAGCTGGCAAAAAACAGCAGTAAAAGGCCGCAGTACACGATCTTTTCTTTTAACGGAATCCGGTTGTTGGCCAGGTATAGGAGAAACAGCGGGAATATGGCCACGCCGCAGTAGATATTCGGCCAGTGCCCCAGCCCGATCTCAGGCTCCACATTCGCGATATGCCTTGCCAGCATATCGAAAATCGGGAAATACATCTCAAAGGCCTTTGGAAAGTTGAAATCTCCCGACGCGGTAGCCTTAAGCGCCGCGATCTCCGGCAACAGCACCGCCGCGGAAAGCGCGCCGGCGAGCAGCGAATACCCCGCAAACTGAAACGTGATCACCGCATAATCCTTCCATCCCTTCCTCCCCTCCAGAAACAGAAGGCAGATAAAATACAGGACCATGAACATGCAGATCATGATGGATATATAATAATTGGACAGGATCGAAAGCCCCAGCATGATACAGTAAAAATATCCTTTTTTCTCATGAACCAGCCGCTCCAGGCCCAGCATGATGAGCGGGAACAGGAGAATGCAGTCCAGCCACATGATATTCCAGCTATAGGCCGCCATGTAGCCTGACAGGGCGTAAAAAACGCCGAAATAACCCGCCCCGAACCGATCCACCCGGTTGTGCTTTTGCAGGTACCAGGCAAAGCTTAAGCCGCACAGGCCCGTTTTCAGGACGATCATGTACGTCATAAACTCAATGACCAGCCCCTGCGGGCACAGGGCTACCAGCCAGTTCACAGGACTCGCCAGGTAGTACGCATACAGCGCCGCAAAATTGACCCCCATGCCGATATCCCAGCTATAAAGCAGGCTTCCTCCTGTCGTCAGCTTATGACGGAATTCGGAAAAAAAGGGGGCGTACTGATGGTACATATCTGTCCTTAAATAGCTTTCCTCCCCAAAGGGAAAGATCCCCCTCTGGGCAAAGATCACGACCAGAATGATCACCGGGACAAAAAATGCGGCCAGAAGCCCGTCCGAAGGGCGCACTAGCCCTGTCTTTAACAGGGATTCCGGTATCCATCCCGACAGCCTTCCCCCCTCCGGTTCCTCCCCGTATTCAGACGTCTCCCTTCCCTCCGGCTGTTCCCTGTCCTCACAGGGCTCCTCGTCCGCAAGCAGCTCCTCTATCTCCCCCATGTCTCCGAAATCTCTGTCGATCCCGGGCATCTTCTCCCTGTCCATGGACATCAACCTCCTGCCTGGCTGTAATGCCGCCCTTTTTTCGCTGTCAGCGCATTGACTGCGCAGACTCCGCTGAGTGATCGCGGTTTTCACTCTTCCTGAATATGAACAGCTTACTGAATACATAATTCATAACCAGAGAGATCGCCGATACCGCTGCTTTTCCCAGCCATTCATTCCAGCCAAGCCAGTCCACGACCGCCACCATAAAAACAATGGTAAAGACCCCGGTAAATGCCCGGCATGAGACAAAAGAAATAAACTCCCTCGCCAGCGCGGCCATGCCTAAAGCCCGGCTCCGGAACACAAACAGCTTATTCGTAATAAATGCGAAGAGCACAGCAGACGCCCATGAAACAGCGGTAGAAAACGCAACCGAATACCCGGGCCAGCGCACGATCCGATAAACCGCCCAGTCCACCAGCGTTGTCAGAACCCCGAATATCACATAGGAGATCGTCTCTCTGTTTACAAACCTTTCCCACAGTATTCCCATTTTTTCCCTGAGCATATCTGTTTCCTTTCCGAAAATATTCAGCCACAGCAGGAGGCATTGAAAAAGGTATGGGCAGCCTCTCCCCGGGACGCCCATACCATATCATCTATCAGTTCTCGCCGGCCTGCAAGGGAACAGGCTGATCCATCTCATGCAACAGCTTATTGACACTGACAATCTTCACGCAGAGCGTAAACAGCCGCGATGCAGTCACCAGATCCTGAAGCGGCGGATAGGACGGGGCAATGCGGATATTGCGGTCGCGCGGATCCTTTCCGTATGGGTAGGTAGCGCCCGCGTCGGTCATCACCACGCCGGCCTTTTTACATTTTGCCACAATCTCTTTCGCGCAGCCGTCCAGTGAGTCAAAGCAGATAAAATAGCCTCCCTTGGGCTTGGTCCAGCTCCCGATCCCCAGCCCGCCGAGCTCGTTCTCCAGGATCTCCTCCACTGCCTCAAACTTGGGCCGCAGCACATCCGCATGCTTTCTCATGTGCTCTACCATGCCGTGGATATCCTTGAAATAGCGCACATGGCGGAGCTGGTTTACCTTATCATGGCCGATGGTCTGGATGCGGAGCTGCTTTTTGATATCCTCCAGATTGTTGTGGGAGGTAGCGATCGCCGCGATTCCGGATCCGGGGAAGCTGATCTTCGAGGTGGAAGAAAACTTATATACCATATCCGGGTTCCCGGCCCTCTTGCACTCTGCCAGAATCTCGATCACATTGTCCTGCTCGTCGTCGTATAAATGATGGATGCCGTAGGCATTGTCCCAGTAGATGCGGAAATCCGGAGCGGCCGGCTTAAGCCTCGCCAGGCGGCGCACCGTCTGATCCGAATAGGAGGTCCCGGACGGGTTGGAATACTTTGGCACGCACCAGATCCCCTTAATGGTGTCATCCGAGGAGACAAGGCGCTCCACCATGTCCATATCCGGGCCGGCCTCGTCGAGCGGGATATTGATCATCTCAATACCAAAATATTCCGTGATGGCAAAATGCCTGTCATAGCCCGGCACGGGGCACAGGAATTTCACCTTGTCAAGCTTACACCAGGGGGTATTTCCCATAACGCCGTGGGTCATGGAACGGGAGATCGTATCATACATCACATTTAAGCTGGAGTTTCCATAAATAATGATATTGTCTGGCGCTACCTCGATCATATCGCCGATCAGCTCCTTGGCCTCCTTGATTCCGTCCAGAATGCCGTAATTGCGGCAGTCCGTGCCGTCCTCACAGGTCAAATCCATCTCGCTGTTTAACACATCCATCATGCCCATCGAGAGATCAAGCTGTTCCGTGCTGGGCTTTCCGCGGGACATGTCCAGTTTCAGATCCTTTCCCTGAAATTCATGGTACTCCGCAGCCAGTCTTTTCTTCAGCTCTAACAGTTCTTCTCTCGTCAATTCGCTGTAAGGCTTCATCCCTTCAATTCCTCCTTCTGTCTTCTATGTGTTCATGTTATGCGGTTCAAAAGGCCGCTCCTATTCTTGCAGGCGCAGCGGCCGCAAATAGCGGATGCTTCGTGTCTCAGTATCTGCGAAATGCTGCGCCAGCCTTCTGATCCTGGTATCCTTTGTCATAAAAGCCGATGCAGCCGGCTTTTAAGCTGAATTAATGATATCATAAACAGAGATTCCCTGACAAGCATATTTTGATTGACAGTAATTTTAATATAAGCTATACTGGTTAGCATGCTAAATTCAGGGACAAAATCATCGTTCCTGACTCTGTCCTCTCCGGGGGATACATACAAAACATAAGGAGGAACTGCCATGTCAGAAACTGCTTACAGCGGCGAAAACAAGATGGGCTCCATGCCCATTAATAGGCTGCTTGTCTCCATGTCCCTGCCAATGATTGCATCCATGCTTGTCCAGGCGCTTTACAATATCGTGGACAGCATCTTTGTAGCGCAGATCAGCGAGAATGCCCTCACAGCCGTGTCTCTGGCCTTCCCGGTGCAGAGCCTTTTAATTGCCGTGTCCTCGGGCACCTGCGTCGGAATCAATGCGCTTTTGTCGCGCTCCCTGGGCGAGCGCCGCCAGGACGAGGCAAATCTGGCGGCGGCCAACGGCGTATTCCTGGCCGTCATAAGCTGCGCCGTGTTTGCCCTCTTCGGCATCTTCGGCTCGCGCATCTTTTTTGCCAGCCAGACCGTGACCCCCGAGGTCATCGAATTCGGCGCGCAATACCTGACGATCTGCCTCATCTGCTCCTTCGGCATCTTCGGGGAAATGACCTTTGAACGCCTGATGCAGTCCACGGGGCGGACCTTTTACAGCATGATCACCCAGGGGACAGGCGCCATTATCAACATTATCCTGGATCCCATCATGATCTTCGGCCTCTTCGGCTTCCCGCGGCTCGGCATACGGGGCGCGGCGATCGCCACGGTTACCGGGCAGATCATTGCCATGCTGCTGGCTGTGTACTTAAATCACACCAAAAATCCCGACATCCGTCTCTCGCTGCGCGGTTTTAAGCCCAATAAACGCGTCATCGGCCTCATCTATACCGTCGGCGTGCCCTCGATTGTCATGCAGTCCATCACTTCGGTTATGACCTTTGGTATGAACCGGATTCTGATCATGTTTTCCGAGACGGCCGTCTCCGTGCTGGGCGTGTATTTCAAGCTCCAGAGCTTTATTTTTATGCCGGTGTTTGGCCTGAACAACGGCCTGATCCCCATCGTAGCCTACAATTACGGGGCGGCCAGCCGTAAGCGCATCATGGATACCATAAAGCTCGGCGTCGCCATCGCGGTCGGCATCATGCTCTGCGGCCTTATCATCTTCCAGGCGTTCACGCCGCAGCTTCTGGGCATGTTCAACGCCTCCCCGCATATGCTGGAGGTCGGCGTCCCTGCCCTTCGGATCATCAGTTTAAGCTTTTTGTTCGCCGGATACTGCATCATCATCGGATCCGTATTCCAGGCGCTCGGAAACGGAGTGTACAGCCTGATCGTGTCTGTTGCCAGGCAGCTTTTGTGCATCCTGCCCCTGGCCTGGTTTTTTGCAAATACGTGGGGCCTCCATGCGGTCTGGTATTCCTTCGCGCTGGCAGAGCTGATGTCCCTGACGCTCTCCACGCTGCTGTTCCGCCGCATCTATGTAAAAAAGATCCGGGGACTGGACGCCCGCCAGGCTTAAGCGCGGCTTAAGCGCGGCTTAAGCGCCGGCGCATAAGCCGCGCTTAAACTATCTCCGGGCGCGTCTCACTCATCCGGGCTGACGGTTCTTTCCAGCCGCACGCAGGGATCACCGCCCCAGCCCCTCATCAAGAAGGCGGTTGTACTCCTTCCAGGGTACAAACCGCCCTCCCATACTCTCTAAATGGCCGGTATGAAACTGACAGTCAATAAACAGGAAATCCTTTTCCTTAAGAATCCGCGCCAGCCCAATCAGGGCGGCTTTTGATCCGTTCTTTTTTTCTGAAAACATGCTCTCCCCGAAAAAACAGGCGCCAATGCAGACCCCGTAAAGCCCTCCGGCCAGCTCCCCGTCCTCATACGACTCGACGCTGGCGGCAAAGCCCTTCCTGTGGAGAGCCAGATAGGCATCCTCCATCTCGTCGGAAATCCACGTTCCCTCCGCGTGTTCCCGTTTTACGCGGCACCGGTGCATGGTATCCTTAAAGTCCCGGTTCAAAACCACGCTCAGGCGGTGTCTCCTCATATACTTTTTCATCGAATGCGAGATGTGGATCTCGTCGGGAAAGATCAGGAAGCGCTCCTTTGGGCACCACCACATAATCTCATCCCCGGGATCATACCACGGAAAAATCCCATGGCAGTACGCAAGGACAAGGCGATCCTCGCTCAAATCGCCTCCCACGGCCAAAAGGCCGTCCTCTCTTGCAAGCTCCGGGGACGGAAAGCTGATTTCTTTTTTTATCAGGCGGTACACTGGCATGGCTTTTCTCTTTTCTGATATTCCAACATAAACGCTTCTTCCCTGCAGCTAAGGCGGCAGCTCCCGCCCTTTTTAAGCCTTCCAAACAGGATCTCATCCACCAGCAGAGGCTTTATCTCGCTTCCTATGACGCGCTCTAACTCTCTCGCCCCATATTCCTCGCTGATCCCCTTTTTCCTGAGAAGCTCTCTCGCCTCGCCGGACACGGACCATTCGATCTTTTTTGCCTCAAGCATCCGCCCCAGCTCGTCGAGCTTCTTTCCCGCTATCCGGTCTGCCATCGCTTCGTCCATGGCGTTGAAGACTACAATGCGGTTTAAACGGTTTCTGAATTCCGGCTGAAACGTCTTTTTTACCTCCTCCATCATCACATCCGCCTGAACCGTCCGCCCGCCAAAGCCGATCCCGGCCTTGCCCACGCGGCTGGCCCCGGCGTTGGAGGTCATGATCACAATCACATTCCTGAAATCCGCCTTCCGGCCCTGGTTATCCGTGAGCGTGGCGTAGTCCATCACCTGAAGGAGGATATTGTAGATATCCGGGTGCGCCTTCTCGATCTCGTCGAGCAAAAGCACCGCATGGGGGTTCCTGCGGATCTCCTCGGTCAGAAGCCCGCCCTCCTCGTAACCCACATACCCGGCCGGAGCGCCAATCAGCTTTGCCACCGCATGCTTTTCCCCGTACTCGCTCATGTCAAACCGGATCAGACGCACGCCCAGCTCGTCGGCAAGGCTCTTTGCAATCTCCGTCTTCCCCACGCCGGTCGGCCCCACAAACAGGAGGCTGGCTAACGGCTTTCCCTCCTCCAGAAGGCCCGCGCGGGAAAATTTCACAGCGTTCACAACCTGGCCCACCGCCTCGTCCTGGCCGAACACACGGCCAGCCAGCCGCTTCTCAAGCCCCTCCAGCCGCTTTATCTCATCCTGTTCCATAGTCTGCCTGGGAATCTGGCATGTTCTGGACAGGATCTCATCAATCAGCTCCTTATTCACAGTCTGCCTCTTCTGCGGCAGCGGGTGGAGGCGGCGGTAAGCGCCTGACTCGTCGATCAGGTCAATCGCTTTGTCCGGCAGAAACCTCTCATTGATATACCGGGCGCTCATGCGCACCGCATAATCGAGAACGCCTTTCCCGTAGCGGACCCTGTGAAACGACTCATAATGCTTTTTAAGGCCCTCCAGGATTTTCACCGCATCCTCCTGCGAGGGCTCCTTAATCTCCACATTCTGAAAACGGCGCACAAGGCTTTTGCTCTTTTCAAAATGCTTTTTATATTCCTCATACGTCGTCGCGCCGATGAAGCGCACCGCGCCCGCCGCCAGATAGGGCTTCAGCATATTGGAAATGTCAAAGCTTCCCCCGTTTACGGCGCCTGCCCCCACGATATTGTGGATCTCGTCGATATAGACGATCGGCTTCTCCTCCTGGCTGATTCCGTCCATAATCTCCCGGAACCGCTTTTCAAATTCGCCCCTGTACTGCGTCCCGGCAAGCAAGCTTCCCAGATCCAGGGCAAAGATCCGCGCCCCCTTTAAGGGCTCCGGCACGCGCTCCTCATTGAGAAGGCGGGCAAGCCCGTAAATAATGGCGGTCTTTCCCACCCCCGGCTCCCCGACATGGAGCGGATTGTTCTTATCCTTCCGGCAGAGGATCTGCATCGTCCTCTCCAGCTCCTCCTCGCGCCCGATCAGGGGATTCACGCCGTTAAGCTCCTCATTGACGCAGGTGACATAGCGCCTCCACCGCTGGCTTCTGCTGTCCCCCGAAGCCTCCCGGCCTTCCTCTCTCCCGCTGTCTATATCGTCCTCTTCCCGGTCCGCGCCCGCATCCTTTCCCCGGCCCGCTCTCCGTTTTCCTTCCCGCTCCGCCTGCTGCTCCCGGCTGATACGGGTGCGGCGCGCATCATAGCGCTCCCGGATCTCACTGTATATAACGGTCAATTCCCGCAGAAGATCCGTCTTCCCCACGCCCATTGTCTCCATGTAGAAAACGGCATAGCTCTCCTTCAGAAAATAAAACCCATACACCAGATGCTGCAGCTCGACCGCTTCCTTCCCGCAGTCATCCGCCTGCTCCTGGGCGCGGATCAGAACCGTCTCAAGCCCGGCCGACATCTCCGGTTTATCCGTCTGGCCCGCGGGCTCCGCATTCTCCTTCAGATACCCGATCAGGCGATCCTGTAAGCTGTCCGCATCGCCGCCGCAGTTCTCAAATGCTTCCCGGAACGTCTCGCAGCCGGCAATCTGATATAAAAGAAGCTCCGGCGTCGCAAACTCATAATGCTCCCTGGCGGCCGCTTCAAAGGTGGCGTTTAAGACATCCGCCACTTCCCTTGTCACTCTCATCTCCTATGCCTCCTTAAGCGTCAGCCGGAACGGATATCCCTCTTCCTTTGCCCTCTCTGTCACGATCCGGATCTTCGATACGGCAATATCATAAGGGTAACTGCCCACCGCCGCCTGGCCGCCCTTATGTACATTCATCATCAGGGCTACCGCCTCCTCTTTTCCTTTGTGAAAGACTTCCATCAGGATCTTCACTACAAAATCCATGGGAGTATAATCGTCATTGTGCATAATCACCTGATACCGCTTTGGCTCGCGGATCCGGCTTCGGGGCTTCTGCCTCGTTTCCCCCTGAATTGCCACGTTTATCCTCCTTTGTACCAACATGTACTCCCGGAATCTCGCCGCGCCTGCCTTTGCGGCTGATTTTCCGCCAGATGCACCCAAATTTAATCAGCATACGCCTCATACATTTGTGCGCATCTGACAAAAAATCATCTCACAAAATCAGGCGCGGCGAGATTCCGGGAGTACATCAACCGCTGCGCTACTCGTTCTTAATCCGCCCTTTTTCCACATTGGGCAGAATGAAATGTTCATAGGAATACTTCCACAGCGTCTCGGAACCTCTGCCGGTATTCTGATTTCTTCCCAAAATCTGGCTTAAACGCACTCCGCGCTCCGCCCAGGAACGGCCGTCCGTCGCCGCGTTCAGCATCGTCGGCTGAATATTATCAAGTGTCCTCGCAAACCGCGCCTCCGGCGTAGACTCCGCCTCAAACTCCTCCCAGAGCCCCCGTAGCTTCTCCTGCTGATCCTCCGGAAGCAGGCCGAAGATGCGATCCGCCGCCGCCAGCTCGCGCTGCTTCTGGGTTTTCTTCGCCTCCTCGTCGTAGGCGTAGGTATCCCCTGCGTCTATCTCCACCAGATCATGAAGCAGCAGCATGGTGACCGTCTTTAAAACATCGATGGGTTCATTGGAATATTCGCTTAAAAGCACAGCCATAAGCGCCATATGCCAGGCGTGCTCGGCGTCGTTTTCCTTGCTGTTTCTGTCGGTTAAGTAGGTCTGGCGGCCGATAAATTTTTCTTTATCGATCTCGCGGCAAAATTCAAATTGCTTTTCGATTCTGCTTTTTTCCATGATTTTATGCCTCTTTATCTGTTTTATGCGGCGTAAATGAACCAATGTTTTTATTTTACTATATCCGGGGAGGATTTACAAGGCGCTATTCGGGGGATAAATGTTTTTGGCGCGAAGAAATTGCGGGCCTTTTGGCGGGAGGATCGCGAGAGGGCAGCCTGCTGCCTTTACTTCGGGCATATTTACATTCCTTGCAGGCACAGTAAAATTCCGATGGTACATTTTATTATTGGGGGGAATTAGTCCCACTCGACTTCATCACCTTTTTCACGCACAATCTGATACAGCTCATCTTCATGTTCTATTAGCGATATGATAATCTGCGCAAAGCGTTCTGCCTTTTTTTCGTTTTCTCCGCCCGGTTCATAGAAGGCGGTATAGGAACCTGCTTCCGGGTTGCTTTCCAGTCCTTCTAAGATGTCGGGGGCATTTTCGGCAAGGTAATAATTAAAAAAGGTGTCCCAGTTATAGCCGTTCATGTACGCATTTTCATTGATTTCGCACATCTTTTCGCCAATGGAAAAGGGCTTGTCGTTTTCATTGTAAAACCATATGTCGATCCTGTCGGCGCTTTTATTGACCTTTATATAGTCGGGCATCATAATATTCCTCCTGGTAATTGATACTACACAGCTTTTTTCTCTGGCTTTATTTTATTATGGAACAAGTTTTCTCAGAATTCCCTCTCGTACAACATTTTATTGGTAACCTGAAGTGTTACTTTTATTGACAATTCTTATAATCTATAGCTCTCCAGTAACGTAGGCCGTACTGCCCCCCCCCTCGCTCACCTAAATCACAAATCGTAATGTTTTCTGCACATTTCAATACATGATACCCTCCGCCCCCTCATATAATTCAGTAATCACGCCCGGAAACGGAGCACTCTTATGCAGATTCCCTTCAAATTTCCATTCCAGAAACGCATTCTCAAAACCGCGCTCCTGTTCGCCATGGCGTTTTGCGCAGGTAACCTGTCAGCCCGCGCCGTGGCTCATTTTACAAATGAACAGCCATCGGTTCCCGCCGCAATTCCCTGCGGGCAGCCGGCGGCCCCTGCTTCTGCCGACGGCAACTGGGGTCTGAGCTTTCAGAGCGAGGGGCAGACGCCCGTTGGGAATGCGACATCGGATTATTTAAAGCAGTTTCACGCCTACTATGCCGGCCCCGCGCAGGAGAAGGTGATCTATCTGACCTTTGACGCGGGCTATGAAAACGGGAACACGCCGGCAATCCTGGACGCTTTAAAAAAGCACCGGGCGACGGCAACCTTTTTTCTGGTCGGGAATTATCTGGAAACGAGCCCTGAGCTTGTGAAGCGCATGGCAGCGGAAGGGCATACCGTGGGAAACCATACCTTCCATCACCCGGATATGTCAAAAATATCTACAAAGGAAGCGTTTCAGAAGGAGCTGACCGATTTGGAAGCGCTGTATAAAGAGACAACCGGACAGGAAATGAAGAAATTCTACCGCCCGCCCCAGGGAAAATACAGTGAGAGCAACCTTCAGATGGCGGATGAAATGGGGTACCACACCTTTTTCTGGAGTCTCGCCTATGTGGACTGGTATGAGGATAAGCAGCCCTCCAGGGAAGAAGCCTTCCAAAAGCTTCTGGGACGGATTCATCCCGGCGCAGTCGTGCTTCTGCACAGCACGTCCAGGACGAACGGGCAGATTCTGGATGAGCTTTTGACGAAATGGGAGGAAATGGGGTATCGGTTCGCGCCTCTGGATGAGCTTATAAATTGAACGGCCTTCTCCCCTTTTACACCCGCAAAAGCCTGCGGATCAGGGACAGAACCGCCCCGGCCGTACTGCTGAACGCGAGAAATTCGTGATTCGCATTCACTGCCTCCAGAACAGCCGCCGCCCCTCTGACGAGCCCATGAAACGCCTCTTTGTCTGCCGGAAGCAGAGCCGACGCCGGAAGCGCCGCGTAAACGGCCGCTATGCAGAGAAGGAACGGAATCAGGCCGCGGCCTGTATCATACGTTTTCATGCGGACGCCGCCGCCGGACGCCTTTCTGGAAAGAATCCACAGGCACCAGACCACCCCCAGAAACAGGGTGACTCCTGCCGCGCACAGGTAAAGAGCCAGGCCATAGTTTTCCTCAGCCGCAATGGCCGCAACGCTCCCGAGCCCCTTCCGTCCATACCAGAAGGCCCTTCCCGTCATCCAGACCATTCCCGCCATGCACAGGGCGCAGAGAATCTGCATGACGCGCGACAGCAGGACAACAGCGCCTGTTATTCCCTTTGCTGCTGCGTTTCCTATCGCCTCGCCAGGGGACGCCCCGTTTCTTTCATCCTGCGGGGCGTCTTTTTCACGCGCCGCCTGCTTTGCGTTTCGCTCGCGAAGCAGGCGTTCCCTGCTTTGCTCCTCCTCCAGTGTCTCAATGCGTTTTTCGAGCTGACGCCTGATTTTCCGGGCGGCCTTTTCCTTCGCCGCCTCCTCCTTTTTCTCTTTTTTTGAGGAGCGGGACTGCCTTTTTGCGCCGTCCCGCGCCCTTGAACGCGCGCTTTTCTCCGGTTTTTCCCTTTTTCTGTCCCGGCCGTTTTCCGGATCCCTGTACTCGGGCGTTTCCCGGACGCTTACGTCCGCCCCGCCTGTGTCCCGGGGAAGCTTGAGCCTCTCCCATTTCTCACCGTCGTTTTCCCTCTCCCGCTCTAAGGCCCGGTTCTCCAAAAGCGCGCCGCAGTTGCTGCAAAAATTTCCGGCCGCCTCGCAGCCGCATTTCGGACAGATCACTGATATTACTTCCTTTCCTTTCGATGCACTCTCAGAATCTCGCGCGCCTGATTTTGTGAGATTTTGGAAGTACATTACGTTCCCGGCGGGCCGTAAAATTCCACACGCCCCTGTGTCGGCTGATCCTGTCCGGGACGGACGCTCTCAGCCGCGTCCTGGCCCGGATAGACATTCCCTGACATATTCTGCCCCGGACGGACACCTCCGGAAGGCTCCCCGCCCGGGCGGACGCCGCCCGGCGCGATGATCACTCCGGTATCGCTCTGCACGCCCGGATGCGCCGCCGCTCCCCCGGGCGCGCCCGGCGTTTCCTCCTGTGCGCGGGACGGGTTGTACGGCGCGGCTTCTTCCCCGCCGTTTTCCTCTGACTGGCCCCGCTGCGTCTGGCCTCCCGCCCCGTTTGTCTCATATCCTCCCGGCGGCAGGATTAAGTTTCCGCCGGAATCCGTCTCCCGCTCCGCTCCGCTTAAGCTGTCCGAAAGCGCGTTCCTTCCTTCTTTTGTCTCTTCCTTTTCTTCCCCGGCTTCGCGCTCCTCTTCTGTAGCGCTCTCCTCCAGGGATGCCGCCGCGGTGGTCCTGGGAACCGATCCACCCGCGGTTCCCACATCGCCCGATGATTTCGCATTCTTTGAAAGCCCTGTGTCCGCGATGATCTTCTGACTGATGCTTTTCACCGTTTCGGTCGGCCTGTAATCCTCATCCCCAAAAAGGAACTTATGGAGCTCTACCACGTTGCTTTCCAGCGTCTGGGGGATCACGCACGCGCCCTTGCTCTTGAGCTTCGCATCGCCTCTGGCAGAGGGAAAGCCCATGGTTTCGCTCAGATGGTATTTCGTTATGCCGCGCCCCATGGTCAGGATATCGCCCATATCGACGCTGGTGGCGACCTGCGGAAATACGGTCTGGATGATATTGTTAATCGTGGCCCAGTCCGCCTGCTTTGCCTTCTCAAACGCCAGGGCAATGACTTTTCTCTGGCGCTCCGTGCGCGCAAAGTCCGTATCCATCAGGCGCAGGCGGCCGTACGCAACGGCCTGCACTCCGTCTAAATGGTTCATCCCCGCATGCTTAAGCTGCGTGGATCCCAGACCTGTCGCCGTAACCGTCTCTGAAATAAATGCATTGATATAATAAAATTCCGGCTCACTGATCTCTAAGTCAATACCTCCTAAGATATTGATGGCATCCGCCACCGCCTTCCAGTTAAAGGTCGCGTAGTCATCGATATCCAGATCCAGGTTTTTATTTAACGCCTTTACCGCCTGCTCCGGACCGCCGCGCAGGTATGCCGTGTTGATTTTATTATAGGAGTTTTTGTCGTTCACATTGAGGTAGGAATCCCGATAGACCGATACCAGACGGATTTCCCCGGTATCCTGATTAATGTTGCAGATGATATTCACATCCGAATTATTACCCTTGCCAACCGACGTATTCCGGCTGTCCACGCCGAATATGGCAATTGTCCAGTAGCCCCTCATCTGCTCCTGTTTTTCCTCGGATATATCCACATTCCGAATCTCCTCCGGATCCCAGGGAAGCTGCTGCATCATGCCCAGGCGGCTGTTGATATACGAATAACCGGCAAAGACCATGACGCCGACAAATATAACCGCCTCCAGCAGGATGATGCGGATCCTCCTCTTCCGTTTTTTGGCCCTGCGGCGGGCCGGATCCTCATAGATGGATTCGTGAGACGAAGCCTCGCGCGAGCCGCGCTCCGGCGAAGCATGGCGGGCAGGAGGAGGCGTGTGGGCCGCCGCGCTCTGGCGCGCCGCCGCCCGCGCGCCGCCATTTCGTCCCTGGCCCGGGCGCCTCTCCTCCTGTCCTGAACCGTGAAGCGCCTTGCGGCCGGACATGATCAGCGGCCCCTCAGCCAGAGAGCTCTTTGATGATACAGACGGCCCCGCCATGGCTCTGCGCCTGCCGCTGGCCTGCGCATCCAGCAAAATACCGTTTCGTTCCGGCCTCTGCGCATCCGCCGGGATACCGTTCCTCTCCGGCCTCTGCGCGTCCGCCGGCATACCGCGGCCGTCTGCTCTCCACGCCTTTTCCCGCTCCCTGCCGGGACCGGAAACCTGCACGTCAACCGTTCCTCTCCGCCTGCCGGGCGTCTGCACATTCCCCGGCCCCCCGCGGCCTGCCCGCGGCTCGCGCCGCCTCTGATCGCGAAACGAATCTGTGATCAGGTTAAGCCCGGGTTCCTTATGTCCGGGCTCTTTGCTTCTTCTGTATGGTATGTCCCTGTCGCCCATCCTTTTCACGGGCTGCCGATTGCGTCCCCGGTCCCTCCGGGGCGAATCTGTCTCATCATATCCCATATAACCGCCCTCACTGATCCAAAGTTCACCCTCACTGATTATCCGTAACCGTCCAGACAGGCAGGAAGACGCCCCCGTCTGAACTGTTATGATTATACACTGTCAATACGCATTTTTATTAATAAATCCCTTAAAAAAGGTCAGAAATAAAATCTTCACGTCAAATCCCAGCGTCCAGTTTTCAATGTAATAGAGATCGTGCTCGATCCGTTTCGTGATCGATGTGTCTCCCCTGTAGCCGTTTACCTGAGCCCAGCCGGTCATTCCGGGGCGGACCTGGTGCTTGATCATATAGCGCGGAATCTCCTCCTTAAATTTCTCTACAAAAAACGGACGCTCCGGCCTTGGCCCCACCAGGCTCATATTTCCCTTTAATACATTAAAAAGCTGCGGCATCTCGTCAATACTGGTCTTTCTGATAAAGCGGCCGATGGACGTCACTCTGGGATCGCCCGGCGTCGTCCACTGGCTCTTCTCCCGCGCAGGCGGCTGAACCTCCATGGAGCGGAATTTATACATCTTAAACGGCCGGTTGTGAAGCCCTACCCGTTCCTGGCTGTAGATAACCGGTCCCGGGGAGGTGAGCTTGATGCCCGCCGCCGCGATAAGCATCACCGGTGAAAAGAGAACCAGCGCGACAGCCGCCCCGATCAGATCCACGCTGCGCTTAATGGTTGCGTTCAGCAGGCCCGTCAGGGGGACATGGCGGATATGAATCACCGGAAGTCCCTGCAGATCCTCCATAAACGGCCTGGTGGGGATAAAGTTATAGTAATCCGGTATAAATTTCGTGTGAACCCCGGATTTCTCGCATCCCGCCACAATCCGCTCCAGCTTTTCATATTCGCGGATGCTTAAGGTGATCGCGATCTCATCCAGGGTATTAAGCTCCAGAATCGTGTTCAGATCGCCGATCTTTCCGATCACCCGGACTCCCCTGTATTCCTTTCCCCACTCCTGCCAGTCGTCTAAAATGCCCCGGATGTTATATCCCCATTCCGGATTCAGCCTCACGCGGTCAATAAAGCCCTCCGCCGCCCGGCTGTAGCCCACTAAAAGCAGGTGCTTCTGATTATAGCCCTTTGAACGCAGGGAGCGCAGTCCCATCCGGAGCAGATTCCGCATCAAAGCCTCGGATATAATGTTGATTGCAAAAAACAGCATCAGCATTGGGCTCGAGAAATTCCGGAAATATTCGTTCTTTCTGCACAGATACAGGATCAGGGCAATGCACAAAAGCCCGATGACATTGGCCTTTACGATATTCGCCAGCTCTACCCGCCGGCTCTGCACCCTCTTGGGGGTATAGAGCTGGAAGAAGGCGTACAGGAACAGATAAAACGGCACGATCGCCGCGCCGACCGCCAGATAGACGGCCGCCATGGCGTTCTTATTTTCCGCCGTTACGTCAAACCACAGCGTAGCGTTTACAATAAACCATGCCAATGCATAGGAACAAATAATCACAAGCGCGTCAAGAAGTATATGGAAATGGTTCAGACGCTTTTGGTTATCTTTTATCATAGTATTTCACCGTAACCGTCTTTATTGTTATCCTGCCCGCGCGCCGGGCCGGCGTACTGTACCGTATACTAAGCCCCCGGGCCCGCCAGGACGCCTCCCGGAGCGCCGTTCCCCTCCGCGGAGAGCTGCGTATCAGCCGGCGCATTGTTTACGGACTGCCCGCCCCCGGGCGACGTGCCGCCCGGAGCGCTGCTTCCCGGCGCCTGCTGTCCGGCAGGGGCGCGGTCTCCCGGTGCCGCGCCGCTTGTCTCAGGCATCCTGTCCGACGGCGTCACGCTGCCGGGCGCTTCCTCTGTCTCGTAAGCCTCTGTGGTCTGGCTTCCCGGCTTCTCATAGCGCGGCGGCGTAGTGCCGGCGCCTCCGGGACCCTGTCCGTCATTTCCTTCATCCGCCTCTGTCGTCTGGTTCGGCTGCGCACTCGATCCGCCGGGCCGCGTCGTGCTTCCTCCCGGCTGCGCACTCGATCCGCCGGGCCGTGTCGTGCTTCCCCCCGGCTGTGTGGTTGACGTACCGGGCCTGGTTGTGGTTCCCCCCGGCTGGGAAGGAAACGTGCCGGGCCTTGACTGCGTGCCGCCCGGACCGGCCGGGTTTTCCTCTCCCCACTCGTCATCATCCGGCCAGTTGTCTCCCCAGTCAATATACGGCCAGTTTTCCTCCGGATCAAACAGGCTTTCATCCTCTGTGCCGCTTTCATCCGTAGAGCTCTCATCCGTCTCGTCCGTGGACTCCTCGTCCTCTGTCTCTTCCTCTTCTGTCTGCCTGGCCTTTGCGTCCTGTTCTGCCTGGCGCTGCGCGCGGCGTCTTACATAAACAGAGGCATTGAGGCCCTGATCCACCGGAACATGGCCGACCACCTTGCCCTCTGTGCTCATGCCCGTCACATTGGCGATATGGCGGCTGTACTCCAGCACATTGGACGGAACCGCATAATCTGTTTCGTCAAACAGGAATTCGTGGAGAACTCTCACGTTGAATTCCAGCGTTTTCGGAACAACGCAGTCTCCAATATTGCCCACATTCATCTCGCCTCTGGCGGCCGGGAAGCCCGCTGTCTCGCCCATATGGTATCTCGTAATATTCCTGGCTAACGGAATCAGATCCGCCGGAGTCACATTCGTCGCAAGCTGCGGCGTGACGGTCTGGATGATATTGTTTAACGTCGCCCAGTCCGCCTGTTTCGCCTTTTCAAACGCTTTATTCAGGATAATCCGCTGGCGCTCTGTTCTCGCATAGTCCGTGTCTCCCAGGCGCAGACGCCCGTAAGCCACGGCCTGGACGCCGTCAAGATGGATATTTTCTCCGGCATGCGTAAGCTGCACGGACCCAAGCCCGGTCTCCTTAACGGTCTCCGAAATGTAGGCGTTTATCCACGAAAACTCCGATTCACTGATATCCACATCCACCCCGCCCAGGATATTGATGGCATCCGCCACCGCCTTCCAGTTAAAGGTCGCATACTGCGTGATATTCAGGCCCAAGTTCTTGTTCAAAGCCTTTACCGCCTGCTCCGGGCCGCCCTGCGCATACGCCGCGTTAATCTTATTATAGGAATTTTTGTCATTGATATTCAAATAACTGTCGCGGAATACAGAAACCAGACGGATCTCGCCCGTCTCCAGATTAATGCTGGCAATCATGTTCACATCTGCGTTGGTTCCCTTACCCACGTTCAGCTTGCCGTTTTTATCCATACGCGAGTCCACGCCGAAGCACGCCACGGTCATATAGCCTTTCATGCCCTCGATCTGCTCCGGGGACAGGTTCGGGTTCAGCACCGCTGACTCGTTAAACTCAATTTTAGACAGAGATCCCCATGTCCGCTGATAAACGTACCAGAGCGTCCCGCCGATCGCAAGCGCCAGCACCGCCACAACCGCCAGAAGGATCTTGATGATCTTCTTTTTCTTATCCTGCCTTTTCCTGCGGCGGTATATGCCGCGGTTGCTCCCTCTATGCGCCTGTTCGCCATGGGAGGACGCCTCCCCTCCCTTGGGCCCGTTATAGCCGGAACGAAACGCCCTGGAGCCTCCTGACCGGCTCCCTCCCGGCGCTCTCTGGGAAGTCGGCGAAGATGCAGTCCTGGCTCTGTTGCCGGAAACATACGGATCCCTGGCAGAACCGCCGCTTCTGCCATAACCGGAACCGCGGCCCTGCGCGCCGCTTCTTCCCCGCTGTGACCGGCGGGCCCGCGCGCGCTCCAGCTCATCGTCCTCGTAATTCATAAGCCACCTCAACCTTTCACTAAAACTTTGCTATCTGTCTGGCAGCGAACTCATATATATACAAACATGTGCCAGCAATCAGCTCCAGTTCAACCAACAGCTCCTGCTTCCGGTCCCGCCGCTTCTGTACGGCCCTGTCTAAGCTGCGAGCTGTCTTAACCCCTTCCTTCAAGCCGTCCACATACTCTTTTTCATACCCCAGTTTTTTAAAAAACAAATATTTCACAAACATCCCCGCCGCGATGGGCAGGCCATTTACCGCCATCTGCCAGACGGGCATATTTTTATAAATCAGATAAATATTATTCCTCGCCGCAAGCCTTACCTTAAACGGATTATATTTCGATCCGCTCGTCCCGCTGCCCACATGCTGCACAAGCGCATGCGGGCAGTAAATATTGTCATACCCGTAAAGGCGCGCCCGGTATCCCACGTCCATATCCTCCAGGTATGCAAAATGACGCTCATCAAAATACCCGATCTCTTCAAACACGGCCTTCCGGTAAATCGCCGCTCCGGCGCATGCGGAAAATACGCGGCGGGAGCGCCTGTATTTCCCCGCATCCCGGCCTACCCCTCTCTGGAAGGCCCAGCCCAAAACCGAATACATATCGCCCGCGTCGTCCATCCGATCCGGCCGGCCCATCTGGATCATCTTGCTGCTGACCGAAAAAATACGGGGCGAGCGTTCAATCGCACGAATCATCTCCGCCACAAAATAGGAATCCGCTCTGGTATCGTTATTCAGGAGAATCACATAGGGCGTGGCGCTGGCCTTAATCCCGATATTCACTGCGCCCGAAAAGCCTATATTCTCCGGAAGAAATATCGTGTCGATCCCGCGCTCCTTCAGCCATTCCACACTCCCGTCCGTGGAGCCGTTATCGATCACCAGCACTTTAAAGGCGCGGTATGTCTGGGCTTTCAGCGCTTCCATACATGTATCCAAAAATTTCAGTCCGTTGTAATTCGGGATCACCACGGTCGCTGTATTATCCATACGCGTTTACCTCCACACAGTAACTCCTAAACTTCCAGCCGGTACGGCTCCCCGATCCCTTCCTTTTTCAGATCCCTCAGGGCAAAATTCGATTTGCGCAGCGTCAGGTTCGGATTGTAATACGGATCCCCGTCCCGCAAAATCTCCGGCCAGCGCTCTGCAAAAATCCGGATCTCCCGGTTAAAGCGGGCCACCTTTTCCGGCGTGTTCTCAAGGCCCCGGGACTTGGATTCATAGTGGTAAAGCAGCGCGTACGGATTATAGGCCACCAGCTTTCCGGCGCGGCGCACTTTCATGCAGTAATCAATGTCGTTAAAGGCCACGGCAAGCTCTTCGGTAAAGCCCCCCGCTTCCTCAAACAGGCTCTTTTTCGTCATCATACAGGCCGCCGTCACGGCGCTGTAATCCTGCGTGCTCATGGCGCGGTGGAAATAGCTGTTCTCCGCCTGATGGAGGCCGATGAACGTATGCCCGGCAATACCGCCAAAGCCCACTACCACGCCAGCGTGCTGAATCGTATCGTCCTGATAAAGGAGACGCGCCCCCACGGCTCCCACATCCGGCCGCTGGCACAGGCCCAGCATCTCCTCCACAAAATTCTCAGCGATCAGCTCTGTATCATTGTTCAAAAACAGAAGGTATTCCCCCCTGGCAAAGGTAACGCCGAAATTATTGATCGCCGAATAATTAAATTCCCGCTCCCATGTCACAACCCTGATATTTTCCCGCTCCTTCTGGATGCGGTCATAGTAGGAAAATGTCTCCGGCTCCGCGCTGTTGTTTTCCACAATAATGAATTCCATATTGCGGTATGTCGCACGCTCCAGGATCGCGCGTATGCAGGTGTCCAGATCCTGTCTGTGATCCTTATTCGGGATAATCACAGAGACGAGCGGCGAGCCCGCAATCCGGTAAACCGTGTGGTAAATCCCATAATCCACGCCCTTTTCCACGCGCTCTGCCTCAATGCCCGCCCGCTCATAGTGGGCCATAATCGCCCTCGCCCCGGCCTCAAAGGCATAGAGCTTGCTCTCCGGGTTGCTGGCCGTCGAATCCTTATGGCAGCGCCAGTGGTAGAGCACCTTCGGAATATGGCAGATCCGGGCCGCGCCCTCCGTGCACCGGAAAATAAAATCATAATCCTGCGCCCCGTCAAATTCATGGCGAAAGCCGCCCACACGCGCCGCCAGATCATGGCTCACCACAAATAAATGGCAGATATAGTTCACGCTGCACAGCAGATCCGGGTTAAAATCCGGCTTAAAGTGGGGATCAAACAGCGCCCCGCCGTCCATATCCAGCTTATCCTCATCCGAATACAGCACATCGCAGTCCGGATGAGCGCAGATACATTTTGCACACTCGTAGAGAGCGTCGGGCGTCAGGGCATCGTCGTGATCCGCGAGCACGATATAATCGCCGTCCGCCATATCCATGGCCGCGTTCGTATTGCCCGCTATGCCCTTATTCTCTCCCAGGACCGCATATTTAAAGCGGCGGTCGCGCTCCGCATAGCGGCGCAGCACCCGCTCCACACTCTCCCCGGCCGGGCTTCCGTCCACCACGCAGACCTCCCAGTTCGCATACGTCTGCGCCGCGATGGAGTCCAGCATCTCCTTCAGATAACGCTCCGGCGTCTTATAGGCGGGAATAATAACCGAAAACTTCGGCATATCGGGAAGGCGGTCCGCCCTCTGGCGCTCCAGCTCCTCCGCGGACGGCTTCGTAAGTTCATACCATTCACCGTAGTCATAGTCATTGTCAATACCCTGAAGCTTGTGCTTTGATTTGAGAATCAGGGCCTTTAAGCCGTTCTCACGCCAGAACTCCATACAGACATGCACGGTTTCCATATTCATCAGATCCTGAATCTTTTTGAGGCGCTTATGGGCCACGCTGCCGCGCTTTTTGATCAGGGCCTCATTATACTTCACGCGGATCCGGCGCTTTTCGCCCCGGATCACCAGATAATAGTCCTTCCCCCGCTCATACGGAAACTGGATATCAAAACCAAACTCCCGGTCGATCGTCTTTCCGTAATAGATCTGGCTCACATCGTCCCGCCTGGTGGAAACATACTGAAACCGGATGGGATGATGCGAGGCGTCCTCCACCGCATACGTAATCTCTGCGTCCGGCGTCCTCCCTATCGCCCAGCCATTTAACTGAATGGTATTTTCCCTGATTCTGACCACATCAACATTAAATTTCATCCTGCTCACCAAAATTAATCCGTTCTTCCTCCACAACCAGAGGCCGCTTCATCACACGGGAATTAATGGATAAAATATATTCCCCCACAAGCCCGATAAAAAAGATCTGCACTGAACCCAGAAAGCACATGCCGATCAGAACCGGGGCCATGCCGGCCGGAAAATCATACCAGTACAGAAGCTTCATCACAAGGTAAAACACTGCCACCGCCATACTCACCGCCGCGCAGACACCCCCGAAAATCGTCGCCAGGCGCAATCCCACCTTGGTATAGGATGTAACGCTCAGCATCGCCGCGTCATAGAGGCGGTAAAAATTATTGTGCGTCTTCCCTGCGCGGCGCTCCGGCTGGACGTAAGGGATCTCCTTGCGCTTATAGCCCAGTTCCGCCACGATCCCGCGCAGAAAAGGAGTCGGATCGTCCAGACTCCTGAGTATCTCGATGAAATCGCGGTCATACAGGCCGGAACCCGTAAAATGCTCGATCTGCTCCACATCCGAGAGCTTTTTAATTAATTTATAATAGCAGCTCCTCAGCCCGTACATAACCGGGTTTTCTTTGCTGCCTGTCTTGATCCCTATCACTATTTTGTAGCCGTTCTCCCACTCCCGCACGTACTTTGGGATCAGCTCCACCGGATCCTGAAAATCCGCCACCATGCTGATCACGCAGTCGCCGTCCGCCTGCAGCATGCCGTAGTAAGGAGAGTTGAACTGCCCAAAATTCTTTGCGTTAAAGATGGCCTTTATCCTTGGATTGTCCGCACAGAGCCTGCGCAGGATCGGCCTCGTCTGATCCGTGGAGTCATTGTCAATAAATATAAGCTCATAGTCGTATTCCGGAAGCTCCACTTCAAGGGTTTTCACCACCTCGGCGCTGATCGGAGCGACATTTTCCTCTTCATTGTAACAGGGGATCAAAATACTGATTTTCTTCATGTGGAACAATCTCCTGATTCCGCCCTTCGGCCTCCTGCCGCCGCACGCAGCGCGGTCCGCCATCGCGCATCGTAAACACACATTTTCAGAAACTGTAACCTATATTCTAACCGCCTTTCCTCTATTTGGCAACCTACAATTTTCTTAACATATTACGGATTCCTTGCTCAAATCTTATTTTTGGCTCCCATCCCGTCACTTTCCAAAGCTTCCTGATATCCGGGATTAGATTGACCGCGCCCTCGGCGTTCGGGGGACAAAGGCCGTACGCCATGCTTCCCTTCCGGCCGCAGAGCTCATACATCTGTTCCACAAATCCGCGCAGAGGCCCCGTCTCATCCATGGGGCCCGCCAGATTATAGACGCACCCGAAATCCGAAAGCGTTCCCTCAAATTCCGTTAAGTCAGCAAGCGCCCGCGCCGCATCATCAATATACAGAAAATTCCATTTTTGCGTACACGCCGAAAGCTCCATCCGGCCGCCCTCTGAAAACGTGCCGAGGCAGGACGACACCAGGGACCAGGGGTGATCCCCCGGCCCGTACACGCTGAAAATCCGTATATGGCCGTAATCCATGGAATGCAGCCTGCAAAGCTCCTTCGCCTCCCGGAGCACCGCAAGCTTCGCCTCCCCGTAAAAGGAGGTCGGGCGGCACGGCGTCTCCTCGTCTGTCAGGCAGTCATGGACGCCGTACTCCGCCTGGGAGCCTGTAAAAAGGAACCTCTTACAGCCCAGAAGGGCCGCAGTCCGCACCGCCCCCAGCGCATCCCTCACGCTCTCCCTCTGAATCTCTTCCTTTCCCCGGTCGCCGCTCCCCGCTCCCCGCCAGCCCATGTGCAGAAACACATCGCACGGTTCCTCAATCCATTCTGTCAGACGCGAAAGCTCCCCTAAATCCGCCTCTAAAACCGTAAGCCTCTCCGGAAAAACGCCGTTCTCCTTTAAACGATCCGCCTTCACGGAATGCTCGCGAAGTACCGCGCAGACCTCATGGCCGCGGCGCAGAAGCTCCCTCACGGCCCCTGCGCCCACGAAGCTCGTCGCTCCTGTCGCTACAATCCTCATTCCTTCATCCTCACTCTCGGGATCAGCATATTTTTTTCCATCTCCTCATCCGGAAGGAAGGGAGCCAGATCCTCCAGCGGCGCGGAAACCATGCTTCCGTCCGGCAGCTTCTTTGACGCGGACTTGGGCTCAAAATTCTGATCAAGCGTCACAAACACCTCGCAGATCACCGGCCCCTCAATCGCCAGCGTCTCCTCTGCCTTTTCCCCGATCTCCTCATTGCTGCGGATGGACACATAGGGAAAGCCATAGGCCCAGGAAAGCTTTTCCATGCTCGGGAACGTCAGATCCCCGCTGTCAGCCCCGATCCCCACAAGCGGCTCCCCGAAAAAGCTTTTCTGCGTCTGCCGGATCGAATGATAGCCCTCATTATTGATGATAAATATCTTGATCGGAAGCTTATAACCGATCACGGTCTGTAACTCCTGCAGATTCATCTGAATGCTCCCGTCCCCGGTCACAAGCACGATGTCCTGCGACGGCTCGGCCACGCTGGCCCCGATCGCGGCCGGAAGCCCGTATCCCATGGAGGCAATGCCGGAATTGGAAATAAAGCGCTGGCCCTTTTTCATGATATTTCCATGGCCGCAGACCACATTCGCCGAGCCGTTTCCAACCACCACGATCTGGCCCTCATTCAGCCTCCGGCTCATCTCATACGCAAACGCGTACACATTCGCCTGCGTCCCGGTTCCTCCTTCCAAATGGCGCGGCAGCACCACCGGATAATCCCGCTTCCAGCCCTGGCAGCGCTTTCCCCACTCCTCCTGGGCCGCCCGGCATTCTTCCCTTATCGGCGCGGCGCCCTCCGGCGTCCCCTCCGCGTCCAGAACCTCCTCCATCACGCTCAGAAGATCCTCCACGCAGGCGTGAACCGGCATATCCACATGAAGCGTGGGCTTCTTGAGCTCCTCCGCGTCAATGTCATTTGCTATCACATACGCCTCCCTGGCCCATGTGGTATAATAATATCCGACCTGGCGGAAGCTTAAACGGCTCCCCAGAGAGAGCACAAGATCACTGTTCTGGATCGCAAAATTCCCGGCGCGATCCCCCACATTTCCCCCTTTTCCCACATACAGGGGATGCTCGTCATAGATGCAGTCAATACTGTCCGCCCCGGTGGCCACCGGAATCCCCAGCTTATCGACCACGCGCAGAAACACCTCATGCGCGCCCGCGATCCGGATCCCGTTCCCGGCATTGATCACCGGGCGCTTGGAAGCCCTGACCTTCTCTATGATCGCCCGCGCCGTCTCCTTCGTCACCCTCCCGGGAAGAAGCTCGCGCCGCTCCCCCTTCCCGGCCTCATCCTCCGCAGTCTCCGCCCCCGAAGGCGCCGCCCAGCCGGTTCCCCCGGCCTCATAGTCCTCCCTGTCAAAGCCTGTCAGCTCATCGGTTTCGATCAGCGCAGCCTGCACGTTCAGGGGGATATCCAGCCACACCGGCCCCGGCCTCCCGACGCGCGCCAGATAAAACGCCTTCTCCAGGCAGAACCGGATCCGCATGGGATCAATCACCATCTCACAATACTTCGTCATATTGGCCACAGACTTCGTGATATCAAACTCCTGATCTCCCATAGCGCGAAGCGCAAGCCCTGTACTGCGGGCCGATGTATCATACCGCACCTGCCCGGAAATCACCAGCATGGGAATCGAATCCATATAAGCCCCCGCCACCCCGGTCATCGCATTGATCCCTCCCGGGCCGGTCGTCACACAGACCGCCGCCATCCGGTTATGGATCCTCGCATAGCTCTCCGCCGCCATGGCGCTGGCCTGCTCGTGATGGTTATACATGCAGGAAAGCCCCTCCTGATGCCCAATCGCGTCATTCAAATGCATCGCGCCGCCGCCGGTGATCATAAAAACATTCGTTATGCCTTCCTCTATCAGCTTCTCCGCCAGATAGTTGGAAACCTTTTTTTGCATGGTTTTTAGTCCTTTCTTCTTTAAACTGCTGTATGTTATTTGGGAATGTGCTTTTAAATATGCATAGTATAGCATATTGTGGGGGGAGCTACAAGACGGAGATGGAAGAACATCAGAGGGGGGAGCGTGAGGAGGGAGCGGGGTTCCGTTGGATATAAAAGCTGCCCGCGGCGGCCCCTCACGATCCTCCCCCGGCCAGCCCTCCCCTAAAAAACGTTAGGTATTGTTTTTTCTCCACTTTTTCTCTATAATTGGCATATCAAACCACACAAACGAATCTCAGGAGGAACAAAACCATGATTACAGATAAATCCACCCCCCGCTACCGCGGAATCATTTTCGATCTGGACGGCACCCTGATGAATACGGAAGAAGGCGTTCTCTCCAGCGTCCGCTATACGACACAGAGGATGGGCTACCCGCCTTTAAGCGACGACGTTATGCGCACCTTTATCGGCCCGCCTGTGAAGCATTCCCTGATCCGCTGCTATGGCCTGAATGAGGAAGAGGCCACGGCGGCCACGGAGGTCTTCCGCGATCACTATAAAGACTATGATCTCTTAAAGGCCGTTCCGTATGACGGAATCCTTGCGCTCCTTGAAAAGCTTAAGCGGGAGGGCTATCTCGTCGGCGTCGCGACTTTGAAGCGGACGGATTATGCGCTTACGCTGCTTGAGCATTACGGGATCGCCGCTTACTGCGACAGCATCTGCGGGAGCGATTCTGCGAACAAGCTTGGAAAATGCGATGTGCTGCGGCTCTGCCTTAAAAAGCTGGGACTTTCCTGTGAGGAAGGGGTTTTGATCGGCGATACGTCCCTGGACGGGGCGGGGGCGGCGCAGGCGGGGACTGCGTTTATCGGCGTCACCTATGGCTTCGGCCCTTCTTCGGCCGGGGATTGGGAGGAGTTTTGCCCTGTTTTTGTGGCAGAGACGCCTCAGGCGATAGGGGCGTATCTTGATTCTCTGCGCCGGCCGGCTCTGCGGGACTGACGCAGCGTGGGAAAGGAGATGTGGATATGAGACAGAAACAGTTAAAGCTTCTGGACTGCACCCTGCGCGACGGCGGCTTTGTCAATGACTGGAATTTCGGGCATGCGAATATTGTCAATATCTTTGAGCGGCTGATCAGCTCCGGCGTGGACGTGCTGGAGATTGGGCTTTTGGATGAGCGGCGTCCGTTTGACAGAAACCGGACCATTATGCCGGACACCGAAAGCGCGGACCGTATTTTTGAGCGTCTGGACAAGAGCGGCGCCATGATCGTGGGCATGATCGACTATGGCACATGTCCGATCAGCCGGCTTTCTCCCTGCGCGGATTCGTTTATTGACGGCATCCGCGTTATCTTTAAAAAGCATGTGATGGAGGAGGCCATTGATTTCTGCAGGCAGGTGAAGGAGCTTGGATACGAGGTGTTTGTGCAGGCTGTGTCGATCACCAGCTATACGGATCCCGAGCTTCTGCGGCTTATAAGCCTTGTCAATGCCTTGAACCCTTACGCGCTGTCGATTGTGGACACGTATGGGCTGCTGCACCAGGATAACCTGCTGCATTATTTTGACCTTCTCAACCAGAACCTGCATCCGGAAATTGCGATTGGCTACCACTCCCACAACAATTTCCAGCTCGCGTATTCCAACAGCATTGAAATCATCCGCGAGCCGGCGGAGCGGCTGATCCTGATTGACGCCTCGCTCTACGGTATGGGAAAGAGCGCCGGGAACCTTCCCATTGAGCTCATTTCCATGTACATGAATGACAACTGCGGGAAACGCTATGACATCAGCCAGATGCTGGAGGCCATTGACATCAATATCATGCCTGTGTTCCGTCAAAGCCCCTGGGGGTATAACCTGTTTTACTATATATCCGCCTCCAACCACTGCCATCCGAACTATGTGCGGTTTCTCATGGACAGGCATACGCTTTCGCTCAGGGCGCTGAACGCCATTTTAAATGCCATTGCCCCGGAAAAAAAGCTCCTTTATGACAAAGAGCACATCGAACTGCTGTACCGCGACTACCAAAGCCGGGAATGCCGCGACGAGGACGCGATTGCGGAATTATCTGAAGCGCTTGGCAATCGTCCGCTCCTTCTTCTGGGCCCCGGGAAAAATATGGAGCTCCAGAGGGAACGGGTTCTGTCTTATATACAGGAGCGCTCCCCTGTCATCTTGGCTGTCAATTACATTCCAGAGGACATCGCGATCAGCTACGCGTTCCTGACCAACTCCAGGCGCTATGTGCAGCTTGAAAGCCGCCTGCTCGATATCGCCGCGGGCTGCGGCGCGCCGGTGCGGATCATTGCCACCTCCAATATCACCAATGTCCGCGCTCCCTTTGACTACACCTTAAACTACAGCGCGCTCATTGACCCGGACGCGGAAATCATTGACAATTCCTTTGTTATGCTTTTAAATGTCCTCGTCCGGACAGGCGTAAAAGAAGCCGCCTGCGCCGGTTTTGACGGCTACACCGTCCACGGCGACAATTATTTTAATGCCAGCATGGACTACCAAATCGCGCGCCAGAAGGCGGACAGTATTAATCAATACGTGAGCGCTATGCTAAAGCGCCTCCAGGGCGTCCTTAAACTGCATTTTCTTACAGACACCCTGTATCAGCCGCAGGCAGGCGTTCTGGTGCAGCCGCCGTCATAATCCGGGACGCCCAAACTGCTGCCATATGCCGCCATACGGAATGCCGGACATCCCATAGAAATTGACATCCTCTTCAGGGCCTTCTCACGCCGCTGCCCGGTAACCCCTCGTAGCCGTTCAGGCAGCCTGAACGGCTACAGCCCCTCCCACTTTTCTCCCAGTCATCCGCTTCCATTCCTTCCATCAACCTGCACTGGATTTTTCCCCGCATTATACGCTATAATCACAACCGTAATGCAACGATGGATTTTCGGCCAGGCATTCATCACACAAAAAGGAGAGATTATTTATGCGTAAGCAAACAACAATTTTGGCTGTATTATCCGCTGCGGCAGTAATGGCGGCAGCTACACCCACCATGACAGGTTTCACCGGAGTCCACACCGCGATGGCGGCGTCAGAGGGCTGGGTGGAAGAAGACGGAAGCTGGCACTATTATGACGAAGACGGCTATCAGGAGAGCAACACCTGGAAGAAAAGAGGCGGCGACTGGTACTACCTCAATGACGACGGCGAGATAGCGGTCAATCAGAGAATCGACGATTACTTCGTGGACAGTGAAGGCCGGATGGTTAAGAACCGCTGGATCTCCGCTGACAGCGACGAGACATACGATACCCCCGACTCCCCTTCGGCCGGAAGCTGGAACTACTTTGGAAAGGACGGAAAAATCACGCTGTCCAAATGGCTGACCATCGACAATAAGACCTACTACTTCGATGAAGACGGCCTGATGATGACAGGGCTTCTCGAACTGGACGGCTCTGCTTATTATCTCGGGGATGAAAATGACGGCGCCCGCAAAACGGGCTGGGTTCTCTTAGAGGAGATCACACAGGATACGGACGATGAAGAAATCTGGAGCTATTTTGACGAAGACGGAAAAATGGTCGTAAACCAGATGGATCGCAGAATCGACAATAAATATTACACCTTTATCGACGGAAAGATGCAGACCGGATGGGTCAATATGGCGGAGGCCGGCTTTATCGCTTTCGCAAAACCGGCGGCGGAGGGCGAAACACAGGTTGTTTCCTTAAACGATTTCCGCTACTATGACAAAGAGAACGGCGGCGGCCGCGCTTCCGGCTGGCTCACAATCGAAGGCGCTCCCGGGTTCAGCGATCCGGATGAGGAATATACCTTCTACTTCAAAAACGGCGAGCCCTATTTCGGAGAAAACGGTACGGAGATTTTCACCATCAGCTCCAAGCGCTACGCGTTCAATGAGAACGGTGAAATGCAGACCGGCAAGCAGACCATAACCGACAAAAACGGAAACGCCGCCAACTACTATTTTGACGAAAACGGCGTAATGCAGACCGGCAAGCAGACCATTTATGACGAGGATCTGGAAGAGAACCAGACCTGGTACTTCAGCACAGGCGGTTCCTCCAAGGGACAGGGCTTCCACGGCGAGCGCGACAATCAGGTTTATGTATATGGCCTCTTAAAGAAAGCCGATCCGGAGCTCCGCTATGAGCCGGTTACCATTGGCGAAAAAACTTACCTTGTAAACACCAGCGGAAAAATCCAGCAGGCGTCCGCAAGTTCCACCTCCTCTTCCAGACCGGAACTGGGCAAGGGCTTTAAGGACATCAAAGATGCAAATGATACAATCTGGACTGTTGACAGTTCAGGAATCATCCAGTAAGATATTACTATCATCCGTTCAAAGATACCGTGCGCTGCCCCTTCGGGGCAGCCGCGGTATTTTTTTTCTGAAAACACAGACCGCCAGATCTATTGCGCCGTTTCATCTGTCATATCTGCCGAACTCGCTGCATAGAATATAAAATATAGAAAATTTAAAAATCCTGTCACATTTTTCCATTTCAAACGTTTATATTATTGTGGGGGTTTGTTCCTTTGAGGGAACGTACCATAACGCCCTTTTATTATTATTAAATGAACAGGAGATAAATCAATGCGAGAATTAACCGTTTACTATTGTAAAAAGTGCGGCCGGTACGGCTTTTATCAGGTTGCCAGAAATGCAGTGTGCCCTGTGTGCCAGATTCCGATGAGCATATTTCCCATGAGTTATCAATATTTTATGGATTTAGACTATACACTGCGGGATCAACTGATTTCAGAACAGATCGCGGGCATCCCCGCAGCCGCCCCTTCCGTTGTGCAGCGTATTACTGAAGAGGACAGGAAAAATAACAGCCGGGGAGACGTTGCCGGTATGAAGGCGCAATATGACGCCCTCGTATTAGAAAACCGGCGGCTCCATCAGAAGAACGCCGAACTGGAGGAAACCATTGTCTGGATGCATGATATGATCTGGGATCTGACGCTGAAGCTGCGCGAAGCGCCGCGCCCATAATCCTTAAATAAAGAAGCGGCCGGAGAAGCATTATAATCACCAGGCCTCTCCCGCCCTCACTTTTAATCCTTCAAGTCTTTTCACTGGTAATATAACGGCTAACAAGGAGATTCAAACTTTCTTTCATCTGGACTACTGTGTCGAATAACATCTCCACATCTGCGCGCAGCTTTGCATTTTCTTTTTCAAGAACTATAATTCTGTTATCCTCCTCCATACCATGGCCTCCTTCACTGATATGTAAATAAACACTTATATTTATAATATATTTCCAGGCAAAAGAAAAGCCTGTTCCCACCGCAAATTTCGACACAAAGGAGCCCTGGGAAATTCGGACAGGGAGGGAGGCAGCTTACCCCGCCCGCGCGCCGGCGCCCGTGTGCAAACGAGTAGAGAAGGTTCCTTCCCCTACTCGCCGCGCCGGGCGTCCGTCAGCTTGCTGACATATTTCCGTTGGACGCCCGTGTGCATAAAAAGCCCCGGATAAGCGCTGTAAGCGCCATCCCGGGGCCACCCTGATTCCCAATTTTCGTTTTAAAGAACGATACAGCCGATAACCTTCTTCCCAAGGCTCCTGATCACATCCAGCTCCTGCTCGATCTCTCCAAAGCCTGACTTATTTCTCTTCTCAACAACAATCACCGCGTCGCAGGAAGCCGCCTTTTTGATCGCCTGGGCATCTCTCCCCAGATTGCCTCCTACCGAAAGCGTAACTCCGTTTAACAGCGGCGCTAAGCCGTCCTGAACCATTTTGATCGCCTGATCGGCAACCGTTCCGACTAAGAGCACATTCCTCGAATCCTCTATGTAATTACCGGCATTGGCCGCCGCAACCTCAAAGGTCTGGGCATCCGCAAGCTCCCGCTCCGCCGTGCCCTCCATGCGGTCAACCAGACGGTCAACAAATGAGAACAGGCGCTTTTTCTCCTGCCTGCGGAACACGCCTAATACCATGATGCCGTAGCGGCGCTTTAATTCCTTTTCATTGACCAGCTTATCGCTCATCAGGAATACGACGCAGATGAAGAATACAACCATAAACACGCCTAACACGCCGCCCAAAAAGGCATATTTTATAGAGCTCTTTAAAATGCTTCTCTTGCTCAGCAGCGTGTTTGCCGGCTCCTCTAACTCCTCCAGCTCCTTTGTCTTGTCCTTTAAGCTGGTGTCAAGCGAATCCATGGTGCTGGTAAAATCCTTCTGCTTCTTCTCCAAATCCAAATCCACGGTAACAAGCGAAGATTCATCCACGATATTAATATTATGCTCGCCTATCGCCGCCGTCAGCTTCTCATGGGACATCTCGATGCTGCCCTTGATGTAGCGCATCACGTCCGCGGCCCGCTTTTCCGTATCTGCGATCACGATAATATCAAACATATTGTTTGCGTAATCCGGCTCAACCTTTACAAGCTCCTTCAGATAGCGGATTCCGATTTTATTTTTCAGCCTGCTGATGACGTAATTGTACATATCGCCGTTCTGCACAATCGACATATAGCCCTTTAAAATGCTGGTCGCCGTATTCGGGTTCTGATAAAGCATCCCCGGCATAATCTCATAATCCGTGGAAATATAGAAGGTCGCCGACTCCATATATTCATCATACGGATTGATGTTCAAAAGAATCGACTCATCCTTATACTTCTGCTGGCTTTCAATATTTTCCTCAATATTGGCCAGCTCCTTTTCAAGACGTTTCTTCGTGGCATTATACTGATCCAGGCTCGCCTCGTACTCCTCCTGGTTCTGCTTCACGTACTCCTCATCCTTAAGCTGGTTTAAGCCCTTAAAGATCTTAAAGCCGCCCAGCAGCAAAGCAAACACGATCGCAAGCAGGACAATCGGGCGCCATTTTCTCAAAACAGCAAACATCAGATCCTTCAAATCAATTTCCTGCTCATACTCTCTTCTTGGTTCCATGAAATAAAATTCCTCCTGCATTTTTACTTTTTTTGCACATAGGTTGGGACAATCTTACGCACAGCGGCCTTAATCGCATCCCCGTCGCGGTTCGCCTCCTCATAAAGCACGTCCAACTGGCGTTTAAACAGCGCCTCGTCAAAATCGATCGGCTTGCCGATATGGATCAGGCGGTTCGGAGTATCCAAAAGCCCCTCCTCGTCCATCAAAAGCTCCTCATAAAGCTTTTCTCCCGGACGCAGGCCGGTGAATTCAATCATGATGTCCTGATCCGGCACATAGCCGGAAAGGCGTATCAGATTCTTGGCCAGATCCAGAATACGGACCGGCTCTCCCATATCCAGGACAAAGATCTCCCCGCCCTTTGCATAAGCCCCGGCCTGCAGAACCAGGGAAACCGCTTCCGGAATCGTCATAAAATAGCGGATAATGTCGGGATGCGTGACCGTAACCGGCCCCCCGTCCAGTATCTGCTTTTTAAACAGCGGAATCACCGAACCATTGCTCCCCAGCACATTGCCAAAACGAACTGCCACAAAATCCGTCTCTGACTCCTTGTTCAGCATCTGCACAACCATCTCGCACATCCGTTTGGAAGCGCCCATGATGTTCGTCGGGTTCACCGCCTTGTCCGTGGAGATCAGGACAAACCGTTCCGCCCCGTAATGGCTGGCAGCCTTAGCCGTCTTATATGTACCAAACACATTATTTTTAATCGCCTCATTCGGGCTGTCCTCCATGAGGGGCACATGCTTATGCGCCGCCGCGTGATAGACGATCTGCGGCCTGTACCGCTCAAAAATCGTGTTCATCCTGTGCGTATTCCGGACCGAGCCAATCAGGACAAGCAGATTCAGCTCCGGATAGCTGCGCTTTAGCTCCTGCTGTATATCATAAGCGTTATTCTCATAAATATCAAGGATAATTAACTGTTTTGGGTTATGGCTTGCAATCTGGCGGCAAAGCTCGCTTCCGATCGACCCCCCGCCTCCGGTCACAAGAATCACCTTATTGCTGACATATCCCATGATCTCATCCAGATTCACCCGGATCGGCTCCCGCCCGAGCAGATCCTCAATCTGAACCTCCCGAAGCTTGGAAACGCTGACGTCGCCGTTCAAAAGCTGGAAAATACCCGGGAGGAGCTTAATCTGGCAATTCGTCTCACGGCAGATCTCCAAAATCTTCTTGATCTCCATCGCCGGAGCCGACGGTATAGCCACATAGATCATATCGATCCGGTATTTCTCTGCAAGCTGCAGAATATCATACCGGTTTCCCGCAATCGGAACGCCGTTCAAAAACTTCCCTATCTTATTCTTGTCATCATCGGCAAAGCAGATCACCTTTCCGTGGGCAAAGCGGCTCGTCTCCAGCTCCTTTAAAATCACGGAACCCGCCGTCCCTGCCCCGACAATCATAATGCGGCCCCCGCTTTTCTCACTGTAACGCCGAAACAGCGTATGATAAATGCGGTACGACAGCCGCACCATCCCCACGCAGCCGGTCAGAATGATGAAGCTGATCGCAAAATAGCTCCGCGGCACCACAAGCTGCAGCATCGTCATGCCCGCAATCTGGCAAAGGCTTGCCATCACACAGGCTGCCACAATATTGCAGACCTCCCGCACGCCGGCAACGCTCCACATGGAAGAATACATCCTGGACAGATAGAAAATCCCCACTGTAATCAGGGTGTAGAAAATCGCATACCGCAGCACCGAATCCGCATAATTTTCCGGGATCGAGCGCAGCCGCATATCAAAACGCATCCATAATCCCATAAAGCTGCTGAACTGGATCACACAGATGTCCACCAGCATCAAGACAACCATCCTGAGTTTTTTATCCCGAGGCATCATTTTTTTCAACATCGTACTCTTCCTGCAATTTCTCCTTTATCGAATGGATCCATGCGGATCAGCCTCCGCCGAACCGCTTGTCATCTGTGTCCACAGAAGCGCTCTGCTCCGTCTGCCCTGCGCTCTGAGCCTGGCCGTCCGTCCCTGTGGAATCAGCCTGCTTTGCGCTCTCAGCCTGGCTGTCCGTCCCTGTGGAGTCAGCCTGCTTTGCGCTCTCAGCCTGGCTGTCCGTCCCTGTGGAGTCAGCCTGCTTTGCGCTCTCAGCCTGGCTGTCCGCCTCCGTGGAATCAGCCTGCTTTGCGCTCTGCTCCATATGCCGCTTTTTAGCCAAACCGCCCTGCTCTGGCTTCTTTGCAGAGCCAGCCTGTTCTGCACGCTCTCCCTCTTCAGCGCCTGTCTGATCCGCGCCTGCTGTCTCTGCCGCAGCCATCCTCTCCATGCTCAGCCCAACAGCCAGCAGACACCACATCACCGGAGTGGCAATCGGCAGGTTAATGTTTACAGCCGCCTGCGCCCCATAGCAGAGCACAGCCATACATGGCCCCAGAACCCACGGTTTTGCACGCATCCCCTTAAGCATCCGCCAGCAGGCGCCGCCTAAAAAGAGCACATAAAAAATCAGCGCAAACGGCCCTATCGTCACCAGATACTGTAAATATTCATTATGCGCGCTCTCATAAAACACGCCGTGCAACCCAATCGCCTCCTGGCGGAAATCCCATGTAAGAATCCCGTACGTATCTGCCCCAAAGCCAAACAGCTTGTGAATCGGAGGCAGCTTTTTATAAGATTCCCAGCCAATCCGCCAGCAATAGCCCCTGTTCGTCCCCCAGTTATCATTAAATATAAGATAGCGGGAAAGCGCCTGGTATTTCTCCTGCTGATCGCCGAAATTCGCGTCGTAAACGATGTAAATGAGCACAGCCGCAACTACGGCAACCAGAAAAAGCCACATAAGCCGCAGCCATTTCCCAATATGAGCGTCTCCCCGACTCGCAATCCAAATGCATCTGCCAATATATAATACCGCAGCTACTCCCCAAAAAGCAATAACAATAACTTCCAAACGCTCATATTTTGCCAGAAAACTGAAAATTCCGCTCAGCCCGATGACCTTCCCCGCCATCTTCTCATTCACATCCGCAATTACCTTGATAACCGTCAGAAACGACGCAACCAGCACGCCGTAGCGCGCCGTCCACCTCGCATCTGCAAAAAGAATAAACGGAAGGCCGCCGAACAATACCCCTAAAGCAAGGTACGCATTGTCGCTCTGCCCGGTAATGATTGCTATAAAGCTCATTATCGCCGCCGCATAGTACCAGAGCATGCGCAGTACATTCTTCTCCGTGGCAAACAGGCTGCAGGCCGTTCCCATCATAAGCGCGACAAACGCCGTATACGTATTGATATTTCCCAGCGTCGAGGTAAACGAATTCGCCTGCCCCTTATCCACATTCACCTTCCATCCCAGAAGATCCATCTGGAAATAATCCGTAAGCCCGAACAGGCATACCAGCATCCCGGCCGCAAGAAACAAGTCCAGATGCCACTTCTGAATCCGCCCCAGCTTTCCAATCACCGCTACGCTCAATACATACAGCGTAATCAAAAACAAGCCGCTGAACCGCCCCTCATTTCCCCAGAACGACTCATACCTGTAATCCGATAAAACAGTGGACAGCGCCGCAAACAGCCAGAACGCGAACAATGCCTTATATACAAACGGCTGCTTTTTTAAATTTTCCCACCGGAAATTTCCCAAAAACCTCCGGATATTCTGCGCTCTGAACTCCATCCCATCCACAAAGCAAAAAACCAGCGCCACTGCCGCGCAGGCTGCCAGCATGGCAATAGCCGCAACCCAGTAAAATTTATACTTTGCCTTCAATATATCAAAATAATAATTTTGATAGTACAGGGGAAATATCGTAAGAATCATGAATGTAAATACTGTTGTGATACCTGAAAAAATATTACCAGCCACCCTGGCCAGCTCCCCGGAGTCCTTTATCTTCGCAGCCTTCGCCATCTATACAATCTCCTCGTTCCTTTGTCAAAGCCTGATTTCAGAGCTTTCTACAGTATACCATCAGTCCGTCGCTAAATCAACCTTCCCATACACTTTAAAAGCCTTCCCAACTTTTAATTTTTTATGAAGATCTTCCTAAGAAAATATGGGGGAAAGGGAAACTGCGAACAGCACAACGGGCTGTGCCGGGACGGATTTGGGTATTTTGCGGGGGCGGTATTTGGGGGGTGCTTTTGCGCTTAATTGCTTGGGGAGGAGCGTTATTGAGGCCGTTTGTATTCTTATGCCCTCTTCTTTTTTCTTTTTTCTGTTTATTGCTTTCTGTTTTTTCGCTTTCTGTATGAATATTTGGTTTAATCTGCATATGTCATCAAGTAATGTTATTCCCCCATATCCGAAGTAGGGTAAGGCCGTTAAAAGTTAAGGAATTTCGGGAAAAAAGAGCAGTTCAAAAGGAAAAAAGGAGAGTGCATTATTATGAGAAAGCAGACAAAATTAGTTGCGGTTCTTTCCGCGGCGGCTTTGCTCGCGATGGGTGCTTCCATGACTTCTTTCGCCGCTGGTTGGGAGAAAGATGACGCTGGGGTTTGGCACTATTATGACAAAGATGATGAGATGGTGACCGGCGAGTGGAGAAAAGACGGCGCTAAGTGGTTCTATCTGGATGATGACGGCGATATGCTGACGGATGCCTGGGTAGATGACGAGTATTATGTTGGCGCTGACGGCGCGATGCTGGTAAACCAGTGGGCGAAGACCGCTTCTGAAGATGCAGTGGACGATCCGGACGAGGATGGCGATCATTGGTTCTATTTTGGAAGCAAGGGTAAGAAAATCAGCAATGATAAGAAGAAGATCGGCGGTAAAACTTATTTCTTCAATGAAGACGGAGAGATGAGAGACGGCTGGTATGAAACCGAAAGCGGTGATGTTTACTATTTAGGTGAAGAGGACGAAGGCTGGAGAGCTGAGAACCAGTGGTTATGGTTAGAGCGCCCGACAGACGAAGATGCGGAAGACGACGAATGGTCTGATGATGACTGTACGATTGGCTGCGATGATGAAGGCTGGTACTGGTTTGGCTCTGACGGAAAAAGATATAGTGATAATAAAAAGAAGAAAACTATTAATGGAAAACACTATTTCTTTAACGCACACGGCCAGATGTTGTATGAGTGGATCAACACAAAGGATGGCAATACAAGCGATGGAAGTGAAAATATAGCAGCCAGCCGCAGCGAAGTAGAAAAGGCATCCGGTTCAGACGCACTGCAGGAATTTGACAGCAATACCGTAGAAGATATGCGGTATGCAAATCAGGTTGAGGATGGTTCCAGAACTGATGGCTGGTATGAGATTGCAGGCTCGGAAGATGCAGGAGCTGATGAAGACACCGAATGGTATTTCTTCAAGGATGGTAAAGCTAAAAAGGCTGATTCTAATGATTTGGTTAAAGTAGATGGCACCGTTGTTACAGATGATGGCGCTCTTGTATACAGGGCAAGAATTAAATGTGATGGCAAATATTTCTGCTTCAATGAATTAGGACAGATGCAGACAGGCTTGCAGTTGATCAACGGCTATTTCTATTACTTTGACGATAATGGTTATATGAAGACCGGAAAGGTTGCTGACGTTGAAGAAGCAGATGATGACGCTTATACTTATTACTTTGAAACCAAAAACAATGGAAACGGAAGAGGTATAAGCGCAATTAAGGACGGTTACCTTTACTGGAACGGTAAGAGAGTAGAAGCTGATGACGATTACGCGTTGTATTGGTTAGGCGGAGATCAGATTTACCTTGTAAACAGCAAGGGCAAAGTCCAGAAAACTCCAAAGAAGTATGCATTAGACAGTGTGTCTGGTGATGACATTTATGTTGACATCAAAAACAATAAGGTAAAGAGTCTTTCTGAAGAAAAGAACGGAGCCAGCATTGATTTAACAGTTCCGGCGACTGTTATGGAATTGGCAAAAGAAGAGGTAATCTGGGTACCGCATATTTTAATTTATGATGAGAATCTTGTACCAGTAGTAGTACACAATAATAAGTGAAACATTAATTTGGGGAATAGTTTATTAACTTCCCAAGCAGAATATTGGTTGATACAGTATAAGGATTTTTGATATATTGTATTTTCCATATACTAAATGAGACATCGTTAATACAAATAGTAATGCCGTCCAATAATCAAATTAAGATTGTTGGACGGTATTATTATTTCACAATATTTTGTTGTATGCTATTAGCCCGGTTGTCGTTATACAAGTATTTTTATAAATTTAATTTTCAGACTGTAAAAAATCTTGTGTCTACAGGTGAAAAATCTTTGTTGGTAGGAATCAGATATGTAAAAATTTGTTGTCGAACAAAGTGGATTTCTTTTCTGATAATAGTATTGCCCGTTTATCTGTTTCTATACACATATATCAGATTTTTTGCAAACCAATCAGGCATCAGCAGAAGGGAAATATTTTGTGGGCGCTGCCACCCGGCCTCCGAAATAAGGCTGGATATTCCTGGCAATACTGCTAATGCCGATGGAATAAGGCCGGGACATTCTTGATATGATATGCTGTTCCAGCTTTTTTATAGCTACCGGCGATCCTGTCTCTATAAAGAACAATAATCTGGTTAAGCACCTGATCCCAGTTCCGGTAACGCTGTGTCCACTTCTTGATTATGTTTCCACTGGCAGGATACAGCATTTTTTCCAAAGAGCTATCGCTTGGGAATACGCTTTTTGTCTTGGTTACTTTCCAGTACTGGCGGTTAAGTCCTTCTATGATGTTTGTAGTATATATGATGCGCCGGATATCATCGGAAAACTGGAAGAAGGAACGGACATCCTCCCAGTTTTTTTCCCAGTTACTGACCGCATAGAGGTATTTCTTTCCCCATTTCTCCTTGATCTTTTCCAGTTCAGACAGTGCAGATAACTCATTTGGAGAATGATACACGGCTTTAAAGTCAGAAGAAAACTTCTTCCGATCACTGTAATTGACATATTTGAAAGAATTGCGCATCATATGGTAACACACCGCTGTATCTGGGCCTGAGGATATACTGCCCCTATAGCTTCCTTAAATCCCGCAAGCCCGTCCACGCAGAAGAACAGCACATCCTCCACACCGCGGTTTTTCAGGTCATTTAACATCCCAAGCCAGAATTTACCGGTCTCGTTGGCGCCCACTGTGATACTACAGATATCTTTGCAGCCGTCTGCTATGATTCCAAGAACCATGTAAGCGGCACGACTGAGGATGCGTCCGTCTTCCCTGACCTTGTAATGGATACAGTCCATGAATACAAACGGGTAGACCGCATTTAATGGGTGTGACTGCCATTCTTTGGTTTCCGGCAGGATTCTGTCTGTTATCTTACTGACCATTTCAGCGGACAGTTCCATCCCGTAAAGCTCCTGTATCTGGTCATGGATATCCCTTGTGCTCATACCTCTTGCATAAAGGGAAATCACTTTTTCTTCAATGCCGGAGATGTCCCTCTGGTATTTGGGAATAAGCTTTGGCTCGAATTCTCCTTCACGGTCTCTTGGGACATTGATCTGGAATTCGCCATACTGGCTCTTCAATGTTTTGGAAAAATATCCGTTGCGTTTGTTGGATGTGAGAACACCATTTTCTGATTTTTTCGTAGCCAAAGGATGCATCCAGCTCCGCCTCCATAAGCTCCTGAAGGATATCATTAAAGCTGTCCTTTAGCAGGCTGTAAACATCAGCCACGCTGTTAAGGTTGTTATCTGCAATAATCTGTCGTATTTGTTGTTTTGTTGCTGACATAAAAATCCTCCTTTTTGATCAGAATTGCCATATCTTGATTCTTATCAAAAAAGAGGTATTTTTTCCAAAGACACAAATTATTTTACACTACCCTGAAGAACCTGATTAATATCTATTCGGTTTTTATCGTTGGTACCTTTCGCATCTGTAAGTCCATTGCTTTCCACATCAAGATAAGTATATAATAGTTTATAAATACTATACACTATAAAAATGAGGATATTTCCGAAATCAGGCAGAAATATCCTCACTTACTCTCTATTTATTCAATTATAACATTGAATTTAATTCAGTTATCTCCATGTTCCTGTATTAGAAACATTTACATCAAACCACTTTTCAGATACACCGTTCAGATTGAGCGTGTTGTTACTAACTGTTACATTCCTGAAATCATAAGTATAGACATCATCGTCATAAAGCTGGATGTACGGAATATTTACATATTTCTCGGAATACTTGCCTTCCGCATCACAGTTAAATGAAGATCCATTGCTTGTTTCCAATAACGTGTTATAGATTAAACCTGCATCATTCAATGTTATGGTACCGCTTCCGTTCTCATAGGAAATGTCTTTTACAGTACCATTGTTTCTGAAGGTCACATCAACCTTATCATGCTCAATACCGGAATTCTCAATATCATATTTCCTGTTGGTCTTCTGGATTTTGCCCTTCGTATTTACAAGATATACATCCCCATTGTAGTAATAGAGTCTGTAATCATCATCGGCTACTAATTTCTTACCATTGAAGTAAAGGTAACCGCTCTTTTCGCCGTTAAGGCCTTTGGCATTTGCACCATTGTTCTTATTAAAATAGAACTCATAGGTATCGTCGTCACACTCTACATTGATTACCTTTCCGGTTACCGGGTATCCGTTGCTGTCAAAGTAATAGAATCCTCTTTCAGCCGGAACATACTGTAATCCGGTCTGCATCTGGCCATATTCGTTAAATGCAAAATATTCTTTGCCGCCCTTCGGGCTGGTTACTTTGATGCGTGCTACATATACCGGGCCGTCGTCATTATTTACCCTGTAATCCGTGGCAGTCCTTGATGCTTTCTTTGCCCTTCCGTCTTTAAAGAAATACCAGTCTGTATCGGTATCCTTACCTGTATCTTTGGAACCGTCAATCTGATACCAGCCGTCTACCCTGGAGCCGTCCTCTACTTCGTTTGTATAAATCATGCTGTCAATGTATGCGGAACCGGCGCTCGCTGCGGGGATACTGCCATCAAGCTTTGCATTGGTCGGGGTTGCCGGGGCTACGCCGCTGACTTTCTGGTCATTAATCCACTCATACAGCATCTGGCCATGCTTATTGAAATAATAATATTTTCCATTAACTTTCTTCTTATCGGCGTCTCTTGCCATCTTTCCGCCTGTGCCGAACCAGTACCATCCCTCTTCGTCACAGCCGTCGCTGCTGGAATCTGTACAGCCAAGGAACGCTGCGGCCGCATCATGATCCTCATCCTCCTGGCTGGGATTTGTCAGCCAGCGCCAGGCATTTTCAACCCTTGCGCCGTCATCCTCATCGCCAAGATAGAAGACATCATTGTTTTTGGTATACCAGCCGTATTCCATTTCTCCGTCTTCATCGAAGTAGTAGGTTTTCCCATTGATCTTTTTTAAGGTATCAACCGTCTTCTTTCCTTTACTTCCAAAGTAATACCAATGCTCGCCTTCTTCGTCCGGGTCATTGACGTCCTCATCAGCCAGGGTTTTCTTCCACTGATTGATCAGCATGGCCCCGTCATCGCCTACATAATACTCATCATCCACCCAGGAGTCATACAGCATGTCGCCATCGTCATCGAGATAGAACCACTTGCCGCCATCCTTTCTCCACTCATCGGTTACCATATCGTCATCGCGGTCATAATAGTGCCAAACCCCAGCGTCATCTTTCTCCCAACCAGCGGCGAAAGAAGTCATGGAAGCACCCATCGCGAGCAAAGCCGCCGCGGAAAGAACCGCAACTAATTTTGTCTGCTTTCTCATAATAATGCACTCTCCTTTTTTCCTTTTGAACTGCTCTTTTTTCCCGAAATTCCTTAACTTTTAACGGCCTTACCCTACTTCGGATATGGGGGATCCGGATTTGCTGTTTATGGGCGGAACATATGGAGATTTCAGGGGATTTTCTGTGATCCGGAGGTGCAGTTTACAGTATTTTTATTCACAAAAACAGGCGGAAAACAGATGATATCTTTATGGGAAAATTCTGTTTTCAGCCTGCTGTTTCTGAGTGGAAAATATGGTTCTTTTTCAGAAATCGTTCTATTTGTCTGGAAATGAATATTTTTCTATTTTGCACTGGTGGCGCTTTTCTTTATCGTAGCTTATTCCCACAAGGAGAGCTTTTCTATATGGTTCGGCACGCTGCAGATAATTTTTTGCTTTTATCTGTTCGATTGCTTCCTCCGCCGATTTTCCCACTTTCAGTTCCAGTATAATCGGCGGATAACCTGATTCTTTGGGCAGGAACAGGTAGTCGCAGTAACCTTTCCCGCTTTTTTCCTCTCGTAATATGTTATAGAATTTTCTTGCGTATAAATAGCACAGGGTAATCACACAGGACAGGGAATTCTCATCGTTGTATGTCAGAAAGGGGATTTCCGCGTCATGTACCTTTTCCAGGAGCTGGGAAACACGCTCCTCATTGCACTGGAGGGTAGCCTCCAGCATATCCCTGGAACGGTCAACGATTTCTTTGACTGCGCCCATACTGCTGCGTGACAGAACATGCTGGTATTTTTCCATCAGCTCATAGTTCGGGATAGAAAGTCTGCCCTTATAATACGACAGAAACCCGTAAACCACCATGGCGGAAAGAATTTCATCCCGTGTATTTAACCGGAGTTCCGCAGCGCTGTAGCCCTGCAGGTCAACTTCCACCGGGATTCCGGCCACCATCTTTACAATATCTTCCCGTACTTCATCCACGTTATGTTCAATACAGTCCGCGATTTCATCCATTGGGCCTGTTTCCGTCCAATAATTTAAACAGATCCCCCGGGTCAGCGCCTTACTTACAGAGCGCGGGTTGAATAAACTGCTCCCGTCATGTTTATGGTATCCGTCATACCATTTCTTAACTTCAGAAAATGGAACTGCCGGGTGCTGTATGCACAGCGCTTTTACTTCTGCATCGCTGAAGCCAAAATACTGGTCGAATATGTTGTCGTTCATAAAATTAAATTCATCGAACATGTTTAATTCGGAGCCGCTGGAATATTTGGCTATGGGGAGGACGCCCGTCATATAAGCCAGTTCCACATATGGCTGATCCTTAAGAAGGTTTTTTAAAAATCGGAGGTATTCGTTCTTATCTCCAGATGTCATAAAACCCCTGTAAAAAATGGAATCCCACTCATCCAGGATAAAAATAAACGACGAGTGGGTAGTCAAAAGCAAATCATTCAAGCTATCATATCCATCTTTATCCACTTCCGGGAAGGCGGCGTATAAATCCCTGTATATCTTTTTTCGTATACTTTTAATATAATCCTGATAGGATTCACAAATATCAGGCATTTGACTAAAATCAATATATATTACATTGTGCTGGTTTAAATGTTCCTCATATAAATTTGACTGTGAGACCTGCAAATCTTTGAATATATCATGGCTGTTATATCCTTTTGTATAATATGCCCCCAGCATATTGGCATTCACTGTCTTGCCGAATCGCCTTGGCCTTGTGATACAGATATATTTTCTGGCAGCATTGTTTATACACTTTGATATGCTGTCGATCATCAGGCTTTTGTCTACATAAAGTTCGTCATTCAGTGTCTGCCGAAACAGGAGCAGCGGACGGTTTGTATTCAGGTAATTCAAAATATACCTCCTCTCTGTAACCGAGTCTCCAGATGCATCTTTATACTGAAAGTATAGCCGATTTCTCGTCAATGTACAATATTTTCCCAAATAAAACGCGCAAATCCGGATCCCCCATATCCGAAGTAGGGTAAGGCCGTTAAAAGTTAAGGAATTTCGGGAAAAAAGAGCAGTTCAAAAGGAAAAAAGGAGAGTGCATTATTATGAGAAAGCAGACAAAATTAGTTGCGGTTTTATCCGCGGCGGCTTTGCTCGCGATGGGTGCTTCCATGACTTCTTTCGCCGCTGGTTGGGAGAAAGATGATGCTGGGGTTTGGCACTATTATGACAAAGATGATGAGATGGTGACCGGCGAGTGGAGAAAAGACGGCGCTAAGTGGTTCTATCTGGATGATGACGGCGATATGCTGACGGATTCCTGGGTGGATGACGAGTATTATGTTGGCGCTGACGGCGCTATGCTGGTGAACCAGTGGGCTAAGACAATTGCCGATGAGGATGTCTCTGACCCGGATGAGGACGGCGAGCACTGGTATTATTTTGGCAGCAAGGGTAAGAAGACAACTGAAGATAAAAAAATCAACGGCAAAACCTACTACTTCAACGAAGACGGTGAAATGCTGGATGGCTGGTATGAAGAAGACGGTGATATCTATTATCTGAATGGCGAGGATGAGGGCTGGAGAGCTCAGAACCAGTGGTTATGGCTTGCAAAACCGGATGATGATGATGATATCACAGGATGTGATGATGAGTGCGGCATCTGCGACGAGGAAGGCTGGTACTACTTCGGAAGCAATGGCAAGCTTTACAAGGATGCTAAAAAGAAGAAAGTAAATGGTAAATATTACTACTTCAATGAGCATGGCCAGATGTTGTATGAATGGATTAATAATGCCAAGGTAAAGGTTGGTTCCGGTGCAAGCCTTAATGCAAGCCTTGACGGAAATGCAACACCTGGTGAAGCGAAAATCGAGGATATGCTTTACATGAACCAGGTGGAAGAGGGCTGGAGAGCAGACGGCTGGTATGAGATCGATGGTTCTGAGGATGTTGGAACAGACAATGATACCGACTGGTACTATTTCAGCGACGGCGAAGCAAAGAAAGCGGATGGTACTGATTTTGCAGGTGTAGAAGATGATGATCATACGCGTATCTACAGAGCCAAGATTAAAGTGAAAGCAAGCAATAACAAGTATTTCTGCTTTGACGAAAAAGGCCGTATGCAGACAGGATTACAGTACATCCGTTCCACTGGCGGTTTCTATTACTTTGATGAAAATGGATATATGAAGACCGGAAAGGTATCGGGCGTTGAAGAAGATAACGACGATTTCACATACTATTTCAATACCAAGAATGGCAGAAATGGCGAAGGTGTAACCGGCGTAAAGGATAACTATCTGTATTTTAACGGTAAGAGACTGGAAGCAGATGATGATTACAAATTATTCTTTGTAGGTGAAAAAACATATCTTGTAAATAACAAGGGCAAGATTCAGAAATCCAAAACAAAGAAATATGATATTGAAGATCTTGGCGATGGGATTATGATAAAATTCAAGGGCGATTATGTAGACACAGTTTATGTTGATAAGGATTCTTCAATAACCGAAGAAGATGTTTTTGATGCTGTCGAACTTCCGGAGATCAATCTGTATGACAATACCTATACCTATATAAAGAGTGGTGATAAGTTGGTGGGTGGTTGGAAGAGGCTTACTCATACATCAGAATCTTCTGTGTCAAAAGCAGTTTCGGAAAGCATTGATGTAGACCTTTCTGTACTTGGTATTGAAGTAAAATGAATGGAGTAGTATAATCCCGTCTTTGAAATTACTATAATAAAAGGAACGCTGTAATTCCTTATTTTTAAAGGAATTACAGCGTTCTTTCTAAAATGTATGATCTACTATAGTAATTTATTCTATCCTGCAAATTAAGAATATGTCTGGTTAAGTTGCCCTGTCAGCAGTCTTGATTATTGGCAGGGCAACTTTTTTATGAGTAAATGAAACTGAACTGTAAAATTCAGCAAGGAGTTAATTCTGAGCATTAAAAACTATGTGTCTGTTGGAAATCATGCTCCTCTAATAAAAATTTGTCACGTAAAGTGTTGTTATTGATTTTCGCTTTATATTATCAATTTTCTGGTTAAAAGGTGTGTAAAATAATCTGTGTAAATCATCACAGATTATTCGACACATCCATTTTTATATAATGCATAATAGATTCGATAATACTGTGATTTGTCTACCAGGGACATTATTTAAGAAATGATCCATGTCATATCGTAACTGGGGCGAGGGGCAGTTTGTGATTGAATTTGGCGACAGGGACAGGATTGCCTGACGCGCAGAAACGTATCCGACTGTAAATTACAGCAGCAGCGCCCTTTATCCCTTGACTGCCACAATGCCGTCTGTATGGTTCTTATGCATAGGTATTTGGTGCATAACAACCATACAGATGGCAATAACTAAAGCGGGGGATAAAGCAATCAGAAAGGTGACAGAATTCAGGGCAGTAAGGAGCGAAAACGGTTTCTGAAGCGGGAATTAAAGGAATATGAAAAAATAACATCTATAACCGGAGAAGAGCGTAGGGAGCTCCATGCATGGGCAGAAGTATGATATAGTGTACATGAGAATACACGTTGTGCTGTTGGAGACGGGAACAGGCCGATTGATTTTCCTAACATCTACAGAGAGGAAGAAGCATTGCGTAAAGCGACAGCCGGCATGGGGAGTGAAGAAGCAAGAAAATACGTATTGGATTACTATGGATGGACGGAGGAAGACAACGAGAAAGAAGAATACACGGCTGAAATATTAAAAGATCGGGTGCGAGAACTGGAAAGAAAACTATTTTACCTGGAGGAATTCATAGGACAGAAAGGCTTTTGGAGAGAATCGCAGAAATATATTGACCAATATGGTGGCGAACCTATTCCCTTTGAAACCGAATGACGGTAAAAGAAGGGAAGCCAATAAAGAAAGCCGCTTTACCGGCGGCTAACCGTTTATGGGCAGAATAGAAAATGAACACGAAAACCAGCATCAAACCTGGATTCTCGGAGTTAACATGACGAGGTTGGTACCTTCACTCCGAGAGCCTCATATATTTTTGCCTGCTTATTGAGAAGTTCTCCAATCCTTAAGGAATGGTTTGCATCTTCAAAGCACTCAATCACATCAAGCTCGTCAAGCAACTGATGCAGAGTGTAGTTTTTATATAAATCTGATTTTTTCATCTTATGGTCAAGATGAGATATCAGAATTAATGCAACAAACTCTGTAAAGATTTTACCATCAAGACCTTTTTCAGATGACACCAGAAGCCTCCGCATATTAAGTCGTTCTTTCAGATTACCAAAGGCTTTCTCTACAACATCTTTCATCCTGTACAGATGCAAGGCTGTAAAGGCATCCATTTTTTCATTGGTAATCAAAGCAAAGTAGCCAAAGTAACGACGCGCCTCTTTGATGGCATCTTCTTTATAATAAACCTGACGTCCCCTCTTGGGGGTTGTCTTTACTTCAAAGAACTGGTCATAGGCCTTTTTATGGCTTTCAACATATTTGCCTTCTGACAGTTCTTTGCAAAGGCTGGCAATTCGTTTATCGAATGCCTGCTCATCGTCAGCACCATTTTCAATGCTGTAATAGTAATGGATGTACATCCGGCGTTTATCTTTGATGACATCACCTTTGTACGGACGCTCCTGGGTATA
>CAJTGE010000004.1:131263-226841 GCA_910575795.1 Clostridiaceae bacterium | reverse complement strand
GCAATGGGTTCTCTTCATTGCCTTTGGAAGGAAATGTCTGTGGGCGTATCAAAGAGAATCCCAGTTCATGCAGTAGCCGCTGGCATTGCCTTACACATAGAGAGATATCATATTGCGAAGCAATATAGTCCGATAAGGATGGCCCATCCCAGACAGTATATCCAAAAGCATTTGGGTCAGAAGTTACGACGACTTTAATATTTTCTTTTTGGGAATTAGTAAGGGATTGCGGACGCCCAGGCTGTTTGCGTGGACGGAGAGCCTCAAACCCATACTCATCAACAGATCTGACCCAGTTAGAAAGAGTCCGGTCGGTTTCGCCAGAGGCATCGGCAAGCGATTTAGCGTTCACACCGCGGAGCAGGAGATTAACAATAGTTACTTTTCTTATGAATTTGGCATCATCTGAAGACGAAACGATCCGATTGCCTTCTGCTATTAAAGCGTTTTTGTCCGATTTAAACTTTCTAACATTCATGCTATCACCTCAGTATTATTTTACTAAGGGATATCTGAAAAGTAAATAGAAAATATTTATGTCGTTTACTATATATCGGAATGGCATGGGATGGTCAAGAGGGAAACGTGCCGCATCCTACAGCACGCTCTTACAGACAGTATTTGAAACCTGAGATTTTAATTTGACGTTTTTGTGCGGGAGACAGGAACTTTAGTTTGCTGGGCTACACCTGATACGCCCAAAAAACCAAAAGGACGTTCACAATGATTAAGACGGCCATAACAATATTAAGCGCATGCGGGATAACCTGCCCGATTGCAGAAGAAACAGAAGACACCATACCCGTAATGCCGGAAATCATGGAAGCGGCCGTATCATCCACCGGGGACGAACCGCCAGTTTCGGCCGCAAAGGCCGTGATGCCATTGGCGGCAACTGCAACAACCGGGAGGAAAACCGCGGGAGCCCTTTTCAGAGTCTTTTTCATAACAACGCCCCTTTCTTTAGATTTTTTTAAATATATTGATTACCGCATGGATGCCCAGCCCCATAAGAAGAGGGATGCAGCCAAGCAGGAAACCAACGCCTACAAACTGCGGAACCAAATCCGTAATATCCTGTATCCTCATTTTTCCACCTCAGAAACCTCACCTTGTCCACCGCAGGAAATGGCTGAAAATGGAAGAGCAGAGGCAGCCAATCAAAATAGCAAGGAGAACCACGCCCACAACCGAAAGATACATGCAGGCTTCCATGAAATCCCTGCATTCTGAGAGCGTAAGCCCCAAATCCGCAAGCACAGCTTCCTCAGCCCCCATGTCAGCGTAGTCAGAATACATGTCGTCCATAAGCATTTCATAAGCATCCCCATAGGCTTCCTGCCAGGCATCCCGGTAAGCGTCCTGGTATGCCTTTTCAGATGCAGAGGCATCCGAAGGCGTTCCAACCTCCGCAAACACGACGGAGGGGCGGAACAAAGTTATCAAAAAGACCATGCAGGCCGCAAAAAACAGGCCCTTCAAAAAAAAGCAGTAATCAGCCTGGAACCTCATAAAACCACAGCTTTCTTTATTTATCTGGACAAACCGCCCAAAAAGTTATAAACTATATGGCAATGGAAGTTATAAGGGAAAAAACCGCTAACTATTCGATAAACTAGACTTTCACGAATAGTTGAATCTGTATAGAGCCCGGGGTTGCATACGCTCTCTTCCATCCTTTAATCCTTTATTATAGCGTGATAAATAGGATATACAGCATGACAAATATAATAAAACGGATGAATCATGTCCCGGATACGCTATTCGGGAATCGCTTCATCTGATCGGGAGTTTGATTATGAAAATGCAGCGTTTACTGAGCCTGACGCGCCAGGCCGTTGATGACTATGCCCTGATTGAGTCCGGCGATAAGATTGCCGTCGGCGTTTCGGGTGGCAAGGACAGCCTGACCCTGTTATATGCATTGCACGAATTGAAGCGTTTCTATCCAAAACCGTTTGACCTTTGTGCGGTGACGGTTGATCTGGGCTTTGGAAATTTCGATCTGACCCCGGTGCGTTCGCTTTGCCGCGAATGGTCCCTGGAATATGTCACGGTTCCGACGAAAATTGGAACCATTCTTTTTGAATCGCGCCGCGAATCGAATCCCTGCGCGCTCTGTGCAAAGCTGCGCAAAGGCGCTTTAAACCGCGCTGCCCTGGACATGGGCTGTAATAAGATCGCTTACGCGCATCACCGGGATGATCTGATTGAAACCATGCTTCTGTCCCTGATCTACGAAGGACGCTTTTATTCCTTTTCCCCTAAAACCTTTCTGGATCGGACCGGGCTGACTGTTATCCGGCCGCTGTTATATGTGCAGGAAACGGATGTGATTGGCTTTCAGAATAAATACCATCTCCCTGTATGCAAAAATCCCTGTCCGGTCGACGGAAAGACGAAACGGGAATTTGTTAAAAATTTAGCAAAGGAACTGCATACAAAAGCGCCCGGCGTCAAGGATCGCCTGTTTCACGCGATCACAAGCGGCGGCATCGCGGGATGGCCGTAACAGTTCAGATAACTTAAACTGTTACGGACGGCCCCTGAAGAAAGGAGAAATTGATTATGGGAAACCTATCCTATCATGAGCAGGAAAATATTGAAAATACAAAGCGTTTACGTCAGATGATGAAGGAGCTCCCCCCGTTTTGCGCCGATTTTTTCCGCGGGATCGAGCCGCGGACCTCTTCGCGCACGCGAATCGCATACGCATATGATTTAAAGACGTTTTTTGAGTTTTTAAAGAAAACCAACCCTGTGTTTGCAGCATATGAAAATAAGGACTTCTCTCTCACTGTTCTGGACGAGCTCCAGTTAATGGATCTGGAAGAATATATGGAATTCCTGAAGTGCTACTCCACCGAAAGCCGGGAGGATCTCACCAATACAGAGCGCGGCATTATGCGGAAAGTCTCTTCCCTGAAAAGCTTTTACAACTATTTTTACAGGAGGGAGCGGATCAAAAATAATCCGGCCGCCCTGCTCGGGCTCCCCAAGATGCATGAAAAGGAGATCATACGCCTGGAGGTGGACGAGGTCGCAAAGCTTTTGGATCAGGTGGAGGACGGAGACAGCCTGACAGAAAAGCAAAAAAGCTACCACGCAAAGACAAGGATCCGCGATCTGGCCCTCATGACGCTTCTTCTGGGAACCGGAATCCGCGTATCGGAATGCGTCGGGCTGAATCTGGACGATATTGATTTTAATACAGGAGGAATGCGGATCCACCGCAAGGGGGGCAAGGAGGTCATCGTCTATTTCGGCGCTGAGGTTGAGGACGCGCTGCTCGATTATTTGGAGGAACGAAAGCATATCACGCCCGAGCCCGGCCATGAGGACGCGCTGTTCCTCTCTCTCCAGCGGAAACGCTTAAATGTGCGAAGCGTCGAAAATCTGGTAAAAAAATATGCCCGGCTCGTGACCCCTCTCAAAAAAATCACGCCTCACAAGCTCCGCAGCACATATGGAACCAATCTCTACCGCGAAACCGGCGATATCTATCTGGTCGCAGATGTGCTGGGGCACTCGGATGTCAATACAACGAAAAAGCATTACGCCGCCCTGGAGGATGAACGCAGGCGGAGCGCCAGAAATAAGGTGCGTCTGCGGGAGTCAAATCCCTGAAATGTCTTTTTGCGCTCCGCCCGGCCGTATGTCCCGCTGTTCGCTTCGTGATTTATGAAATGAATGCTGTACGGGCCTTCAGTATAAAAAGTCTGGAATCAAAATCACAGGAATGGCGCTGGCCCGGAGCGCTCTCCCCGGACGATGCGTCGCTTGTGATGAGGCCCACATTCATAAGCTCATCCCCATAATAGCCTCTGCGCTTTCCTCCCCTCTCTCCCGCTTCGTTTACAATCTCATAACAGAGATCCGGATCCAGCCCGGCAAGGCGCACACGGCCGTATGGCAGATTGACGCCGTTTAAAACGCGGTACCATCCCACAATCGCTTCGCGCTGGTTGCTGCTCACGGTCATCCACACCGTGATATTGCCCTCAAACGGGCTTTTCAGCCGGTAAAACGTGCCAAACTGCAGAAGCTTCCGGTACTGCTTCATAAAGCGAATCTGTTCCTTTACCTCCCCCTGCTCTTCTTCTGTAAGGCGATTCAGATCCAGCTCGTACCCAAAGGTCCCGAAGCAGGCCACATTTGCCCTCGTATAGAGCGGCGTCGAGCGGAAAAGCTGATGATTCGGGGATGCCGAGACATGGCTTCCGATGGAGCTTATCGGATAACAGAGCGAGGTTCCGTACTGGATTTTTAGGCGCTCCACGGCGTCGGAATCATCGCTGGCCCATCCCTGTGGCGCATAGTACAGGATTCCCGGATCAAAGCGCGCGCCGCCGCTGGCGCATGACTCAAACAGGACATGCGGAAATTCCGTTGTCAGGCGCTCGTACAGCGCATAGACACCCAAAATATAGCGGTGGAACACCTCTCCCTGGCGATCCGGCGGCAGGGCGGCGCTGTAGCACTCGCTGATACTGCGGTTCATATCCCACTTAATATAGGAAATCTTCGCCTCTCTCAGAAGCTTTGCCATCATCTGATAAATGCAGTCCACGACTTCTTTTCGCGAGAAATCCAGGACATACTGATAGCGCCCATGGGAAACGGTACGCCCCGGCGTGTGGATCATCCAGTCCGGGTGTCCGCGGTATAAATCAGAATCCAGATTCACCATCTCCGGCTCAAACCAGAGGCCGAATTTCAAGCCCAGCGCCTCGATCTGCTCTGCCAGCCCGGCGATCCCTTCCGGCAGGCGCGAGAGGTTGGGAACCCAGTCGCCCAGGCCGGCCCTGTCGTTCGTCCTTTGACCAAACCAGCCGTCGTCAAGCACAAACAGCTCTACGCCGCAATCCCTCGCCTTTTTTGCTATCTCCAGAAGGCCCTGATGGGTAAAATCGAAATAAGTCGCTTCCCAGTTATTGATAAGCACCGGCCGCGGCCGATCTCTCCAATATCCCCGGGCCAGGCGTCTCTGATATAGGCGGTGAAAGCTCTGGCTCATCGCGTTTAAACCTCCGGCAGAGTATACCATAACAGCCTCCGGCGTCTGGAAACTCTCTCCCGGCTCCAGCTTCCAGTCAAAGCCCTGGGGATGGATGCCAAGCAGGACACGGAGCGTATCATGATTGTCCACCTCTGCCTGCGCTAAAAAGTTTCCGCTGTATATCAGGCTGAACCCAATCGCCTCTCCCTGTAATTCATCCGTGCCGGGGCGTTTGAGCACAATAAAGGGGTTATGTTCATGCGAGGAATGCCCTCTGAGGCTGCCGACGGACTGAATGCCATATTCCAGGCGGCGGCAGCGGATATGGCGTTCCCTGGACCACGCTCCGGACAACTGGAGCATCTCATAATTAAAATCAGGCAGATCCATACAAAGGCTCATGGCCGTTGTCAGATGAACCGCCGCTTTCCCGCCATTATACAGGCGCGCGCTGCGGGCGAGGATACCGTCCTGCGCAAACAGCGTATAAGAAAGGCACAGCAGAACGCCTGTCAGGGGATCGCGCAGCCTTATGGTAAGCGTCTCTGCTTCCCCGTCCGATTCCGTATAGGTTGCGGGAAGTCCTTCAAGCGCCGGCTTTCCGGGCGTAACCGTATGCCCTTCATACTGGAAATCCGATAGCCGGCTGCCGTTCTCCTGCAGGATCTCCACTGCCGGCTGGCGGTAATCTGTTGTTCCATACACGCCGTATTCCTGCCTGACATGCTCCAGGGAAAACGACTTGTCCCCTTCAAAGACACAGGAGCTCATCACTCTGGAACGCAGCTCCAGAAGATGGCCAAAATCCTCCCTGTCATGGATCCTGCGCCCAAAATAGAGCTGCCCCATCTGCCGGTTCGGCAGAATCACCATAATGTAGCTGACATAATCATTGAATAAATGAAATATTCCTGTCTTTTCATGAAATACAATGTTCATCCGACTCTCCTCCTTCGATGATCGTTCCCGCGTCTGACAAAATCTGCCAGCCGTTTTTTACAGTATATCACATCTGTATCTTTATTTCCACACCGGGAATATGGCGGAGAGATCGATACAGCCCTGACGGCGCCGCCTTTCAGAGATTATCTGAAAATGGTACCAGACGGTTAGGATAACCTCTGAACGGTTACGGCGAGGTCAGATAATACGAAACCGTAAGGTAATGTCCCGCGTGGATCGTATCATCGGACAGGCCGTTCATCCGCCGCAGTTCCCGGACATACTCTTCCGTTGATTTATTTGAATGCACATTGTAGCGGACAGCAATACTCCATAAGGTGTCGCCCTCCTCCAGGCAGATGCTGGTATAATACTTTTTATACGGAGAGCTCTGCTTCTGTGCAGGTTTTTGCGGTATGAAACTGAGGCAGAAACAGAGCAATGTAATCATGACAGATATCCAAATATGCCGCTGGTTCGCCTGCGGCCTTTGTTCCCATAAAATGCATCGCATTGACCGGCGTGCAAAAAGTAAATCACATGCTTCCCTTTTCATATGGCCTTCCCCCATCGTCTCCCTTTTGTATATCGCTGTCCGGTATCATGCGGCCGGCCTGGATAGCGATTGTTTTGCCCATCATCTGCAGTTATTCAGAACGCACGTTCTTGTTTGTACGTATTATAACTTGTGAACGTATGTTTGTCAAGAAAAAACAAAAAAATACGAACAAAGGTTTGCATTTTCCCAGAACATATGTTACTATAATAACAGCACTATCTATTTACCGGGATCGAAAGGAGGAAACTGCTGTATGGCACAGGGAAAGATTAGCGATAAGCAGAGAGAAATTCTTGAATATATTAAAGAAATGATTTTAAAGAAGGGGTATCCGCCGACTGTCCGGGAGATCTGTGAGACAGTGAAACTGAAATCGACCTCTTCCGTCCACTCCCATCTGGAACAGCTCGAGCGAAACGGATACATACGCCGGGATCCGACAAAGCCCCGCACGATCGAGATTACGGATGATACCTTCAACTTAGCGCGCCGGGAACTGGTGAATGTCCCTCTGATCGGAACCGTCGCCGCGGGCGCGCCCCTTCTGGCGCAGGAAAATATTGAAAGCTATTTTCCGATCCCTGCGGAGATACTCCCCAACCGCGAGACTTTTATGCTGACTGTAAAGGGCGACAGCATGATTGAGGCCGGGATTCTAAGCGGCGACCGCGTGATTGTGGCGCAGACAGACACGGCTGAAAACGGTGAGATCGTTGTAGCCCTGCTGGATGACTCGGCTACGGTAAAGCGATTTTTCAGGGAAGACGGATACATCCGCCTTCAACCGGAGAATTCATCGATGGAGCCGATCCTGGTGAAGCAGGTGAGGATTCTCGGACGGGTGATTGGGCTGTTCAGGATGATGGCGTAGTTCGCCTGACGTTCACGACCCGGATTCATGGATCCGGCGTTATCACTTTTACTTTACCTCCTTGAATGATACCTGCGTATATTGTTCTGATCCTCTTTGCGCTTTATTTATTGTTCGGGGCATCATTGTGCTTATCTGAGAATCTGCAGCGGGATAAAGGCGCTTCCTACGGCAAAGACAAGCGAGGGAAGCAGGTTTGCCACCCGGATGTTTTTGTCAAACAACAGATTCACGCCCACGCAGAAGATCAGCATGGAGCCTACCAGGGACAGGTTGGAAACCGCCTCTGCGGTGAGAAGAGGCTCGATGACCCCGGCCAGAAGTGTGATGCTCCCCTGAAACAGTCCCAGGGGGATCACAGCAAAGATGCATCCTTTGCCAAGCGATGAGGTAAGAACCAGTACGATGATCAGATCCAGGACGGCCTTGGCGGCCAGCGTGGAGAAATCGCCGTTTAAGCCGTCCTCGATAGAGCCGACCACCGCCATGGCGCCGATACAGATGGTCAGGGAGGCGCTGACAAAACCGTCTACAAAGTAGGCGTCATTCCCGCTTCCGGACCGGATTTTGACCCACTGTCCGAATTCCCCGATATGCTTTTCGATATCCAGCGCTTCGCCGCTTATCGCGCCAAGGGCAAGCGAAAACAGAATCATCATAGTCTTATGGGAGGCGAGAACGCCGCCCTCGATGGCGAGCATCTCTTCCAGTGTCCCGGCGATCCCCAGAAACAGGGTGGACAGCCCGCAGACTGTGATTAGGCTGCTCTGGTAGCGCTCAGCCAGTCCCTTTCTCAGGCACAGCCCCAGAGCGCCACCGCCCAGAACTCCCAAACAGTTGATGAATGTACCTAATCCATGCATCGATTTGCTCCTCTCCGGAACTCTCAGGCGTCCGCCTCTTTTTAACAGTCTGAAACACCTGAACCGCCGCTCCTCTCCTCTTCTGCCAACCTTCTGCCAACGGCTGCAGGCGAACTGCCCGCGCTCAACGGCTGCCCGGCGTTCGCCTGTAACTAAAAATAAACTCTGCCGATCATCCGGTGGATTACAGATTTTCCGGCCGATCAATCATGATTCCGTCCCGCCAGATTCGCTCCAGATCATAGAACAGGCGATCTTCCTTTGAGAAGACATGGACGATGATATCGCCATAGTCCATTAATATCCAGTTGGCGGTGCGGTATCCCTCTATCTGGCGGCACGGGCAGCCGGCCTTTGCGAGCGTCTCCTCCACGTTGTCCGCCATGGCCTGAACCTGGCTCGCATTCGTTCCGTCTGCGATTATAAAATAATCTGCCAGGACCGACACCTTCCGGATATCGATGATTTTAATGTTTTCTCCTTTTTTTTCTTCGATGGCCTTTACGGCTGTTTTTGTTAATTCCTTTGGATCCATCATCAGCGGATGCGTCCTCCTTTCCCTTCGTGTCCTCGTTTTCAGCGAGCGGCTCCTCTTTCCCTCGGCGCAGCTCCTCACAGGCTTCAAACGCCTTCTGCGTCATCTCGTCCGCAAAATGGCCGCTTCGCTCCAAATAGGCCAGCGTGCCCTTTAAGATCTGATACAGCGCCTCGTCCAGCTCCTCAAAGGCCAGCCGGCGCATATCTGTCAGCCCCGGCGCTTTATCGCGCCTTGGTTCAATATAATCGGCAACGTACAGGATCTTGTCTAAAAGCCCCATCTGCGGCTTGCCTGTCGTGTGGCAGGCGATCGCAGACAGAATCTCCGGATCCGATACGCCGAATTTGCGCTCCGCCAGAAATGCTCCCAGCTTCGCGTGGATCACCGCCGGAGAGCGCAGCTCGCTGTCTGTGAGCGCAATGCCGTGCTTTTCACATTTTTTGATGATTTTGTGATCATCATAGCGCTTCGCGCAGTCGTGAAGCAGCCCGGCCAGCTCCGCTTTTTCCAGATCATACCCGTATCTCATAGCCAGAGCCATACAGGTAAACGATACGCTGATCGTATGCTCATAGCGGGCCGGCGTGAGTCTGGCCTCCAGTTTCTTTCGTATGCTATCGATTTCAATCATTCTCTCTGCCCCTTTTTCTGTCTTGTGCCCGCATATCCGGTCTCTTTAACACCTCCCTCTTAGTAAGGAGGCGTGTGAACGGCGGCGTGACGGTTTACGTTGTCTGAACGGTTGCCCTGCGGCCCTTTTTGGTACAGCCCTGTCCGGTTGATATAGGACAGGACCTCCGGCGGCAGAAATTCATCCACAGGCTCTCCTTCTGCCAGCCGCTCCCGGATCTGCGCTGAGGACACGTCCATTTCCATACAGTGAAGCCGCAGGATCCGGGCGCTGTATTTACCGGTCAGATATGCAATCTGCCGGTCCAGGGAGCGCTTCTGCTCCTCACACTCCCTCTCCGCAGCTAAAAATGTGACAGCCTTCAGCACATATTCCGGATAATACCATTTTTCGATATCCCGGATCGAATCAGCGCCTAAGATAAAATAGAATTCCGTATCCGGGTACGCGGCCTTCAAAAGGCGCAGCGTATCAGCCGTGTAGGTATTTCCTCCGGCGCGCTTTAACTCAAAATCCGATAAGACAAAGTGTGGATATGGTCGGATCGCCGCTTCCACCATGGCGCAGCGCGCGTCGGCTCGCGTGATGGTGTGATCCCGCTTGTGAGGCGGGATCTTGGACGGCATAAACCAGATCGAATCCAGCTTATATTCCTCGTATGCCTGCCTGCCCAGCATCAGATGCCCCAGATGAATGGGATCAAAGGTTCCTCCCAATATCCCGATTCGGTCCATAGCCAGCCCGTCTCCTTTCATCGCGGCAATACAATTTTTCTGTTTTTCTCTTCCCTCGCCGGTTTGTAAAGGACGATCTTCTTCCCAATCACCTGTACCACCTGGGAATGGGTCCTTTCCGCAAGGACAGCGGCCAGCTCATTCGCGCCGTCGATGCAGTTTTTCAGGACGCCCAGCTTGATGAGCTCCCTGGCCTCCAGCGCTTCGGCAACTGCAGAAGTCAGCTCCGGGGTTGCGCCCGACTTTCCAATCTGCAGAACCGGCTCCATTGTCATCGCAAGGCCCTTTAAATACGCTCTCTGTTTGCTTGTCATGAATGTTTGCTCCTGTTTCCTGTAAATCACTTGTAATAATCGAATTCCAGCCCGTACATGCGCACTGTATCGCCCTCTTCAATCCCGGCCTTTTCCAGCTCCTTAAGAATCCCGGATGTCTTAAGGAAATTTTGGAAGAAACGGAAGCCTTTTTCTGAGTCAAGGTTCGTATAGCCCAGCATCTTTTCAATCTTCGGCCCCTCAACCACAAACACGCCGCCGTCTGTGCGCTCCACCGTATAGGGGAGCGAAACAGCCTCCTCGGGGTATTCAAATTCTCTCTCGAAGCGGATCGGCGTCTGCGGGGCGCTCTGCAAAAGCTCGTGCACATGGTACAGAAGCTCCTTTACTCCCTGGCCTGACACGGCGGAGATCGGAAAAATACGGATCCCCTCCGGTTCAAATTCCTCTTTGAGGCGCGCGACAGGGCTGTCGGCCTCCGGATCATAGACCGCATCCATCTTATTGGCGGCAATTACCTGAGGGCGCTTTAAAAGCTCCGGGTTATAGGCTTCAAGTTCCCTGTTTACCGCCCGTATATCTTCCACCGGATCGCGGCCCTCTGTGGAAGCCGCATCCACCACATGGATCAGGACTCTGGTCCGCTCAATATGCCTTAAAAAGGCATGTCCCAGCCCCACGCCCTGAGAGGCTCCCTCAATCAGCCCCGGGATATCAGCCATCACAAAGCCCTGTCCCTCTCCGATATCCACAACGCCCAGATGCGGGTTCAGGGTGGTAAAATGGTAGTTGGCAATCTTCGGCTTTGCGTTTGAGACACGGGAAATGAGCGTCGATTTGCCCACATTCGGAAAACCCACAAGCCCCACATCCGCGATGACCTTTAATTCAAGCTGCAGCCAGAGCTCCTTAGAGGCCTGCCCCGGCTGCGCATATTTCGGAACCTGCATGGTCGAAGTGGCAAAGTGCATATTTCCAAGGCCGCCTTTTCCGCCCTTTAAGATAATCTCGCGCCGGTTATCGCCGGACATGTCGGCAATGACCTTTCCGCTCTCGAAATCCTTGATAACCGTCCCCTCCGGAACCCGGATCACCAGGTCTTTTCCGTCCGCGCCATGGCAGCGGCGCTTGCCGCCCGGTTCCCCGTCCCCGGCTGCATATTTATGGACATGCCGGAAATCGGTCAGCGTATTGAGTCCGTCGTCCACCTCAAAGATGATATCTCCGCCTCTCCCGCCGTCTCCGCCATCCGGCCCTCCGGCGGCCACATAGAGCTCGCGGCGGAAACTCACATGCCCGTCCCCTCCCTTTCCGGAGCGGATCCAAATTTTTGCACTGTCGGCAAACATAATCTCCTCCTCGTCTCACAGGGAAAAGGCCCTGCAAACGGTTAATGCAAAAGGCTTCATACGGGTGGGTATGAAGCCTTCTGGATTATTCGTTGATTGCTCTCGGGTATACAGAAACCTGCTTTCTGTCTCTTCCCTTTCTCTCAAATCTCACAATACCGTCTACCTTGGCAAATAATGTATCATCTCCGCCGCGGCCTACGTTTACGCCCGGATGAATCTTGGTTCCGCGCTGTCTGTAAAGAATATTGCCGGCTAATACGAACTGCCCGTCCGCTCTCTTGGCGCCCAGTCTCTTGGACTCGGAATCACGGCCGTTCTTCGTGGAGCCAACACCCTTTTTATGAGCAAATAACTGAAGGTTCATGTTAAACATAGCTTACACCTCCTCAAATCGAATTCTGATATATTTCTGTCCATAGGCCCGCGCTGTATTTGTGAGGCCCAGCACAAGCGAATCCATCAAAAGCTTTGATTCCCGGCTGACAGGTCCCGTAAACCGGAACAGAAAGCGGCCGCTTTCGTCGTCCACGCGGGCGTCAAACCGATCCCTTGTGAACGCCTCCACCGAATTCGCCATATTCAGCGCCAGGGACGATACAGCAGCGCAGATAATATCTTTCCCGTATTCATCATATCCGGCGTGCCCCTCTATCTCTATTCCTGTGACGCTTTTCGCGGCATCCCGGCAGACCTTTACCTGAATCATCGCTTACTAAGCCTGGATCTTGTCGATCTTTACTTCTGTATAGAGCTGTCTGTGGCCGTTCTTTTTGTGATATCCGGTCTTTCTCTTATACTTGTAAACGATCACTTTCTTGCCCTTGCCCTCTTTTACCACAGTGGCGGAAACACTGGCTCCTTCCACGGTCGGGCATCCGATCTTCATCTCTCCGTCGTTCACGGCCAGAACCTGATCAAAGGTTACGGTCTCTCCGGCGGCTTTGCCGAGCTTCTCAATCTTTAATACGTCGCCCTCGGCCACTTTGTACTGTTTACCACCTGTTGCAATAATCGCGTACATCTTGATGGCACACCTCCTGATTATCATTACTCGCCAGCTTTGGCGGCGCTTTCGCACACTTATGGCCTCGCTGTGCGGCACACTAACATAATATACCATCCGGCGGGCGGGTTGTCAACTGGATTTTTGGGAATATAGGCTTTTTTTGTTTGACATCGTTACTATTCACGGGTAGTATTCCGCGAGGTGTTTTTTGTGGGCTGTCCCGGCCGCTTCATACAGAGGCTTTCTGACTTTTTTGCGCGTAATCTCTACCAGCCCCAGCTTTGTCATCTCCACCAGAACCGTTTTGATCGGATCCTTTTTGAGCTCCCCGTCCAGAATGGCAAGCAGCCGTTCACGGTTCTCTTCTGACGCCATGTCAATGAAATCGACGATAATAATGCCCGAAAGGTTGCGCAGGCGGAGCTGGCGGGCCGTCTCGATGGCGGCTTCCGTATTGATCTTAAAGATCGTGTCCTCCACGTTTTTCTTTCCCGTATATTTTCCGGTGTTGACATCCACGACCGTCAGGGCCTCGGTGGGCTCAATCACCAGATAACCGCCGGACTTGAGCCAGACCCGCTTTCCGAGCGCTTCCTTAAGAACCGACTCCAGGCTGTAAAGCTTGACAAGGGGAAGGTTGTCACTATAAAAGGAGAGCCGGGACAGTTCTTCCTGCTGTTCTTCTTTCATCCAGCGTTCCATCTGGGTAAAGCATTCCGCGCTGTCGGTCACGATGCATTCCAGGCGGCTTACATCCATGTCGAGAAGCTCCTGGACATGGGGCGGCTTGGCCTGTTCCAGAAGGGAAAAGCATGTGCGCATCGGGGCCAGTGAGAGCACAGCTTCCATCCTGGCGCGGAGCGCGTGGATCTCGGCGATGATCTGCTCCGCGCCGGCGCGCTCCGCGCTGGTACGCACGATCAGCCCGAAATCCGCCTGTTTTTCCTCTGACAGACGCGCACGCACGGCCTCCTTCCAGGCCGCGTCGCGGATCTTTGCAGAAAAGCCGAGCTGTGTTTTCCCAAGCGTCAGCACCGCATATTTCCCGGTAAAACTGAGATTGCAGGTCAGCGCCGGATCCTTGGTTTTGACGGCGTCTCTGCTGACCTGGACGATCAGCTCGTCCCCCTGGCGGACGGCTCTTTTTTCTTTGCCGGACGGCGCTCCGGCAAAAAGGTGCGCCTGGTTTTCAGACAGGCTGTAATAGCCTGTGACGCCGTTTCCAAGGTCAATAAAGGCGGCGCCTATATTTTTTACCACATGCTTCACTTTTCCGATATAAATATTGCCCACAAGGCTCTGTCCGTCCTTGGGGTTTAAGCTGAGAGAACGGCACCGCCCCTCTTCAAAAAGCGCGGTCAGGATTCGTCCGTCCCATTCGGTTACAATCAGCTTCGTCAAGACGCCTCCCACCCTTCTGTCCCGTATTCCTCCAGCGGGATAAAGCAGTGCGCGCCGTCGTTCCCCGCGTCGGCGTACAGCTCCTCGCGCTGGATCTGGAATGCAAACGGAGGGTATTCCATGCCCTTTGACGCATAAAAGGCGGCCAGCGCCTGCTCGGGCTTTACATTGGCCGCGCTTCCGGCGGAGAGCCTCATGAAAACGCCGTTCTCTATGCGGGACACCGTATAAATAAAGGGCTTTATGTCAACGGTTTTTTCTCCCTTTTTGGCCTGCTTTGTGATCTCGATCACAGGGCGGGCGCAGAATGCGCAGAATTCCTCATAAAAGTCCGTCCTCTCCTTCGCGCTCTCTGGCCCGCGGCCTTCCTTAAACCAGAATGTATAATCCGCGGCCGCCACCTGGGACATGGCGTTTTTGGCCGAATCTTTCAGGACGCGGCAGCTCAGCACGCGGATCCCTTCCGCGCCGCAGGCGTTGAGCGCGTCTGCCATCTGCCCTGGCGGCATGGCGGAATGTGTCTCGATATCCATATATTCGCCGTTGCTGACAAGGCCCACGCTTAAGGGCGCGGCAAAGGACATGATCTGGTGCGGGCTGAAGCCCTCGCTGTAGCGGATATCGATACCCGCGCGGCGGACGGCCTTCTGAAAATAGCGCATCACATCCAGGTGCCCGATAAAGCGGACCGGGCCCTGCTTGCTGAATTTAATTCTGATTTTCATAACAGACGCCCCCTCCAAAGGCCCGGGCCCCGCAGCCGGAGCACTCTGCCCGGCAGTTCGGCGTTACAATCTCTAAAAGCGCCCGCTTCCATTCTCTCTTTAAAAATTCGTTTGTCACTCCGGTCTCAATAAAATCCCATGGCAGGCATTCGTCCAGGCTGCGCTCGCGCACTGTGTAGAAATCGGGATCCACGCCGCAGGAGGCAAAGGCGTCCATCCAGAGCTCATTGCGGAAATGTTCGGACCAGGAATCAAACCGCGCGCCGGCCCGGTATGCGGCCTCAATCACCGGGGCCACGCGGCGGTCTCCCCGGGCGAGAACGCCCTCCAGCACCGTCAGATCGGCCTCATGCCAGTTGTAGCGCAGGCTTTTGCGGTTTAACATCTCTTTCATTTTCCGGCTGACCATGCCGGCCCGGCTGAGAAACTCCTCTTTGGTGCACATCCTGGCCCACTGGAAGGGCGTAAAGGGCTTTGGCACGAAAAAGGAGGTGCTGGCCGTGACCTGCACACGGCCGTGGCGCTGCTCCTTTGGAACCGTGTCATAGTAAACCTCCGCCACTTTTTCAGACAGTTCGGCGATACCCTCAATGTCTTCTTCTGTCTCTGTGGGAAGGCCCAGCATGAAATAGAGCTTGACGCGGTTCCAGCCGCCCTCAAACGCCTGGGCCGAGCCGCGCAGGATGTCCTCCTCTGTCAGGCCCTTATTGATCACATCGCGCAGCCTCTGGGAACCCGCCTCGGGCGCAAAGGTTAAGCTGCTCTTTTTTACATCCTGCACCTTACTCATGACATCCAGCGAAAAGGCGTCGATGCGCAGGGACGGGAGCGACACATTCACACCCGTTTTCCCGAACTCCCGGATAAGGAAATTTACGATATCCGCAAGCTCCCTGTAATCGCTGGAGCTTAAGGAGCTTAAGGAAATCTCCTCATGGCCCGTACTGGCAAGCATGGCGCGGGCCAGGCGCTTTAATTCCTCCGCGCTTCTCTCCCGCACCGGACGGTAAATCATGCCGGCCTGGCAGAAACGGCAGCCGCGGATACACCCTCGCATGATCTCAAGAACCATCCGGTCCTGGGTGGCGCGCAGGAAGGGAACGACCGGTTTTTCCGGATAACACGCTGAATCCATGTCCATGACGAGCTGCCTGGCCACCCGGGCAGGCGCGTGCGGATTAACCGGCGTCATAGCCGCAATCGTCCCGTCCGCCTGGTAGGATATCTCGTAAAAAGAAGGCGCATAGATGCCGGGTATCCCGGCCGCGGCCTCCAAAAACTCCCGCCGGCTGCCGCCGCGCTTTCTGACCTTCTTATAGCGGTCCAGGAGCTCAAAATAGACCACCTCGCCCTCACCGATATAGAACAGATCAAAAAACGGAGCGATCGGCTCAGGATTATAGGCGCAGGGGCCTCCCCCGATCACGATCGGATCCTCATCCGTCCGCTCGTCAGCATGCAGGGGAATCCCGGACAGCTCCAGAATCTGCAGGATATTCGTGTAGCACATCTCATACTGCAGCGTGATTCCCAAAAAGTCGAACGCCCGAATCGGATCCTGGCTCTCCAGCGCAAACAGCGGGATCCTGTTTTCCCGCATGAGCCTGTCCAGATCCGGCCACGGCGAATAGACGCGCTCGCACCAGACGTCCTCCCGGCGGTTGAACATATCGTACAGGATCTGAATGCCCAGATGGGACATGCCGATCTCATATACGTCCGGGAAACACATAGCAAAACGAATGTCCACCTGAGACGGATCTTTGACACACATATTGACTTCGCCGCCGATGTATCTGGCAGGCTGCTGTACCGATAATAATATCTCATCACTTAACGCTAATTTTCTCATGACTGCCTCTTTTTCCTTGATTTTATGGGCTTTTTGATGAACACGGCAAGGCCGGTCACTGTAACTTGTTTTCCTTGTTTTACCATCCTTTTATGCAAAAAATGAAATGTTTCTTTTTGCCTGTTTTTGGTTCTTTTCCTTAAGATGTCCGTTTGACAAGGACACGGCTATTTGAATTACAACAATTTCATTTTTTGGTGAGATATGGAAAATTTAAGCCAATATAACAGGAACCCGCACAAAACAGCATAAAACGGATTTTTTAGCCTCATTTCGTACAAAATATCACTCCGCATAATTATACGGTATTTTCGTGTGTGTGGCAAGAGATTTTTCGTCCTCCGGGCTGTCCTCTCCTTGACTACCTGGTGCCCTTGCTTGTTCAAGAAGCTGCGTAAAAAAAGATGGATCCCCAGGATATTCCATAATCTGCGGCTTAACAGGGGATGCCCTGGATAGATAGCTTTCTTGCGCGGCACGCTCGATAATATCCAGATATTCACCTATCCCTTCATAGATAGGCTGTTCTTTCACCACATACGTTCCAAGTGTAAAATCGCTGGAATGATGCCCCATAACTTCAGAAAGTTCTTTCAGGTTCACATGGTTCTTTTCCATAACCGTTGCGAATGAGTGCCTTAGATCATGCCAGTGAAAGTCCTTTGGCATATTCATCTGTTCCTTAAGCACATTAAAATATTTCTTGTATATACCACGGTTACTTGCCCCTCCTGTCGGGCTTGGACAAAGAAATCCTTGATAACAGTCATCATAGTGTTCCCCAAACTTTTTGAGGTAGTTTTCCCTCGTGACAGCAATTTCGTCCAGCACAAAATCGGGAATAGGGATCGTTCTGGTTCCTGCATGGGTTTTAGGAGGAACCCTTTGGTAGACCCTGTCACCATATGGGATATCGGAGATATCAATTGGTCTCCCGATCTGCCCGTCTACAGTTAGTTCTTTCTTTCGGTAGTCAACATCACAGAAACGGAGCGCGATCAGTTCGCTGATCCGGCATCCAGTCGTACAAGCAAGCAGAACCGCCAGATAAAAGTCCGGGAACTGCGTCTTTGTCAAATAAAGCAGGCGGCATATTTCCTCCTCGTTAAGGAAATATTTTCGTTTGGATGTTATAATCTCCAAAGGGGAATCAGCCGCAGCAGCTTTGTTGTTTATTTCCTTCCTCCGAAGTTTCCGTTTTATAAGAATGGCAGCCTCTGCATGGTTTTTGTAGATCAGGTTTGTTTTTTTGGCATATCTGAAAGATGCACCTAATACAGCATATGCCATATTTAATAATGGATCAGATGGAAACAAATCCAACACGTCAAGAAGAACTCCCCGGTCAACTGTATCCAGTTTCATATCTCCGATTTTTGGAACAAGGTAATTATAGATAACGTTCCGGTAAGACATGTAGGTTCCATAAGCGATTTTCCGGTCATCGATCATGTAATAATAAAGCCAATGATCGAAAAATTGTTTAACCGTAATCCTGTAAGGCACATATTGATGGTTTGACAAAAGAGTGATCAGTTCGTTCTTTTGTTCCAAGGCTTCCTGCTTTGTCTTAAAGCCACCGTGTTCTTTGCTGATTGTTGTTCCATCAGCGAAGGTGATCCGGAATCGGATGCTATACCGTTTGTGCGCAAAGGTAATGTTTTCCCGAAACTTCCAGCTTGCAATTTCTCCACGGAAGAGATCAGGGTTCTTGGGCGGATACTCCAGTTCTTTCCGTTTCATTGGGCGACCGCTCCTTTCAATTTCGATAACGCATTGAAAGGATCGATGAGATTTTCGGATACCCGGCGGACCCGGCTTAAGCTCCGCACATAATTCATATAAATATCAAATGTGACATTTGTAGATGAATGGCCTAGATATTTGGATACTTTTTCCAAGATATCGTCAGAAGGGCTTGATGCCCCGCTGAGCGCGTATTCAAACATCAGTGTTGCCGTAATATGCCTGAGGTCATGTGGGCTTACGATTGGAAGTTTAGCGGAAGTACATATCCTTTTTAAGGCATTCGTCAAAGTCTTTTCCGATTTAATCTTCCCAGTATCCGAACGGCAGATGTAAGATGCAAATGTGTCATTCCATTCTTGTTCTTTTTCTGTCCTCTTTTTTTGCGTATTGTTAATTTCATTTTCCCGTTGTGTAAGCAGGTCAAAAGTTATGCTGGGAACCCGGATGATTCGGTTGCTGCTTTCAGTCTTTGGAGCTTTGACTGTTACTCCCACTTTCTTTACGCTGATGTTCCCATCTGCAGAATAAACCACTTCATCCTGCCTGACAAGCTGCCTTCTAATGTGGAGTGTTTTTTCTCTCTTGTTAAAATCAGTTTCCTTAAGTCCCCGTATTTCTCCAAGCCGCAGGCCAAGAAGCATTAAATAAATTTCAAAGAAATGCGTGGTGTTCTTCGCGTAGGAAAGGAGTGTCGCAATCTCCTTTTTCGTATAAGCAGGAACTTCTTTTTGGGCATTACTAAAATAGTACGGTGTCACAAGTTCCATTGGATTAGCCCGTATCTTCCGATCCAGAAGTATTTCCTTAAAGAAAACATTCAAAAATTTGTATGTCTGGGCCTTTGCGGTATCACAGCATTGATCCATGGACTGGATCAGCTTATTAAGATCCTTTGCCATAACCTGATCCAGTTTTTTATCCCCAAGCATCCCAAGATTTGGCAGGATGAAATGGTAAAGCACATAGGAGGATGTGATAACGGTAGAACCGCTGACTGTGGCCAGATGGATATTGTGGTACCAGTTTACCAGTTCCTGGCGGAAATCCGTATTCCTGGGCTGTTTGTTTTTTAAAGCTTCCATTTTTTCTGAAAAGATTTCAGAATCCTGGAGATAGAAACGCATTGCTTCTTCCGGTGTGTTATATCCCTCCTTACTGATCCGGAATGTGATTTGTGAATCGGTTGTCAGGTATTTTTTGTGATAATGCCATAATTCGTCCGCCTGGTCGTAGAATACCGGGCTTTCTGTCTTTTTCTCTTTCATGTCTGCTCCTTTTGAGCCGCCATGTAAATGAACGGTATCATCATACCATATTTTTGCATGTGGCTCTATATTTTTCTCTAATTTTTCCCGCTTAGCCATCTGTCAAAGCCGCCTTGTGGGATCCTGTACAAAGATCCGATTTGTAAGACCCTGAACGGGCTTTGGGCCTCATATGCTTTTGCGGCCAGCTTGTACGCGGCCGTCCGCCCAATCCCAAGGATGTCCTGAAGCTGCTTTACATCGTATACAGCCGGCTTTGTTTGTGTCTCCATACCGTTCACCCATGAGTCGAATTCTATGCGAGGGATCCGGTATGCGGAGCCGATTTTTATGACGCGGAATGGTTCTTCAGCCTCATATGCGCTCTTGATGAAGCTGTAAGCAGCTGATCTTTGGATTTTGAGGATTTCCTGAATATCAGGGAGTTGATATACCTGGCATTGTCTGGTTCCATCCATTTGGCAATCTCCTTTTCTTTTTCTTGCGTTTCCGCTGAAAAAAATATGCTAATGAGCCGCCTGTTATCGTTCTTGTTTTGCGGATAACGTTTTTTGAAGGAAAATATTAAGCAATCTTCATAGCCATCGGCGGTTGCAGCTACTTTTTTTGTAAACCGCATCCAGTCGTCATAGTGGATGAATACAGGTTAAATCGGATAAAGTTATCCACATAAGGGAATAATAGCAACCTATTGATAGAAAAATAAAGCGACAAATAAACACAACTGATAGAAAATGTCAGATAAATGTTCAAGGTTATGCGTATAAAATCAAAAAAAATAAGAGGCATGCACATGGCTGCCCCTTATATGGATTGAATGATTGGTTCATTTATTGCGGTTTCCAGGCTTTCCTATTGATCTCCTGGAGTTTCTGGTCCTTTGTCCGCATGCCTGTATAGACACAGGACTTGTAATAATGGAGGTTTTCCTCCATGGCGCTGATCACAGATACCATTTCCCCTGATGACAGCGACATCTTATATGTCCTGGATTCCGAGAGTTCACTCCCTACGGACCGGATTGTTTCCATTCCGTTATTCGGATTCTTGTCGATCATGCCATACCGGTTTTGTATGGTTACCCGGTACGGGTACTTGTTCGACGGAAGGAACGCGATCTGGATCTGGTAGCATTTGGTTAAGACACGTCCGTCAGGCAATTTCTTTATGTCCTTGCGGAACGTCTTCTCCGGCGGCGCGTAAATCTCCACTTCGGAAGCGATATCATCCGCACTGGAAGCGGCATTGTTCGCTTCCTTGTCCAGCGCTCCCAGTTCGTAATACTCGATGGCGTTCTTGATGGCATCCATCACCTTCTGGTTTGCGCTGTATTTAGCGACATTCTGAGCCAGAAAATCATACTGGCTGTGCAGATCCTTTATAGCTGCTTCTTTATCAGAAGTCTCCATCAGGTAGCCTCCGGGAGTTTTTCCTTTCAGCCTTCCCATTGTAAATGTGACAGTGAAAGCATCTGACTTCATAGCCCCGTTATCCTCTGTCTCAGTACTGGCCTTTTGGGACATCTCCTGCTCGAACAGTTTTTTCTCTGCGAACTTCAGCCGCATCCATATCAGCTTGATATCCTCTGGACGGATATTTGCTACGACCGACAGTCCTTTCTGGATATCTCCCAAGATGGACATGCGGTATACTGACGCCGGATGCAGAAGCTCCAGGTAAGTCGCGTCCGTACTGTCATCTACATGGGACAGCCTGTCTGTCACACTTAACACCGTAGTTTTTCTTTTTATGCTGATTAACTGCCCTGCGTATTTCTGGGCCTTTTCGTTTGCCATTGCTGGATCCTCCTGGTTTATATATAAGTTTCTTTTTCTTTACTGCTCCCCGTACCGCCCGTTTGCTTTCTGGGCTATCAGGGATGCCAGGGCGCTCCGTTTGCCCTGCTGTATCTTATTGCTCTTGCTGATATAGGAAAATTCGAGACGGTATCTGGAATTTCCCATGTAATGGTTGATGGAGGCAGTACCCATAACATCGATGACGGCTGGCGCACCCATGCGCTCGAACTGTTCGACGTCATGGAACGCAACGCAGTCCAGCTCTTTTGATGACATTTTCACTACCGAATGGTCTCCCATGTAGCGGTAATAGCTGGAGCCTTGCCTGGAAGGTGTAAGTAAAAGCCCTTTGATGAAGAGAACCGGCTGCGGGTTCCCTTGGCCATAAGGGCCGTATTTCTGGATATCCTCCAGAGTCTTGCACAGGGTTTCATTGTCATCCCCTTCCACTTCTATGTCGTAGTAACAGTTGTCATCCACAGAATCACCCTTGCAGTGTTTGGGATAGACACTGTATAAACGCTCTTGAAATGCCTCCAGGTTGCTCTCATAAAGCGAGAGTCCCGCAGCCTCCTTATGCCCGCCAAAACGCGCTAGGAACTCTGCCCCTTCCTGGATCAGGTTAAACAGATGGACGTCGCCATAGGATCTTGCCGACCCCTTGAGCATGCCGGCCTGTTCCTGCGCCTGTGTTAGGATGATGCAGGGGCATTTCGCGTGTTCTGCGACACGTCCGGCTACAATGCCGATAATCCCCTCCGGGATCCCGTCAATGTGTAAAATGACTGGTTTCTTCCCCATCAGGATACTGGTATCCGCCTGCTCCATGGCCTGCGTAGTCCATTTATGCGACAAGCCACGGCGTGTTTCATTCCACTCCAGCTGCCTTTCTGCCATCTTTTTGGCGTCTGCCAGGCTCCCGTCATAAGCCAGGAGCTTGTAGCTGTCAAAGGAGCCGTAATCAAACAGCCTGCCCGGTGCGTTTAGGCATGGGGCGAGTTTGTAGGAGACAGTCTCCTCCGTTACATACTCAGAACACCCACAAGCCAGCAGCAGGGCATATAAGCCGCTCGTTGTGCGGTTGATGTCCGTCATGCTGGCGATTCCGTACTTGACGATCCTGCGGTTTTCCCCGGTCAGCGGCATCACATCCGCAATGGTTGCGATTGCGGCTAGGCACAACATCTTCCAGGCCGTCCTCTTATCACGGACCATGCGGCACATGACACGGTATGCGAGGCCTGCCCCGCAGTACCCATCGAAATCCGCCGATCCGGGGATCGCTTTCGGGTCGATGATAAGGTCTGCTTCAGGCATGACCGCATTGCCTGCCTCATCCTGTGATGGCAGATGGTGGTCGATGATGATCACCTTCATCCCCTTTTCTTTCGCCTTTTTGATCGCGGATATGGCGGCGATCCCGTTATCCACGGTGATCAGTACCTGCCCGCTCCCAAATTCTCTGACTGCTTTCTCTGATATCCCGTACCCCTCAGAAAAACGCTTCGGCAGGCGCACGATAGTCTTTTCTCCGTACCCGATGGATGTCATGCCGATCTTTAAAATCGCGCTTGCGCATGTGCCATCCACGTCATAGTCTCCAAAGACATAGACGGTCTTCCCAGCCTCCATAGCTTCTGTCAGGATCGCCTTAGCTTTATCTAACCCATCAATATGGTACACTTTTCTGTCATTCAACAGTTCCTCTTCGGACATGCCCGTGTTATGGCTTACGAGCTCCAGTACCGAAGAAAAATCTCCTCGTTTGATGTTCATTTCCTCCTTCTCTCCTTTCCCTTATGTCTTTTTGTTGTTTCACGGAAAGTATGGCGACAGCACAGGGGATATGGGCACAAAAATACCCCGGAGGTTATCCGGGGCATAAAATGTCAGTTTCTTATATGTTGTTGGTTATACCAGTCATTCCCTCGGGATGCGGATCTCGCTGTACGCTTCCACTTCCGTGTCTGAAAACGGACGTCCCGCAACATGGAACCCGCCCTTCATTCGCACGGCAAGAATTGGTTCCTGCCAGTACGGGTCAGTGTACCCAGCGGATTTCTTCAGCTTGATAAAGAAATACTTCCCGGATGCAGGTTTCCCGTCTTCCATGTGTCTCCACGGGCTTCCAATGTCATAACGGTCCAGAATATCCAGGAATGCCATTATGACATCTGTAGATATCTGATCCTGGGACTCCATCAGAATGTCAAAGATCATCTGCTTGAACAGATCCTGGGAAATCGTTTTTGGCTTTACCGGGATCTTGGTATTATTGCTGTCTTTGCTTTCCGGCGCAGCGGTTCCTATAGTGTTTTCTTTCTTCTGATCCGGCGCCTTCTTTGCCCTGTTCTTTAACGCTTTCTGGGAAACGATTTCTTTTTCCTCCGTAAAGCTGTTCAGTACGCCGATCACATTGCCCAGATCGTGGCCGTAAAATGCTTTCCCGGTTGCCCATACATCAATCGTACTGTAGCATTCAAGAATGTACCACTTTTTTGTAACCTCATCCAGGCAGATCAGGTAAAGACTGTTGCCAATATTCCTCTCACGGTTGTTAGGCCCAAAATTTTCTAATGTAATCATATTTCTTATCTCCTTTTTTATAATTCCACATCTTCCAGATCATCTGCCGCATTAGCATACGCGTATGCCACTCCTGCAAAAAAGCCCATCATGTAATAGCCATGCTCTGACAGACGCTCTTTCTTTTCTTCGTAACTTCGCTCTCTTTCTTCAGCGCGTGCCACTTGGCGCTTATACCGGCGAATTAATTTTTGCCTCATGTTATCCCTCCGTTGTGAGCCGTATAAAGTCTCCTGCATATCCACATATTCTTGTTGGATGCAGGCCATCATCAATGGCAGCAATCTCTATAGTGCTATTCGTTCTGTTATTCCATGCATTAAGGACTTCCATGGCCCATTCGATTTTCCAGCGGTCAATCCGCTCTTTCCTTTGCCAGAGCGTGGCGGCTGTGCAGATTGCGACAGGTACGCGCCCATACTCTTTTATAGCCGCATCAAATCCGCCGAGCATGACATCTGGAGTAGAAAGAGCTTTTTTTTGTATCTCTAACTCGCTTCAAAAATGCCATTTTTACCTTCCGGCTGCCATCACCATTGGCTTGCTTTTTGATGTCTCGAATAAGTTCCCTATCCAGTTTCATTTTTTATGCCTCCTATCTCTCCATGCATCGTACAAAATTTATATCATCGAATTCAGATCCTGCAACAGCTTCTGGATTATCAAAACATCATATTCTACAGCTCCAGCTGAGGCGGCCACATGCCGAAATCCCTCTGGAACTGAGCGAATGGGATCACAAAATCCTCATACCCTTCCGTGTTCTGCTCATTACTCATGGCGACTAAGCTGTTCTGCTCGTCAATCCTTGTCACCAGAACCGATTCGCCGGGCATATAAAGAATCCGGCCATTACTGCCATACACACCGTTGATGTCCTCATCTGGCGTATCCCTGCCTTCCATCCAGTGCAGCCATGCCGTAAAACGTCTGCCTGCACACTCCTGATTTTCTAAAAAATGATTCAGCTTCATCGTTTTCACCTCATTGTCTTTTCAGATTTTGTCCCATGCGGAGCGGTAAGTCGGAAGTCCATGACATTCTTTTCCTTCGTATCCGAAATAGATCCAGGAGTAATGATTCTTCCAGGCATACCGGATACAATCCTTGACGCAAAGTGGGATATCGTATCCCAGCGCTTCCTCAGCATTTGTGACATGCATGATACAGCTGTCACTGTTTGGGAAGTTCTGGAATGCATCCGAATTCCTTGGAATGGCCAGGAAATCGGTGGCATCCGGGATGATATGGACGGTCGAGAGGCTTAATACCTGCCCAGACCATGGATTATCCGCACCCGAGGAGGCATTGATATCCTCCTTGCTGGTGCCTGTTTCTTCAAATCCGGGGATGTCCTGAGTTTCCGTCAGGAAATAGCGGTGGACATCCCCGTTTTCCCATGCGATCTGGCCATATGCTTCTGTTTCCGAATAGTAGGAACGCTTATGGTCAATTGGGATTGCGGATTCCTTCTCCTCTGTTTTCAAATAACTGTGGTAAAGCATACCCATCAGCGCAACGGCACGTTCACGGTCACAGTCACTCTTGCTGTCCCCATCAACGGGGTACACATCGGGGAACTCATATTCCTCCCCGGCATAGTCTTTTGCGACCACGATCATCTGGCGGCTCATGCGATCTCCTCCCTTCTCAGGTCAGCCTTGTCATCTTCATTCAGATCCATGGCTTTAAGAAGGATTGTCTCACCGTTCAGGAAGGCATCCTCATCACGCCCATACAGGATCATATATTTCTTGTCCGTATAGAGGTTGTAGAAGCACTGGTACATGTCGAAATTGCCGGCGCATCCCTGCTCCCCCAGAAGCTCCATGTCTGGGACATGCCACAGGATTGCGACAGCAAGGTTCTCTTCCTCCAGGCACAGCTCCTCACCGGGCTCTCTGGTGATCGTGAAGTCGCCGTTTTCTTTTCTTTCAACTAACATTTTTATTTCCTCCTTTTTCTTGATATGGTTTCATTGAAATTATGGAAACGCCATAGGGATTAAAGGGTAAAAAAAAACAGGAGGATTAATCTCCTCCTGTATCAGGGTATTTCCAGCTTAGCAACCAGCGCATCACCGGCCAAACCGTTCAATGAACTCCTGTTCTGTAATGACCGGAACGCTAAGTTCCTGTGCTTTTTTATTCTTTCCTGATGTACTCTCGCTGTCGTTGTTGACCAGGAACGATGTCTTTTTGGACACGGATCCGGCAACCTTCCCGCCGCGTGCTTCCACAGAAGCCTTGAATTCGTCACGGTTCTTGTACTGAAACACGGAGCCGGTAATCACGAAAGTCAGCCCAGACAAGGAATCCCCGCCGGCCGACGTATCCGCAGGAGACTCAAACTCCAGCTCATTGATCAGTGCATGGAGCATCAGGTCGCTCTCCGGCTCCGCTTTTATTTTCCTACACCACCGGGTAATGGCATGTGCCTTAAAAGCGCCTACTCCTTCCAGCCGCTGCAGCTCAGACTCATCCGGGTTCTGGTAAAAACCCAGGAACCCCTCAATATCCCCGTTCCAGTAGTCGGAAAGTTTCTTGGATAAGTCGTTACCAAGCAGCGGCACACCCAGGCTGTATAAAAACCGTCTGAGTGTGGTCTTCCTGGCCTCGTTGACCGCATCAAGGAGGTTGTTCCAGCTCTTCTTTCCCCAGCCTTCCAGTTTTCTTAGCCTGTCCGGAAGTTCCCGGCCATACCGTTTCTCCATGGTAAAGAGTCCCGCCGGATAGATGGTCAGGAGCCTTGCCTGCTGCAGATCCTCGATAGAGGAAGGGCCAATCCCTTTCACATACAGGCCGCTCTTGCTGAATGCGCTCTCCAGGGCGCCCCTGGTACGGGCTGCGCACTTTGTGTTCTTACAGTAGAGAACTTCCACATCTCCATTCTTTTTTAAAACAGTCGGCTCTCCGCAGATCGGGCATACGGACGGGATCTCCACGTCCGTCTCCCCGCCTTTTACGGAAAGCACAGTCGGGATGATCATCTGGGCAAGGGCTACTTCTGCCTTGCTCCCAATCTTTACCGGGAGGGTGTTCCCCGGGTTTCCTGTCTCCGGCACATGCTGCATGATGGAGATATTGTGGAGGGAAGCACGGCTGATGTTGCTTCCAGCCCCCAGACGGACGGATGAGGAAAAGATTGCCACTGGGGTGATCTTCCCGGTTCTGCCTACGGAGAAACGCACATCGCTGACCGTGGTTTCCTTGCTCTCATCCTTCCATTTCAGGGCGATAGACCCCCTTGGATACTTGTTAGTGCTGCCCAGGGAATCCGCGTAAATCTGGTTCTCATAGGAGAATACCAGGCCGTCAGTCGGGAACTCATTCCCGGACAGTTTTTCTTTCCACTCTTCGATCTTGCTGAGGACATCCCCGGCGTTTACGGTTTCATGCGGCACGATCCGGATCCCACAGGATTCCATGAAGCGGAATCTCCCGGTTTCCGTGTTAAGATCCGGTTCCGCACTGTCTGCTTCCGGCGTGACCAGCTTGAATGCGTAAAAGTCGATCTTTCTTTTCGCTGACTCCCTCCCGTCATACATCTGGACGGTGGATGCTGCCAAATTTCTCGGGTTCTCATAGAGCCCGTCCGTTTCCTCATTGATCCGCGCAAACTCCTCATAGGACATTAATGCTTCTCCCCTTATGGCCATATGGCCTTTATAGGGGATCGTCACGGGCAGGCCATGGAAGGATACCGCATTGTGTGTGACAATGCCGCCTTCCTCTCCATCACCTCTGGTGACTGCCCGGGTCAGTTTCCCATTATCATAGGTAGCCACGATGGTCAGGCCGTCCAGTTTCCAGCTAAGGACGCCGCTCTGGCCGCCAAGCCAGGATACCATCTTCTCACGGTTCTCGTATTTGACTTTATCGAGGGACAAAGCCGGCACCTCATGGCGCATTTTCTTAAGTTCCGTAACCACTGACGCACCAGCATGGACAGTCGGGCTGGTATTATAAGCAAAGCCGCTGATGCGCTCTGCCTCCATCAGCTGTTCATAAAGCCGGTCAAATTCCGCGTCAGCCATGGTCAACGGGAATCCGTTGTAATAGGCCCGGGACGCGTCCGCCAGCATCCTTGTGAGTGTTGCCTGTACCGAATTGCTATCATCCATTTTTCTGATCTCCATGATTTTTTCTCCTTTTCTTAAAATTTTTTTATTTGTTGCCGGGTTGTTCTTAGTTGTTGCTGTCTGTATCCGCGAAGAACTTCTCCATGTTCTCAGAAACGAACGTGTTCGTATAATCATCGTCCATGGTATTCCCCCAGATCCTGGTTATGATGGATGGCGGGAGCATGCCGGACGGTGTATACTCCGTTTCTGTGTACTCCGCAAGGAGAATTGGCCCGTCAACACTGCCACGCTTTATATCAATGAAGATGCCGGGATATTCCGGATCTCCGCCTGCGTAAGCGATGAGCTGTCCAAGTTCTGTATCAGTGCAGAGTTTCTGATCGTCTCCAAGCCTGTCCGTGATTCCGGTCCCGCTGTGCCTCTCTGCGAAATACTCATCCATGTTCCTGCATGTCACCTGGTATGCATAATCTTCCCTTGCGGCGTCTCCCCACACTCTGCACACGATAGAGGGAGGGAGTTCTTTGCCGGAGGAATCACAGTCGTCACCAGTAAATTCAGCCAGACAGATTGGTGCCATGCACTCCTGCCCTTCCTGTCTCAGGTCGATAAAGATACCTGGATGTTCCGGGTCGGTGGATGCGTAAGCGACCAGTTGTCCCAGCTTTGTGTTCACGCAGAGTTCTTCCCTCTTAGTTTCTTTTTTGGTTTCCACTGTCTCTTTCATTATTAAATCCCCTTTCTCTATGTCTTATAATTTATTCCACTGGAAGTATGGCAACGGTCAAGGGCGTTTCTGTGGATTTGTACAGAAAAAGAACGCCTGGATGTTCCAGACGCTCTTTTGAAAAAAGCATTCTCCTTATTTTTTAGATCATTTGGAATAGTATTCCTCGATATGCTGTATTCCATCTGGATTAGTCACGACAGAGGGATACCGCACTTTCTTCCCCTGGGATGTCAGTATGGAAGCCACACCGTCTGCGATCTCGCCAATATACTCCATATCCCATTCCAGATCATCGTCATGTGTCATGACAACGCACAGGTCGTACACGGCCTGATGAATGGTGTCGTTCCTCTCTGATTGTTCATCATTTAACTCCAGTTCTCTGCTCATATTCTCCATGCTTTTTTCTCCTCTCTGATTTTTTTTGTAGTTACCCGGCTTGTTTTCTGGGGTGCTCAGATGTATTTCCATCGGACCTTGTACTCACTCAGACGGTTCCAGAATGGCCCGTCATTGCAGCCGTCAATATCGATGTAGTACATCTTTCCGTCTTTGTATACAGCAGAACCCGTATACACGAACCCGTAATGTCCACTGACCATAGTGAGCATGATCGGCTTTCCTTCTTCCGGGAGAAGGTCATCCACGGTATGCCACTCACCCTTGATCATCTCATCTACGACCATTCCAGCGGCCCGCTTGTAACGTTCAGCCAGATCCCGTTCCCTTTGCTGGTGGCTGCCATCATACCGGTAATCGTCCATGAGCCCAATCCCACGGAAGATTGCCACAGCGTCCTTGATATTGTCAATGCTGGTTTTCATAGAATTAAGCCTCCCTTCTCACAAATACTTTTCCCTTTTTATCAGGGGCATCCATGATCTCACCGTCTATCTCCTGGAATCCAAGGATGCCGATACTCCTGATGAATTTCTTCGTGGTCCGGGTTCCTCTGCCATACTGAACTCCATCAATGTACTGCCTGAGGTACAAACCTCCAACCAGTGTAGCTACTTCCCATACTTTCTTTTCGTTCCATCTGTCCTGATAAAAATTTCTCTTTATCACATGGATGTCCGCTTTGCTTTTCATTTTTCCTTCCGTTGTCTTTTTGCATTCTCTAGTGTCTTTTGTTGCTTCACAGAAAGTATGGAAACGGGGATATATGGGCTATAGGCAAAAAAATAGAGCTCACTGCAATCACACAGTGAGCCCATATAGCATAATCATTGTCCGTAAAACATGCTAATCCGGATCTTATCCTCGTCATTCACAGAGACAGAAACGCGGTCACCGGGCTTCAGCATTTCGGAAAAAATGAACTCCGACGGCGCAACATAAGCAATCGGGTCATACCTGGTCCAGAACAGACTTCTTTTGCCATCCTGTGCTTCCGCCAGGAGCTTTATGCCCTGGTGCGTTCCAGTGTAGAAGTCCCGGACGGCAAGTACGGTATAGGTCCCTGTGACAGGGGTTCCATAGGTCAGGATCCTGCCGTTTTCTTCTTCCTCCTTCAGGACGCCGAAAAATTCCTTGATAAAGCCGATGCCATGAAAGAGCATACATATCAGCACCACCGCTGTAATGACATTGGCCAGGATGGATAATCCGTTATTTAAAAGACACGCCTCCTTGCCGCTTATTCCCGAGCTGTCGGCCCCCCGGCAGCTTCTGTTTCAGGTGCTTCTGTCTCTGCTTCAGTCTCATTTTCGGTCTCTGTCTCATTGACTGGACCGGTGCTGCTGTCCAGTGAGACGGATTCCTCATCATCTACCCATACACGGCCAAGGTCTGTACCCTGGATCCGGAACTGGTAGTCGCCGTTGATCAGGTTCGGCAGCTTGAATACGATCTTTCCATACTCATCCAGCATCAGGTTGCCAGGAGTCTTCTCTTTGGTATATTCCGTGCCGTCCGGTGCCTGGATCGATACAGTGGCCGCATGATCTTTGTTCTGCCAGGTAATGGTGATGTCGTGGGCGGCAGGGGATTCATCATAGTGTACCGTGATCTGCCCACTGCTTCCGGACTGGACGAAGGACTTGGCATTACCACTGGCGATATCCGTGCTGACCGTGCGGTACAGTTTCTCGAAATTGTAGAACCTCAGCTGCCAGGTTCCGGCTACTGCCCCTTCCACAGTGCTGCTCATATGGTTCCACTCGTCATCCGTACCATTTCCCTTGGAAGCCAGCTCCGTAGCTGTCCCGGTCGGTGATACCAGGACGACACGTGGGAAGTTGCCGATCTGCTTCGCAACAGTCTCATCTTCTTTCGTTTGGTACTTGTAAGCAATGTTGAATGTGAGACCATACTGCGTAACGTCAGTGTTAAAATCCATGACGTCCGGTGTGTCATCCAGGGAGGAAGCGCCTCCGCTGATCTCTGTGTTCTGGTTGATTGCTCCAGTTTTTTCCATGTATTCATAGTAGGTCATCACATTGCCACTGTTGTCCTCGTAGTAGTAGGGCTCATCCATCTTGATGTCATTTGTATCTGTCCCCCGTTCCACGTTGTAGTATTTCACCAGCCCGGCATTGTTGATGTAGTAATACCCGGATTTTAAGTAGTCCGGAATATCGACGATCGCATACCCGTCCGGGGAATTGCTGTAAAGATCCGTGGTGTACAGCTCAAAGGACGTGAAAGCCCTCATATCTGTGATAGCGGAGGCGGAGATCAGTGTCGTCCCGACATACAGATCGCAGTTGGCGATGGCATCCTTGGTAAGCCCAGCTACGATTCCGCCGTTCCGCAGGTTGTCGCCGTTTAAAGATGCTCCGTTGACCTTATCCAGCACAAATCCGTTATTCAGGGTCATGCCGTCCGCAAGACTGGCAGCGATGGCTGAAGTGATGCTGGATGTAGTGTCATTCCCAGACTTCCCGCTCTCGAACTGGATCTTCCCTGCCGAGGATGCACTGAGCCCGTAAAGCCCGATGGAGTAGCCCTGGTCGTTGAACCTCTCCCAAGTAAAGGAAGGGACATTCCCGGATGCCTTGAACACCAGCTGGTCATTCTTGTAGAGAGTCGGGATTGCGTTGTCCTTGTAAACGAAGTCAATGATACGGTTGGCATCCTTCTTGATGATTCCATTGGGGAGCATCGTAGTTGTCTCCGCAGGCCTTGACGGGTCAAAATTCATGCCTTCTGTGGGGAGTTCATAAAAGTCCCCACCGTTTTTTACATAGTAGCATCCGGATTTCAGGTCATTGACGGTTACAGCAGTCAGTGCCTGTTCCACGGGGCCTGCAGGTTCCGGCTCCTTTTTCTTACAGCCGGAAGCCGCAATAGAAGTTACGGCGATAGCGGCTGCAAGTAATAAATATCTCTTTTTCATGAAAAATCCTCCTTTTTCCCTTCATTTTTATTTTTTTATAAAATCAGCAGGCTGGCCGTGATGTCATGGCTCTGTGGCTTTTCTGACCGGCCATCGCTGTTTGAATCTGGTTATTTCCCGGATCTGCCGGATTTGCTTATCCCGCCGGATTTACTGGACTTATCTCCGACCGCACCCTAGTCAGTCTTTGGAAATTCCATCTGAGTCGCATACTGGGATCCCTTCGGCTGCAGTACAACAGCCGCGTCATAGTCCTTTCCTGTCTTCTGGGAATGGGCGATTTTCTTGATCACTTTGGTTTTCCCATTCCTTAAAAGCTCCGCCAGATGTTTTTCCGTGAATTTCCCATCAGCCTTGTTAACGGAGAAATTACAGCCTGTCTTATAGTCTTCGCAGTGGTAGCTCCATCTGTCATCCACAATAGACTTTTGGCAGTATGGGCAGGCATAATCCATTGTGTTCCCAGAGCCTGGCATCTCCATCTGGGTCGCATACTGGGAACCCTTTGGCTGCAGCACGACGGCTGCGTCATAGTCCTTCCTCGTCTTCTGGGAATGCACGATCTTTTTGATCACCTTGGTCTTCCCATTCTTCAAGAGTTCTGCCAAGTGTCTTTCCGTGAATTTCCCATCCGCCTTATTGACGTAGAAATTGCAGTCCGTCTTATAGCCCTCGCACTGGTAGCTCCATTTGCCATCCACGATAGGCTTTTTGCAGTACGGACAGAGGTAATCCGTCTTTTTCCCTGCTGCGCTCCTTGGTGCATCCGGCATTTTGTTGACCTCATTGATCATATCGTACACATATCCGAAACAGAGCTTTTCGCCCTCCTCCAGCGTCATTGCCCCGGTCTTGACAGCCTGGAAATAACTTTCCCACTCAGCCGCCTGTTCCGGCTTAATGATGCTTAAGGGGGACAGCATTTTGATGTAGTCTTTCCCGCTTTCCGTGATATAGAGGAGGTTGCTCTTTCCTCTTGCTTCGATATACCCGGAAGTGATCAGGTCATTGATGATCGCGCCCCTCGTCGCTGGAGTGCCGATGCCCTTTGCCTGGACGAACACTTTTTTCAGTGTTTTATCAGACACGAATTTGGCGATCCCCTCCATAGCGGAAACCAGGGTTGCCAGGGTAAGCCGTTTAGGCGGTGAGGCCTTCTTCTCATGGGCGGTAAAGGAGTCCACGGTAAGGCTGTCTCCCTTCTTGATTCCGGCTGGGATCACATCCGCCGTGCTGTTCTTTTTGGGAATCAGTGCCGTCCAGCCCGGATCTGTCACGATGCTCCCGGTTGAATGGAAGGTCATGCCGCCCGCTTCCGCATCCAGCACAGTTTTTTCCTCTTCCAGCTCCTTAAAGAACTGTACGATCAGGCGCTTGCAGATCAGGGAATAAATCTCCTGTTCCATGGGCTGCAGGGAACTCAAGTTGAAGTTTACAGCTGTCGGCAGGAGCGCATCATGGGATGCCTTCTTTACTTCCTCATCATTGACAAACCGTTTGTTATTAAGAGCCCGTTCCAGATCTGCTTTCTGGAATTTTTGGATAAAAGGTGCCAGCTCCGGCACCTTTTCCGCTGCTTTTACCAGTGCCGGCAGTTCTTTTGCTTTCTGGGATGAGATATACTCGCCGTCAGTACGGGGATAGGACACATATCCTTTCTCATACAGGGACTGTACATAATCCAGAACCTGCTGGGGGGAGAGGTTGAACTTGGAACCGGCATCCGCCTGCAGGGTGGAGAGTTTGTAAAGCTGGGGCGGGGCAGTCTTTACCCTTTTGCGCTCAACAGCTTTGACTGCCGCCTGGCTTACCCCGGATAAGTTATCCGTGATATACTGCTGCGCGTCCGACTGTTTTTCAAAGGACATGGGCTTCCCGCCGTCCATCATCATGCCGGGAAAACCATCCTGGTAGACCGCATGCACTTCGTAATCGGAGTGTGGGACGAAGTTGTCGCAGGCACTGCTGTTCTCATACACGATGTTCATGGTCTCTGCCTTGACGCGCCCAACCTTAAAGAGCGTATTGGCCTTCCTGGTCACGGCAATCGTGCTGTTCATCCCCAACAGCCAGTCGAAACGGCTCCGTAAAAGGAATGCGTCCGTCATCTGCAGGTCACGGGGGTTCCGGTAAAAGTCTGTCATTGTAGACAGGGATTTCAGGATCTCCTTCTCCGTCAGGGATTCCTCATAGAACCGGAACGTCTTGTATTTTTTCAACTTCAGCTTCTGGCACAGCAGGTAGTAGATACCGTTCCCTTCCGTATCAGCGTCCGTGCCGACGATGATGCCGTCATAATGGTTGTCTTTTAAGGCGGCCTTGACACCACTCAGTTTCTTTTTCTTGAAATCGTTATCGATCTCTGTCACTTCAAAGCTGGAGGGTACCAGTGGCAGGTTCATTTCATGCCACTTCTGCCCCTGCCAGTCCGGGTATTCCCTGGGTTCCAGGTAGCGGCACACATGCCCGGTCAGGGCAACAAAGTCGATCTCCCCGATGGAACTTGCGATCTGCGTTTGGTATTTCTTATAGACAGCCTCCACTTTCTTCATGACATCCGCTTTTTCCGCTATAAATAAGTACTTCACTGTTTATCACCTCGCAATGATTTTTTTAGGATTCGCGGTAAGTATGTCTGATATTTTCAGCACAAGGTTTCTGCGGATAGCATTTTTTTACCTTATTTCCTCCGGATATCGCTTGCGAACCTTGGGATGATGACCTCTTTATAAAACAGCGCGGCAAAAGCAAAGAAACACACCAAAAAAATGTTATCCGCAAGAAAATCCGTGAACATTTTCAGCGCATTGTTCGCCGCGAACCTAACCGAATACTCCGTATTGTCATAGATATGGAGCGTATCCCCAGCCACGGATAACGGGATTCTCCCACTGTCTTTTATGGAAGTTACGGCGTAATCACCCTTCTCAACCTCCAGGATCTGCCCTTCTGACTTAACTGTAAGCGTAACTCTGTCTCCGGTATCCACTTCTTTGAGGCTCAGTGTTAGCGGATAGGTGAGTTTCGAGAAATAGGCGGAGGCAGAAGCCTGTACAAAGGAAAAACTCACATTCGCATGCCGGCTGTCCTCTGGTGCAGTATAGGAATGTTTCTCCTCTTCCTCGTCTTCGTCATATTCCATATCATCATCCTCCAAATCCACATCCAGGTCTCCCCCGCTATCAGCCCCGTCCATGGCCGCCATTACGCTGCTGCCTTTTTCTGTCCTCAGTTGCTCTGCTGTCTTCCGTTCCTGCCCGCCGATATCTACGGCGCTCCCTTCTGTGTCGCTTGTTACTTCCGGGCCATCATTCTCATCATCATCCCCGGCTTCTGCGGTTTCTCTGCCTTCGTCGGACTCAGAATCTCCCGGTTCCATTGTTTCTCTGGGTTCGTCAGATTCAGCCATGCTGTCTTCCGTATCGGCTGTGTCCACATCCTCTCCCGTATCCGGCGCAGTCTCTCCAGCATCGGCTTCTGTCGCCTGTTCTGTCCTTGGCGCTGCGGCAGCGCTTATATGGGTAAGCAACAGCGCAAATGCACAGCCGAGTACGGCCATCCTGATCATTCTTTTTCTCATGTTCTGTCTTGCGGGCCTTCTGTCCCGCAGCCTCCTTCTTCGAGATATTTATAAAGCTGATAAAACGGGCAGCCATCTCCCTTCCGGGGATTCTTTAACAGGTCAGTGACCGCCAAAGCGGAAGCCCGGTCATACTGTGTCAGCAGGCCGGAATGTTCCCGTACAATACGGCACACCTCACGGGTCACTCCATCACCAGCAGAACTGGCACTTGCAACAGCGTACAGGCAAAGGTTTCCGAACAGTTCCCCGTCCTTTCCACTAAGCTGGATCTCGCTGTCAGGCACACATTTCCCGCCCATCTTACGGAGCGTACCATGCCGTTTTAGGATATCCTCCCTTCTGTTTGCAAGCCCGTAGATTTTTGCGTACTTAAGGATTTTTTCAAAATCCTGGTACTTGATAATGTTCATCATAAAACCATAAAAAACACCACAGGCTTTTGCCTGCTATATTTTTCTTCCTCCTTCCTTCTTTCTTCCGGTTACTCCGGTACTGATAATAGTATGAGTGATTCCGCTGCTTTTCCGGCCAAAATAGAAGCAGCATATGTATGCGCCTTTACCGTCACCCTGGAAGGGTTTTTTGCATGAAAAAAGGAGCTCTCCCGCCACAGCAGGAGGCTCCCCACATCACTGTATAATTAAGATCACTGTTTGTCTCTGTCCTTACCGAACCCATGGTAGGCGTTCTGGATTACATGCCCGCCATGCATATCGTAGCCGTCAGAAAGCGCCTTCTGCATTTCTTTTTCCCTCTCCTGCAGGTAGGCTTCTTTTTCTTCCTGTTTCTTCTTCGCGTTCTGCTTTGCAGCCTGCTCCGCAGTCATTTCAGCGCGTACCTGGTCGGATATTGCTTTTTCGTCAAGATCCGCCGACTCATAAAAGCCAACGCTGTCCGGGAGGAATAAAAGCTGCATCTCATTGCATTCCGTGTACATAGGGTCATGTGGCTGAATGTTATGAAAAATCGGGTTTACCGCCGCGATCATTGCGCCGGTAATGCTCATTGGCTTTACTATCACACGGAGACATGGTACGCCGGGCGTTTCCTTCTCCCCGGAATGGATGAACTCCGTCATAAGCTGTGAGTAATCTTCTGCGATCATCCGCATGCGGTTGAAATCACTGGCATTGTTATACTTATAGGTAATCCGGATCGTAGTATATCCGCCGATATCGGCAAGGGACACCAACGGGTCCCTGGTCGTCAGTTCACTTACTTGCTTGATGGTTTCTCCGGTCTGCTCGTCCATGTACTCTAATGAGAACTGGATCATAGTGAGGTTGTCACCGTGCTCATCTTTGTCCCAAAGGGCACGGATAATATCCATGGCTTCCATAGATTTGTTTCTCCTTTCTTTTATTGCTGCGCCGCCTGCTTGCTGTTGATCTGTCCTTTACAAAAAGCGCCAGTCTGACTGTTCTTACTCTCTGAATAAATTATGTCTGATCCTGCTTATTTTTAGGTCCCGTTTCCGGGCTGTTTTTATCCTTTGGCCGGATTATTCGAGCTCATCGCCCATCTCCCTGCCTTCCAGCCCGGCTTCGCGTTCTTCACCGATGGACGGCTCGTGCTGCATATCCCTTGACTGGGCGTTCAATGCTTCCTCCATGGATGTTCTGCCAGTTTCCTCCATGGCCTTGTTTAAATCTTCCAGTTTGAAATTTCCGCCAAGCTCATTCTTCTGCCCTGGCAGGATCTCCTCAAAGACCCGGATCGATGATTCCCGGCTCTCCATTGCGCTCTTTGTATGCGCCTGGTAAATTTCCCTGACTATCTCTTTCTGCCCGAGGTTCGCGTTATCATACTGCTCTTTCGCGTCCCTGCAGGCATCCCTCATGGCGCCAGCTTTCTGTTCCAGTGCCGCAATATGTTCATCCAGTTCCTTTACTCTGTCGGCCATATTGTCGCGATCCGCCCGGACTACGTTTGCTTCCGTCCTGGTCGCGTTCTTCTCCCTGAATGCCGATGCCCTGTTTTTCAGGATCTCTTTCTGCTGTTCCTTAAGCTCCTGCATTTTCTGGGCTCCGGGATACTTCCCGCCTATCTGGTTTTCGACCTTCCGCAAGGCATCCTTGATATCGCAGACTCTCTGCTCCACTTCCGATGCTTTTGCTGCTGCCTGTTCCGTCTTTGTTGCCAGATGGCTCAGTTCCGCGGCCTTTTCGTTGCGGATATCTTTTACTTCTTTCAGCTTTTTCTCGATGTCCTGTAATTCCTGCGATTTTGCTTCATATGCTTCCCTTGCCGCATCGGATTTCTGGGAGCCTGCATCCATGGCGATCGTGAATGCTTTCCCACCGTCGGCCTGGCTGAGCTGGATCTGGTTGTCTTTCACCGATATCGAATAAGATATATTATCAATCGTGAATCCGCCACGGCCTTGTGCCGCCGCATCATGCATCGTCTTCTCAAACTCATTCCTGCTCGTGAGGTTATAGGATTCCGCCCCCCGGTTGTAGTCCTCCCGGAAATTCCTCGCCAGATCGGAAACGATATATGCCCCGAGCGTTTCAGTTACGTCAATCTTCCTCCCGATGAATTTGCCGTCATCCGACTGTCTTATCGGAACGAACGCTTCAGCGGAAGTGATGTTCAGATGTTTGTCGATATCAATCCGGATCATGGAGCAGCCCATGAAGGAGGGATACCCTCCGTACTGTTCCTGCTCATGGTTGATACGGATTTCCAGTCTCTCATCTTCCCTTGAAGCCGATACCTGCACCGGCTCACCATGGTTTAGTTCTGTCAGTTTTTCCTGGAGCTGCTTTGTGTAATGATCCAGATATGCCTCTTTCGATTCTCTGGCATTTGAGTACTTATCCTCCAGGTCATTTGTGATGATCTTATGGAGTGCGTTGAATTTTCCCTTCATTTCTTCCGGTTCTCTCTGCACTTCTTTCTTTTCTTCCTGATTTCCCTGTTCCTTGGCTTCGGTGCTTTCAGAGCGTTCCGGCTTTTCCTGGCTCCCAGGATGTTCCGTCCTGCCCGGCTGCACTTTTTCTGCCTGCCCGGTGTTTTCTTTCTGTTCTGGTGCCTGCTTGTTCTGCTCCTGTGCGCCCTTTTCCTGTCTGGGCGCCTCCTGTTTCTCGTTCTGCTGGATCGCATGCATATAAGCATCTTTCCCGAGTATCCTCCTGGCGATCCCATGGTAGAACAGTTCTTTCCAGTCTCTTCCTTTTTCCTTGCTCTTTTCCTGTGTTGCTCTATCTACAGATGGATCATCCTTTTTTCTGGATGGATCCATGGCAGACCTTGAAAAATCGGCCTCGTTTACCTTTGATAAGGTTGGGATACGGCCTCTCCCGATCGCCCGCTCTACCGCATGCTTTACACGGTGGTATACCCGCATTGCAAGATTGCGGATACGCTCAAACAGCCCCTTAGCCCTCTGCTCCCTGCCTTTCTGGTCCTTCGGGCTGTCTTTATGGAAATCAGCGCCTTCACGGTCTTTCTTTTTGCGGGCGTCTTTTGCGTCCTGCTCCGCTTCAGCCTGTTCCCGGGCCTTCTTTCCGGCATCTTCCTTTGCTGTGTCCGCCTGGGGCTGCGCCCCGTCCGTGTGGGCTTCTTCCTGCTGTATGTCTGGTTTGGCGGCCTCCTGCCCCTGTCCGGCTTTCCCTTCTTCCGGTGCCGGAGATCCATGGGCCTCCTGGTGTTCCATGACGCCAGGGGAGGGCTCTTTATCCGCTGCCCCTGTCTCTTTGCCAGCAGTCTCTGGGGCGCCGTTTTCCGCCGGACGGCCTTCCTGCTCCTGGGCGGGTTCACTGGGGGAACTATCTTCATCCCTGTCTGGCTCCTGGGCATCCTGGACAGGCTCTGCCTGCTCTGCATATTCTATGGAGGGCTCCTGGTCTTTCACGGGCGGTTCTGCGGCGGCCTGCTCTTCCATAACCAGCTCCTGGGCAGGTTCCCGGACGGGTTCCCAGGCAGGTTCCTGGAATACCGGCTCCTCCTCGCGTTCAGCCTCCTCCTTTGCCATCTGCTCTAATGCCGCCCAGACTTCCGGACGCACTTCATGGTGTCTGTGCCCGGCAGGTTCCTGGTTCTCCTGCTGCTGGCTGGCAGACGGCTGTTTGTCTTCATAAGCTGCGTTATGCTCTCTTTGGGCCTTGTCTTCTTCTGCCATCTGCTTCAGCGCCGCCCAGACTTCTGGACGCACTTCATGGCGCCTGCGGCCGGCAGGCTCCTGTACGGTGTTATTTTCTTTATTTTCACTCATAAGGTACTCCCTTCTATGATAAATGTTTTTTTAGTTTCTTTGTTTAGTATGGAAACGCCGCAGGCAGCTTCAGGCACAAAAAAAGCCCCGCCCGGTATTGGGCAGGGTTTTTCTTGCGAAAATATTTTATCTGGGGTGGGAAACAAGGTTGGCTTCAATGGTTTCCATGAAGTATCTGGAATCGTGCATGATGTCATCCCACAGGACATCAATGCAGCGGATCTCGCCGTTTTCCAGGGTAACGGTGTTGTAACAGTGCTGCGGGGCATCCGCTGTATCATAGACTACCACGCCGGTATCCAGCCCGCAGTATCTGCCGAGGATGATGAACATCGTTGCATATGCGGAGCATACGCCTTTTTTTGAGGATGCCATCCAGAGGGCGCAGTGCTCATTGGGATCTGTGTCCAAGCCTGCCTCATAGGTGTTCACGATATAATCATGGATGCATCTTGCCTTATCCGTGACATTCATCCCGGCTGTCTGTGCTTTTAACATTTCAGCAGCCTGATATACGGCTTTGAGGCTGTTATAGTTCTGCTCATTGATCCCGTTCTCATTTAATGGGACTTTGTTGAGTGTACAGTAATAATGGTTGCCGTCATGGATGTTAACGTATTTTGCTGTGCCGTACAAGAACAAGAACCCCTGGAATACTTTGGCTGACTCCGCCTCGCTTAAGATGCAGATCAGATCGTCTTTATGGTCCCGGAACCCCCAGTCATTGTAATGCTCGCCAAATACGCCTGTCATCATGGCATCATGGCAGCTCTTACGCTCGGTCTCATCCTTGAAATTGGCGGTAAGGCTGTCTGCTATCGCTGCGGTCTCGCTGTAATAAGCGTTGTTGTCTTTGCTTGCGGCATAAGCATAGGCGGTCATGGGGGCGGCTGCGGTTCCCAGTGTGGTGATGATAGTTGCTGTGGTTAAGATCATGGATAATTGTTTTCTGATATTGCGCTTCATTTTGTTTTTCTCCTTTTTTTCTTTGTTGTTTTAGTTCACTTATGTACCGGCATTATAGGACAAAAATTGGATTTTCCCACAAACTTTTTTTTGCTTTTTTTAAAGTTTTTTTGATGGGCCTTGAGACCGTCGTTTTAATGAGGGCATATCCTGTTTTTTCTTGTTTCATTGCTGATACCGTACTATAGGACAAAAGCCGCCAGAAGACACAATGAAAATTATTAAGATTTTCTTAAACCGCAGCTTTTTCTGCTGCCCACAGGCGCACTGTGCCGCTTTTTTGCGGACAAAAAATACGGCCCCCAATAATATGGGAGCCGCATACCTCGAAAAATCACCACCGCGCAGGCGTGCGGGACAAGCCCGCTTTACCTACCTTTCCTATTTTGTCCAGGAAAGCTGCCGCGCTGTTGCAACGGAAGTTGTTGCTGTCAGCTTTGTCAGCTTTATCTTCGTTTATGTAACTGTAGTTCTCTTCCGCCTCAGTTTCTGCAGCTGCCTCTCTCTTTCTGTCAGCGATCGTTAAAGCAACGATGCCAAGCAGGGAAAGGATGAAGCATACCATAGGCATATTGGAGGTTGTGTCACCTGTTTTCGGAAGCGCTGAAGGGATTTCGTTGATCACTTCTTCCGGGATGATTGCCTGCGGAACTGCGGGCACATTATCCTCGATTGTCACTACCTTATAGTTGTTAGGAATAGCAGGGATCACTTCCTCGACCTCGATCGGGTCATCATGCTTAACCACCTTAACGGTAGTATAATGATGATACTCCGGTTTCTCGGGCTTGCTCTCCTCAGGCTTGCTCTCCTCGGGCTTACTCTCTTCAGGCTGAGTCTCCTCAGGCTTGCTCTCCTCAGGCTTGCTCTCCTCAGGCTTGCTCTCCTCAGGCTTGCTCTCCTCAGGCTTGCTCTCCTCAGGTTTGCTCTCCTCGGGCTTACTCTCTTCAGGCTGAGTCTCCTCAGGCTTGCTCTCCTCAGGTTTGCTCTCCTCGGGCTTACTCTTTTCAGGCTGAGTCTCCTCAGGCTTGCTCTCCTCAGGCTTGCTCTCCTCAGGTTTGCTCTCCTCAGGTTTGCTCTCCTCGGGCTTACTCTCTTCAGGCTGAGTCTCCTCAGGCTTGCTCTCCTCAGGCTTGCTCTCCTCAGGTTTGCTCTCCTCGGGCTTACTCTCTTCAGGCTGAGTCTCCTCAGGCTTGCTCTCCTCAGGCTTGCTCTCCTCAGGCTTGCTCTCTTCCGGAATTTCGAAAGAGACATCCACGTCACAGCCATCTTTATCACGGCTGTCAGTGGTTTCCCGCTCTCCGTTGCTGCCGGAAGCGGCTGTATTGTTATCAGCATCGGCCACAGACTCTGTAGCAGTTGCTTCTGTTGCAACATCAGCAGCAAATCCATTAAATGCCATTGCTACGCTCATCATAGTTACCAGCGCTGTCATTCTCAGTTTCTTGATCATATTTTTTTTCATCGTTTTCTCCTGTTTTTTTTCTTTATTCAGTTTTTATGGTTATTCAGTTTTTTAAAAAAATGATATGTTCTATATTTTGCATCCCGACTTCCCTCGGGTTTAGGGGAACCAAATGGCTCCAGTAAAAAAGTATGCGAATACAGTACTCGTAAGAGACTTCACAATAACGTCAATATGTTAGACTTGAATGATCCCCTCGCAATGTACCGGATATTCAAAGATTCATGCCTCGCATGTTGAGGCTATATGAAGCCTTGAAAAAAAAATTACTTTTTTACTTTCATGAAATGGTAGTGGCTTTTCATATGGACTGCAAATACCTCTATCAAATCATTGATAGTATGGCGAACAGATACCTCCCTGAAATGGTCTTTTTCTCTCAATGTGCAAAAAAACAGCCCAGGAAGATCCCAGGCTGTCCTTTCCATGACCTATCAGGCCATATTCCCTGTTGCCAGGTATTTTTTCTTATCCGCAAGGAGCCCTGCCAGTGTGAGCGCTGCTGCCCAGAAGACCAGGGTTGATGTCGGCTGGTCATTGGTTTTCGGCAGTGAACTCGGTGCCGGCGTGGATTCCGGTGTGGGCTGCGGAGTCGGTGTAGGTGTCGGTGTCGTTTCCAGAGTCTTGGTTTCTACTCCAGGCCCATGCGTGGTATCTCCACCACTATGGTTTCCGCCACCGCCGCTGCTGTGTCCACCGCCACCGCCGCTGCCGGATGGCTTGCCAGGCAGCAGTTTGTCGTACATAACAACAGTGCCGCCTTCCACCTTGCCGTCCTTCACGGTAAAGGTAATGGATTCTGCGATATCATATCCATACGGTGCAGTGATCTCCGTCAGTGTATAGGTTCCATCCGCAAGGCCGCTGATCTTGTGCGGCGTATTCTCGGAAGTCCATTCCTCGACGGTATTTCCGGAAGCATCCGTGACTTTTAACTTGGCGCCAGGAAGCTCATTAGAGTTCGCCGCATCCCTCTTGGAGATGTAGAAGGAACCCTCCGGTTTATCCGATTTATCGGGTTTGTCTGGCGTGTCAGGCTTGTCGGGCTTATCCGGCGTGTCGGGTTTGTCGGGCTCAGACGGGGTGTTTACCGGCTTATCCGGTTCGGATGGAGTATTATCCTTCTTCTCCGGCTCGTCGTACATCACGACTTTATTTCCTTCCACTTTTCCGTCTTTCACAACAAAGGTAATCTGTTCAGCTACCTCGTATCCATCCGGGGCGGTTACCTCGGTCAAGGTGTAGGTGCCATCTTCAAGGCCTTTCACCTCATGCGGCTTATCCGTGGATACCCATTCCTCGACAGTATTGCCGTCTTTATCCGTGATCTTGAGGGAAGCCCCAGGCAGCTCCTCGCCAGTCGCTGCGTCTCTCTTGGATACGCTGAAGGAAGGCTCTTCCTTCTCCTCCGGCTTGTCGTACATCACAATCTTGTCACCTTCCACCTTGCCGTCTTTCACAACAAAGGTGATGTTCTCGGCTACCTCGTAACCCTCCGGCGCTGTTACCTCAGTCAAAGTATAGGTGCCGTCTTCAAGGCCCTTCACCTCATGCGGCTCATCCGTGGATACCCATTCCTCAACGGTATTGCCGTCTTTATCGGTGATCTTAAGGGAAGCACCAGGCAGTTCCTCACCGGTTGCCATATCTTTCTTGGAGATACTGAAGGAAGGCACTTCCTTCTCTACGGGCTTGTCGTACATCACGACAGTGCCCTCTTCCGCTTTGCCATCGGTCACGGTGAATGTGACATTCTCAGCCACTTCGTAACCCTCTGGCGCTGTTTTCTCGGTCAAGGTATACACACCGTCTGCGAGATCTTCGATCACATGCGGAGTGTCCGTGGATACCCATTCATCAACAACATTCCCGTTACTGTCTGTGACGGTAAGGGATGCTCCGGGAAGTTCCTCAGAGGTGGTGATATCCTTTTTAGATACGGTGATCTTCCGTGCTTCAGGGGCATCGTACATGATGACCATGCCATCCACCACTTTTCCGCCTTCCACGGTGAAGGTGATGCTTTCCGCTACCTGGAAGCCATCTGGTGCCGTGATTTCAGTCAGAGTGTATACCCCGTCCTCCGGCATATCCATGGTGTGGGGCTCGCTGCCGGAAACCCATTCATCGACCACTGCACCATTAGCGTCCGTAACCTTTAAGGACGCTCCGGCAAGTTCCTCGGAACCTCCTACAGCCCGTTTGGAGATCACAAGTTCCTCCTTGACGGGTTTCACCTCAAAGGCGTACTGGATTGCGGTGTTTTCGGTCTTCTTTCCAGATACCAGGAGGTTCTGCTCCCCTGCACCGCCTGGCGCGTAATACGTGAGGCTGCCCTTCTCATAGGTAAAGGAAAGAGGCTGTCCTTCCGGTTTTTTCTGGGAAGTGAGCCGGATTTCCGTCCCGGTTGAAAAACTCATGCTGCTGTCCCCATAGATGCCGAATCCTTCACCGGAAAGCGTCATCTGGATCTTGTAGCTGTCATTTTTCACCCCGTTCCCGTCAACCGCGCTTACCTTGAACGGATCGCTCAGGAAGATTCCATCCTCCTGCTCGCGGAAGGTCAGGGTTCCGCCTTCAATCTCGAAAGCCGGGGAAAATGTGTAGTTCCCGGGATTTGCCGCCGCCTCACGAAGCCCTTCCATATACGCCTGTACATTTGCTTCAGTGAAGTAACTTGTGCTGCCGGTTCCGTCAATGACATCCGACGGCCTTCCGTCCACCAGTTCCCAGATCATGGAGCTGACCGCGTTAAGCGCCGCATTCCCGTTCCGTGACATCTGGGCATCCTGGACTGCCTCCTCATAGCTGAGGCCGAAGGTCTTCTCGAAGAGCCCGGTGCCGTCATATGGCACGCCTACGAACATCACGGCGCTGACCTTATCATAATTGGCCCCGTCAATGATACTGCTGAAATCAGCGCTGTCCGTTACCTTGTCCGGGATATGCTTGTCGCTGTTGTAGCAGAAAGCTGTCTGGTCGTTCACGATGAACACACCATTATTCTGGTTGTAAAAATGGAACACCTTATCTTTCTTCAGGCCTTCCGGGATGCTTGCGCTCAGATCCCAGTACTGCGCCATGGAATCGAAAGCATCCGTATCGATCTCCTGGTATGCGCCCCAGTCAACGCCTGTTACTCCGCTGGCCAGTTTAATGAGCGTACCGTCGCTGGTGGAAAGGCTCTGCCCATCCGTGCGCAGGTAGGAACCAGAACCAGCGCCTGTCAGGGAAAATTCCCCGGCATGGAGCCCAGGCAATGTCAGCCTCACACTTCCGCTCCCGGTTGTGGTACGCATGTTGTCAGCGACAGCCAGTTCATCCACGGTCGTGCCAGCCAGCGCATGCTTTGCCAGCGTATCAGCGTTTACAAGATCCAGCTTTCCAAACGCCGCATTATCCATGGAGTAGACAGCCTTCGTTGCTTCATGGACAGCATAGTCCCCGCCGTTTGAAGCCGCGGACGGATAATCCAACAGGAGACTATGCTGGTAGGTGTACAGGGCCGGATCGTTATCCGACACAGCAAAAGCCCTGGAACTGGAAGTGATCTTCTCCAGATCCTTAGCCTCAAAGAACGCATCGGCATTCATGCCAATGATATTCTTCCCGACATCCACCTGTCTTGCCCCGGACCCGGACAGGAAATTGCTGCCCAGATGGATCACGTCTTTCCCATTGACGGACTCTGGGATCACCAGGGTATCCCCGGAAAGGGCCGAAGCGTCAGCTTTCGCGACACTGTAGCCCTCGCGGCCGGAACCTGCGTAATCCGTGTAACTGATCCCGTCTGCCACATGTGAGATGGCAGTAGTCGCAATGGACTGGATCGGGGATGTCATCGCAAGGATCCCGCATAAAGAACCGGCAACCAGCTTTGCTCGTTTCTTTCTCATAAAACATATGCTCCTTTCTTTACGGCCCCGCCTGGGTAATGCGGGTAACCGGTTTTCGTAGTAAGTATGGAGCATCCGGCCGTATTTGAGGGCGGTTATTCCTGAGCCTGCCGCAAGGCATGATTTTTCTGCGGATAGCGTTTTTTAGGAAAATGTAAATAAGGAAGGGATGCCATGCAGTTTCTGTGGGCAGGCGTTCCCTTCCTGTAAATAGTGTTCGGCCATTGGGATATTACTCCCCGGCGATGGTGTCCTCTTCGTTGTCCGGTTCTCCGGCTCCCTGATCTTGTCTGCTGGTGTTCCCGGCCTCTTCTGCGTCTTCTGCATCCGCATCGGTTTCTCCCTCTGTCCCTGGCTTATCTTCCACGGGCTGAGGATTCTGTCCGACGTCATAGTAAACCGCTTCCCGCTTTTTTTCCTGCAGGAATGAGCCGTCGCCTTTTAAGATTTCCTGATGCCGCTCATCAAGCCTGGAGAATTCGTCCATATACTCCCTGTCTTTGACCCCGTCAGTTCCCCATGCGATATCAAGGACTTCGCCATGGCATACCAGGGACGGGACGTATTCCGGCTCTAGACTTTCCGCCTCCGGTTTCTCTTGTTTTTTTATCACATATTCCACCACATGGTCATCCAGCGGCTCATCATCTTCAATTTCAATCCCTTCTTCCTGAGCAAACTGCATCAGCGCTTCTTCATCATAAAATGGGTTCTTCTCCATTTCCTGGGCCATCATAAGCCCTTGTAAGCTGATGGATGCGGCCTCAAAGCTTGGGACAGTGACGAAGCCCTTGTTCCGGATATCCAGGAAATCCGCGAATTTATCGTCTTTCAGAGTTATGCCAATGGAGTTAGGTGTGATAGCTTCGCACGAATATTCCGTACCCTCTTCTGAATTCTCGACTGCGGCGGCGAAAAAGAACGGGATATGCGCTGCGTTCAGCTCTCTAAAAAACTGCCTCCCGCCATATGATTTTATGATCTCTTTCAGTTCTTCCTTTAAATTAAAATTATCGCTCAATTTTAGCTTCTTCCCCTTTCTGCGGGTATACCCCGCATTCTTATGCCCGTGGCCTTATTGCGCCCTAAGCTGCTCGAAAAGCAGGGACGCATCAAAGTCATCCTCTTCTTCCATGGTATCAGCGGCTGGCATATCCGCAGCCTGATAAAAGCTGCTGCTTACATCAAAATCATCCGTTTCCGGGTATCCGCCAGCTATTCTGCCAGCCACCGGGGCCGCCAGTTCTTCCAGAACCGCTGTTTTCTGGTCTGCTGCCGGTATAGGCTCATCCGGTGCGGCCTGGACAATGGGTTTTTCCGCCGCTTGGGCATTTGGATGCCTTGGAGCTTTTGTAGTTTTCGCCGTTGCAGCCTTTGCTGTTTTTGCGGTTCTTGTATCCCCTATAGCTTCGGCGGTATCCATCGGCCTGGTACCCAGGATCTCCTCGACTGGCAGGTCATGGATCCTCTTCCTGCCTTCCTCTGCCATGCGTATCTGGCTCTCGGTCTTTTTGCGGCTCGCACTTACCTGCTCGATCCACTGAAACCCGTCATCTCCATTATCTGTTTTCTTCTTCCACTTTTTCAGCGGGACTATCTGGGTGCCGTCCCCGGGGCTTCTCTTATCCGGCTCCCATGCGCCATCCAAAGACATCTCGTTCAGGGAATCAATGACCGTGCTGCCGAGGTATGACCTGGCGATATTCTTGATGCAGTGGCATTTGTACTGATCCGGGAAGGCGCATACCCACCGGATCAGATCCTGCTGTTTTTTATCATCCAGGGTAACTTTAATGCGGTACACCTTCCCCTTGTTCGGCTTAAACTCCAAGCTCTCCGGAAGGGAGAATTGGATCTTTTCCTTTTTGTAATGTGCCTCCAGGGATTTTGCGAACACGTCGCATAAACGGATCCCGTTCAGGTGTAACTGGATCAGGTCATTATCGTGGTGGATATAAAGCCTTACCTGGAACGTCATTTCGTCCCACCAGCTTCCTTGCGGCGCAGGCGGCTGACCATGCACAGGTAATAGCCGCGGGCGTTGGTATAGATCAGGTCGGTATGTTCCCGGCAGTTCTCATTGCCCATCAGGATCGTTAAGCTTTCCATGGCACTGAAATAATCCCGGATCATCTCTTCCCACGGGGCAAATGTGCCTCCGGTGAGGACCAGGTATTTGTACTCATCAAGGCCGTTGAAGGTACCCATGATCTTATCAACTGCTTCCTCGCAGACCTCTTTGACAACTTCCTCCAGGATATCCGAAATCTGGTATGTGACTTTGTGTGGCTTGCGGTTCTCCGGCGTGGATGCATACCGCACCACCTCCCCCGTTTCCAGAGCATTCTGGATGGAGGTCTGGTCCAGGGAGATATGGTACTGTTCGTTCGCCCTGGTGCATACCCGGTTTAAGATCTCCCTCATCCCAAAATTGGTAAAGGTCTCCCGTCCACGGATAATCCGGTTGTACAGTTCGTACAGGTCAAGGGTTTCAAAGCCTGCGTCAGCGATCAGCAGGTTGGAAGAAAAATAATCCCTCGCCGCACGGATGCTCCTGCAGTTGTCATCCATGCTCAGGCTCATGAGTGTCCCTTCCGGCTGTGCCATGACGTCAATATCCTCTGGCTTCAGGGTAAAATCATACGGCAGGGTCTTGTCGCCCATCTGGAGTACGAACCGGTGCCGCCCTGACAGCGTATTGATCAGTTCCTGCTTATCCGGGCCCTTTAAGTAAGCCGGAGGGAGCCCGGTCTGTAAGTAGCAGGGCATCTTATTGTAGGCCCCGCAGCTGGTGTTCATCATGCCGAATCCAAGGCCCGTCCTTGCGATCACCTTAAACAGGCTGCTGGCATACCGGTGCCGCCCGAACAGTTCGGACTGCGACTCACTGGTATCGTTCATGCTCGTGGATTTCTGGGCACATGCCCCGACCCTCCACACGTCATCGGTCTCCAGGTCATGGTAAAGGATCTCATCCTTGGCAGGGAACCCGATAATGTCCTTCTTTTTCCCGATCCTCTTGGCATAGGAAGGGAAACAGAACAGGCTGTTTGGTGAGTAACCCTTGACGCCTGAATAGCCGATATCGAGGGCTACAGGCCAGCGGCTCTGGCATGAGGCGTGTTTTTCTGCTTTCATTTCCGTCCTTGTACGGTAATCGATTGTATTCAAAATTTATTCCCTCCTTACTGGTGGCGGCCATAAATGGCCGCACGTTGATTCTTCTGGGCTAAGTATGTCTGATTTTTTTATTGGCGTTTTTTTGCGGATAAGAAAAAATGCAGGCATTTTTTCTGCCTGCATTTTCATCAGTCCCTGTATATCCGGTTCAGATTCCGGCGCTGGCAGGATACCTTATCCTGTGGAGCCGTGTCAGGATGCCGGAACCTCTGCAGGCTCACCGTCTGCGTCTGCCATGCCCGTTTCCCCAGCTACAGGCTCTGTCTCTGCGTCTGCCTCAGATGAAGCGGCGTCTGTCTCCTGTGTGGGAACGGCCTCTGTCTCCGCTTTCTGGGCTGCAGCCTCTGCTTCCTGATATTTCTCGATGTACTCTTTCTGGGTAACCAGTTCCTGGATCACGAAAGTCTGGGAGAAATATACCTTCCCGCGGTACTCGTTACGGGAGCTCTCCATCGCCCCGATCACGTATACGGTATCGCCCAGATGGATTCTCTGGTCAAGGCCCTGTGGTGCGCGGAAATACATTCCGGTCACATTATAGGCGCGTCCGTCTTTCTGTACTTCCAGACGGATCTCATAGATGTCGTCCCTGCGTTTGGAAACGCCGCTGATCTTTGCTTCCAGGCGGATCTCGTTAGCGGGTTCAGGCCGTCTTCCGCCAAGTCCTCTGACACCCAGCATCTGCTCCATGCGTGTCACGTCATGTTCGATCTCATCAATATAGATTGCCGTCCGCTCTACAAATCCCGTACCGGACTGGACGGAATATGCACCAAGGTATCCCTTGATCAGGACGTAATCTCCTTCCCTGAAGGACTGGACGATCCCCTTGGTCTTAGTGGAGCCATTGAACAGCGCCTCGGGGAAATAGGTCTCCACGGTCTGCTCGAACCTTGCCTGCCCGTTTTCACGGATTCTCTTTGTGATGATCTCATTGTACGGTACGGTCAGGGAGCCGAAACGCTCATTCCCGTACAGATGGGAGATCCTTCCTCTCAAATACACTTCATTCATCGGCTCACGTACATTCTCCTGTCTTGCCATAATTCAATCTTCCTTTCTTTTTTGGGCATTGCCCTTTTAAGTTTTTTTTGTTTGCCATTTTCCGGCTCTTCGCCGGGCATTATTTCGCGTGTACGGCGTTTTTACCCCTGTCTTGGCCCTGATGCCATTCTCCTTGCACACAGGAAGACAGGCGTTTCCTGCCGGGTCAACATCTGTCAACTACGGTAAGTATGGCTTACGGAGGGCGAAACAGGTATGCAAAAAACATGCCCTATGCCGAGGAGTGCTTTTTCGCTGGCACCTTGTATGGACTGCCGCTTTTTTTAAGTCGCGTGCCCGATGTCTGTGTTTTCTGCGGATAGCGTTTTTTCGTGGGAAATATTGATAGATGGATAGATTTTTCTGCGGATAACGTTTTTTTTAGTTTTTTGCGCTGCGCCTGCTGAATTTTCTGCGGATAGCGTTTTTATATTTTTTTGCACAAAAAACCTGCCTCACAAAGAGACAGGTTCTTAAACAGGTTTCAAAATGGGATTTACAACAGTACAGCATCATCACCGGAAAATACTTCCTTGATATCCTGGTTATCTACTCCGCACACGAAAATGTGGTCGTAGGAATCCAGGAACTCCTCCGATGTCAGGATATTGTGGGCATATTCCAGGGAACGCCGGTCAAGCTGCTCCAGGTTGTCGATGAAGGCCATCCGCATCCCGGTCAGCTGGTTTAACATATCCAGCACCAGGAAGGACACCAAGATCTTCTCCCCGCTTGAGAGCCCGGTATAATAAACCGGTTCCGCACTCGCAGGCGTCTTGGCATACACCTTGACGCCATCCTCCGGAACGAAGCTGATCTCGAACCCCTTTGCCAGTTCGGAATGGCTGTTGCATGCCGTCTCGAACTCATGGACATAGTAATTGATGATGCCGGTTTTAACTGCCCCTTTGTCAGCAAATGCGTCGATCAGGGAAGTGTATACCGCAATATCGTTTTCCAGGCCCTGGTTCATGGTTTCCAGCTTGCGCCGGTGGATCCCGTCTATCACCAGCCCCTTCTCATCCAGGAGCTTCTTCTTCTGCTCCGCCAGGTTCGCGGCATTCCCCACTGTCGGTTTCTCGGGCACCGTGGTCAGGGATTCCTGTAGGGTCTTTAACTCATTCACAACCCTCTGGTATAAATTATACCGTTTGTCTGAGGCGTAATACTCCTCGACAGCCTTATCGATCTCCGCAATACGGATTTCATAGGCTTTGATGTCTGCGGTGTGCTGCTCCAGGAGCTTTTTGTTCTTCTCCAGAGCCTCCGTTACCTCGCCCTTAGCTCCTGACTTGTCGGTTGTACAGGAAAGTTTCTTGGAGATGACACAGACGTCCAGGTTCAGATATTTCAAGGTTCTTTCCAGATTCTGGATCACCGTATTGATCGTTGCCTGGTCAGCGACCAGTTTCTTCTTTAAGGAGTCCTTTTCCTGGCGTTCCTGTTTTAACGCGGCCAGGGCTGCCGGGTCAGGCTTTTCCGCCTTATTGGCTTCATTTGCCAGCCAGCCCTCGCGGTCCTTGATCTGCTTCTCCTGCTTTTCCCTGCGTGCTTTCAGCATCTCGTATTCCTTTTGTTTCTTGTCGATATCAACGGCCGTGCGTTCCTTTACCTCGATATCGATCAGGTCGGATTCGATCTGCTCCAGGCTGCGGCCTGTCTCCCCAGTCTTCAGTGTGGTGATCACCTGCTTGTTCCGGTTCAGCTCCGCCTTGGCGCTCCTTCTGGCCTCCGCAAGCGCTGCTGCGCATTCATCGACCGTCTGGATGCCGAACATCCCGTCTCCAGGCAGGTAGAACTCCAGCATGAGGTCCATCTCATCCGTGAAGCCGTCGATATAGGATGTGACGGTCTCATAGGTCAGCTGCTCCGGGATAAATTCAAGGAGCAGCGCCAGGAAGTCATCCGGCTTCATCCTGGAAAAGATATCACCGGAGGACAGCATCTTCAGGTTGTCAATAGACACCCCACTGACATCGGACAGCGCTTTGTTCAGCGCTTTCTCCGTCGTTTTCTTCCCATCTGGGCCACCGATCCTGCATACCGTGGATCCGATACCACGGGTACGGTAGATATCAAGCCCGCTGGAAGCCTCTATGATATCAACCGCGCACCCGTCCGTGTCATAACCGGGCAGGCTGCCTGTAAGGCCGTACCGGATTGCGTCCAAAAGGGAGGTTTTTCCATACCCATTTTCATGGAAGCAGTAGTTCAGCTTCCCCGGCTTGAAATCAAATTTTTTCTTTTTCCAGTTCGTGATCTGGATTTTCTCTAACTTCATGCTTATCTCCTCCTCATTTCGCGCTCTTCGGTCACAATGTAATCGAAGGCAAACACGTTTTCTCTTTTATCTTTTTCTTCCGGGTCGAACTCCGCCCCGCATTCCGGGCATACCATCATGCCGGATTCCGTATTGTATGATGCGGCCTCAAAGCAGATCGGGCATTCCGTGGGCATGTAATATACCCGGATAGCCCCGCACCGGAACACGGCCTTTTTGCGGAGAACCATGCCGTTGCCAAGATCCTTTTCTGCAAGGTCTGTCCTTGCCATGACCGCCTGGTCTCCCAGGAGCGTGACCCAGACATTCTTGTATAAGAATTCCCCGTCCGGGCCCTTATACTTCCCGGCGTACACATTGAGCCTCAGGGCGTCACGCCCCCTGACGGTCACGTCTTTCATCGCCGTAACTGTCCCGGCCAGTACGCTCCGGTCATCCTTCTCATGCTCCGTGTCGGGCTTGATCCGGATAAGGCCGTTGTAGTAAATACCATATCCGGTCGCCTCTTTCTTGGAGTCATCCCGGAACCGGCACCGTACCACAATGGCGCTTCCTTCCCGGAGGTTCTTCTGTTTTGCGCGGTCTGCCTGGTAGCGGCGGTAATCGTCTGCTTCCGAGTCATTCCAGAAGTAGATGTCTGTATCCTTCGTTTCTCCGTTATCTTCATAAGAAAGCCTGACACAGTACCAGGAGTCCGCACCTTTCTCTCCTTCCGAGAGTTTTGTGACATTCCCAGCAAGGACTGCGTATCCGCTTTCCTCATTGATTTTCATGATAATTCCAGATTTTGCCATATTGTTCTCCTTTCCAGGGCCCGCCGCAAAGGCAGGGCCCCATGTAAATGCTGATGTCTTTGATATTCCGGTTGATGCGGCAGGTTATGCTGCACCCTCTTCCGGATCATTATTTGCTTTCTTCGTCCTCTCCTTGAACAGCGCGAGCTTGTCAATAACCGCATCCCGGTACTCGGCGTAGTCCTGGTACGGCAGCTTCATCATAGACTTACGCATCTTTTCTACCGTGTCATCGCTTTTGACGATAATCTGGGTATCCAAAATAAGCGTCATGATGTCATATGCCGTATAAGATGATGACGGATCGAGATCTTCCACTACGCGCTCTGTCCAGTCTTTCTTGTACTGGAGGGAGGTCGTTGTGATCACCTTCATGATCCTTTTTACCATCCCTTCCAGCAGTTTTGCATGATCCCTGAACTGCCGCTTTGCATATTTCTCTGCCTTTTCCAGGTTTTCCCTGGCCTTGGCTGCTGCGTTATCCGCTGTATCGCGGCCTGCTGTTTCCGCGTCAAGGACTGCCTGCTGGGCATTGCTCAATGCGGTTGCCGCATCCCGCACACTGTCCGGCGTGATGTCGATCTCCAGGAGCTCCATAAAACGCTCCGGGAGCAGGGTATAGCGCTCAAAGATTGTGTGCCTTACCTCATCGATGATCTTTTCCTCATCGATCTCGCCTGTATGTTTGCGGGACACTTCGTCTGCATAGAGATACCCACGCTTCATCTTCCAGAAACCACGGATGGTGAAGGCGTAATCCCCAATGTCGGAAGAAATGATCTCCACGCCTGGGATGGGTGCTTCGCTTTCGTCAAGCCCATACAGGAAAGCCATTTCATTGGTCTTCTCGTAATCCAAGAACGAGAAACGGATCCGCGACATGCTGTGGTCAATCTCCCATCCTTCGCATCTCATTTTCCCAATCCCGTTCTCCATGCCAAACGCATGGTAGATCCGCTCGATCACGGTCATCGACAGTGGCTTATAGCTGTCACTGGCGGCCATGAATACCTTCCCAAGGCCGTTTGCCGCCTTGACGACAAACTGAACGTTCTTCTTTGACTCCAGCCGTTTCGCAATGAAGATATCGCGCTCCAGGCATGGTTCCTGGATTGCTTTCCCTTTCAGCTCGATCCTCTGCCCGAGGGTCGCTAACGCAAACTGGCTGATGATGTAGGTTTTGCCGGCCGCCTGGAACAGGAGCCTGGTGCGCTTTAATTCCCCGACCACCTCCTGATTGTCAGCCTTCTCCCCATTTACCACAGGGTAAAAACTGGCTTCAAGGATGGTCTTAGCCATCATCCTGCCAAGGGCTGTCCTCAGCACTGTAGCTGGCTCCGCAGCGGGCTTGGCACCTTTTCCCTGTTTTTGTCATCCTCCTTGCCCCACAGCCCGGCGTTATTTTTCGCGCCGAGGTTTAAGTCAAGAAAAATCTCATTGATCCCGCCTGCATCGATCGCGTACACGGCAAGCCGTCCATCCTGTGGCTGGTTTTTCTCCGGCAGCACGCTCAGGACCCGTATGTAGCTCATCGGGGTAGTGACCGTGTAGGTATTGTCGGAGATCATCTTCTGGGTTTTTGCGAACAGGGCTGCATCATCCCCATAGACAGAAAAACTGTCCAGCAGCAGGTTTTTCATAGCCTCATTGATATCGCTCTCGTTTTTGATTACTTTTGGTGTCATTGCTATCTCCTTTCTCCTTGTTATTTTTTTTTGTTATTCTCTTATTTTCTCATACAGCATCCTCACGTCCGGGGAATCCGGGCATTCCAGGAGTTTCCGTGCCAGGATGGCCCTGGCGTTTTTGTTACCCGGGTCGCCTTTCAGCGATCCGATGATCTGTTTCTTTTCATCGGATGTGACTGCCCCTCTCGCGTAAAGAACCGAGAGCAGCGGGGCACATTCGACGAACAGGATCTTTTTTCCCATTTTTTTTGTTCCCTCCTCTTTGCCTTATGTATTTTCAATGGAAGTATGGATTCTGTATTGGCTTTTTTTGTACCAGAAAAAACACCTGGTGTCATTTTTTTTCTTGCCTGGCATACTTTTCCCGCTATACGCATAGCCGGGGACTTTCCCATGAGCAAAAAAAAAACAGCCCCATGCGTATGCACAGGACTGTCATTCCCCGGTCTGGTTGTCATTTGTACGCAGCCAGTTCCCTTTCCGAACTGGCTTTTGCCATTTTCAGTGCCTGGGAGATCATGTCGGGCATGTTGAATTTGTCCGTGGACATGTTCCTGTCCTTACATGACCAGCCAAGGTTATAGGTATCCATATAGAAGGAAATATCCTTGTCGGAGGTATTTACATAGATCCGCCGGACCCTCCCTTTCTCATACCGGGCGATCCCGGTCACCTTGACCTTGATCCCAGCGTTGTAATCTGGAACCATGTTCCCTGTTTCAACTTCCTTGGCGTTCATGTGGTCTTCATAGTGCTTCATAATCTCCATGGTCGCCGTGACATCGCCGGAAGCGTCATGGAACATGATGCCGTCAAGGCCGAAGTAGCCCGCGATCGTTTTCAACTTATAGTTCTTCACGTCCTTCGGGCTGATTAGGTTCTGGGAGATGGGGTACATATCCAGCGACAGATAGGGCTGGAAACGTTCCCCGTACCGCTTATACATCTCATCCATGAAGAGGTCGTCGAAGGTCAGGTTGTTGTACCCGACCACGGCGGTATCCGCAAAGAAATCACGGATCTCCTCAAACACCTCAGTTTCCGCCGGCTTGTCAGCCAGGAACTCATCGGTGATTCCGGTCAGTTCCACGATCTTGTCTGGGATGGTCTCCACGGGTTTGATATACCACTCCCGCTCTTCCAGGGCCTGGAATCCTTCCATATAACCGTGGGAGAGCCGGATCGCGGACAGCTGGATAATGTGGCATTCCGGCTCTGACCCCGTTGCCTTAGGGGTCAGTCCGGTCGTTTCACAGTCATATACGATGATGTCCTCATCGAAGTGAAGGAAATCAGCGAACTGCGTCAGCACTCTGGGAGTAAAATACATCGAAACTCCCTCCTTCCTTAAGCCAGTTCCTTAACGCCGTACTTCTGCATCACGTCGCGGGCCTTTCCGCTGGCCGCATGCAGGCCGATACCCTGGCGGCTGCAGTATGTCAGGATCTGCGGGATCCGCTCAATGAAGTTGGACGGCTGGATGCCTACCAGCTTCTCTACGAAGTCAGAACGGTATTTCAGCACCTGGCTTAAGTATTTCGGGCCGGGCTTTAACTCGCTTGGCTGTGCAGTCTGCTTGAAAGGTCCGTAATTGATAAGCACGTCATCCGGGTCTTCCGGGGTCAGGCTGTGGCAGCCAACCCAGTCAGGCTCATTTGCGTACCAGTAACCGGTGCCTCCGGCAGCAGGTGCGGAACCTTTGGAAGCAGCCTCCTGGGCAGCCTTCCTGGCAGCGTCTTCCTCTGCGGCCTTTCTTGCTGCAGCCCTCTCTTCTGCAGCCTTCTTAGCAGCTTCTTCGGCGGCTTTCTTAGCGGCGGCTTCTTCTGCAGCTTTCTTTTCAGCAGCCTCCTTAGCGGCCTTTTCTTCAGCGGCCTTCTTAGCAGCAGCTTCTTCAGCAGCTTTCTTAGCGGCGGCCTCTTCTGCAGCTTTTTTCTCCGCTGCTTCCTTAGCGGCCTTTTCTTCGGCGGCCTTCTTTGCGGCGGCTTCCTTGACAGCCTTTTCCTCAGCAGCCTTCCTGGAAGCGGCTTCTTTCGCAGCCTTTTCCTCAGCGGCTTTAGCGGCCTTCTCGTCAGCAGGCTTCCTGTCCTGATCTGCCTTCAGCTTTTTCAGGATCTCCAGTTCCACGGAGCTTTTCCCATTAAGCCGGTACAGATCGATCATAGCATTGTCGAAAGCCATGTCAGTGGCCCACTTCAAGGTCTGTGCCTGGCCCGTGCCATAGCTGCGCTTCCCGTCCATGCTGGATACGACGCACATCACGGAGGCAAATGTCCCGGTGTTTACAGTGTTCATATGGGGGAAGTCGAACATAATCTCGTCATCCGCCGCAAGTGTCTTCAGGTCATAATGGGACAGGTAAACTACCTTCTCCTCCTTCACTTCCCTGATCTCCATCTCTTTCTTGTTTTTCATTGTAATTTTCATATTTTTTTCCTTTCCGAGGTCATTGCCTCTATATCTTATTTTTTTGATCATTGGAAGTATGGCTAGGGCTGTTGGCCTTTTGTGCCCAAAAAAAACCCGCGCCACAGAAAAAATGGCACGGGTTCCAATGGAAAACTAAAAATCTTTTTGTATCCGGTAGGCACCCTTACAGGCGCATCTGCTGGATAATGCATTCAACGGGCTTATCCTGTATAATTACGGGATTCAGCTTCAGATCCGTATCCCTCATTTCCCCAAACAGGGAGAAGTAAACCTGGGCAGGGTTCCCGTCTTTGCTGATATAGGGCTTAATCTTCTGGAAGGTTGACATCTGCCAGGTATCCGGGTCAGAATCGTAAATGATGATCACGTCTTTCTCCGGGTACATTTCTGTCACCTTGTCTACACTCAGCTTAATCTCCGCTTCATCCTGGCCGTCTCCGTCGTCTACCATGGTCTTCCCTTCAATCAGCACGACAGCATCTTCTGCTAAAAGTTCCCCGTACTGCGCATAGGCTGCAGTAAAGCAGCATACTTGGATAGACCCGGACTGGTCAGCAAGGTCAAAGAACGCCATCCGCTTTCCGTCCGATTTCCGTTTTTTTTCCCTGTAATTCTGGATGATGCCGATCATGCGGACGCGGGTGTTGTTCTTATATCCGAGGATGTCGCTGGACATGGACGCGTACAGTTTTCCTGGAGTCTGGTAAAGGTCTAACGGATGCCCGGACACATAGCTCCCAAGCAGTTCCCTTTCCGCCTTCAGGTTCCCGAGGGCATTGTCGCAGACAGTCTCATCTGTGATGATCAGATCCAGTTTCCTGGTCTTTTCCTGGATCCTCTGCCGGATCCGGCTGCATTTTGCAGGGTCTGCTTCGGTACCCAGTTTCTTTAAGTCAGTCTTAACAGCCTTTACGCCCTTGTCGTATTCATCGCTCAAAGCGAGGAGGGCTTTGCGGTTCGCGCAGAACTGGTCAAATGCGCCAGTCTTTACGAATGTCCCGTAGATACTTTTGGAAGTCAGCGTGCGTCCCATAAAGTCACTTATCGACCGGTACGGACCATTCTTGCTGCGTTCTTCCTCGATATACCCCGTAGCTGTGCCCATTCCCTTGATGGAGCCCATCCCAAAGTAGATACTCCCATCGTAGATGGAAAATCCCTGCCTGGAGATATTGATATCCGGGCCATGGAATGGGATGCCCATGCGGTTTAAGTCGCCGCACAGCTTCTGCACGCCATCGAAATCCGTGCTGTTAAGCACTGCGCACATATAATGCACGGGGTAATGGTATTTCAGCCAAGCTGTCTGGTAAGCGACGACCGCATAGCAGGCCGCATGGGATTTGTTGAATGCGTACTTGGAGAATTCCATCACTTCATCAAAGATCGTGTTGGCGATTTCCTCGCTGATGCCGTTCGCTTTGCAGCCCGCGATATTCCTCTCCGGGTCGCCATTTACGAACGCCTCCCTTTCCGCTTTCAACAATTTTTCTTTCTTCTTTGACATAGCCCTGCGGACCAGGTCTGCCTGGCCAAGGGAATACCCGGCCAGCTGTTTGAACAGCTCCTGCACCTGCTCCTGGTATGTGATGGAACCATAGGTGTTTTCCAGGATCGGCTTTAATGCCGGTGTTAAATACTCCGCTGTTTTCTTCCCGGACTTCACATCAATGACGTCCCCCAGAAACTGCATGGGGCCCGGGCGGTACATGGCGACCAGCAGCGTCAGGTCGAAGATGCTTTCCGGCTTGAAACCTTTCAGCATATTCTTCATCCCGTCCGACTCGAACTGGAACACGCTGTTCGTGTTCGCCTTGGCGAAGATCTCACGGTACACATCTGCGTCATCCATCGGGATCCGGTCAATGTCAATTGCCTCCCCTGTCTCCTCATAGATGCTCCTTAAGGTATTGGAGATGACTGTTAAGTTTTTTAAACCGAGGAAGTCCATTTTGAGCAGGCCGATCTCCTCCGCCTGTACCATGTCGCAGGAAGTCATCATGTTCTCCTTGTTGGACAGGATCAGCGGCACATAGTTGCCAACTGGCCTGCCGTCGGCGATGATCACGCCAGCGGCGTGCTGCCCGAACTGTGTGACCACACCCTCGATGCACATCGCAAAGTGGATGATCTCAAGGGCGTTTTTGTTGCTTGCGAATGCCGTCTTTAAGCCTTCCACATGCCGTCCTATCTGCTTCCCTGTCTTTTCATCGGTTTCAGTGACGGTGAAGTCGTCCGCAATGGCGTGGATGTTCAAGTTCAGCTCATCCCCGGAAAGCTCCACGGCCTTTTTTGCGATCTCCTTCTCCAGCGCCATATAGTACATAGAGTCATACCCCTGCTTTAAGGCATAGGTTTTGGCTCCGGTAATCAGCGCTGCTTTCCCTTTCTGCATGCCCTTTGTCATGATGCCGCATACGGAATCCTTCCCGTATTTGTGCTTCACATACTCAATGACGTAAGGACGGATCCCGGTCTCAATGTCACAGTCGATATCCGGCATGGACACACGGTCCGGGTTTAAGAAACGCTCAAACAGCAGCCCGTATGCCAGCGGATCGATATTTGTGATCCCGATCAGATAGCACACCAGGCTCCCTGCGGCGGAACCGCGCCCAGGCCCGACATATTCACCGACACGGCCTTCCGTGTATTTTTCGATCCGCTCTATGTCAAAGGTCAGCGCAAGCGCACGCTCCCTTTGATTGCTGAGATCCAGTTTCCCGGCAGCTCTGGCATAGCGGAGGAAATCCTCCACGATGCAGTGGTAGTCCGCGTAACCCATGGAACAGATCACGTTAAGCTCATGTTCCAGCCTTTCGTAATCATTAAAGTTTCCGTCCGGGTAGCGTTTTGCGATCCCCTCATAGGCCATCTTCCGGATATACTCCTCCGGCGTGGACCCGTCCGGGGTCTTGAATTTCGGGTAGTGGTTCTCTTTTTCCAGGGTGAAGCTGCAGACGTCCGCAATCTTGCCCACATTCTCCATAGCTTCCTTTGCTTTCTCCTCCGGGAGGATCTGGCAGAGGCTTTTGAAAAGCTCCGCGTCATCCTTTAAGTACATCTCCCAGTCCCATGGCTCCGTGGCGTACCATTTCTGGTACTGTAACCTGGTAGACTGGACGATTGTTCTTGCCAGAACGGAATCCGGATTCCTGTCCGGGATATGCGCGTCATTGGCAGCTACTACCGGGATATCCAGCCAGTCAGAGAGCCATGCCAGCTTCGGATATACTTCCTTTTCCATCTCGATCCCATGGTTCTGGAGCTCGATGTAGAAATCTCCATGCCCGAACAGCTGGTCATACCATTCCCCTTCCTTGATCAGGCGGTCGTTTAAGGACTGGTCGTCGATGTGGTTCGCCTGGATTGCCTGGATCCGGTGCTCCCGCTGCATCCACTTGGCAATCTCCTTTTCATCAGCCGTAATGTGGGACTTGATGACTTTCAGATCTGCCGCGTTCTTATCGGATACAGCCTTCAACGCTTCCAGCTTCACTGCCGCCTCTGCTTTTTCTTTCTCTGCCGCCTCATAGGCCGCACGGGCCTCCTGACGCTTTGCTTCGTCTTTTGCGGTTTCTGCCCGTTTAAGCGGGGCTTTTGTCGCTTTCCCGGCGGCCTTTTTCAGGACCGCGATCTGCTCAGAAAGCTCCTTCTGCGCCGTTTCCAGGGCTTCCCTCTTGGCGAGGTTCGCCTTGTAGGACTGGGAGTCAGGGGAGATGAAACGTTCCTGTTCTTCCCTTAATGCCTCAATGTCTTCTTCCACGGACTGGTTAGCCAGTACGATGGATGCCAGCACGCCGCCTGCGCATGCGCTGGTAGCGATGACATTCCCATGCCCAGGCGTGCCAGGCCCGAAGAAGTCGATGAGAAGTTCCTTATTCGCCCTGGGATACCCGTTATAGGTACGCAGGTTTGTCTCGCTCACGGCTTTGATGAGGGCTTGGAAGCCTTCTTTATTCTTGGCCATGACGATCAGGTGCTTACGGCCTTCAGACTCTTCTTCCACGTAAAACTCCACGCCGAGGATCGGCTTGATGTCGTTTGCTTCGCAGCAGCGCACAAAATTGATATAGCCCGTCATAACCCCATGATCTGTCAGGGCAACAGCTGGCGCTCCCAGCTCCTTTGCCCGTGCAACCAGGGTTTCCACGCTCATGGCGGAATCACGGAGGGAATTCTCCGTATGGTTATGCAGGAGGCCGTATCTTACTCTTGGCTCCGCTGCCATATTTGTCATATCATTTACGTTATTGTTTTCCATAGCTGTTCTCCTTTTCTTTTTATGGTGTTCTGTCCTAAGTATGGAGACAGGCGGGCGGGGAACGCGCTCAAAAGAAGAGCGTCCACGGCCATGCCCCATGGGCGCACACAAAAAAAAGCCACCCGGTTAAGGATGGCTTTTGGATGGAAATAGAACTGTATTTTTTTGTATTTGTTTTCCTGGTCACGCCGCAAGGATCAGTTCCTTTACATACTCCCTGAGCGTCCGGTCATCGGCATTCAGGAGGCACGCTATATTCGGGAACCTGCCTTTCCTGCGCAGGAGCATGGAAAGTTTCCCTTTGTCCGCCTGCTGGATATATGTCCTCAGTTCAAAGGAGTTCATAAACTCAGCCGGCTTTACTGGTGCTTTCGCCCTTGCCGGTGCCGCTGGTGCCGTTTGTGCCGTCGGTGCCGCAGGCGTTGCTTCAGCTTCCGCTTTTACGCCGTCCACGGCCTCCTCTGTTTTTTCTGTCTCCGCTTTTGCCGCACTGACATCTCCCTTAGTCTCTTCCGGGGCTTCAGGGTCTGCCGCCGTCTGCACAGGTTTCGTATCTTCCGCCTTTTCCGGCGTTCCTGGTATCGGCATGAAGTCCTCCGGCACCTCCTGCTGTACGGGCGGTACCTCCGCTTTCTTTGCCTCAGCCGCCTTCACAGGCTTTGTATCGCCGGATGCCTTTACGGTATTCGCGGTATTTGCTGGTTTCGTAGCTTTTTCAGTTGTTGCATTTTTTGCAACAGCCTCCTTGCCGACCTGCATCTGTTCCATGAAAGCTGGGCGTTTGATGCCTGTCCCTGCTTCCTTCTCCGTCTCCTGGGTTTTCGCCTGGTTCGGGAACGGGACTTCCTTCTCTGTCCCTTTCAGGTGGAAATCAGCTTCCCCGGTATGGGGCTTGATGTGGGAAAGCGGTGTGGAAACTGTCCCAATCATCTCGATCAGGGCGTTCACTGCGCTCTTCTCATATCCTTCCAGCACCACGATCAGTCTGTTCCCGTCTTCTAAAATTCTGATATTCTTCATTGTTTTTCCCTCTCTCTTGGTTTGATATAGTTTATTTGACTGGTTTTGTTACCAGTTTTTGACGACTGTTTTAATCAGGCTGGCTGTCTGTCCGGCAAGATCTTCCGGCCGGTTAACGCCGATGAAATAATCCTTCCCGTACATCTCCCGGAATTTATCTGCATCATCCATACCAACCGCCATCCCGAATACATCCGCCCCTGAGAGCCTGGTATCCTGGATCGCTTTGGTATTTTCCTGGATTCCTTCCTTATCCGAGAAGTAATGGCTTGGGATCCCGTCAGAGATCACGCACAGGAGTTTATGCTTCTCCGTCCGTTTCCTTAAGGCCTCCGATGCATACCGGATGCTGTAGGAATCAAAGTTGCTGCCGCCTGGAACCGCCGAAAGGATACTCATGCGTTCTTCCATAGTATTCCGCCACCGGACAAAATGCGTCTGGTAGGCATCAACTCCATTGGTACTCTGGAACCCCATGCAGTACACGGGAATCTTAAAGTACGCGAATACCTCACATAAGACTATGGCGGCGAGCTTTGCTGACTGCATCTTCTTCCCTGTCATAGAACCGGACAAATCGATCAGCAGCATCAGGCACATATCCGCCTTGTCTCCCGGAAGGATCCTTCTTTCGAACATCCTGGTCGTAACCCGTCCGGATGCCGCCCGCTTCATGCTGATCTTCCCACGCTGGGTGTAGGCTTTTCCGCCACGGTCATCCACAAAGATCTTCTTTAACTGGATGATGAGCGGGTCAGTGATCCATGCGGCCATATGAAGTATGTCCGAATACTGGCTCTCCATGTCCCTATGGGGCGGGATGATGTTCTTTTCCGTTATTCCCGAAAACTTCTTGTTTTCGGAGCTGATCGCTTTTGTGTAGGATTCCGGCGTTTTCACACTGTCATCGGGAGTTTCCTCATCCGTCTCCTGCATCAGATAGCCTTTTAACGCTTCCGCAAGCTGATCCGCTACATTGGGGTCGTACTGGAAGACAGGCCCGTCATCCGTGTCCTGTCTGCCGTTTTCACCTTCCGGTTCCCCAGAGGCTTCCCGGCTACCATTTCCCGTATCTTCAGTCTCCTTGGCATCTGCGGTATCCCTGGCGTCTCCGTGGCCATCAGTTTTGCCCTCCGGCTCTTCGCTGCCATCACTGTCCCCGCTGCCGGAGGCATCTGTGCCGTAGCTGTTTCCTGGTTGGGAGGGCTCCTTTCCGGTGTCCTTCTGTCCACCGTCCTGACCGCCATCCCAGTTTTCAGCCCCTGGCATTTGGCCCGCATCCTTTTTTAGTGTTTCTTCCTCCTCCTTTTTCTGCTTTTCGATTTCCTTTTCCCGCCGCCCGTTCCGGGCATCCGCGGCTTTTTGCGGGATCTTTCCCTTCCCGGCCCCGGAAACGCCTGCTTTGGCATAACGCCCGGATACTTCGGCCACGGCCTGTCTCGCCTTGGCGTCTGAGCGTCCTGCCCAGAGTGGTCTGGCGGCCTGATAGACTTTCATGGCGAGCCTTACCCGCTCACTGCCGTCCGGCTCATTGACCGCCTGGTAGATAATAGGCGCCGTGCGGTTGAAGTACTCGCGGGCTACGTCGGAGGAGAAGCCCCCTTTGACGATCCCACGGTCTCCGAACTGGATCAGTGCGTCGATATACTCTTCCAGCGCGTCACCATGGTTCTGTGGGCCGGATACCGGAAGCGCGTCCTCATAGATCTTCTCAATCATGAAATACAAGGCATCCAGGGCAAAGCCTCCGACTGCCTGCTCTGCAAAGTTCTCGATCGCTGGATCCTCAACCAGATTGAAAATCTGGGCGAACATTTCCTGTTCTGTCCGGCTCAGGATCCCTTCTGTCGTCGCATAGAAAGCGTCAAAATCCGTATACATCTGGTGGAGCGCTTCATGCACATTCACGCCGAAGCGGAACACCATTGCCTCATTCTTGGTGAACTTCTCATAATATTCATGCTCCCTGGCCACATGGATGACGGAGCCCTTGGACGTATATCCAAGCTGCCCCCTTTCATCCAGTTCAACATCCGCAACCAGGATGCGTCTTCCGACAAGGGAAGAGTCCAGTGTCTCCATAGCCTGCCTCTCAGCATTCCATTCGGTATTGGTGAGTGAGCCTGGATTCGGTTCTGTCTTTTTTCTTTTTCTCATTTATCTTCCTTTCTTTTTGAAGTCCGGAAGGTTCGCAATCACGTTCTTCTGGATATCCTCAGCGGCTTTGGGATCCACGATCCCGATTGCGCCTACAATGGTATCCGTCAGCGCGGTTTTCGCATCATCCCCCTCGCTCATGTTTTCCAGTGCCCCAAGGCATGCCCTGGTGCTTAAGTTCAGCGCATATTCCGCAGTTGCCCGGTTCGACACCAGGAGGTTCATGACCTTCGTGTAAGCATCATGGACATATTCTGCGGCATCCCGTTCGTATCCGTAATTGGTCAGGAACCGGATGAAGTCTTCCTTTGACGGGTCGGCGATCCGGTATTTCTGTTTGAAACGGCTGGCGAACGCCTGATTCAGCCACATGGTTCCTTCCGTCCCAACATTCATGGTAGCAATGATGACTGTGAATGGGTTCCGGCTGACCTTCTGGTACCCATCCTTCATGATAAAGAACGGGTATTCGATGGCGTTGTTTAAAGCGCCTGTGACCACGTTCTGGTCAGCGCAGTTGATCTCCTCTAAAAGGAGGATTCCGCCTTTCTCGTAGCCTTCCAGGAAATCTGTCTCCGTAAAGGCCAGTTTCCCGGAAATGATCTTGTTCTTCCCTTCCACTTCGTCTGACTCCGTGTACTTGTCAAACTTGACCTCGTAAAGGGGCATGCCGGTCGCTGCGGAGAGCGCATGCGCCAGCACGGTCTTCCCGGTGCCGGGGTTCCCGTATAAAAGCACGTTCACCACGTCCTTTCGGATATCCTCCGGCTCTGTCAAGCTGCATTCATACTGGGCGACCATGTTCTGGCCGATACGCACATCCAGTTTGTTCATTAAACGGAAGAATTCCGGGATCGGGACAAAGCTGTCAAGGAAATCCGGCGGTATGATCCGTTTCTTCTGTTCCTCCGGCCACTCATGCCGCACCAGGTGTTCCCCGTTGCGGTAGCTCTGGATGTCGGCCTTTGGCTTCTCTTCCGTTTCCTCCGTTTTTAGCTGTTTCCTTCTGGCTGGTTTCTTTGTAACCTTTGGTGGCTTCAGGTACGGGAATTCCTCATAGTATCCGGAATTCATAGCCTGGCTGATCATTTCCATGGAAAGATCATCCGTTGCCTCAGCCAGTGTGTTACATGACTGCAGGAAATCGTAATAAACCACATCACAGAAATGGTACACTGTGCTGATGGTCTTTTTCTGGACAAAATCCAGATATGCGAATGAACATGCATCATTGGATGACACAGCCAGCGCCGCAGCTGGTATGAACAGTGGCAGGTGGCTGTCGGCAGGAATTTTCTGGAATGAAAGGCGTATTATGCCATTTTCCAGGTATGCCCTGCATACGGTCTCCTTCCCTTTTGGGCCGTCAAAAGCCAGAAAAACGTCATTTCCGCTTTTTGACCTGACTGCCTTTAAAGTTCCGTCAATTACTCCCTGCAGCATAAAAGCGCTTAAGTTCAGGCTCGTTACCATCTGCATTTTCTGTGATGCCGCTTTAAGGGCGTGGGCCCTGCCCATCTTGAATTTCCGTGAGGTGTGCCCAATCTTGGCCTCCTCCCCGTAAACGCTAAGGAATGGGACAGTGTCGAACCCTAGTGGCGGTTTTACTGCCAATTCTGTCAGTGAATATCTTTTCTCCATTTTTCTCCTTTCTCATAGCCGTGTATATGGCTTTGCCTTATGTTTGTTCGTGTAAAGTATGGATACGCGGCGGGACGCAATGGGCATATGTTTCAGGCTGCGGCACTGGCTTCAGGGCAGAAAAATACCCATGCGTTTTTTTGCATGGGTATCGTTTTTGCGGCCTATCCTCCGCCGCTGAATCTCCCTATGGCTTTCCACGGGATGCTGCTTACTTTTTGGCAGCGTCTTTCTGTTTCTGGGCAACTCCCGGCCCATAATTGGAGTAATCTTCTTCTGCCTCTCCGTTCTCAACTGCCTGCTCCATATACTCGCTGCTCATTTTTCCGGTCAGGATGCCGTCAGCACCAGCTTTCCGTCCATCCGGGACAGCCTGGTTAACTGCCATTTTCCCATCAGCGGCCATGTAATAACTGTCATTCCCCCAACGGATCACCTGGTCTGTCACCATATAGCCGTCTGATCCGAAGAAGTACCAGTCCCCATTCAGCTGTGTCCAGTCGTACTGGATATAGGAGCCATCCTCGTTCTGGTACCACCAGCCAGTTTCGTCCTGCTTCCAGCCGATATTCTTACGGATAACCTCTACACTGCCGGGGCCACTGTCTGCTGCGTCGTCCAGTTTCCTGGTCTCTGTCTCTACAGCATACTGTTCCTCATAGGAACGTGCCATTTCCTTGGAGACGCTGAATACGCCTGCCTCCGCATATTCTGCACGGTATCCGCTCCGGGAGAGTGGGGAAACCTTTAAGCTGTAATCCCCTTCCTTGAGCATGACAGGCTTGAAATCGTAGGTGGTGCCGCCTGTGTAATAGATCCTGCTGCTGCCATTCCGGGAAAGGGTGAGCTTATACCTGACCGCATTGTATGCCGGTGTCCAGGAAGCTGTCCCGTCACTGTTCCAGACCGCGCTGTCAACCGGGCCGCAGACATCCTCCAGCTGGGTAAGCTGGAAAACCAGGCGCAGGGTCGTGCCATTGTCCAGCCTGGATGCCTTGACATACTGGGCCCCTGCCCCGTTCAGTTTCACCTGGTCCTTTTTGGTCAGATAGAAGGCATACCCGTCCTCAGCGGAAAACTCCAGGACATAGTTTTCCTCCGCTGCTGTCTTTGCCTTCTTTGTCTTTCCGTCATCCTCGTCGTCCTCATCCATGTACTCGGACTCCAGGTCAACAGTCCCACAGGAGTAATGTGCGGAAGGCGATACCTTCGCTTCAATCTCCGGGTAACCATATTCGTCGTATCCTTCGATCTTAAAATCCACGGATACCCGGCTGATTTTCTCTGCCGCAAAGGCGGAGCCAGGCGCTATGGCCGTAGTGCCTACTGCGGCCAGCATAGCCGCTATCAGCGCTGTTTTTCTGTGTTTCATAGTGTTTTTCTTACAGGGGAATCTTTCCCCTCCTCCTTTCATGATTGGTTCTGAACATAGTATGGAGGATATGGCCGAAAACCGGATTTTTTTGAAAAAAATATTTTTGCAGGGGGTACGATTTTTGTCCTGATGGATCACAGTGCCAGGGAGCAGGACAAGAAGCAGCATACCAGGATAGCGGTTCTCATGCCTAGCCTCGAAAAAAGTTTTGATTTTTTTAAAAAAGTTTGTGGGAAATTCGGATTTTTGTCCTATAATCAGTGCAGGAAGGGAAGGGGCAAAGAAAGCTGTCCCAGAAAATACATAATGCGCATCATGGGCGGGAAGCCCGAAATCAAGGAGGAAAAGAATAATGTCACAGAAAAAAGTAGAAATCAATCAGAGAAACACCGGCTTTACATTCATGGACCAGAAAAAAATGTCCTTATTGAAGGATCAGGTTCGTTCATTCAAGGAAAACAGGAAGATGACCCTCTCTGACCTTGTCGCAAAGGAAGCCAGCCCGTTAGAGGGGATTCCGATCCGTACCGCCTGCAATGCACCGGAGCATTTTGGCGGGATGAAGATGGAAGGGATCCGCGGCCAGGGCGACACCATCTGCCGCACGGATAACATGCCGAAGGTTTATAATGAGATTTTGGAAAACCAGATGACCCATATCGGGGACATCTTACGTTTTGCGGTGGAAAACCCCGAAGATATCCGTATAGAGTACAACAGCTACGCGATCAACCGTTTCCTGGATCTTTACGACCAGCCGATCCCGGTAAATTTAAACCATGCTTTAAAGGAGCTGGATATCCCTGAGGCAAAAGATGATTATACGGATAGCCATGGAGATACTGTGTTTGAGAGTACCGGGCGCCGTGCCCCTGTATGGGCATACGGCATGGATTTCTCACGCTTTGAATGGGAGAGGGAATACGCAATGAACAAAACATTTGAGTACTACGATTTGGAGTACGAGGATGACATGAAAGACTACGCCTTGGAAATGGAACGGGTATATGATTGGATGAGCTATGCCGCTGAATAATGGCTGGCACGAGAGACAGGCAGAAATGCTTGCATCTGTCTTTTTTTTGTGTTTTTTTGCACTGTCCAAGGCCATAAGAGCCTTGAAACTTCTGTATATTTCCCCAAAAACCCATCTGTGTTTCCTGCTGGCCTGCGCTGGTGGGATTTTTTATATTTTTCCATCTCATCCCATTCCCATACTCTAAATGTTAAGAAAATTCGGAATAAGAAATCAAGAGAAAGGAGAATGCGTAATGGCAGCATATTACAAAGAAAGGGCGGCAGCAAAAGCAGAGGACACTGCGAAATCAGAGAACACCTATATGTCCAGAAGGGCTAAAGTTTCCAGGAGTTCCACAGATTACGGAGATGCGAACGGGCTTTCGTTCAGCTCGATCATGAACCAGTATCCTGTGCTGTCTCCCAAAGAAGAAAAGGAACTTATTAACAAGAAAAACACCGAGGAGTGGCCGGAGGCTAAAGAGGAACTGCTCCTGAGCAATTTAAGGCTTGTCACTTCCATCGCAAGACGGTATGCGTGGATAGACGGGTGCAGCTTTGATGATGTGGTATCCCATGGCGTGATCGGGCTGATGAAGGCGCTTGACCGTTTTAATCCCGAAGAAGACGTAAGGCTTTCCACATACGGGACTCAGTGGATCCAGCAGGAAATCCGAGACGGGCTTTTATATAAGAAAGGCCAGATCCGGAACCCGGCATACATGGAAAAGCTGGTTGCCAGGCTGAAACGGTGCCGGGCAGAACTTGCTCAGGAGGGTGTGTCAAATCCGTCAATGGAACTGCTGTCTGAACGGACCGGGATCCCGATGAAGAATATCCACAAAGTCATTGCCGTCTGCAATATGGATATGATATCCATGGAAGCGTCTGTCAGCAGTGACAATGACGATCTCGTAGTCGGTGATGCGCTCACATCCGGGGAAAGCATCGAAGACGAGGCAGTCAATAACGTCACTCTGCTGGATGTTGCGGAAGCAATCAGGAAACTGGAGCCGCTTGAACAGAAGATTATCATGATGCGGTTCGGCTTTATCGACGGGAAACCGATGACCTTTGAGCAGTGCGCAAAGGAAACCGGATATTCGGCAGAAAGCTGCCGTCGGTTCAGCGAGGCAGCCATAAAGAAACTTCAGGCTGATTACCTTGGGAAAAGAATAAGATGAAAGGTGCTGTAGTCAATTACCCCACCTGATCCAGTGGGTCAGATGGGGCTTGCAAAAAAAAGAGAAAGATGAAGTTTTTTTTCTTTTTGCAAGCCCGGTTGATTACCCTTAGCTTCGGCTACGTTACCAGTTAATAATATAGGCACCAGGGGATACTCCACACGTCCCCCGCACTGCGGCATGGTGTTAAACATCCCTGAGGGAAAGGGGAAGTGCATTATGCATGACTGCTTATCAATATAAGCTGCCTAAAACAGCTGGGAACATTGGGTATGTGGAACACGGAACGGAATGCGCCATGGGGCTCTGCCTCAGACGCGCATGAAGGGACAGATGCCCATGAGGCCACCCTGCTTTATGCAGGGATGGATCACGGGGAGGGCGTAAGCCCAGAAAGGAAACTCATGACAGCAGTAGCAGTAATAGGCAACACAGGCAAACCGCTGATGCCGACCAGCCCGTACAGGGCCAGGAGGCTTTTAAAGTCAGGGCGTGCCAAGATCTATGGATACAGGCCGTTCACGATCATGATCCTTGACAAGGAGGATGGCGCTGTGCAGGAAATTGAGTACAAAAGCGACACGGGTTACCTGCATGTGGGTATCTCAGTATGTTCTAAAAAACATGAGTTCCTGCGGGAACAGAGGGATCTGCTCCCTGATGAGCGGGAGAAACATAACGACCGGAGGAAATACCGCCGGACGAGGCGGAACCGCAAGCGTTACCGGAAACCGCGGTTTGACAACCGTGTCAGGAAGAGCCGTAAGGCGGAGAAAGAGGGCGGCGTATGGCTGCCTCCGTCGCTGGAACACAAGGTGGATGCGCAACTCCGTCTTTTCACCCAGGCATGCAGGGTCATGCCGATAAGCAGCGCGGCATTTGAGATGGGAAAGTTTGACCCGGCTTATTTAAAAGCGGAAGAGAGCGGTGGCCCAGTTCCCCAAGGCGTGGATTACCAGCATGGCGGGCGTTACCAGGCCGCCACAATAAGGGCAGCTGTTTTTGCCCGGGATGGACACACATGCCTGTTCTGTGGCAGGGGGATAAAGGATGGTGCTTTCCTTCACGTACACCATATCGGGTATTGGAAGAAAGACCGTTCGAACCGTCTGGGGAACCTGGCGACATGCTGCGGGATGTGCCACACATCGGAAAACCACAAGCCTGGCGGAATCCTTTACGGGAAGCAGCCGGAAGTATCCGGACTGGCCCCTGCCACATACATGAATACGGTACGTTTTGAACTTTTGAGAAGGCTGAAGAAGAGTGCCCCTGATGTGGATATCCATATCTCCTACGGGGCAAGGACCAGCATGGTCCGCAAGGAGCGTGCGATCATAAAGAGCCATACCAACGATGCTTACTGCCTGGGGAAGTTTTTCCCAAAGCATAGGGCATCAGAGGAAGTGTTCCAGAAGACCCGCCGCAACAGCCGGATACTCCAGAAGTTCTATGATGCGGTATATATTGACGGCCGCACAGGAGAGAAAGCCAAGGGTCAGGAACTCACGAACGGCAGGATTAGCAGGAACCACAAGAAAGACCACAAAAACCTGCATCCATTCCGGAGCAGAAAAGTCAGCAAAGGGCACGTTACGATCCGGAGATCCAGGACAGCGTTAAAGCCTGGCAGTCTGGTGGAATTCAATGGCGAAGTTTTGACTGTGCATGGCACACATACAAGCCGGCATAAATCAAAAAAGACCGGGAAGGTGACCGTCAGCATCAATGTGGAGTTTGAACAGCCGACCAGGAATGGCAAAAAGAGCGCGGCATTGAGCAAATGCCGGATCATTAACAAGTCATATAATACTGGCTGGAAAAAGATTACTGCTTCGGCTTCAAAATAGCATCATGCAAATTAAACAAATATGCCAAACAGGAAGGAGGAGGCATGGGTTATGCCGTGATCTTTTATGGCATTCCTTTAATGGATCTGTAAAGTTTTCGGCGCATTTCCTCCCCAACTGAATCAAAAGATTCAGTTGGGGTACCCATGCGATATTTTTAATGGATGACGCATAAAGACCGCATGGAAAAACCATAGCGGCCTTTTTTTTGTGCTTTGTTTGGCCGTGCCTATGCACACCAAAAAAAGAGACGGTATGCGATCTGCACACCATCCCTTTCTCAGACATTTTTTCGGTCACGGTTTAGTTAAACGGAAGGCCATCCTCGAAATTATCGGGGATGTCCATAAATCCGTCACCGATCGAAGACTGGGCTGCACCAGTGTTTCCGCCAGCGTTGCCACTAGCATTTCCGTTTCCGCCGCTGCTGTTCTTGCTGTCAGCAAATTCCTGGTCCTCTACGATCACGTCGGTCGTATACACCTTCTGGCCGTCCTTATTGGTATAGCTGCCAGTCTGGATTCGACCGGACACCAGCACACGCAGGCCTTTTCTGAAGTATTTCTCAGCAAACTCCCCACGCTTGTCAAACGCGACACAGTTGATGAAGTCCGCCTGCTGCTCTCCGTTATTACTTCTTGTTCCACGGCGGTCTACAGCCAAAGTATATCTGGCTACGGCCATGGATTTCTCACCCTGGGTATATCTAACCTCCGGGTCTCTTGTCAGTCTTCCCATTAAGATCACTTTGTTCATAAAAATTTCCTCCTGATTTGTTTTTTTTGATTTTTTGTTTTCTTCTTTGTCCGATATAGCCTCCGATTCCTTTCACCATATCATCAAAAGAAGTATGGAAACGGCCTGGCGTTTTAACAGGCCATTTTTTCAAAGAAAATGATCTCATATGCTGTATTAACAGTCGTACATATTCAAAACGTCCGGGTTGCCTATGTCGAAGTAATCATCCAGCTCCCACGGCCAGACCTGCGACTCACCCATATTTTCCACACCGTATTTCTTCTGGAGCTTGGCAAGCGCTTCTTCCTTCGTATCCGCAATCACCAGGCCTCCGCTCCCGCCGCAGTAGGTGTATCTCCAGAACTTTTTTGTGTCCAGAACCATTTTGGAACCTCCTAGTTTTTCTTTTTTTTTCGCCTGAATCAGTGTCTCAGATTTCTTGTTTGGTATTAACACAAAAAGTATGGGAACAACTGCAGTGCCGGACTGGCCGCTTTTCACGCAGTTTCCCGGCACCGGGGAATTTTGTCCAGCCGCCATGTGTTGGTTTCTGTCAGCCATTATTACTGTCTTTCGAGAGCGTTGTGTAATACGGGCAGTTTGCGCAGTCCTGCTTGTAGGCGCATTTGCGGGAATCATCATAGAGGCATTTCTTTTTCCTTCTGGACACCAGGAAAGTGACCAGTGCCGCAAGGACTACCATCTGCACTGCCGCAAGGACCGGATGCTCCTTGATCGCTTCGATTACGCTATGGTAAAATGCGCTTATCACGCCCATAATCCGCCCAAACGGGGTCTGTTCTGCAGAAGATACGTAGACCGCTTCTGCCGTGTAGGTATAGACCGCCCTGCGGGAATCGTCCAGCTCCTCTGTGTACAGGCATTCCCACGCTGCCCCATCCTGGTGCGGCAGGGTAACGGTCGCGGAGTAAACAGCGTCAATATCCGTAACATACTTCTCTCCGGTTCCTACCGCCTTCCGGTACATCTCGCCGCTGCGCTCATACGGCTCGCCGTCCCAGTTGATGGAATCGATCCGGTAATATTTCTGGCTCAATCCCAACAGGTCTAAGAAGTCATCGGAATAATCCGCCAGGTTCGCGTCTGCAGGGACTTCTGTACCATTGAGATCCAGCACATCCGCGCCGTACCCGGATATCGTGATCGGGAACTCAAACGGCATCCAGTACCAGGCGCCTCCCGACTGGTCAGTCAGGGGAAGCATCTCCTGGATAGACTCCCCGGTATCTTCATCCGTGTAGGTATACTCGATTGTGTCGGGAATCGGGACGCCTTTCTCTACGCCGACATAGCGCTTGGTGGCCACTGCCTCTTTCGTCCGGTCCTCGATCTCTTTATCCACCAGCTCTTTTTCTGTAAGCGTCCAGGATGCCCCGCCTTTCTTCATGGACTCTTCCGGGAGGAAATCATTTTCTGTACCCTTAAGGAAAGTATCTGTCGTGAGCTCCATAGTCCGGCGTTCCGGTGTATGGGAATCGGTCATCTTCAGGTTGTCAATGCTGCTCAGAATGAACTTCGTATCCCCGACCATGATGGATTCTGTCAGGTCATTGAACCCGGTATCGGAATCGTCATAGGACTCGAAAGTGATCGTAGTCTTGAACTTCCGGTCTTTCTCATCAACCCCGTCCATATCGGCGGCAAAATCCAGCTTTACCTCATCCGTTCCTGCGCTTTCCAGCAGGCCATTTTCAGGCAAAAGATCCTGTGCCTGGGCCGCAAATGCAGGATACGGCACGGCCATGGACGCAAGCAGGATGGCGGCGCTCAGCAAGGCACAGCCCGCCCGGCGTTTCTTAAGTTTCTGTATCATAGTAAAATCCTCCTTGTTTTCTTTAAGTATGTCGTATGCCGCTCTGTTTTTGGGTTTTTGGGACAACAAAAAAGCAGGAAAGACTTGCCTCCCTGCCATTTGTTGTTTTCTTAGGGATACATGCGGTCCGACATCCGCCGTCCGTATCCCGTTCGCTTACTCTTCTGCCGTGCCCTTGACTGCCTTCTTGAATACGGAAGAAGCGGTAAACTTCGGTGCCTTGGATGCGGCGATCATCAGCTTCTCTCCGCTGTGCGGGTTACGGCCCTCTCTTGCGCCGCGTTCAACCTGTTCAAAAGTACCGAAGCCCTGGAGCGAGATCTTGTCTCCGGAAGCGACAGCATCTACTATGATCTCAGTAAACGCGTCCACTGCCTTATGGGCCTGTGCCTTTGTCAACTCGCTCTTCTCAGCTAAAACATCAATAAACTCTGCCTTCGTCATGATTTTCTTTTCTCCTTTTTCTTTTTTTATGATCGGCGGTCTTCCCGCCCGGCTGAAGCCTGCGCCAACAGTATGTCTCATAATTTTTTATTTGGTTTTCTGCGGATAGCGTTTTTTTTGCTGTATTTTTCCGCAATCTGTCTGCCCGGCTGAAGCCTTCCCTGATAGTATGGCTTATATTTTTTCTTTATGTTTTCTGCGGATAGCGTTTTTTTGTCCCGTTTTTTAAACGGAACCATCCTCAAAATCGCCAAGGCTGCCGATCAGATCAGCCAGCGCATCATCTCCGGCACTTTCATCCCTGGCTGCTACGCTTTTGGCGGCTGTTTTGGAAGTAGATACGCTTTTAAGCGGTTTCATGATAGACGTTTCTCCAGGCTTCACATAGGAAGTTTCCTTGCGCTTTCCCCTCTCTACGGTACCTGCGGTCACGCCAGCCTGCTTCATAACATCTTCAGGGGTTCCGGTCATCGGGATATTTTTTATCACTTCCCGTTTCTTCCCTTCATCCGATGCGACTGCGGCCATCGTCCTTCCGTCCAGCGGAACTGGCGTTGTCACGGGCCTGGCTTCTGGGTTCCTGCTCTTCTGCTGTTCTTTCAGCTTATTGTTATACAGCTTGCGGTTCCGCTCCAGCCTTTTGACATTGCTTGCCTTGGCGTTGCAGTAACTGAAGGTATAGATATTCTCGCCCGTCTTGAGGTTACCCAAATATTTCGCATTCGGGTGTTTTTCAGTTGGGTAACGTATCTCATAGATCGGCTGCTGCCCGGATACGAAGCACAAGGTGTGCATATTCTTCAGACGCCGCACCTCATCGATCGTGATCAGGTCACGGGCTGCATACTTATAAGACTTGCTGTCCGAACCGCTGCCCTTGCCGTTCCGGGAAGTGGAGGAATCCTTAACCCTCATGGTCTCCTTTCCTGCCATCTTCACGATCTCCTCATGGGTAGAGGTTTCGTTGCCGCCCAGGTACAGGATCATGGAGCAGGCGCCCTTGATCGTCTCCCAGTCATCCTTATACAGGTTCTTGATCTGGCCGATGGCCTGGATAAAGATCATACATGACAGCCCGTATTTACGCATGGTGGTAAGCTTCTGCTGGAAGTTCGGGATGACGCCGATGTTCGCAAACTCATCGAGGATAAACCTTACCTGATACGGAAGCGCAATGTCCCCGGACTTGGCAGCATGTGAATACAGGCTGGAGAACATCTGGGAGTACATCATGTTTACCAGGAAGGAATAGGTGTTATCACCCTGGGGCACGATGATGAAGGTGACCGTCGGCATATCTCCGATGGTCGTCAGTTCCATCTGGTCGCGGCTTGTCAGGTTCTGTACGGCATCAATATTGAAAGCCGACAGCCGGACAGCGGCGGAGATCAGGATGGACTGCGCAGTCTTGTCAGATGCCTGCTTGAAGATATCGTACTGCCGCACACAGATATCATCCGGGTCGATCCGGCGTACCGCGTCAAAGGTCTGGTCCAGCTTGGAATTGCCCTGCTTATCAGCCTTTGCCGTAGCGAGCATGTGAGAGACCATGGAAAAGTTCTGGTCTTCCAGCGGGCGGTAGCGGATCAGGTAGAAAATGATCGCCTCCAAAAGCGCCGTCTCGGATTTTTCCCAGAATGGGTCGGAAGACTTCGCCCCCTCAGACGTACAGTTGATCAGGCAGTTGATCAGGGTCATAACATCCTCTTCCTTCTCAATGTACCTGAATGGATTATAGGTGTTTGAATGCGCCATGTCAACCAGGTTGAACACCCTTAAGCGGTAATTCCGGTCTTCGAAAAATTTTCCGGTTGTCGCCAATAGCTCGCCGGAAGGGTCCGTGATCACATAGGACCCGAATTCCTGAAGGAGGTTCGGGCGCACCACAGCCCATGATTTACCGGTACCAGGGCCTCCAATGATCAAAACGTTGTTGTTGCCAAGTTTCTTACAGTTCATCGAAACCCTCGTGTTCTTGGTCAGGATGATGTTGGACTGGGCATTGGAATCCGTAGACCCGAAGGGCTCATTGAACTCTTTATTGAACTGTGCAAGGGACTTGGTGTCCATGAACTTTGCCGTGCCGTACTGCTGGAAGGCTGTTTTATGCTTATCCCTCACCTGGGTATCATAAATCCCGAACACCATGAATACCACGATCAGAACGACCGGTATGAATATCGGCCCGAAATATTTAGGGTTGAAGCTGATCGGGAACGGCTCTTCCGCCATAATAAACAATGCCCCCAAGAGGTCAACGAGTGTCGTGCTCTCACTATTGCTGCTCTCCGCCACATAAGCAGCTTTGGCGCAGATATAGACGATCACCAGGATCGCCACAATGGAGCCGGCGATGAATATGATACGTTTCTGGTGTTCCCGGTCTTTGTCGATATAATTAGATGCCATTGGAAATTATTCCTCCTTTCGATTAATGCCGCAGGTGGCTCCCTGCGTAATGCCCCAGGCGTCTAGGACGCACTGGAGCTGTCTATGCTGTAGGCCGGCCTCTTGAACAGCCCTATCCTGGAATATGGCCAGTACCGGAAAGCTGCTTTCGCAACAATCTTATCCTCTGTGATGAATTTATGTTCCCAATACCGGGCATCCATGGAATTATTCCGGTTGTCCCCCATGCAGAAATAGGAACCTTCCGGGACTGTGACTGACAGATCCTCGAACTCCGCCCCAAGCAGCATGGCTTCAGGAAGGTAAGGTTCTTCCAGCTTTTTCCCATTAACAGACACGCTGCATGTCCCGTCATCTTCTGCCAGGAATGATACCCGGTCCCCGGGCATGCCGACAATCCGTTTGATTAAATAGCGCCCTTCCATATCCGGATCATCAAACACGATGATGTCGCCGCGCTGGTAATCTTTTAAAAAACGCAGCCCGATCACCCGGTCACCCGGTTCTATCGTCGGCGACATGGAAGAAGTCGGGATGATTGCGTTGGCAATGACAAACCCGTTTAAGAGCAGCATTGTCGCAGTGACGAGCAATACGGTCTTGAGGATTGACAGCATATCCAGGACATTTTCCTTGACGGCCGCCTTTACATTTCCCTTATTCACGACGCATACACACCTCCTTTCTGCGGACCGTCTCATGTGCGTCAGCATCCTTCTCCTGGCGCACAGACTGACGGCAGCCTTAGCCCGGCTATAACCCCGCATATCTGTAAGGAGTATGTCTTATGCCACAAAAATGCCTGTATTTTGGTGTGGGGCGGCTGCCTGGTTCCAAGACACTCCTGGAATATAAGGTCAGTCTTTCAAGAAATCAATCCATTCGTGGTCCTGTTCAGTCTTACCCTGCAGTTTCTCGCACATCAGATACGGATCATATTTCTTCAGGCCGAAGCAATCCAGGATGTCCTGCAGGTCAGCCCGGTTCCTCGGAAAAGTCCTGCCCTCAAAAAAATCCATCACATCTTGGTAGGTTACGTTCTCTTTCACGCCGAATGCCCGGTCCATGATTTCATCGGTGTAATTTGTAATCCTGACTTTTTTCGTGTGATTGTTTATGCTCACGCTTGTCAGGATCTTTCCGTCCCTGCTCATGTAGTTAAATTTCATAGCTGCCTCCTGCTTATTTTTTTATTCCACACAAAAAAATGCCTGGAAGCGCACAAAAGGCAGACCATTGTTGTGCGGCCTGCCAGTGTGTTTCCAGTGTTTGTTCCTCTCAGTCTGATTACCTGGTAATGGAAAGCTCGTTCTCCCGTCCACGCACGCTGATCTCCTCGCCGAGATCCACTTCCTGCACAATGGCAGGTTCTGTCTGGTAGTGGTAATTGATCTCAAAAATCTCATGGACCGTCTTCGAGAACTCTTCCCGGAACGCTTCCTGCACTTCCTTCGGCTCCTGGGACAGTGCCGAGGACATTTCCCGGAACTGTTCAAGGGTCTCCCTCTTGTAGCTGTCATCATGGGCATCCAGGCTCAGCTTCCTGGTCAGGAACTCATCCCATCCCGGGCCGTCATACAGATCGGACATATCCTTGGTTGATTCCGCAGCGAAGGAGGAAAGGATCATGCCCTTGATCTGGGCCATGTCTCCCCGCAGGTCACCTGCTGCCGCACTGTTTTCAAGCCCCATGGCGTTTAAATCATCCAGGCGGCTGCCCATTTTGATGACGTCGTCCTTCATCCGTCCATGGTCTTCCTGCCGTTCCTCTATGGAGGACGCAAGCTGGTAAGTAGTCCCAACGATCTCGCAAGCCCGCATGAAGTCCTCGATGTACTCTTTCTTTAACTCATGCACCCGCTCATCCACGGAGATGCCTTTCATCTGCTGGCCCTCTTCCTGGATCCTGTGAAGCCCTTCCTCCAGTTCCTTGCCCTTCCCTTCAACCTCCTTGTATCCGCCGAAGGAGCGGAGTGTATTATAAAGCTCCTGCTCATAGCTCCGATCGTTTCGGTCATTCTTAGCAAGCAGGTTCGGGCCCTCTTCTGTGTCGATATAATACTTGAAGCCGTCACGGTCAAGACGGATATACTGGGATGGTGCTTCCGCATTGACGATAATGCTGCTATGCATGTCATTCTTTGAATCTGCCAGCAGTTTCTCCACCATAGTGGTCAGCCCTGCCTCACGCTCCTGCTCAATGCGCCGGAAATCACCGGTATACAGGGTCTCCGCCATCTTGACAGTCTCTGCTACCCCGCCGCCCATCTCCAGGGGGACACGCAGCCTTACGGCGTTGTCGATCTCGTTTTCCCCCATCTCTGCCCGGGGCACGCTGATGAGTCCAGCCCGGTTGATATAGTCATAAAGCTCCTTGTTGATCTCCAGTGCCGCCGCCCTGGTTGATCCTCCCTCATTCGCCTTGATCCATTCAAGCAGGGCCTGGGGCTCCTGCGGGCTCCGTTCCGGCTTGACCCGCATGTAATCCTCAATGGCTGCATTCGCGGCACGTTCCTCGCTTTTTGGGAATACCAGGTAAGAGCGCAGTTTCGCAAACTCCTCCCCTTCCTTTGCCGGCTCGATATAATCCTGCCAGGCAGACGGGATCCGTGCCTTAACAAACTCTGACCGGATATCAGACATAAGATGTGGATCTACCTCACAGATCATAAGGGAACGGGAAGCCTTCTCTGGATCAAGCCTGCCGTTTTCCTCAATGGCCAGGTCAATAATATCCTCCTTCCCATCCACCCTCGTATAGGCAAAGCGGTTTGCGTCGATCTTGTCTAAGCTGTCAAAGATGGCAGCCATCACCTGGGAACCGATCTTTACTGCATTTCTTCCAGTACTTAATTCTGGCATAGTGCGCCTCCTTTTCTTCTATAAATATTTTTGTTTCCTTATTTAGTATGGAAATGCTGCATATTACGCATCGCTCACAGAATCAGGGAAGAATTTCCGGTACATGTCCGGGTACTCCTCCAGCATACGCTTGGCTTCCATGATATCCAGCACCCGGATCGAATCCTCATGCTTGTACTTTACCGTACACCGGAAGAAATTGCCGTTCTGGGTCCGGTAGTTGTAATGCACACACGGGTTATCCAAACCATACTGGCCTTCCACCCTCAGAAACATCTCACTGGTGTCCGTATCGTAGATCAGGTCATTGATGATCACCTGCTTATGGGGGACGTGCTGCTCCAGGAATTTTTTTTCCTCGTTTATGAAGATGGTGCGTTTCTGCTGTTTGGTGATCTGGGAGAGCACAGGGATCTTTTCAATGATGTCCCCCGGGATCTTGTCGGATATCTTTTTGGCCGTCTCCTTAGCCTGCTCCTTGATATCCTGTCCCTTGGCATCCTGCGGCTCCTTTTTTTCTTTTGCCTCCTTCTGTTCTCCGGGATCCTTGTGGTCTTTGGTAGTTCTGGAGTTCTCCGGTTTTGCCATATCATCACCGCCTGCTTTCTTTTTGCCGGGCTTTTCCTGCCCCAATGCTTCCTTGTTTCCTTTATCGCCAGCGGGATCCTGCTTATGGCTTTCGGATACTTCTGCAGCATTCTTCTCTGGAACACTCTCAGTTTTTTCTTCCATACTGCCGGATTTCTTATTAAGCGTTGATGCGGCATTTTCCGGTTTGCCGTGAGGCTGGGATTCCCTGGATTCATCGGGCTTTGGCGGCTCTGTAGTTTTGGTTTCCCCTGTCTCCGGTGTCTCTCCGGTATGATCCCCGTTTTCTGCGGATAGCGTTTTTTCTGGCTTTTTTTCGCCGCCTCCGTCCTTCCTATCCGGTTCTGCCACTATGGGAGCCGTCGGACTGGCAGATTCAGGCTCCGCAGCACCAGGCTCAGGCTCCTTATTTTCTGCGGATAACGTTTTTCGCTCATTAACGTTTCCTGCCCGTTTTTTGCTATCCGCAGACACCACAGGTTTGGCTTCTCTTCCTGTATCAGGCTGATAGCCTTTTTTATCCTTTATGTCTTTTGCACCCTTCGCTGCCTGGTTTTCTGCGGATAACGCTTTTCTAGCCGTTTTTTCCTGCTGCCTGGCTTTTGCAGGTTCCGGTCCTGGAGCCTGTTTACCCTTGCCGTTCCCCTTCCCTGTGCTGCCTTTCTTATCTGCATCTGTCTGGATAGAAGCACGGATCGCCTCCAGGTTGCTGAACGCTGAAGATGGGAAGATGCTTCCTCCCGTAAAGCCTGACGGCCCCGCTCCCGGGAAGGAGCCAAACTGTCTGCGGTTCGGCGCTGGCTGGCCGCCTGCTATGCCGGATGGGTTTGGTTTAGCAGGGCTGGGCGGCGTGGCAGCTGGTTTCTGATGTCCAGATCCTGCCTCCTTTTGCTGTTTTTTGCTCTCTGCTCCCGCAGGCGTTTTACTTATCTGGGTTTTCCCGTCCGGTGCCTTCCGGCTGTCTGGCCTTTTTTGCCTGTTCTGGCCGTCGAGGTTTTTACCGTTTTCCCCAACCATTGGCTGTCCGGCTTTTCCCTTGGCTTTTTCTGGAGTCATAGCTTTTCCCTGGGGCTTGGCTTTAACTTCCCTGACGTGGCTGTCCGGTCTGTCAGGTTCTGCTTTCCCAGCAGTCTGTCCCCCATCTCCTGGTTTTCCCGGAGCGGATGCAGCAGGCATAACAGGCTCTGGCTTTGTAGTACCCTGTTTTTCAGTTTCCTTGTCAGAGTTAGACACATTGTCTCCCGCTTTACTGTCCGCTGCCTTAGTCACCGCTTCCGCATCTTTTTCTTCTGTGGCCGATTCCGGGGAATCCTTTGCCATGTCTTTGTCGGCCTTCGGTTCTCTGGTATCTCTGGTATCACCAGCTACTGCATCATCTGCGGTTTTCTCGGCTTCTGCGTCCTTGACGCATTCTGTTGGTTCAACAGTTTCATCTGGTTTGGCGGTTTTGGCAGACTCGGCTGATTCAACGGGCTCAGATGGATCTGGTGACTGGGGATTTCCAACGGCTTCCTCGGTTTCCGGGGCTTCCAGTGTCCCGGGAATTTCAGGGGATTCAGCTGTTTCCGCCGTTTTATCTGCCTCAGGCATTTCCATTCCTGCCTCATCATACCGCGCCAGTTCCTTTGGCGGTTCCAGTAAGAGTATTTTCTTTTCTGTCATGCCTTCATCCTCTGCCAGCACAGGCTCAATGATGGCGCCAGCCTTGCCGCTGTCGGGGAACACCGCGATCTCCATTCTGCTACAGTAATCCTGCGCTGGCTCATCTTCTTTTGTTACAGTGCGGATCCGGGCAGTCCCGGGCAGGATTACCTCGTATCCGCACTCTTCACAGCGCATGGTCCATGCTGTGACATTATAGGAAACGTCAAGGTAACTGGCCTTTAAGGTCCTTTTCCCGCGGACATACGGGAGGGCGCAGATCGGGCACATTCCGTCTTCTTTTTTAAAAAGCTGTTTTAAGTCGAACATTCTGCCGCCTTCCTTTCCTCACGTCTTTTCTTTTTGACTTTCCTGATATATTTTTCCATATAGATCCTGGATTTATATTTTTCCCTACAGTAAAGGCACTCTTCATGTTCTTCTGCCGTCATTCCAAGGTCGCTGTAAGATTCATACACGAAATCAATGTCAGTCCCGAAGAATTTGGACACGTATTTCAGCCGGCACAGGGCAAGGAATTTGCGCCCCTCAACCGTGCTGAAGAACTGGAAAGCGTCCTCGCGTGTAGCAAAGATCTTGTAATTATTGACCATATACCGGAAACAGATCTTCGCCCGCTTACGGCCTTCGTCTGTGTTGGCGAAAAAGCCTTTGGGTGGTTTCTCAAGTTTCCCGTCCATCAGATCCGCATAAGTTTTTTCCGTTGCCTGTTCCGGGTCGAACCGGTAGAACTGTGGGTACAGCTTCCCGATCAGGTACGGAATTTTCATCTGTTCGCTTATCTCTTCCGGGAACGGGTATGTCCTTACGAGGCTGTAGAGCTTCATCTGCTTTAACACGTCCTCCGTCAGGCGCATGTGTACCGCATCAGCATTCCATCTTAAATAGTAACGGAATGCGTACCTGCAGATTTCCAGGATGTCCTCTGGTGCCATCTTCTGCTCGTTCTCCTCGTAAAACGGTTTGAAGTCAGTATACATGCCCGCCCATACGGAATCATAGATATAGTAAAGATCCTGCTTTTCCATGGCGTCCGTCCACCTCCTTTCGATTGGATTCATGGAAATTATGGCTTACATGGAGCTTTTTTCTGCACCACACAGACAATTTGTCATGTTTTCGTCCGTCCTATGGCAACATTGCCAGTTCTGCCACATAGCCGCATGTGATCTGCTGCGGCATATAATAGTCCCCGTAACGCCGGATAAACTCCTCCGGGTTTCCGGAAACGCCGCTGGCGGCATCATAAAGCATCCAGTGCCCGTCAGCCAGTGCGATATTATAGGCATGCTGGCCGTTCTGTACCTTTGCTGCGGGGATCCCGCTCAAATCAAACAGCGCCAGGAGCATGCCGGAAAACCCATTGCAGGTGGTTATCCCGTCCATAACTGCGGTATAGGTTGTGGCACAGATCCCATTGTAATCCGGCACACACCCAGGCTTTGTGTCAAGGATGTGCCCTATGGTCACATCATCCGCATAGGAAACATGGCTGCATGCCCAATCAAAGATCTGGCCTGCTTTTTCACCGTCTGTTCCGGAGAAAGAGGAAGCGATCTCCTTAAGCCTGGACTCTGCCTCAAGGTGTTCTCCGTATGCCTGGGCAGGCGTCCCATATTCTGTTTTCAGGAGCAGACGCACATTTCCGTCCGCAAGCCTTTTATAATCCATGCTGTACCCGACATTCCCGTAATAATTGTCCTTGCTTGCCTCGTAAACTTCCATCGCCGTCTCATAATCCCCAGTAAAACCTGTATCCACACGGCATCCCATGCCGTCATTAACAACTGCCGTACTGTCACCGAGCGCTGCGATACAGGCCCTGGCAGCATTACGGATTGCTTCTGTATGTCCGGTATCAGGATCTGTGTAAAATACGCTGGGGACTGCACGGGCCATTGGGACTTCCTGGTCACAGAGCACAGCCATACCCGTTTTATCCGCAGTCTCCCCTGCATGCAGGATGCATGGGTATGGGGAACACATACAATAGATCCCCGCCGTCAGTACTGCCGCGCTTAGGCGGGCCGTAAAACGGTTTTTCATAGCTGCCTCTCCTTTCGTGCTAGGTGTTTCCTGTGCTTTTCTTAAGTATGGGAATCGGCATCAGGTATATATCGTTAAAAAAAGCGGCAAAACCGCTTCAACTTCCCTGTCCCTCAAGCTTGAGGGGTGGGCTTGCTTTTTTTTCCTCAAATCCTTCATAATAATCCCATGAATATTTTACTGTGCGGTTTTTTCCGTTGTCGTTTTTTTTGAAAGTATTGGCAATGCCGTTAATTTTGCCAGAATTTTTGGCGCTGGGATGCATGTGCAGCCGAACAGTGCCTTTTGGCAGCCAGTTAGGTACAAAAAAAAGAGACAGTCGCTATTAACTGTCCCTTGCATAGATTACATGGTTTTTACATTTTTAATTCCGGGAATTTATATCCCTCCACTTGCATTCTCCATCGCTGCGCTGGACCATCCGTATATACTTATGGTTTATGCCTTGGATCCTGCCAGCCTGGGTCCTGATGTTGAACGTTACCATCAACCAGGCTGTTTCAGTTTCATCTTTGACAATTCCATAATTTCACCAAAAGAAAAAACTGGCTTCTTCTTTTGTCCGGCGGAGTCCCCGAAACAGTCCCGGATATCCTCGATATAGTTGTATCTTTTTTTCAGCTTCTCAATATCAGCGGACAGTTCCAGGTATTCCTCTGGCGTGAGCTTGTGCAGATGCAGCCGGTCCCATTTATCAAAAAACCGGCGGGCATATATGCCTTCCTTCAATACTTCCTCCTGGCATTGCCCGCTGTCTCCGTAGTCGCGTTTCGAACGGATAAATTTCATCGCTTCCGTAGCGAAAAGCGGGGCTGGGTTTGTGCTGTAAGTTAAAAATTCAACCTCAAATATGGTTAATCTGTCGATTTGGAAGTAGTACATGAATTCTTTCATAGCTTTTCCCCTTTTGTTTTTTTTTGATATTATTTTTTTTGCTGGCTACGGGCGGCATGCCCCGCATGGGGAATACCCGTCTTCGATGAGTTCTTCCCTAGTGCATGCCTGGTACCTGATATTCCCGGGGTTCGCTTTCTCAATGCTCCCGCATTCCGGCAGATGAAACTTCCTGGAATTGATGTTGATTGCGTACTCTCTGACGTCTTCGTCTGTTTCAGCCTGCCGCATCCCTGCCGGTTCTGAGGCTGTCGTCCCGTCACCATCGGTCCAGCTGTCCCCGGTCGCGTAATCGATCACGATCCCAGGCTGGACGTTGTAAGCAAATACATGGAACTGCACGCCGAAGCCGTTCGTTTTCCCATCGTCTTCCACACACATGGCTTCCATCTCCACGCCCTTACATACCAGGTCATCGCTGATAAATATTGGGGTCACACGGTACAAGACATGATGCTCGGTTTCATGGACGTGCTCAGCAATCTCATTCTCGAACGGGAGCATCCCTTCGATATTCAAGTAACGGGTCCCGGTCACTAAATTTTTCTCGTTGGCGTTCTCTCCGGCCAGCTGGAACCCAACCAAGTGGCAGCGGTTGTACAAGTACAGATCCTTGATCTGCTCCGGGTACTTGACCGTATGCCAGCCGCTCGGCTTCACCTGCCCGATCTGGCCGCGTTCCTCTGTCGGCATCAACTCTAAGCAGATATTGGCATAAGCCTGTCCGCATCTCCCCAGTTCATCAAGGTCAGCGTATATTTCGAATGCATCGGTCACCTTGTTCCCATCGTTAAAGTACGGGATGCCGTCATTGACATCGACCCATGGGTCACCGCTGTGTGCGGGGATCAGGTTTTCCCCATTCCATGATGGAATTTCGTCTCCCTGGAATTCCTGAGTTTCCGGTATCTCCTGCAGTGCTTGCAGGGTCTGTGTGGCTTCTTCGATCCGTCCGGTTGGCTTTACACACCCGGACAAAAGGATAAAGGCCGCCAGGAGGACGGGGATGATCCCCGCCCTGCCTGGCGTATGGTTTCTAATATCCTTGTTTTCCTGAATTTTGCTCTGTTCCTGGATCTTCATGATTATGTCCTCCTCGTATTTTCTGCGTTTTTTTTGTTCAACCTAACCGATTTATCGGCCATGATGAAAAGTAGTCTAACAGCTTTCGGTTATTTTCTTTGAAAGGCTGCATCACATTTTCCCTCTGTTTGTCTTCCGCATCATAATTTTTTCCTCCGTTTTTGGTATTTTTTTTTGAAATACCCCGTCCGGCCGTAATGGTCAGGCTGGGTGATTTGGATTCTCATTTCTTGCGGCTGCCACGGGACTGCCGCCCCGTCCTGAGCTTGCAGTAGGAATACCTGCATCCCCCATAGGATGTCAGTTTCGGCATGCCATGCATGCTGAATGGGTTCATCCCCATCATCGCTGTATAGTCGATCTCTTTTCTCACCCGGTAGTGCGGGCATTTGATATTGCTGCATAAGAACATCGCTTATACTCCTTCCTTCTTTTTTAACGGTTAACGGAACAGCCTCGACGAATCGAGCTCCACTGTCCCGCCGTCATCGGTTTCCCTCGAACAGTTCCAATGGAAAGCACTTCTGGAAATCCCGCTGAGGAATTGTTTCCTACCAAGCAGTTTCACCGCCTGCCTGGCAGTAATCCTCTCCCCGTTCATGCTGTAGACGGTCCTTGCGGCAGCTTCCCTGATCTGGTCAAAATCCTTTTCTGTATGCCCCATCTTTTCGAGGTATTTCTTATCGTTCTCTGACAGTCTCATATTGTCCTCCTCTTTTTCTGGTTATTTTCCAATTGTTTTACAGCTCTCCCCGGTTCTTAAAAGCCCGGGTGATTGTTGCGGAATCGACCGCCTGGAGATCCGCCCCGATCGGGATGCCCGACGCCAGCTGCGTGACCTTAATGCCAAGCGGCTTGACCAGGCGGCTGATATACGTTGCCGTGGTTTCTCCCTCTACGCTGGAACTTGTTGCCAGGATAATCTCATCCACGTCGTCCCTCAGCCGGAGTATCAGTTCCTTTAATCGGATCTCATTCGGGCCAATGCCCTTCATGGCATCGATTACGCCCTGGAGTACATGGTACACGCCATCATAGGCGCCGCTCCGCTCCATCTGTGCCATGTCATCATCGTTTTCCACGACCATGATGACCCGGTGGTTCCGATTCTGGCTCCTGCATACAGGGCACATCTCCTCATCTGACGTAGCAAAACACGTCTTGCAGTAGGAGACATTCTCGCTTGCATCCCGGATGGAGTCCGCCAGCGTTGCTACCCGTTCCTTGGGCAGTTTGACGATATGGTACGCCAGGCGCTCCGCTGTTTTCTGCCCGATACCAGGCAGCATGGAAAGCTGTGTGATGAGTTTGTTCATGCGTTCGCTGTAGTATTTCATCAAAATACCTCCTTCACGCCGTCTTCTTCTTTCTTTTCATCCTCGTCCACCAGGTACGTGGTGACATTACCGCTGCCCCAGCGTTCTCCATGGACGGTATCCTTGTGATCCTTGATCTTTGCGACAAGCCATAAGTATCTCGGGTCGTCTTCCGGGAAGTCCTTATTGATGTAGTGGGTCTCGCGGTAGTCATAGTCATCCTCGTTAGACTCATCCCCATCCAGATAGTAATGTGTCACCGGATTCATGCTGCTCTTTAAGCCCATGATGAACGGATCCTCGTTATCTATGTGGACGATATACTCAGGTCCCGATGACTCCCTGGTAGCTTTGCGCTTATCAGTCCGCTCCATGTACACGTTGACCAGATCGCCGACATACAACGGCGAACCGAAACTGTCCGTGAATCCGGCCGGCTCTCCGCAGATACCCATACATACTTCTCCGCTTTTCAGGATTTTTTTCATTGTTTTTTTCTCCTTTTTTTTGTTTGGTTTTCGTTTTTGTTTGCTTGTTTTTCTTGTTTTCAACTGGTTCTATGCCAGTCGTTTATAATTCCATGACATTCCCTCCTCTGGTGCCTTATTATGTTTCATGGGAAGTATGGGTACGGAAATGAGCTTATCGTAGGGATTTTTCTTGGGTGGTGTAAAATGAAACAACTACCATAGATCAGGGCACAAAAAAAACAGCCCTATAAGGAAATCCATAGGGCTGGTATTGCTTAACCGGTATGTTTTGGAGTGTTTATGCCTTACAGAGCAATGCAGTACCATTCTGTTTCCGAATATGGGGTCTTCCTGAAAGCGACTGCAGCAACATCGGGAGAAAGCATGACAGGGCATTTCTGGTATTTCGGCCCAGATGCCACCTCAATGCCATACCTGACAGGTTTCCTGCTGGCCAGGCACTGCAGGCTGCTGCTGTCCACGAACCGTTCGCAGAACAGGTGGGATGGGCCGTGTTTCTCGGGTGTGGCGATGGTTGACATTATGACTGTTACGTATCTCCCACCAGTGCAGGCGCGTTCAACAGCCGTTGTATAGGCTATGCCGGAAGCGCTCCTTAACTTAACGGCCATTTCGTAGGTATGGCCTTCTGCGTTCTCAGCCAGTTCCTTTTCGAAAGGAAGTTCATCCGCAAGAATTGACTTCATAACCGCATGGATCCATTCCAGATTGATATATTCGGCTTCTGGATCGTGTAGCATCTTTTTGCAGTATCTCAAATCCGCCTCTGCTGCTTTGCATTTCAGTTTCTGGGCGAATGTGCCTTCTGCCGCGGTTCCGTCTACCAGGAAATGCATCAGCGCTTTGTACTCATCGCTTACGTCTCCTATGCGTCCTCTTGCATTCACGAATACGTTCCAGAACCCGTCCTTTGTGAGGACAGGCTCGGAAGACGGTGCATGGAGATATGTGCCGCAGTGGTAAATGTATCGATCCGCGCCAAATGGGTCGAATGTGCATATTACAATCACTAGGCGTTTCTTCTCCCTCTCTGTTAGAGTGAAAAGATTTTGTTTGTGTAGTCTCGGAAACTCACTGAAAAAGGAATAAGAATTTAAACATCGTAAAGATGTAGATAAAAAGGAGCGCAGAAAATGCATATTTTAGAAATGTTCAGGGAAAGTGGATGAAAAAGAGGCATGGCAAACAAGCCTGCCAAAGACTTGATTTTAACAGGATGGGCAACGGCTATCTTGTGATAAGTCTATGCAGCCAAACATATCAGGCTGCATACAGATGTGCCGCCTTGTATCTTGCGTCAAGATGGATGCATATGCCGATGATCATGGCCCAAAAAGAAAAATGGTCCCTGCCCCGTATCTTGAGCTGCTGCAGGCAGTAGTCATTGAGGACGCGGTCATTTACCCGTTCGCAGGCGGTGCGTTCCTTGTAGGTGTCCTTGTATTCCTGGGAATCCCTGGGGATGCGGGGATGGAAGCGCAGGTCCCCATGGTTCTTTATGTAGACAGTGCGGCCATAGCTGCCTGGGGAGCATTCCGCCTCGTAGGGGCATTTCTTAATGGATCCGCATCTGAGAGGGCAGCGGTATTTATGGGCGTCCTTGACCGGGTCATTACCCCATGGCTTCATTTCATGCCCTGCCCGGCAGAGGGGATGGCCATCCTTATTGAAAGTGATATCATCAGGGGCATTTTCCGAAGCTTTGGCCCGTCCATTGATGTCGATGAGCGAATTGATGCCCCAGCGCTCCAGGAGCATGTAGGTGGGGATGTTGTCATGGGCGGAATCGAGGCAGACATTCCTGGGGGAAAGTCCAAAGCCGTTGCGGCCGAAGTCATCGATGGAATAAAGGAAGTTCTTGCTGTCATGGCGCCTGGCATCAGTGAACTTCATGAGCAGGGGCAGCTCGACTTTAAGCTCATTGTTCCTGGAGCAGAGCATGTAGAGGGTGTGGCCGAAATACCATGTTTCATTGTCGCTGTCCCAGCCCCAGCCGGCATCCGGGTCTGAATAATGGCGTCCGCATGTGTTCCGGAAAGGGCAGGAAGTGCTGCAGGAGGCGGGATGCCTGCCGTAAGGGGAAGAATGGGAAGGCACAGCCGTGCCGTCGCCGGAGACGGTGAGGTCTTGCGCATCCAGGAGGCCAAGGCGCAGGGAAGGGAATACGGCAAGGAGAGAAAAAATCTTCTGGAGAGCAGCCTCCGGGTTAGGGGAAGCAGGCCTGCCATCCATGACAGCATCCACGATGTCCCTTGTGGTGGTCGTACAGGTATCTTCGGGCTCCACGAGCTTGCCGTCAGGGCCGATCACCTTTTTTGGCTTCCTGCCATTCTTACCGGGAGGGAGAAGCGAAGACCGGGAACAGGCATCTCTTGTGCCCATCCAGAAGCGGTTCATGAGGTCATAGTAGGAGCCGAGGGGCGGCAGTTCTTCTATAGAGGGACAGCCAATGAGGACAGTCAGGGAAATGGAGCCGGGGAGCACGTTCCTGACCCATGAGGTAAGGCTTGTCCGCGCCTTTGTCTTATTGAAGAGCAGGACGAAGAGGATGAGTGAGCGGATGATTTGGGCCTGGTGCTGTGCGGGTCTGCCGCCATCGGAATAGAGGGAGGGGATCAGTTCCAGGAGCGGGTCAAGGTTAAGGCTCAAGAGCTTCTGCCGTTCCCCGTCGTAGGAATCAAAAGAATATTTGGGGTTGTTGCGGGAGAGCCTGCGCCCCATTGAAGAGACAATGGTTCTGTACTCGTCATGGCTCTGCCATAGTTCGGGTTTGAACATAAATGTGTCCTCCTTTTGTTTAAGTGATGTAAATTGGAAAGTACGCCTTAAACAAAAGGGCCGATTTCGCTGATAGTATCAGCGAAATCGGCCGCACATTTCTGGCTCCCTGTCAATAGTTTTTTTAAAAAAAGACAAATTTTTTTTAGGGACTAAGATATGTGCAGAGGGAAATGTTACAAAATGAGTGAAAAAACAGAGGTGAAAATATGATTTTGGGAACTGAAAAAGCCTTAAAAAATCAGGGCTGTGAGTTTCCGAGGAGACTACACCTACTTATCCAGGAGGGACCTGTAATGCAGCATGCCATCCTGTGTATTGGTATGCGCTCTCGCGCTGACCAGTTCTTCCTGACGCCTTAACCCCTCATGCCGTACCGTGTCCTGCGCGTACCCGTGCAGGATGACATTGGCCTCGCCGTTCTTATATTTCCCTTCCAGGTAGGTCCTCTTCTCTTCTCTGGTATACGCGCTGTAGCTGCCGTCCTGGTTCCTCCTTAAATAGTCCCCGCCATCCGGCTTATCCCAGGTATGTTCCTTTAACTCTTCTGTGGAGGCATTCCTGGCACGCTCTGCCGCTTCAGCGGCATATTCCTTCCACCCGCCTTTCCCGATGCTCTGGAACCGGTCATGGTGCGCCTGGCTCTCGTCATTGGTGCTCCGGTACTGTTCCTTTAAGCGGCTGTATTTCCCGCCCGTGTCCCTCCCGGACAGCTTTATCCTTTCCATTTCCCGGCGCATCAGTTCCGCTTTCGCGTAACGCTCGCACTGCGCCTCGATCTCCGCAGCCCGGATGGCGTATGCGTCCCGGTAGTCTGTCCATGACGGCCCATCTGCGGATGTTATGGAAACGGCTGAGGCGGCAGCATGGGCATCACGTTCCCGTTCCTCGCTCTTATACCCCTCTTCCCGGTGCTCCTGCTCCCGGTGGCCGGAGTCACTGGCGTGGTGGCCTTCCTCCTCACGCCTTACGGAGTCTTCCCGCCTTACGGAATCCTCGCGCCTCTGTGCCTCCTGGCGCTTCGCTTCCTCAGCCCTGCGGCGTTCCCTGTGTCTTTCCGCTTTCCGTTTCGCGGCGGCTTTCTTCTTTTCCTTTGCCTTCTCCTCATCTTCCCCGCCGTCTTCTTCCTCTTCGTTCAGACCGTCCTGGGCTTCTTCCTCCTGCCCGTCCTGTGTTTTCCGGGCCTCTTCGTCTGATTCCACGGGCGCATCTTCCTGCCCGCCGATCTCCCGTTCTAAATCTTCCTCATCCTCAAGTTCCTCTTCCTGTTCCTGGGAGCCTTTGCCCAGGTCTTTCAGCAGATCCTTTAACAGATCCGCCGCCCGTTCCCCGTCAATGTCACGGATCATTACCGTATAAAAATAAGGCGGGCGTTTCCCCTCATCCTCAATCATGCTGCTGTTGACGGAGATGAACGGGATCCCGCCCTGGGTCAGCTCCTGCCGGATAGGTTCCAGGGTATCCTGCCCGCACCCGATAAACACAGCCCCGTTATTTCGGATATGCCTGGCAACCAGATCCGGATGGAACCCGTTCTTTTCCAGTTTTGTCTTATCCTCATTGAGCTTCCGTTCCAGCCTGATTTCCTGTAAGGCCGGGATCATGGATAACACCCCGGTCATGCCATATGCGATCGCCGCGGCGGCGGTTCCCAGCGCCTTTTCGTCAAGCCCCATGATATTCCTCCTTTCCTTCCCGGAACCTGATCTATACTCCGGGATCTGGGATACTGATAGTCTTTTTTCCTGCCTGTATGGGGACGCTGTATGTCAAGCATCCGGTATCAGGCAGATTTTTACAGGCATCACGGGGTAATCCCCCATCATGCCTTCCTGTGGAAAGTATGACAGATCCTGTGCGTTTCCCCGGCAGAAAAAAATTCCGGCTGTGCGGTTGGAACATCCAGGGCAGTTCCGCCGCTCATTAATGATACAGTCAACAAATGCCTGTGCCGGGACAGCGGAATGCCTGAGATCAGCCCATGTCAGCGGGAGCAAATCTGATAGCTCCTATCCGCAAAAAAAGCAAGGCTACCGGCGCTGGTATGCCTTGCTTCTTGCGTTGATGTCCAGTCTACCTATCCGCTGATCGCGAACAGGTACATACTGGCTGTATCTATAATGAACAGGAAGGCCCCTCCTGCGAGCATGACCGCCACCGTAATGGCGGTGTTCACGGCCACTTCTTTTTTGGCCGGGAATGTAAGCCTAAGTCCATTGATCCACTTCCGCATGATATTTCTCTCCTTATCCTTTTTTCTGTTTGGTGAACCGTCTGACGGCCGCCATGGAAGCCAAAAGCCTCCTTTCTTCGATTACCGTACCCACAAGGATGATAATGGACGTCCCCGCGATACTTAACGTCCCAAGCCCATAGGTATTGCAGACTGCGTACATAGCAAGGATCAGGAGTGTTGTTGCCGTATTCCCTGTCAACGCGATGCGGGTACTCACCTCCCTGATGTATTCCACGGTCGGTGTACCGGGCCGGATCCCGGGGATCGTCGCCTCTGACCGTTTCAGATTATCGGCGATCTCATACGGGTTGAACCCGATGTCCAGGTAAAAGTATGTGAACAGCGTTGTGAGTACGAAGTATAAAAGTGCCCCAATGCTGTACAGCGGCTGATCCAGCTTGAACCATTCCCCTGTGGTCAGGCACCGTATGACCTGTGAAGCAGCCTTATGATCCGCTATGCCGGCAAAATGTGCCACGATGATCGGGAGGTTTAGGATAGAACTGGCAAAGATCACGGGCATGACGGAGCATGTATTTAAAGGGATCGGGAATGTGGAACGGTCCAGCCGCCTGGGCATTTTCCTGGAGTTCGTGACCGGGATCTCCAGATACGTGGACGCCAGGACCACGCATATGCCGATAGCTGCAAGGAATACCGCTATGATCAGTACGGTATTCAACACCGCCACTGCGGGGATCTTCCCTGACACGAACATATCCCTTAATAAGAACACATCAGAAGGGAATGTGGACAGGATATTGGCGCATAAGAGGATAGAGATCCCACTCCCTGCCTCCATCCAGTCCAAAAACATGCTGAGCCCGATCAGGACAATGGCTCCCACGCTCCAGATCACGGACGCTGCTATAACGGCCGCAGGGGTATAGGACACCAGGAGGCCCTTCGCCCCAAGGCCGACGGCCATTGATATAGACTGGACGATGGACAGCGTGACTGCTACGGCCTGTGTAATCCGCTTAAACTTCTCCTGGCCGGTCTTCCCATCCTTCTGTAATTCCTCCAGGGATGGGAACACCACTGCCATGAGCTGCATGATGATGGAGGCTGTGATATATGGGCTGATCGACAGCGCGAAAATGGACATCTGCTGCATAGAGCCGCCGGTGATGGTATTTAAAAAAGCGAGCCCCTGGATACCAAGGATCATCCGCATGTAATCCGTATTCACGAACGGGAGCGGATAGGATGACCCGAACCTTACCAGGACAATAACTCCCAGGATGATTGCCGCCTTGCATACAAACGGCAGTTCCCTGATCCGGGTCCGGAACGTCTGGAATCTGTGAGCCTTTCTGCCTGCCATCAGTCTGCCCTTCTTTCTGCTTCACCCTCAGCAATGACACCCTTGTCAATTCTATTCGTGTCAAATGTATCGCCTGCGCCATCAGCTTCAAAGCCTTCTGCATTTCCTGTACCTTCTGCATCCCCAGCGGGCTCTATGTCCCCTGCGGTATCTGTAGCTTCCTGAAAATTATCAGGTGTTTCCGGGAATCCCGCTTTCCTCTCCAGCTCGAAATCGGACACAACCCTTCTTCTGATCTATGCCGGAGGGTCAGCCCTGTGCGGGAGATGGAACGCATCAATGTTTCCTCATCTTCTGCCTGGATCGAGATTTCCACGCCGAACTCATTGACAGAGAGCGCCGGTTCCTTCACAAGCCCTTCCCAGGCGGGTATCTCCTTCCCGTCAGATGTGACCAGGGAAAAGTGGTCCGCATGGCCAAACCGGGGCCTGGATCCATCCACGGGCACGGAATCCGGCGTGAACCCGGCAAGCCATACACACATTACACGCTCCCCGGCAAGCCCTGTGGATACGCCG
>CAJTGE010000004.1:0-131030 GCA_910575795.1 Clostridiaceae bacterium | reverse complement strand
CCGGTATAGAAGTACGGAATCCCGTCCTCCACGATCGCCCCAATCTCATGGTACTGCTCATCGCCTGCCTGCTTCCATTCGCCGTTGGTGTACGTCCCGGCGGTGTACGTGACATCCTCCGGCTTTACATTCCCTGGAATGCTCGCGTCCACATACCTGCAGTTATCATTGATGTACCGGGAATAGACCTGCACCTTCTCATTTCCCGCATTCAGGTACTCCTTCCCGTTAAGGCCCTTTACCCAGTCCTTATTCTCCTGGTCATCATTCTTCACCAGGAACCGGATGGATGTCTGCTCCCGGCCTTCCACATCTGTAAATGTGGCAGTCCCGGTCAGGTAGCAGGACAGTTTCAGCCCCATCGGGGCCTCTGTCTCAACGGCTGCCTCCGTTGATGCCTCCTGCTTCTTCGAGCATCCTGCCATTGCTACGGAAGCAGCCATTACGGCTGCCAGGGCCATACAGGCAATCCTGGAAGTATTTCTCCGGCTGGTTCTTTGTTTTCTCATGTTCCTCTCCTTTTTTCTGTTTTTTGGCCATCACGGGCATCAGCCCTGCCTGGCCAGGTTCTCAATAAAGCGGCACAGCCCAATCCCTGAACACGTATCGAACAACAGTACGGCAGTGACCAAAAACACTGCCCCAAGCACTTTATTTGCAGCGCCATCCGATGTGCATACATGAAGGCAGACGCCTTTTTTAGCGGGCCAGAACAGCTGCAGGTTCTTGTGGTTTAAAAGGTCAAGCGCAAGATGCGATAAAAAACCTGTAAGGAACGCACTGGCTGCCTGCATGGAGCCTGCCGCATACACACACGCTGTCAGTATAGCCCCTGCAGTAATGGAATGCATAAAGCTCCGATGCCCTGTCTTCACCCCGAATACACAGATAATGACAGCCAAGGCCCATGCTGTCAGCTTGCCGATGGCCACTGTAACCCCTGATGTGTCTATCAGGTTCTCAAATTCCCCGGAAACAGCCGTGAACATTGCAAATGCCGCCATGGCGGCTGTGGATACGCAGATCATGACATCTGCTTTCTTCCTTGCCCACGATCTGTCTGTGTCGATATCGCTGATATCCGCCCCACATGCAGCCGACAGCGCTGCGGCTGCCGCTGGCAGCAGACCCCATGGCCGGACAATGAACAATGCCGCACTCACCCCAGCGGCGATATGGGTATCCCTTAACATGATGTCTGCCATCCCCCTTCCCGCTTGTTTCTGATATTTCTACCCTCCAGAAAAGCAAAATGCACCGCCGCGTATGGCAGCGGTACAATGTATAAAAAAGGGTAAGAAAGATAATTCTGCGAGGGAGGGACTGCCCCCGCAAACGCCTCTGGCCGGATTTGGACCGGCTGCCTGCCAGCCATAAAACAGGCTGTGCCCATACGCACATCAGAGGCTGCGATATATGTTATATTTGAGGATAACAAGTGTGGCGAGGCGGCGTGGTGCCTCCCACAATACTCCTGCCCGGATTCGAACCGGATACCTGCTATTAGACAGGCCTGTACCCAACGCACAGCAGGAGCACCAAAAAATCAAGAAAGGATATGGGAACAATCCACTTGCGGGAAACAACGCCAGCTTCCCGCAAACGCCCCTGGCCGGAGTCGGACCGGCCGCCTGCCAGTCATAAAACAGGCTGTGCCCATACGCACATCAGAGGATGTATGTTATATTTGAGGAAAACAAGTGTGGCGCCTCCCGCAATACCCCATCCGGATTCGAACCGGCCGCCTGCCCCGGATCGGATGATGCGCCAACTCACATAGGAAGCACAAAAGAAGTATGGGACGAAGAAAAAAAATATCGTTCTCAAACCGGTTTTTTTGAAAATTTTTTTTGTCTATCCTTGGAAGTATGGGAAAGATCTGGTTTTTGTCGCTCCCAATCTGTGGATAGCGTTTTTTGAAGAAAAAATTGCGTCACCTCATGTATGAGGCGCGGCTCTTTGCCGCATTCTCCCGGACTTCCGCATCCGTCAGCGCCTTCCTGATGCAGTGGCTGAACTTCAATCCGCGTCCATACCAGCGAAGGCACACATCGACATCCGCCCTGGACGGCAGTATTTCCTCCAACGCCTTCAGCGTCCCGGTATCTACCATCGCGTCCAAATCTCCGAACGACGACCAGCCGTCGCACCCTCCTGTCTTCAGGCTGACAAAATCTTTGAACCTCGGCCCGGCATTCCCGTTCAGGCTTCTGATCGAAGCTACACACGCGCAGTTGACCGCCCGCTTCGGGCCGCCGTAATAATCAGCCCCTCCGGGAGCCGGGATACGCTCCCATGCGGGCATACCCGCCTGGCCTGCGCCAGCTTTGGCTCCTGCCGCATTTATAGTACCCGGCACATTTTCGGTACCCCTCGCATCCTTCCTGGCAGGCTTTCTTTCCCTGTACCCCTTATCCTCCAGTGTCGGGTTACAGGCCGCTCCCATTGCAAGTCCATCACACTTTTCGTTGTAGGGATTTCCCGCATGTCCGCGCACCCATTTTGTCAGGACTTCCTTTCCTTTCATTGCACAGTCCAGGGCGGCCCAGAGATCCAGGTTCTTCTTCCTGTCGAAATACCCATCCAGCGTCTTAACAAGATACTGGGAGTCTGAAAACATCTGCACTGTGGAACCCTCCGGCGCCATTTTTAATCCTTCAATAGCAGCCATAACCTCCATACGGTTGTTGGTGGTCGAGAAAAAGCCTTCTGACTTTTCTGTGATCTCTCCTGTTGACATGTCGATGAGCACAATGCCGTATCCGCCGCTCCCGCCCGGGTTGACGAGGCAGCTGCCGTCTGTGTACAAGAGAAAATCAATATTCCTCTGCATTTTCTTCTTTCCTTTCTTCCGGCTTTTTGGCCGGGAAAATTATTCTTGAGCTTTCTGACAGAAGTATGGCTCATATTTTTTAGTTTTGTTTTCTGCAGATGGTGTTTTTTTAAATATTTGCTATACAGGACATTCCGTGCTTTTCTGCGGAAATGCTTATCCGCAAAAATCCATCTCAATATGCCACCAAAAACGTTATCCGCAAAAAATGCCGGATCCTAACGTACGTAAAAACAGTCCCTCAAAAGAGAGACTGCTTTTCAAACAAAAACATGTTCCTCATTATTCTGCGTCCCTTCGAATCAAAGCGCAACGGAAGGAAATCTCAAGATACACAGCGCTTTCTGCGGATAACGTTTTTTTTTGCGAAAAAAGCATATTGCAAAGAAAATCTGCATATGCTATAATCAGATAAAAGAAAAAGCAGAGTACATGCTTGCAACATGTACCCTGCCAGGACTATCGATAGACGGTTAGCCCATATTATGTTTAACAAAAATAGTCGCGCAGTTTTGTGGACAGGCGGCTATTTCTGTGTCTTTCCATGATGAAATCCTATCGTATATCCAATCCAGATGGGTGATGATAAGTCTATGTGGACAAATAACGAACCCCTGAACCGTGTTGCAACACAGTCCAGGGGTTCGTTATTTACTCTCTTATTACAAATTTGACAATTTCCGAAAGTTCTGTCTCATCAAGCGCTCTTCCGCTCTTGGCAATTCTGACATTCGCCAGATCCGATATATGTACCCTTTGGAGAGAGTCTAATTTCACAAAGGTTCGTCTCGGAAATGGCGGATCATACTTGAATATCTCTTTGTTGGTCGGAAGTGTTAATTTCCACTCTTATCCAGTCACGGACGATACTGTAAGAATCTCTATATATTCATCGTCTATCCCGACAATGAGATATGGCCTTTCATAGGCAGAAAATTCACCATCCGGGAAACGTATCTTTCCCCAAAACGTCTGCCCTACGACAAATGACTGCGGCATTAGAAAATCACCAGCCTTCCGTCATCCCTGCAAATGCTGTAGGCATCATCCTCGCACATCTGGGAAAACTTTTCCAATTCTGCAATCACTTCGTCCGTTATTGTCATATTATCGTAATAAAACGTAACGCCATTGACTACCTCGTATCTTGGTGCAGCTCTCTGCGTTTCCCTATATGCCTTGACTGCTCTCCCTACGGCTTCGACATCCTCCGGGAAAACTTCAAAATTCACGACAGACTTTCTTTTATCATGGTAGCCGTTATCTGCTGTACCACTCTTGTATGCCTGTCTCCATGATTTAAAACTATGATTCAGATCCGAAAGTTCTCTTGCAGTAAGATGACCGTAAACTCCTATCACGGCATTTAAGGTTTCATACTCTTCTTCGCTGAAATCCGGATTGAATCTCTCACTGTCTGCCTTGAATCCCGAATAATCATTCCTATATCTGAGACGCACTTTCTCAACAACCAGCCCGTTTTCAAACGCAAGAATATCGTCTCCAAAGAGGGGCTGCTGACACCGAGCCAGATGAGCCATATCCGCCAGCACCAACATTTTCTGCAACTTCATATTTCCGTCATATGTGTCCGGCATAGAATCGGCGCCACTCTTTATGAAAAATTTTGCAAAATCGTATACATCTCTCATACCAGACACCTCCTTTTGTTTTCCCGTTTCCACCGTGGAAACGGCCCATGTTTGCTATCCGCTATGACTATAAAAACCGCCTTGCGGCGGCCCCACAGCCGGTGCCAGCACATGGCACTTAAACGTAAATTCGGTGATGTGAGTATACAGCGTATCTCTACCTGCAGTCTTATTGGGATTAACGTTATTTGTGATGCATAACATAAGGACTGTGCCTCAGCAAGGATCACGACCCGGTCTTTATTCCGGAAACCCAGGTCATTATAAAGGCCGTCCGTCAGGACATTCCGTATCGTCACATCCACAAGATCATCCTCCGTTGTCCCGGTATCCTCCGGGTGCAGCGCCTGATAGAGTTTCAGGAGGTATTTTTTATCCTGGAACAAATCTGAAAAAACGCTGTCCCTGACGGTTTGTTTTGCTGTCTCCATTCAATCCCTCCTGCCCAAACGTTATCTGCTACTTTTATTATATCCAAAATGGATCGGGAAAACAATATATTTTCTACGGGAACTCAAAAAAATGGCCTGGTTTTTGTACGCATCCTCCATACTATTACCAGAAAAAAGAAAGGAGGAGGGGGATTTGCAATCCCCCATGAAGAACCATGAAACACAAAACAACAGCATTAATGGCAGCCATGCTGGCCGCGGCTGGTACAGCCGCCATGACGCCAGAATCCGCTTTCGCGGCGGAAAAGATCAGCCGGGTATCTGTGGATTTTAAGATTGAAGGATACGATGAGTACGGGTATCCGGAGATCACAGCGGAGGCTCCATCATCCGCGCACTATTCATGCGGGAGCGCTGACCTGGAGTCCGGGTACACGGATGATGACAGCGGGGAAGACGGAAGCGCAGAGAAAGCGAAAACCTCAGCAGAGGAGAACTATGTCATTGATCTTTCTGCTGATGACGGGTACACTTTCTATCTGACAAAAGCGGATCAGGTTAAACTGAACGGCGCAGGCGCCCAATATGTGAAGGCATCCAGGCTTGATAACGGCACAACCCTGCGGCTGACATTCCGTCTCACCCAGTTGGAAGATATCTGCACCCCTGTCGAACAGGCGGCCTGGCATGAGGACGGGACGGCATCGTGGGATTCCGCGTATCATGCTGTCCGGTATAAACTCATCCTTTCCAGGAATAACGGCGGCAGCAAGGTGTATTATACAGGCGGGACCAGCTATGACTTCAAGCCGGTTATGCTCAGGAAAGGCTCCTATAGCTTAAAGGTCTGCCCGCTTTCCCGGAGCGGATACCAGGCAGAGTATGCAGAGGCCGGCTCCTTCAGCGTCACTAAGGAAATGGCGGACGCTTATTTTGAAACATATGGCGTGGAAACTGAGACACGGAAGCTGGACGGCGCAGCAGATGAGGGCCCGGGCACTGTGGAAGTGATCTATAAAAATATCGGATGGAAACAGGACGATACCGGATGGTGGTACCAGAACGAGGATGGCTCCTATCTGCAGTATGACTGGACGGAGCTAAACGGTGACTGGTATTTCTTCGGATCAGACGGCTACATGGTGACGGACCAGGTAATCCGCTGGGGGGATGACAGCTATTACATGGCCCCTGACGGGAAAATGGCAGTAAACCAGACTGTCCCGGACGGCCGAAAGGCCGGGGCTGACGGCGTCCTGGCAGGGACGATAAGCAGTGAATATATGGAGCAGGCGGTCAGAAACGGGGAACTGGAAACGGGTTACTCTGATTATGGGCCGGCCTCTGTCCAGAAGGATTACTCCAATTACGGGCCGGCATCCACTGACTACTCCCACGGTTAAAACCGTAGGAGTAGTCAGTGTTCCAATGTATTTCCCAGTAATCATAGTCTCTTCCTTCTCTTTTTCACCAAAATTTAATTCGATTGAAGCCACGCCCCTTGGATGATGTTCCGTAAGGATGTTACTAAAAACTGAAATAATAGATATGCTTTTATGTAGACAGTGTAGCCCTGCGGCTACGCTGTTTTACTGCTCTGGCTGGATTTCCTGTTCCGCATATGCTCTTGGAACAGTTCTTCCATTTCGTCGGGCATCGGCTCTCTGACGATGCCGACGCTGTTATAGTAATACTGTCTGATGGATTGTACGGCAGAAGGATATGCACATGATCGCGATCCGTTTCCATCCGGCGGATATACCAGTGATGTTCGCGGCTGACATCATACAAGAACTGTTTGATATCCTCGCGGATAACTCCCGTCAGCAACGCTTTCCGGTATTTCGTCGCAAAGATCAGATGTACCATGAGAAGATTCTTATTATGCCGCCGATGCTGATACTGATCCATACTTCCTCCAGGAACGATAAACCGGGAGGAACAGCCATACTTCTTACGGGGCGGGGTATTTTGACATGCGACAGGCAGTACTACTACCTGCCGCTATGTGTCCTATGGCTATCTGTTTCTCTAAGCATCAACACTACTGCCCCTTACATCCCTCTGCCTTGTGCATTTGACTGGATCTTGAAGATCTCGGAGTCGATCAGCGCCCTCAACTGCTGGAGCTTGCTGATCACATCCTCTCTGTCTTTCTCCTTATACTGCTTGTCTGCGGAAAGGAACTCTTCCATCTTTCCGTAATACTGGTTGAACTTCTTAGCTGCCGTTTTCGGTGTATAGAATACTGGGGGCTGTTTTCCTGGCAGCTCCGACATTCTCGCCATAGCGTCCTGGCCGTTTTCCCCAAAATCCCCATTCTGGCCATCCCATGTAACTTCCGCATCACCGATGTTACCATCTACGTCTCTATCCATACCGGGTGCCTGTTCTCCTGCCATGTCTTCGCCGTCAGCAGGGCTGTTTACGGATTCCCGCATTTCGCAAAGCGATCGCACCGCCTCTTCCGCTGTGAGGGTTTCCCCTTCATGAGCTTTGATATAGTCCACCAGTTCCTGGACCTCGTCACGGACACCTGCCATATTAAAATCATGCATAAGCTGCAGGGCATCCAGCACGATATCCTGGTATTCGCCGGAAAGAACGGACATGGAAGACCCCTGGGCCAGCTGGATCTCGCCGTCCGCCACGGCCTTTTGGGCCCTGTCGTTCAGCTTCAGCAGGGATTCGTATTTATAGATATTGGAAGGACTCGTGCCGAACTCCTTTGCCAGTTCCTCCCGGGTCTTCTCTCCTTTATAGGTTCCGTTCTCACGCTCCATATTGATCGTCTCGCGCAGGTAGCTGATCTGGCGTGCCGTGTAGATCGCGTTGTCACGCTGGACGGCGTTGCGGCCATAGATATTCGCTCCAAGAAGTTCCCTCCGGCGCTCTGTCTCGGATTCCGGATAAGGGTACACAAACGCCTTGATCTGGGTATTGCCAAGGAGCATGTTAGCGCGGCTCCTTCTGGCGCCGGAATAGATCAGGAAAGTACCGTCCTTCATATCCCATACCTCAATGGCGCCCTTGAAGCCGACCTTCTTCATACCCTCGGCCAAACGCTCGATCCCTTCCATTCCGAACAGGTATTCATTGTCCGGGTGCTCAACCAGGCAGGATGAATCTAACATCCGGGTATCCTCCATGGTACACTGCTTATTTGCGATTTTTTTTAAAGCACTATTTCTGCTGCTGTGAATGTCTCTCATGGTTTTTTCCTCTCTTATTGATCTATAATTGTTTTGGATTGTTTGGTTTTACACTGCCGATCCCTAAACTGTATTATACGGCCACGTCCTATTTTGCAAGGTGCCTGCTTAACACGCCCGGGTCGATGTTGTCGCCGAGGCCCCGAAGATGTTCCCCTTTCTCCAGCACGCCGCACCGGCGGAGTGTTTCTTCTGTCACGGCGATATAGTCCTGCGTCACGCCTGCTGTCCTTTTTAACCAGCATAGCGGACAACCAAAATGCGCAGCCAGCTTCGCGTTGCTGTTGGAGCGGATCGGCGTGTCGATGAATACGTCCCCGAGCTGGTCCCGTACATCCTGGTACATGGTGCGGTCATATTTTTGCAGCGGCTGGATCATCGTGAAGAATACGCCAATGATGTCCAGATTTGGATTTAAACCCATGGAGCGGATGCTCTCTACCGTGTCCATTAGTTCCCCGTAACCATTCATACTGTAGCTGTCCACCGTAGCAGGAACCAGGACATGGTCTGTGGCGGCCAGCACGGCTACGGACAGCTCCCCGAGGTGAGGCGGAAGATCGAACAGGATATAGTCATAATCATAGGCGTGTTTTCTGGTGCGCCTGATCATGCCGAGCGCATCCCGGATCGCGTACAGGCTGTCCTCATCGTCCATGTCCTCTACTCTCAGATCCTGGAGCTTACTGTTTGCCGGGATCACGTCGATGCCCCTCCACTTTGCCACGCCTCCGTCGCGGATACAAATCTTTGCCTTGATGATGGCGTCATTGATCCGGGACGGGACTTCGATAATGTCCTTTAACGTCATTACATCGTCCAGCATCTGGCCTACCGTACCGTGCTTCTCATCGTACTCGGCCATGTTCTCCATCAATAAGGAAGTGGAAACATTGGCCTGGCTGTCCACATCAATTACCAGCACCTTGGAACCGGATTTGGCTAAGATCCCTGCCATATTAAAAACCGTTGTTGTTTTTGCCACACCGCCTTTCTGATTAAAGACGGCAATTTTGATCGCTTGTTTCCCCTCTTTCTTCATATTTTTTTCCTTTCTTACTTCTTTATAATCAGATTTCTTGCAAAGCTTCCGATAATAGTATGGCTCAGAAAATTTTTTTGATTTTCTGCGGATAGCATTTTTTTTAGTATTTTTATCTTTTATAGGGGTGTTCCCCGGGAACACCCGGAAGAAAAATGGAAAATGACTAAATTTTCTGTGGATAGCGTTTTGAGATTGTTTTTGTGAAATATTGCAATCGGAATTTGCATATGCTATAATTCCCTTACCAAAGCAAAAAGGAATACGACAAAATGTCAGAAAAACTTATCTCAGCAGGCAAATACAAAAGCCAATTTAATGTTATATTGGGGGTAAATATAAAACCTTTGGCGATACACAGAACTCCATATGATAGATACTTTCCATACACTCCTGCTTCGTAGTGTGGACAATGACAAGTTCTCTCCCGTACTTACTTTCCATGTGCCGTCTACAACAATACGCATAAATCCATCATATTTCTCTTCCGCCGCTTCCTTAATCATCCTCTCCCTGCCGGCATCGATCCTGTTTAATTTTCAAATACACCCTTGACCATACGTTAAACGTACGTTATACTAACCTTATTAACCAGAAAGGAGGACACAAAAATGCCAAGTGACAGAGAAGCGGCGGAAATTAAAAAGGCAATGGCATATGACCTGATTGAAATCCTCGAAGCCCACCCCGAACAACAGACCTACACAGTGGATGAGATGAAGAAACTCATCAAAAGTTATATCACAGCAAACACCCAGAAGTAAACGAGACAGGGCGGGGAAACCCGTCCTTCTCCCAGAGAGGAGATATATTTGGAAGCCAAACCACAAAAACCACAGGCCCGGTATGATAAGGCTAAAACAAAGATGTATGGTGTGAAAGTAGTAATTCCAACAGAACATGATGTTTATGAAAAGCTGGAACAAACACCAAACAAAAGCGGATATATAAAGGCTCTCATACGGGCTGACATAGCCAAAAAGCAGATTTGAACATTGCCCCGGTTCTTAACTAAATCGAGGTGGGTTTGTCAAGAAAAATGTGTAATTATGTTTTTTATTTTTGCAGTGGGGTGTTCCCGGGGAACACCCCACCACTCAAAAATCATCTTGGATCTTCCGGCTTTCTCAGCTTCTTATACACCTTTCTTGCCATACAGATATTCACATTCCCCAGCGGCGGCAGATAGATGCCCGGCTTCATATTGGCCGGATCATGCCAAAGCACCACATACCGGTCCGTCAGGCTGTTCGGGAGGATCTTTTCATATTTCTCGAAAAACGCCTTAAAGCTGTCAGCCATTTTCAGCATATCAGGAAGCCCTTCTTTTGGGATATCCAGGAGTAACGCGTATTCCTCTGCCTTTTCCGGCCGTATCTTCCAGACCACCGGAGCCTTCCTTAACAGGGCATCTCCAGCCCACAGAACCTTTGGCAAGGTATTCCGTTCGATATAGATGCTTTCCTCATAGTCCTGCTTCACGGTACGGACAGTGGACTGTCTTCCGTCCCGGCCTTCTTCCTGTGTGCCGTCTACGACTATAGACATGAACTCGTCGTATTTCCCCTCTGCCGCTTCCCGGATGATCCTCTCCTTGTCAGCGCTGATCTTATCCAGGACCATCCTCCTGACTTCCCATTTCCCTTCCAGGAAATCAGCAACCCTTTCAGCCAGGACTTTCGCGTATGCCTTCTTCACCCTCTCAGCGATAAGCTCATCCGCTTCCCTGTCCGTCATGCACTCAGCTGGCAGCACCGGGACGTTCAGGATATCCTCTTCCTTTACATCAAAATACCGGATCAGCTCCCGCATCTCTTCTTCTTCAAAGATCTCTTCCAGCTTCCGGATCTGGCAGACATATTCCGGTACTGCCGGGAGGTTCTGGATGACTGGGACGATGCAGTTCCTCCACCGCGGCCCGGGTCCCCCGAAAGCGGCTATAGTCTCCTCCGGCAGAAGCAGACGCTCTGATCTTGGCTCCCCGTCTCCAGGGAAGAATTTTCCGATGGTCTCCTCGATGAACGCGGGGAACCAGATCTTCTGCTGCTCATCCATCAGCTCCGGCAGCATATAGCCTTTCCTCGGGATGCTTAAAAAAGTAGTGTCCGCTTCCGCCGCCGGCACGTCCTTATAGAAAATCTCATACGGCGCGTACCCGGCCCTGCGGCCCCTGTAATACTTCTTATCCGGGCTGTAGTCAGAATAGTCGCCTGTCCTGTACGGCATCTTCATCAGCCAGACCGTCTTTCCGGATTTCACACACAGATATACGCAGCGCGAAGGCTCGTACACCTGGTCCAGGTATTCTTCCTTGCTTACGCGCTCATAACGCATGGTGTTTTCCTGCCGCTCATCCGGGAACCCGTAATACCACTCACGAAACCCGTCGCATACCTGCCGGTTGGTCTTCTCCACGGCGCCAAACACGATCACGGATTCCTTCCCGCACCCAGCCACCGCATCAACCAGCTCCTTTTCGGAACTGTATTTGCAGATTGCCCGTCCGATCTCCGGGCGTTCCTTGGAACGCTTCCCGATCCTCACCTTATGGATCTTTGGAGGAAAGCAGCCTTCCCCTTCTTGGTAGAATGTGAATGCGTCCAGAAGCGGGTCCATGATCGACGTCAGGTCCATGTAATCTTCCGTCTGTACAGAGAACCCAAGGCTTTCGATGATCACACGGTACTGCTCGGCTTTCTGTGCCCACAGCTTTTTGTACAGATCCTTCCTGAAGATTTCTTTCAGCTTCCGCATAGCCCGGGCCTGCGTGTCGTCCCCGTTCGCGATGTTTTCCAGCCTTACCAGCAGGAGCGGCGACACATGCTCAAAGGTCTGTTCCAGGGCGCTCATGGCAAGGAAGTCCGTCTTCCTGCCGCCTTTTACGATCTTCTCCATCAGATTCCTGCACTTCCAGTACAGGCTGCGGATGTTCTCCCTCTGGCCGTTGACCATTGCCTCCAGGTGCGCTCCGCAGCAGGCATAGGAGGCATCCATGATATCGTACAGAAGCCCCGCCGCTTTATTAATGTCCGGATCCATGTTAAAATCCCACTTTCCTAAATGATCTTCTTTGCCCTTGGCCTCGATCAGCATTTCTTATCCTCCTTGGTGTTATTTTTCTTATGTTTCTTCTGTTTCTGTCTCTTCCTCCAGCTCCCCGAATTCTTCCAGGGCTTTGCCTTCGGCGCTTTCTCCAGCTTCCTCAGTTTTCTTGTCCTTATTCTTGTTCCAGATCTTTCTCAGCCGTTCCGCCGCCTCCTGGCGTTGTTCATCTGTCAGTTTCCTGATAATGTCCTTGCCTCTGACATAGACAAAGCGCTTCGGGAACGTATAGGTCTTTGAGACGATCTCCCCATTGACCTTGCCTGTCCCGGTCACTTCAAACTGCTCCGGGTTTGCCGCCACCAGCTTATCCATCCGCCGGATCCAGACCGGGTTGGCGGTATACAGATCCGCCGTGTCTTCCGCAGCATTGAAATTGATCGATACTTCCTGTTCGTACCTCGTAAGTGACATGGTGCCTTCCCTCTTTCTGAAAGTATGGATTATCTTTCAGAATTTTAATTTCCGCGGATAGCGTTTTTCTCGAATGTTTTTTTGTATGGGTGTTCCCCGGGAACATCCATGGGGACGAAGGATAGGCAGGCTACAGGCAGTATCTGCGCCGCAGCTTTTTGGGAAAATTTCAAAATATTCTGAATATTTTAAGAAATTGTGAAAGATTAGCATTCTCTTTTGGCGAGCGACAACAAGCGTATTATAACACACGTAGAACAAAGGAGAAGGCGTCAGACAGAGGAGCAATCCCCCGTGATGCCGGATCAGTTCAAAAAAAAATTAACAGCAGTCACGGATGCCAAAAAAGCATCCGCAGATAAAAAGAGGAACGACTTATGAAACTGCCGCTGCTCCAGGAAAACGCCAGGCTCGCCAGCGCCACCAGGGCCAGTTCCGTGCGCGGCCCGCTTTCCGGCATCTCCGTGAAATGGATGTCCTGGTTCGCTGGCATCCAGCCGAACTCTGAAAAGACGCCGGCCGTCTCGTCCGCCTTCTTCCTCTCTGCGGCATCCCACAGGGAGAAGGAAAGCCCATGGCCCGCCGGCTGTATGAAGAACGGTGACCGTGCGGTATCCGCGCCCTTCCTGCGCTTCGCTTTCCCGGAAGCCATGCTGATCTCATAGTCCCGTCACCGCAGGCTTAACGACAGGCTGATGCCGCCCGTACTGTCCTGCCGGAACATGCAGGAGCCGATGACTTCCTGTGTCCCCTGGAAAGCGAGGATCTTCTCCTCCCCCATCCGGCTCCGCAGCTTATACCAGACATCCCCGCCCGGCCCCGTGATGTACCGCCTTTCTTCCCCGAAGCAGCTGCAGCAGGCCCTCACATACGCCGACTGCGATGCCTGCCTGATGCCCTCTGGCCTTACCTGATGCCAAGCGCCCGGAAAGCCCTCTGATCGATATCCCCAAACATGATGTAATCCTTCCACAAATCCTTTAGGGGAAGTATGGAGGGAGCGCGGAGATTATCGTGACCGTTCTGCGGATAGCTTCTTTGAGTGGAATCCTTGGCGATTTGGCGCCAGGAGTAACACTCAAAACTACCGCCATCCAGAAATCACGCACTCGGAAGCCCGTATTCGTGTTTCGGACTGTCCATGGCATATTCCCATGCCTCGATGGATCAGAATCAGAGTTTCCCTTGTAGCGAGTCTCAAAACTTTTCTCAAAACGCGTCTAAGCCAATCCGCATCCGGTGCATCTCTCTGCGTCTCCTCTATCTTCGCACTGGATACCGTCCCCTGCCTCTCAAAGCAAAGTAACCTTGCGCTTCTGCTGTGTCTCCGCCTCTCATCTTTACCCTGAAGGCAGCGCCGCATCCTCCCGCCAGCCAGTGACTTCGCCTTCCGGAAACGGAGCGGGGACGTTGTCAGGGGAACGTGGAATAATGGGGCAGGGGCCCCGTTATGCCGCGAAAGTCCCTTGACATAAGGCCCACGGATTACCATGGACCGAAGGAAAGGTGCTGCAAGCGCCTTTCCCTGCCACCGGCGAGGGCGGGTCTGGGCAGAGCCCGGCAATGGGTCAAGGGACTGATCCCTTGCAGGTTCTCAGGGCAGCGCCCTGAGCTCCCCGGAGGAACTTGTGCCTGCAAGGGTTTTGCCGTATTTGGTACAGTTTCAGATGGCATTTGGGTTCAGGTTACTTTGGTTCCCCATATAATATATGGCAGGCCCTGATGCCTTTGGCTGGCGCCTCCCTGGCTGAAACGGGATCTGTAACTGTTGGCCCATACTGCCTGCGCCAGCGCATATAGAGAGAGCTATCTGAATTTTCCTAGATGTTACTTAATCCCCCTGAATCAGAAACGCCAGAGTGGGGTTAACCCATGTACTGCAAGGGTTTCCGGTTTTTTTTAAGTCCGAAAAATTCGAACTCTCCCGGATTCGTTCGGATGTGGATTGTTTTTTTAGAGCGACCTTCATTTTTTGATAAAGGTCTTAATTTTTTTCCATTTCATTCTGGATTTCTTCCGTTTCATCACAATTTTTTTCTATTTTATCTGAAAAAACTTCCATTTTATGTCCTGATTTTTTTTCACGGTGTATAACCTGTGGATAACATTCCATGGAATAGCCTTTAACAGTATGTAATTGTGTATAATTATGTGGATATTTTGTGAATGATTTGTGGATATTTTTTAAGAACGTACAGTGAGAATGCTGTATGGATATGATGCAGGAGGTTTTAAGGGAAATTCCGGGCGCAGGCAATCTGCTTTCTGTCCCCATCTGGAGGTTTTTTGCTCCTCTTTATGTTGCCTGTTTCCTTCCGGCCTGTTTTTGTGCAGCACAAAAAGCCTGTTGGCAGCCTTTTCACTTCCACAGACTCCAGCCCGGCCTCTTCTCTCCTCTTCCTAAAGTTTTTTGGCTACATGAAGGAAACCGCCCTTTCCCCGGCCGTTTTCCCGGCTGGTTTTCTGGCATTTTTGTTCTTGCAGGTCCACGCATCCACAAGATATTGCCATGGATCTATACAAATACGGTATTTGTAGTGATGCCAGGGAACACAATGTCTGGGATACCAGCTATGAATTACCAACTGGCAGGCGTACCGGTCTTATATGTAGTTTTTTTATAAATTTACCAGGAAAACTTGTCCTGTTGTACGCCATAGCGCAAACGTCCATCATTTTGCGCAGGGTGCCATGTCTGACCCACTGGATCAGGCGGGGTAATTGACATCCAGTGCCGCTGTACAACCTGAGTGCCGCCATTCTGTTCAAACAAAGTGCGCGTGGGGGGATTGACGCCGCTTATAGCCTGCCAGTTCAGCAAACTCCATGGCTGTTAAAAATGCCTTTCGGATGTCTGCGGATCATCTGGCGCAGATAAGCCGGCTTACTCTCGATCCAGTTGCGGAACACGCTGACTTCGCATGCGAGGTACTTGAGGCCCTGCTTTACGATGCCGATGCCGTATTGTGTTGCCATAGAAGCGTACTGAATCAAATCTTCCATCCCTGCTTTGAAAATCAGTTCCCGATCCAGTCCTTCCTTCTCATATTTAAGCGTGTTGAACTGTACCGGATATTTTCCAAACCTGTGGTGGAATTCCTCAGCCTCATCATATTCTTTCTTATACCAGTCAGAAAGCTGCGGGATATATTCCTTCAGATGATTTAGGTTCTCCATGTCGGACTGTGTTTTTCTTACCTTTGCGTCCTGCCCCTTCGGAAGATTCACAGAGAAGAAATCCCTCTCCTTAGCATCCTTAATCTCCAGAAACGGGCATGCCTCACGAATCTTCTTCAGGGCTTCCTGGAACTTTTCCCTGGTCACATAATTTGGCAGCGCGGAACGCAGCCTGTCCTTGTTAACAACTGTCCCGTCCACATGCGCCCTTGGGTTATCTACGGTAATTGCTATACGGACAGCCATCCGCATGGCGTTCACGTCGCGCATGGACGCAAGCTTTTGCAGTTTCTCAAGCTCAAGGTTTAAGTATCCGCGGCCGCCTTCCATATAGGTCAAACCGATTTTCTCATAATCCGCGATACGGAAGGTGAAATACCCGTCCCTTCCGATCCCCCCAATCTCAATATACCCATCCTCCGCCAGCTTCCACAGGGAGTTCCTGACCGTGCGGACGGTTACTCCCAGGAATTTTGCGATTTTCCTTGTATTCCCATACGGGCTGAAGCCATGGCTGTCCGGGTCGCAGCCGCACAGCAGCATATAGATCAGGATCGACGCCCGGCTCTCCTTCTCTCTGCAGCCGCAGCGCAGGCCCTCATTTACATAATAGGCATCGCCTTTTTTGAACCCAAACCCGGAGCAAGCGCCCGCCGTCTGGTATCCCCTGTATGGATCCTTCTTCTGTGAGGGCCGGGTGCCCTGCAGATTGTCTGTATTAAAGAGCGACGGGCCTACATGCCTGCGTTCACCTTCTTTGTAGATAAAACTCCTGACGGCCCCGGCTTCCTGATCCTCCCTCTCATACTGTGCAAACTTTGCCCGCATTCTTGCCATGACAGCGTCATCGACATCTCCATATCCCTCATACCTGTCCAGGTTAGCCCCGCTTGGATCCTCCTCGTCATCCGGGTCGAAGGAATGCGCTCCCCATGGCGCCGGCGTATTTTCCGCTGTCAGTTCTTCGTGCTCCGGTTCCTCTTTCCTTCCCTCACCATATATCATAAATTTCTGGTTCGGCATCTTGCCAATCATTGTAATGAGCGGCGCTACCGGGATCTTTAAAAAAGTGGTGAAATCATTTTTGACTATGCTATATCCGAACATACTTATCTCCTCCTGCATGATTTTCTGGAAGTATGGCTTATATTTTCAGGCTGTTTTTTCTGTGGACAACGAAATTTGAGCCATTGTTTCCCCGTGCGGCTTTTTTGTTTTTGGAGGAAGTATGTCATGAGTCCGGGAATTATCGAAACCGCCCCCGGATAAGTATTTTATGCTTTGTTCCCTTGCGATTCCCGGTATTTCTGCTTAAAACATACCGGATTTCTCTTATCCGCAAAAAAGGCGTTTTATCGCCCTGATTCAACACTGTCATCACAAAAATGCTATCCGCAGAAAGCCCCTCCCTCATCACGGCCTGTCCCAAAATTTCCGGTATCGGCAAAAATCTGTGTATGGATCATTCCTTTCTTGCCGATAATATGGTATACTGAAACCACCAAAAGGAGGAGGGAATGCCATGAAATATTTATCGGTTTCAGAAATCGCAGAAAAGTGGGGCGTATCAGGTCGAACCGTTCGGAACTACTGCTCCAACAGCCGTATCCCTGGTGCATTCCTTACCGGGAAAACCTGGAACATTCCGGAAGACGCTGTCCGCCCATCCCATGCCGGCAGGAAGCCTGCTATGCCGCAGAACCTGCTTGAGTTTTTGCGTGCGGAGAAAGCAGGGGGCGTGAAAGGCGGTATTTACCACAAAGTGCAGATTGAACTCACGTACAATTCCAACCACATGGAAGGCAGCCGCCTGACCCACGACCAGACACGTTATATTTACGAAACCAATACAATCGGCATAGCAGACGGCTCTCTGAACGTTGATGACATTGTTGAGACAGCGAACCATTTCCGCTGTATTGATCTCATTATTGAGCAGGCAGGCCGACCGCTTACCGAAGCCCTCATCAAGGAACTGCACCGGACTCTGAAAAGTGGTACCAGCGATTCCCGCAAAGACTGGTTTGCGGTGGGCGGATACAAGAAGCTGCCAAACGAAGTGGGCGGGCACTGTACGGCAGTTCCTGAAGATGTGTCAGGGCGCATGAAGGCCCTGCTTTGCTCCTACAATGCCGTAAAAGAGAAGACACTGGAAGAGATCATCGCTTTCCATTATGAGTTTGAGGCGATCCACCCGTTCCAGGACGGTAACGGCCGTGTCGGCAGGCTAATCCTGTTCAAGGAGTGTCTGCGGAATAATATCGTCCCGTTCATCATCGACGAGGAGTTGAAGCTGTTCTACTACCGCGGGCTGCATGAATGGAGATCTGAACGCGGCTACCTGGTGGATACCTGCCTTTCGGCACAGGATAAGTTTAAGGCATACCTGGACTATTTCCGGATCCCGTACAGGGATTGAATCTGGTACCTCCCTATTCCCGTCCGCCAAAAAACAGGGTATTTTGCTGCCCTGCTTTTGGGGCGCAAAAAAGACTCCCGCAGTTTTCTCTGCAGGAGCCTCCGCTCATCTCTCTATATCTTCCCTGCCGTCATTACCTTCTTTCTCCCGTTCCCGCTCATGGTACAGGGAGATCGTCATCCATCTCTGAAATTCCTTAAGCATCTGGACTTTCAGCTCATAGTTCAAGCTGATGACCTCTGCCTTCCATTCCGGGATCCCCGCACTCTGGTACAACTCCCTCACTTCAGACGTTTTCGGAGCAGGCCAACCCGCGCAAGACTCCGGCCCTTAACCTTCCTTAACATCCCCTCCTCGGTTTTGTAGAAACTGGTGATTCCTGCTCCAGGAGCCCGGCCCGGCTGTACGCTGTCTCCCTTTCCTCGCCGAAGAACATGCTGTCCCCCGAGTCGAAGATCGGCGCAGGCCCAATCAGCCTCATAGTGTCCGCGCCTCTCAATACGCCGAAATTGGCCAGGTGCCGGTCCATATTGCTGATCACGAAATCCGTCATCGTCTGGTAATCCATGAAATCCTGGATCATAGAACGCTCAATGCCATATTGTATACATGCCTTGATGTAGTTCTCATAGGGTGACAGGCTGTTCTGCCCCTTCCAGCTCTCCAGGATCTCGTATGCCGGCACAAACTCGACATTTTCCAAAGCGAACGTCCCACACCTGCAGGCTGCCCAGCCGCCTCCCATCATGGTTCCATGGTATCTTACAAACGGGGCGTTTGTCCCCTGCCGCTCATGGATCCAGACAGCGAACGCTTCGTTTACAGCCTGCTGGCCGTGGTGCCGTCGCGCTTCTTTTACCAGGATCGGGCGATCTGGTGCCAGAATCCAGTATTTTCCCATCTGTCCGCCCAGCGACACGTTCGGGTCATAGGGCGGTTTAACGGCGCCGGAGCCCTTTACATGCTTATACTCCAAGCCAGATCCATCAGGCCGCAGCCAATAATCGTCTGTCATGTTCAGGCCCAGGTTTTTGGCCAGATACAGTCCTGGCACAGAGCATCCCGCATCTTCCATGGCTTTCCGTACCATCTCTCTGAAAATGCTGGCGGCCCTCCTCTCCCACCATAGGCTCACCTTTTTCCGTTCTGCGTACCCCAATACGGGGACAGGCCGGAGCCATTGTCCCTATAGTCCACAACGCGCCCTGTTTCCTCATCGATGCAAAGCCTGCCGCATTCCTGGTCTTTATGCATGAGTTCAAACTCTGCCATGGTCTTTCTCCGTCTTTTGGAGACCTACGCTGATGTGCATTGCCCTGTTGTGGAGCTGGTGATGTTCCTCCAACAGGAGGTTTCTCAGAAACAGTTCCAGATATTCTGTTGTTTCAAAAATGCCGTTTTTCAGGTCATTATAATTCGCCCGGACAAGGGCATTCCGGAAATACCACGCATTTTCTGCGAAAATATCATTCGTCGCATCGAACCCGAGCGTACGCAGATATTTGATAAAGAACACTGCCGTTGTCCGGGTATTACCTTCCTCAAACACATGGATCTGCCATAACCTGGAAACGAATACTGCAAGGTGGTGGATGATCCCATCCATAGCAAGGCCACGGTAGGAGAACTTCCTCTCCTCCGAAAAATCATACTCCAATGTCGCACGCAGCTCCGTGGCACTGCCATAAAGTACAGTCGCCCCATTAAGCACCCATTCCTTTTTTGTGATGTTGTAATCCCGGATGTAGCCTGCGTGGTGGTAAATGCCGGCAAACAGTTTCCTATGGATGGAAAGGTACTCATTCGGCGTAAAGCTAAAAGCCTGCTCAGAAAGGAGTGCAGCAATCCTGGCAGATACCTTGTCGGCCTCCTCCGTGCGGTCTTCCTTACTGTGTATGGGGTTTTCTTCATAATATGCCTGCAGGAGCGCATTTGCCTCCTGAAAGGATATCTCACCCTCAATATTACGGACAGCAGTCTGTACCAGATATTCCGACGGCTCCAGACCATCCACCGCCTGCAGGCCAATGGCCGTATGCCACGCATACCCTTTTTTCTGTTTGTCCGGTTCAGATTCTCTTATATATTTTTTGAATGAATCCTTGTCCATAATTTCTCCTCCTTGTTACGTATACCTGCTCTTATTATACCAAAGAAGCGCAGTTTTCCGCAATCTCAATCCTATTTTTCATCCCCACGCAGAAGAAAAACCGGTTACTGTTCACGGGTAGGGATGCGCATAAACTGCGCATCTCTGGCCGTAAAAGTAATGAAAAACCCCTGCATTACGCAGAGACTTTCAGACTCATCCCTCATCGGGCACACAGTAAAGGTATGTTCTTTCATCTGTACTCCCGTAGGAGCATGTCACCAGGACATAGAGGTCGTCCGTGTTGATCTCCATGTCGGTGTGGTCCATGATGAACTGCACGACCTGGCCATGGCTCTCCAGGGTCTGTCGGTAAGCGCCGTCTGCCTTTCCTGCATAGCAGTACACGGGCTTTAAGCTGATCTCCCGGTCAGCGGCCTGGATCGTGATATTCTGATGGACTTCCATGTACTTCGGATCCGCGAACTTTACGACGTCCTTGAACATGGAACCATTCTTCATGTGATGGCCGTAAATAGTATGTAGCCCTTTCCCACTAATATCGTGGTTGGAGTCCATATAGATACAGCCGGAAATGGAATCCTCCCCGTCCGCATTCCGGTGCAGGTAATACTCGTTATCCGCATTCTGCATGATCGGGTAATGGATATTGGTATCTTCAATGTCAATCCACCCGATGCAGTCCGGATGGGTAGCCATTTTGTCTAAGAGTGCCTGCGGCGCCTCGTAAGCCGGACCTGCCTCAGTTTCATCTATGGGAGCTGCCTCATCCTTTTCCATGACTGCTGCTTCTGCTTCACGCTTCGCTGCTTCTTCCTTCGCTTTAGCGGCAGCTTCCTTTTTCATCTCTTTCTGGAGACGGGCATATTCCACCTCCTCTTTTTTCAGTTCCAGGTTCCTTCTTGCCATCATGAATCCGGAAACCACCATAACAGCTACCAGAACCAAAATCATTGCTTTTCTCATTTTTCCCATAATATCTTTCTCCTTTATATTCGGGACTGCCTTAACTACAGTTCCTTATTTTTTTTGATCACTGGAAGTATGGCGACGGCCCTGGTTTTTCTGTCGGCATTTCGCTGCCATGGCGCGTGACAGGCGGCATGTTTTTTAGCCTGCTCCAGGACCTTCCCGTTCCCATACTTCCCTTGAAACAGACAAAAGTTATAGGAGGACAACAAGATGTTAAGAAAAGTAAGCAAGGAGCTGCACCCGTTTGTCACATGGGTGCTTGAGAGGGACGAGATCCTGTATTCTGTTCGTGATATGGGCGGGTATATGGAATTCAGTCTGGATGGGATATCCTCCCGGCGTTTTTCCAACGTCATTGAGGATGCCAAATGCGAGAAGGAGCGGCGTGAAGGGCCAACCCCAAGCATCCCAGTGCTGTCTTACCGGGCGGCGATGAACACGGAGCGGATGAAGAAGCTGTTAGATTTCTACGGTAAACACTGTTTTTTGATCATGAAAGGTGAGGAGCAGAAGTTCCTTAACGCCGTGAAGAATTTATAATCCGAGCTAAGGCTGTATAACCTTGCCCACTGCTTCAAAAAAATAAAAACTGAATAAAAAAGAAGGGAGATCTGTCTCATGACAGCACAGAAAAATATAAAAATGACAGAAAAAAAGATAATGGAACATATTGACAGGAACATGGACAGATGGCTGTTTGTCGGCCACGTTGCAGACAGGCACATCAATGCCACAGGAAAAGAACTGCAGGCAAGGCTCGGCAAATACAGCGATGAAGGCAGGTTTATCACCCGCGCATCGACCTTCCTGGACATAGCAGGAGGCGATAATATCGTTGACGGGCTGACGGAGGATCTCAAGAGTCGTTCTGAGGACATTTTATGCTGGCTTAATCGTAAGGATGAGGACGAGCCTCTTATCCTGGAATTTTTCGAACTTCCGGAGAATGTATCTGGCATTACCTGTTCCATTTCCAATCCAGATATCACAGACGCAAGCGGATATATTATCCTGCTATGCAAAAACGAGCAGTATCCATTTTACCTGCTTAATACTTATCCTTTTTAAACATCAAAAAAACCGGGAGCATCACGCCTCCGGTTTTTTTTTCTTATTCTGCAGATATTCAGCATCATGCTGGAACGGCCCTTTTGTTGTGTCGTATCCGGACAGAGCCATCTCTGTCAAGATCTCCGGCATCATTTTTCTTGCCTCTTCTTCACTTTTGAATCCTGAAAACGACATTCCATTTAAACTAAACATTATTTTGTCTCCTCCTTCTTTTCTCTGATAATATTATTATAGGGCAAAAATCCTGATTTTCCACAAAAACTTTTAATTTTTTAAAGTTCTTGTGTGGGGCCTGCCGGACAGCACCTCTTATTCTTCTCCACCGCCCCTGCGTCCGTGCCCCTTCCCAGGTCTTGGGTCATACCCCGCCTCCAGGCACCCTTCCAGGCCTATCTCCGCCGCCCTTCTGGCATCCTGCTCATCTCTTGCCCCGGACACTGTGACGCCCAGATCAGGGAACGAATATATTTTTCTGCTGGTTTCCCCTTCCTTGTTTTCCTCATTTTCCTTGTTTTCTTCCTCATCCCCTTCCTCGAACACGAAGGACCCTTTCGACGGGTCATACCTGGACTCCAGCGCTATCCGCATCGACTCATCGGCTAACGCCCTGGCGCACTCCTCGCTTTTGAAACCTATCGCGCACATCCCGTTCACCTCATACATCCTGTTTTTCTTTCTCCTTATTCTTTTTTTTGGGGGTTCCTGCCAGGCTGGCTACGCCTCCTGTCCAGCCCCGCTGCCTTCGCATCTGCGTCCCTTCCCGATCCTCGGATCGACCCCCGCCTTCAGGGCTCCCTGCAGTGCATCTTCCGCCATCCTTCCGGCCTCCCCCTTATTTCTCGCATCTGCTACCGCGATACCAAGAGCACCGAACCCATACATCTTGCTTTCCTCCTGTATATTTCTTCCTCTTTAATTTTCTTTGCCCAAATTATAGGACAAAAATCCTGATTTGCCCACAAAAAAATCAAAAAATTATTTTTTTTGCGTGTTATTTGGCACTTTATTTGAGTCGCTAATTTGCAGAATTCGGCAAATTAAAAAAGCCAAATATCAGCCTTATTAGAAGATGAATTATCTCTTTAATTCAGCTTCTAACAAGGATTCCAGGGGTTTGGGGGTGGAAGACCCCCAACATAGTCTGGATATTTTAATTTGATTATTTTTTTGCCCAAATAACGTGGCAATCAACATTTTGCGTGGCACAGGGCAACGTCCAAAGAAGATAAAACGGCCCGGCACAGTCAGCACATCCGCCAGTCGTACCGGAGTCGTTTTATCATCGATCAACCGTTCGTATTCTCCGCACTGTCAGCTTCAACCGTTCCGGAATCGTCTGCCTCTTCCCCGGCCGTTTCAGCCCCATCCTGGTCTTCCTGACTCTCCAGACTCTCCTGCCCATCCTGACTGGTTTCATTCGCTACCGGGGTTTCCACGATCTCCCTACCGCCAGCCTTGATCAGCTTGAGCATCCCATCTGCGGTATCGATCATATCGGCCAGCACTTCCTCCGCTTTCTGGTTTAAGAGATTATCTCTCTCGCAGATCTTCCCGAATTCAACGATTTCGTTTGCCCTCTGCACGATATTGGACGGATCTGCCTGCCCGGAGGTAACCAGGCCCTTTGCTTTCTCATAATTATCCACGATGATCCGGTATGTGTGGACCATAGCTTCCCAGTTTTCATCCGTCACATACTCCAACGCCTCTGTGCCCTCAATGGTTGCCTCTGTCTCCTGCACAGCCTGCGTCGCTGCCGTTGTCTCTGCCTTCTTGTCTGTCTTTCCCGATGAGCATGCTACTGCCAACAGGACTACTCCTGCTACAGCTACACCCGTCAATACCGTTAAAACTAAGCCTTTGCTCGCTTTCATGATTCTTTCCTCCTGTTTCTTCTTGTTTTTTTTTTGATAGGCCACAAAAACGGTCTATACTCTGCTTCATGGGAAGTATGGAAGACTCCCGCCAATTATCGTGCCTGAGGATAAAAAATTTTCCGTTTTCTTCAGTTCCCACAATCCTCAACATTTTTTTCGTGTTTTGCACCCTGTCCGCTTCGTTTCTCGTCCATCCGCAAAAATAACACCAATCATAACAGTTCAGATACCCCTAAAAATATAACTCGCTTAATAGCAAAAAATCTGTTAAACTGTTTAGGAAAAGGCCGCGGGAATCCCCGGTAATTTAATTACCGGGATGAAAGCGACCTTTTCCTAAAGGGGCATGGCTTCAACCGAATTAACTTTTGGTGAACTGCTCACGACTGAAGTCACGAGTGTACGGCGGCTAATTCATCAAACCACATTCGTATCTTCCAAGAGTTGTAATGAATTTCCCGGATCGTAAATATAATACTTTGCATTTGCAAGTGTTTTTCGTAGCTTTCCTTTCCCTCGAATTCATCAATGACTTTTTTCTCTTCTGGTTCCATCTGTTGATAGGTTTTTTTGCAATATCCCGGAGGTAGCCACCCTTTCTGCTGTGATCCGAAAATGTTCAGTTTTTTTCAGAAGTTCTTCATCCCCTCTCCCTCTGATGTCTTTTGATCATGCATAAGAAGTATGGAAATGAGAGATACAGTAAAAACACCATTTTTTTGAAGTTGCCTGCGAGTTCCTCATTTCAAGGTCAATCGGCCAAAACTCCTTTGTTCAAAATGTGGTTGGCGAACTATCATCTTTGCAATATTGGAGTTTTTTTCTGTAAACTAAATACGTCAAAGCCATCAAGGATAAAAAAAACCGACAGGCATGATGCGAAATGGATCGCTAACCTGTTCCGATTTGACATTGTAAAAGCATTTTTATATTTTCAAAAGGAAGAAAAAAAGGCCGTCTTACTCACGACTGAAGTCACGAGTGTGCGGCGGCCAATTCATCAAAGAGGGGTTTGCGGCCCATACAAGCTGCAAACTCCCCTGTATTCAGCTACCCGTTTTCCGGCAGCCTCTTTTTATTATTTAATCCATGCTCCATCAGAACCTACTGTGTATCCATCCGGAGTAACCTCGTTTACATACATACTTCCGCAAGGTTTAGACTTTCCATTATAGATCCACCCGTTTGCATTATCTCCGACATAAGTTGGGGCATCATTGTGCTCTGTTAAATAGTACCACTTTCCGTTTATGAACTGCCAGCCTGTCAGCATCGCTGTATCTGACGGGTTCATAAAATACCATTTCCCATCCTGTTTTTCAAAATACCAGCCATATAAAGCGGCTCCAAACCTGGCGCCTTCATCTTTATTCAGCATATACCACTTCCCGTTTTCATCCAGGAACCAGTCAAACTTCATCTTTCCGTCAGCGCCAATATAATACCAGTCGCCTTGGGAACCGATCCATTCCCCTTTTGCATAAGTCCCGTCTGCTTTTTTAAACTGCCAATCATGCCCGAAACCTTCCCACGAGCCCGGAGTTTCGGTGACAGAAGGCTTGAATTCAGCATTCATTGACCCATCCGAAAGGATTGCCGACGCACTGCCTGAACCATTTGCTGCACTGCCAGGACCGTTTGCCTGACTGCCAGGGCCATAACCTCCTGATGAAGAAGAGCCTCTTGAGGAATGTCCTGAGCCTCCCCCGGACGAACCACTGCCCGAGCTCCCGGAAGAACCGTTTGAAGGCCTTGAGCCTCCTCCGGAAATGATGCCTGTGTTCCCGCCAGAAGGCTTATTACCCGATCCCGTACCTGTATCCGGTTTAGTTCCGTTATTTTTGTCAGGATCCGTTTCGCCTGTTATGCTGTCCCCGGGAACTGACGGATCCTTCTCAGTTTCGGATGGATCCTTTTCAGTACCTGGATCCTTTTTGTCCTCTTCTTTATCAGAACCCGTATTCCCACCATTTATATCCTGTTTTTTGTCTTCAATTGTCAGAATAACTTTTTTGACATCCGTGGTTTTCTCCGTATTGTCAAAAATGGCGCCAATCAGATGATCTCCGGCTTCCAGGTTTAACCCCTCAATATATTCACCGCTGATCGTGATGATGTTCCCGTTCACGTCAAAAACCTCATCATAATCCTGTCCTGCATCATACATGGAAGCTGCTTTTGTTTTGCTGTGTCCCTTTATCCCATACGAGAACATTTCCACAGTAACATCGGCTCCTGCATTAGCTACTTCACTAAATGTATTGGAGCTTCTGATCTCTTCTGCCTCTCCTGGAGTAGCTGCCAGGGAAGTCTTGTCTGTAATATCGTTCCCGATCTCTGTCTCATCCACGGCGTCTTCTGATGCCTCCTCCATATCCTTCGCATATGAACCGGCTTTTCTCAACTCATTAACATTGCCTGATGAAAACGGCTTCAAATCTCCGTTCGGAAGGATCAGCTTATCGTCCAGAACCAATGCCAGAACATTTGTTGTCCGAAGTTCTCCCCTGCCTTCGTCGAAGGTTATGTCTACATCCTGCCCTTTGAAGATAACTCTGGACTGCAGCAGATACGGGGCGGCGCGATCGGCTGCCTTATCATATACAATAAGCTGTATATTGGAAATCGTAGTTGCATTCGCATCATCAAATGTTGGGAGCACGCGGTATTTTGCTGCATCCAATGTTGAAAGATATTCCCTGCTGATAACAAGGGCTCCGTTCTCCAGGGAATAATGCTGTTCATCGACCTCGTCTGTCCCTATCACTAACCGCGTAATAGCTGAGGCGCTGTTGAGCTTTACCGGGATAACCACAAAATCCGGATAATCTTTATAAAACTCATATTTTATTGTGACCAATGCTTCCGGCGGAGTTTCATTTTCTCCGCCGTTTCCTTCATTTACAGTTGAATTTACAACCGTTACGGAGGCTCCGGAGCGGAATGTCTCTGTCGCATTGTCAAACTGAACGGATACTGAATGGGTTCCGTTCGGCAATCTCCTGAGATAATCCTGTTTTACTGATAAAACAGTTTCCCCGTCGAATTCATAAGAGGCTTTTGGAAGAATTTGCGTATCTATCATTACTTTCTTAATTCCATCCGCTCCAGCCGGCTTTTTACCCAACTCAATGGAAAACGTCACATCAAACGGGTCATCACAATCAAACAGTTTATTATCTGCTGCAAGCGTCGGCAATATGCCCTTTTCTAATCCCTCGATCTCCGTTTCATCTAAAAAAGCATATGCAACGTCATTATTTTCACACCATGTGTGAACATCGCTGTATTGTTTACAAAATACCCTTGCACTGCTTGGCAGTGATGCCGGAAGCATTTCACTGGATATGGTTCCTAACCAGTTAATTCTCTTTAATGTCGTCAGACCGGAGACGTCTGTGTCAAAGTTTTTAATACTGGAATCAATCGTTAAAGATTCCAGTGCATCAAATGCTTTGGGATTAAATGTTCCATTTCCGCTGATTGTTAATTCCGTAATGTTGTTTCCATAAAAAGAGCCGTCGCCAAACGACTGTGCGTCTGTGTCCTGCGCACTGATTGTATACCCGGTATTGCGAAGCCCATTATTGCCCACATAAGTTAAATTCTGCAACTCATCCTTTTCAAAATCCAATTTCTGATCTTTTAAGGCATTCTCCCCTACGCTTGTTATTGTATTCGGGACTGTCAGGCTGTTAATTGTCTGGACCCCGTTTAAAATATTTGCGGGGATATGCGTCACGGATTCTTTAAATTCTACTGTTTCCAAATCGATGCAATTAAAGGAATTTTGCTGGGGTAAATCAATGTTATTCCTGCTGCTGTAAATTAATTCTTTGATTGTAGATTTCTTTGTTTTATCTCCAAATACAGAATTTCCTATGGCGGATACAGACTCTCCTATATACACAGAACTAAGCGGCACTCCGTAAAAGGCCCTGTTTCCGATTGTCTCTAATCTGTCTCCTAAATTTACGTTCTTTATAGCAGAACAATTTTCAAAAGCAGAAGCGCCTATTGAATTTAGGTTATCCGGCAGTTTTACATCGGGTAAACTTGTACATCCATTAAATGCTGAGTCACCTATTACAGTAACAGAAGCAGGGATATTGATGGTTTTTAACAGGCTGCAGCCTTTACAGAATTCTGCTGGTATGGTTGTAAACGATTCATTTACGGGCAATTTCACATCAGTTACATTTGAACATCCTGAAAGTGCGCCAATACCGATGGCTGTAGTATCATCCCTGAATTTAATATCTGTTATATTTGGACAATTCCGGAAGACATATTTCCCATAATTATTTGCATTTAAACTTACCGATGTTAACAGCTTATTTCCCGAGAAAGCGTAATCCTTGACTTCCCCTGTAATGTTTAAGTTGTCTAAATCAATACTGCCTGAATTTATATCGGAAAATGCGCGTTCTCCAATATTTTCACAGCTTCCATTAAAAGCGACATTCAGGTCACGCATATTTGATAATGCATAATTTCCAATAGATTTTGTTCCATCCAAAGTAACATTTACCGTGATAGTGTCACCTGATTTCAATGGATGTGAATTATATAAAGCATAATCACCTAATGTATCCAGACTCAGATCTTTGCTTAAGTATTTTTCTTTATTATTACCTTTTAAAATACTTTTAATTGTATCTGTATCGATGTATACATCACAGCTTTCTGTTGCGTCTGAGCAATCAACGACAGTACATTGATCCGTATAATGAACTATCGCCCGCCTTGAGTTAGATATGGGATGTGTTGCACTGTTCCGTACGTAATATGAAGTTATATTTGTGCTGATACTGCCGTTAATTGAATAATCTCCATATTTATAAATACTAAGATCCGATCCATTATATTTCGAACCAAAATCACTTGATACTTTTGGAGTTCCGCTGTTTATGGTAACATCGTTATATACATTTACACGTTTTATGAGCGGCCAGTCATACTGGGCATTCCACTCTGTTTTTCCATACATGTGTACGGTTATATAATTTCCGGTATAATTACGGTTATCCGAAACAATTGGCCCAAACTGCTGCCCATTATATAACTGGATATTCCAGGGTGATACAATCACGCCTTCTCCCACATAAGTAACTCCATCATTGATAACGACCTCTTTTATCTCTGAAAGATATCCTGACCAGGGAGCCCGATCCTTTTCAGAATACCGAGACGTTCTTCCTGTCGTCCCTTCTTTGGCACTTATCGTAAGAGTGCCCTGTGAATCAAGTGTAACAGTCGTTGTGTTGGAATCCCATGTCCCCATAATTTCTGCCGCCTGCGCTTCAATAATACCAGAATTCATCGGTATTCCACCCGGCATTATTCCTGCGAAACCTCCGTTTAAAGCTACGGAAGCCACCAGCATCCCTGTAAAAATCTTTTTGTATTTCATAATTTCCCCTTTAAATGATCTATTCAAAATTATCCTACAAGCCTTCGCCTTCAATCGTCAGGCACTTAATAACGAAATGTCGTGTATAAAATTAAAATGTTGGTTCTGGCTCGTCTGGATTAGATAATTGACACTATACTTTCTTTCTGTTCTATATGCCCTCTGTAGCCTGCGGCGGGCCCCTTCCTGCCCATGCAATAAACCCTCTCCCTCCGCATTTTTTCCGGACATTTTTTGTTCCCGACAGATATCGGTGTTCCTTGTGCCTTTTGGCCGACATAAATAGTTTCCTGCTCATGTCTTGCGGATAAATGTAATACATAAATTCCTCCTTAAATAAATAACCACTCAACGGCTAGGTCTTCCCATTAAAGCCCGCAGATTCCTGTCCAATGATATCGTAGTAAGTATGGAGGATGCTGCCGATTTCCTCACATTTTTTACAAAGATAGCGGAGGGAAAGCAGGGGTATTGGGGCAGTTTCTGCGGATAGCTTTTTCCTCAAAAAAAACAGACAGCCGATCTGGCTGCCTGCTTTGAGGGAAATATGTTTTGTGTTTTTTGTATGGTAAGGCTATTAATCGACGGTTACGATATACCCGCAATCCCTTGTGGATTTACTCACCAGGGTCTTAAACTCGTACTTATCGTTACTGAACGTCAGCCGATATTCCCAGCCCTCTTTTGTGACATCAATAAGGGTATTATACCCCTTCAGTTCCACCACCTTCGAGCTGCTGATCTTGATGTCCTTCATGGGGATCACGATCATATCCTGCGTCCGAAGCACGAACCCATGGTAAGCAAAGCTCCAGTCTGCCTGGATTTCCCCGTCTGTTTCCAGGGCATCGGTCACACAGCAGCCGTTTGTCCTCATCCACAGACGCGTTTTACGCGGTACCAGGTGACCGTCCTCGTTTTCTTCCCTGTCTACAGGAAGGAAGGCCATATAGCTTCCTTTCTGTGACGGCACTTCTTTCACCGATAAACGGTTGGCCCGTATCATAAGTAAAAAAATAGCTACTCAGTTTTGCAGATCTGAGAGGCTATTTTTGTGTTTTGCCGCTATAGCAAAAGGCCCTGAAAAATTCGAGGCCTTAAGGAGACTATGATTTTTAAATTTTTTGACTCTCAATCATCTGATAAATTTTAGCAACATCGTAATTGGGGGCATATGCCTCCGCCGCCGCGATGATCTTTTGAATGGCAGAAATGTCCTCTTCCAAGGCGTCTGCGATCGTTGTAGCATCCTGCCCTTTACAGAGCTTTTTGTATACTTTTTCGATCAATCCGATCACGCGTCCTTCTTCGCGGGTCATCTGCAAAGTCTCTGCTTCATTATATTCCGTGATACACATATCCTTCACCTCAATGTCGGCTTCCAGTTTAGCATGAAGAAGAGAAAGGCGGATGGACTCCCTCCCACGCTAATGCGTGTGATGCAAGGCCACCCGCCTTTTTTGTCATCGTTCTCTTGTTCGTATTCTGGTGTTTTCGCTTCCGGACTATCGATTCCACGTCCAATCTGTGCGGCTATACCCCGGATCTGCTTCCACATCTCATACGGCGCTGTCTCTTGTTGTCCACGGTCTTCCGGAGCTCCGCGTTCTCACTCATCAGCCTTTCACATTCTGTTGATTTGCGCTTTATTTGCTCCCAGTTGCCGTGAATTGGGATATCCCGACTTTTCGTGGGGGTGTGGGGGTATTCCACCCCCCCACCTCCTGGAATCCTTGTCATTACGGCAATCGAAAAAATGATTGTCGTAATAACAAGGCTCAAATAACGGACATCTTAATTCGCAGATGCCGGGAAATATAAGTGCGCGTATCAATAACATTCCTGCTTCAGCTGGACAGTTTCGGCTGCTCTGGCTGTAACTGTTTCAAAAACAATATATTTCAGGCGTTTTTTCTGCGAACAACATTTTTCTGGAGCTTCCCCAAAATCTTTATCCGCAAAAAACACCTGCCCGATTCGCGTCCTCACCCGATCCGGCCTGTTCTTTCCTTCCGGACGTCTCTGCACAAAAAAAGAAAAGGAACACCTTCAGATATTCTCCAAAATCATACCTGTTCTCTTATTCCAGTCCGTTCAGCCCCGTAGGGATTCCAGAAAATGGATTGCCTCCTGGACGGTGGCAAACGTGTATTCGTTCCAGCAGAGCCAGGCATCCCGCTCGTCGGAATTTTCGTCCTTCCGGGCTGTTCCCATCCGAAAAAACAGACAGCCGAACTGGCCGCCTGTTTTGAGGGAAATATGGTTTTGTTTTTTTGGCGATAGTTCGAAACCTGTCAGTTAACGGTTACGATATATCCGCGGTCCCTGGTGGACTTGCTCACCAGAGTCTTGAATTTGTACTCACCATTGCTGAACGTCAGTCGGTACTCCCAGCCTTCCTTCGTGATATCGATCAGGGTGTCGTACCCTTTTAGTTCTGCCACCTTGGGACTGTGGATCTCGATGTCCTCGCGGGGCACTATGACCGCATCCTTTGTCCGGAGCACGAACCCGTTGTAGGCAAAGCTCCAGTCTGCCTGGATCTTCCCGTCTGCCTCCAGATTGCTGATTATGTGTCTGCCGTCTGTCCTCATCCACAGCCGTGTCTTACGCGGCACCAGGTAGCCGTCTTCATCCTCCTCCTCGTCTACAGGAAGGAATGCCTCATAGTGTCCTTTAAGGGGCGGGATCTCCTCTATCAAGGCGTCTTCCATGGTGAACGGGGATCTAAATTGGCAATAGCACAACACCTTTCCATTGGAGATGGTGAACAGTCCGGCCTGGTCGAAGATCCTTACCTTCTTCGTTTTACCATCCCTGTCTATCATTCCCTTTTCTGTTACACTTGAGTAGCCGAGGACGGCATCTTTAATGTCTCCATTAATATACTTGACGGGTTTAACCGTGTCCGGTACGGTAAGCAGACTAATAAACCTGTCTCTGGATACCTGGTAGGACATTACCTCTACCATACCTTTCTTGGTGCCCTTTTTCTTCGCAGCCAGGATCAGGAAATCTGGCTGGACAGCCAGGAACTTTACAAATACCAGTTCTCCGGTTTCAACCCCCTTTCCGTCCTTCATCAGTTTTCCTGCCTCGATGGAATAGCCTTCCGGGATGGGATAGGGATCCGGGTTGTTGACGATGCGGAATGCCAGCGCGTTCTTGTCTGTGATGGTGGCCTTGCCGTCGCCGAACTTCCCTGTCCAACAGCCTTCTTCGTCCGCGAGCATCTCCTCAGCCACGCCAACGCCGTTGAGCATATCCGTACTGGTGACCTTGTACATTTTGCCATCCAGCTTGTTGAGTAGTTCTAATCCTTTTCTGAGTCTGTTGATCTTCATTTTTGTTTCCTCCTCAATATCTTTTATTTTTTGGATTACACAGTAAGTATGGAAACGACCAGGCTGTCTTTGTGCTAAAAAAGACAGCCACCCACTCTGGCTGGCTTAAAGAAAAAACTTTTTTTACTGGCACTACACGATTTGTTCCGGGAAATGGCTATATCCCATTCCTGCTTCGGGAATCCATGTCTAAGCCAGTAAGTTAGGCATAGCATTCTGTGCTTTCAGGAAGTTCCTTCCAAGGGGAACCGGCAAACATCAGCTCCCCGACGCCCCTGCTGTAGCGCTCATCAAACCATTGCCAGATCTCCTCTCTGTCTGTCCCGGCCGGGAAGATGAACCAGTCCTGCTCAGTCCGCTCTTCCTCGTCGATGTTGACGTCGGTGAGCGTCGCCCAGGCGTATTCCAGCAGGTTGTCGCGGTTCTGGATCCACATGACAGGCTTCATGCTGTCTTTCTCACAGATCAGCACGGTGTCTGTCCTTACGCTTTCCACAAACTCGACATAGGCAGCCCACAGAAGGCAGCTGTCGATATTGTCGAAATCCGCTTCCAGTTCCTTGTTGGGGAAGAGCGTACGGTACTCTTCCTCTCTGGATGCAAACGCGAAGTTGCATGTCTTTCCGTAAAATTTACTCATCTTTTTTCTCCTTTTTCTTGTATTATTTTTCAATATCAGTTCCTTTGGCGCAAAGTTTTTTGTGGCAGAATGCTCCAAGGTTGCCTTTCTCTGTCATGCTCGTTTTTTCGAACTCCTCCTCCGTATAATAATCGGAGCAGTTCAGCAGTACTGAAATCTGGTTCGGCCGGTCCGGAAAGTTCTCCCGGAACACAGCATGCGCTTCCCGCATAGTAGGAGCTTTGATTTCGACCCAGCCGCCACGGAATGGGAAGAGCTCATCCGTGCCGAATGTGTAATATACCTTCATAATTTTTCTTCTCCTTTTTTGGTATCTCCAGCCACAGTCACTATAGGTCAGCCTGTCATTTTTAACACCAGCCATCTGGCGTGATCACAATCACGCCGTATTCGGGCAGCCGGTATACTGTCCCACTGACAGCTTAATTCTGGAGCACGGCCATATCATCGTTCGCGTCGTAGATCACTATGTCCCGGCTCCGGTACACGACGATGCCGCTCTCCTGGTCCGTGAACTCTTCCAGGTTATCAGTCTTTTTCCTGCCTTCCTTTCCTGTCTCGGACGCTGCCGTCAGGCTGCTCAGAAGGTCATCCGTATCGATGATCCGTTCTGCCAGGTATTTCTCAATGGAATCAGCCGTCACATCCCAGAAAGCGAAGTTGTGAACCCGCAGGAACCCTTCTTCCATATTGACCCAGATGGTCGGCCAGAGCTGTGGGCGGTTCCAGAAATCCGGGATACTATCCCTGATTTTTACGTACTTCTCCAGGGCCTCTCTGATATCGTCAAAGAAATACTCCTGGTCTTTGTCCCCCTGCATCGTGTAGCTTCTTACTTTGATCTTCTTTTCCATTTTTTCTCCTTTTTTGTAAATTTGTTTTAGAAACTTAATTTTTCCAGCATCCGCAATGGGATCAAAGATGGAGCAGATGAAGGTCCAAAGATGAAGCGTTCAATCTGCCTTTGCATAGTATCAGGGAGCAGCCTGGCCATTCTGTACGGATCCTCCAGCGCTTGACAGCACGTCCGGCAATATAGAGTCGGTTGACCTGATCTTTATCAAGCCGGGAAACCTCAATGACCGCCCGCACTGCGTCCTCTCTCCTTTCGTGGTAATGATAGGCGTATTCAAGATCCTTTTTCCGCTCTGCCAGTCTTTTAAGATCCCCCTGTATAAAGGGTTTTACTTTTGCGCTGGTAGTCAGAAAACACATTATTTTCCTCTTCCACAAGATCCATCAGTCTTTCCATGTCAATGTTAAACATCCGTTTTCTCATCTCCTTTTTCTCTGATTCCTGATTTGATGTTTCATGGGAAGTATGGGTAGGGGCAGCCACATGGAGGCTAATTTTTCTCCAGAGAAAACGTTATCCGCCAAAAAAAGCCCGGGGCAATTTCCAGGCTTTTTGGATGAAAAAGATACGGATTATGCGAAAAAATATTGTTTTATAGCTTGTTTTTTATTTTTTTCGGCATTTTTCCGCTTTGCCGAATTATAAATGAACTACCCCGCAGCAAGCTGCGGGGAATTAAACCCTCTTTTTGATTAAATCATTTCCCATTCTGTAAAAAAAAGACCCAGGAAATATCTCCCCAAGCCCTTTCCAAAACAATGGTTTTTCCTTTCCAGGCTGCCTTACGCAGCCGTTTTCTTCTTTTTCGTAGAGGCCTTTTCAGCCTTTTTCTTCTCCGCCTCGTGATCAACCGGGTCATAGTCCTCTCCCAGGATCCCGTAGATCTCCTGCAGGAACTGGTTCTGGGTGTAGCCGCCCTCCTTGTTCCCATAGCAGATGAACTGGCCGGAAACAAACAGCTCCTCCCTCGCCCTGGTCATGGAGACGAACATCAGCCTGCGCATCTCTTCTTTCCTTGCGGTTGCCAGTTTCGTGGTTTTATGCAGGTGCTCGCTGTCGTATTTGGAAATGGAATTGAACACAAAATCCCACTCCAGTCCCTTGGAGGAATGCGCCGTCGTAAGCACCACTCCCTCATAGCCCTGCTCCATCTTCTTCTCTTCCTTATCCCCGTAACGGGTGAAGTCCAGAAGGTACTCCAGCTCACTCTGCAAGTCCTCGTTGTCATACAGGAGATCCAGGAAATAAGCGTAGATCTCATCTTCGCCCCGGATGGCGTCCAGATACTCATGGAACTTCGCCCTCTGTACATCAAACGGCAGGTCTTCCAGCGCCATAAAATCAGCCTGCATGGACTCGACTTCCGCCTTCAGGTCCTCCGGGTCAAGAAATTCTTCCGCTTCCCCGTCGTACTCAGCAACCAGGTAATCGAAATACCCCTTCGTCGCCTCCGGCTCATAGAAGGACATCCCCAAAGAAATGGCGGCTTTGACACGGCTGTTCTCCATCAGAAGCAGCGGGTTCTTCATCACCCACGGGATCCCTTCCTTTGCCAGCGCCGCGCTCATCTCGGAAAGCTCATCTCTTGTGTACGCGATGAAGGCAACCTGCTCCGGCTTTATACCGGAATCGATCAGAGCCTGGATCTGATTGGTAATGTTGGCGTATTCGTCGGTTTTTTTAAAGAAGCCTTTTACAACCACCTTTCCGCCGTAGCCCCTGGTAGACACCATGGTCTTCTGTACTTTCTCTTTATTCAGGTCATTGATCCCGTTGGCCACGGTGATGATTTCTTCCCGGCTCCTCCGGTTTTCTGTCAGGAACAACTCCGTGCCATCCACATCCATCTTCTCAAAGAAGTGGATCATGTTCTCCGGCGACGTATGCCGGAAAGAGTAGATCGCCTGGGAGTCGTCCCCGACCACCATCAGGCTCTTAAACGTCCCGCACGCGCACAGCCGCTTGATCTTGTCCAACTGCCCGTCATTGCTGTCCTGGAACTCATCCACGATGATATGCTCGAACCCGTAACGCTCCTCCAGGTATCCCGGATGCGCGTCAAGGAATTGGTTTGCCAAAGGCTCCTGGTCAGCAAACTGCACCAGGCAGTCCTTCCTAAGCGCCTCATCATAGTCCTTATAGCGGTCAAACAGTTCCTGCATGGGCACTGCCCCTGCAGCATTTGCGTACCCCGCTTCCCGGAGCGCGTCCTGTAATGTATCCTGGGCATTCGGGTCTGACGGATCCAGGTGTTCCTCCTTGATAATGGAAAAGGTCCGCTCCATGAAGATGAGTGCCCCCTGCTTCATCGTGTAGTTTAAGTAGTCCAGCCCGTCAACCGGGTGTTCCTTCAGTATCTCTGTAATCTGCACGCGGCTGCGTACCCGGTCAATTACCCTCGGCTGCCACGCGAAGCCAAGCTCCTTATAGTTCTCCTTCACAATCTGGAAGTCGAAGGAGTTGAACGTCATCGCCTGGATATCCTCCAGCCTGATATTGAGGCTCCTGGCCTGTGTTTTTCTGACCAGGCGTTCCTTCATCTCCGTAGCCCCGGCCTCCGTGAACGTGATGAACAGCATCTTTGACGGGTCGGTCCCATCTGCGAACATCCTGGCGCCGCGCTCGGTCATGCACTCAGTCTTTCCAGTTCCGGCCCCCGCGTTCACCTTGCAGTAGCCTTCCCGAAAATTAATGACGGCCTGCTGTGCGTCTGACGGGGTGATCGTCCCCTTCTTGCCTTCCAGTATCTTTTTCTCATACTTTTTCGGGCTTTTCTGCCAGAAGCACTGCGTATACATCTTGCAATATTTGCAGGAATCCTCCTGCAGTACATCCGTCCCTTCGGCAAACTCTTCAAGCTGCGCCAGGAACTGTTCGTCTATCGGTGTCTTTGCGTGGCTCCCGCCTACATACTCTTCCTCCAGGGTCACGATATTGCCGCCTTTCCCGGAAAAGAAATCCATATCGGGCATGCCTGTTGACGTGTCCGTGGACTTACGCATAAAGTAGTAAGAAGCCTTAACTTTCCATTTCTCCCCGTCTGGCACCATGATACGCGCATACCTTAAAAGGAAATACAGCTCCAGGCAGCTCCCGACAGAAGCGTCCTGTTTCTTCCCTTTCTGTGTGACGGATGGTTTCCCGGACCGATAGAGCACCAGCTCAATCTCATCAAGGCCCGTGAATACTGCATCCGGGCATGCCTTTACCTCGTAACTTCCCGCGATGACCGTTCCGGGCTTCACGAAGGTCGCCTTCCTCGTCTCGCAGGATGCCGCCCGGGTAAGGAGGGCGCAGAGCCGTTCCGCCTTGGCCTTCCTCTGCCCCGGCAGGAGCATCTGCCCGTCATCCAGGCCTTCCTCCACCAGGCCCATAAACTCATGGATCTGGAAGTCCCCGGCCAGATAGCCGCGCATGATGTCCTTTACCAGTATGGCGTCGTCATAGCTCGCCCCCTTCGCGGTATCTAAAAGGGCGCTCAGCCCGTCATACTTCCTTAACTCCCTGCACCTGGAAGCCCCCCGGAACTCGGAGCTCTTCTTTTTGATGAGCCCGGACTCCGCCGCGTCTTTTTCCTCCTGCAGTGCTGTAACCTCCGTCGTCTTGAACTTTGCCTGTTCCATATGTTTTTACTACCGCCGCGTTTTTTTGTTATCCTGCTGTGCCGCAGCGGCTCCTCCTTTCTTCCCGCCTGTGCGGGCATCTGATTTTTTTGTTCTGCCTAACCTGCATGTTTCCCGGCCTTGGTGGGCTTCCCGTTCTGTGCCAGTTTCCTGTGTTTCTTCAATACCTCGCGGAATTTCGCACATTCCGGATCTGCGTCCGCCTGGCACTTGATATCCTTAATGATGCGCCACGGATCATCCTCCATCACGTTCATACAGAGCGTCCTCAGCATTTCCACCCTCCTGCGGTCCTTGCCTGTCTTACGGAGGGTTTCCCTGATCTCAGAAAGCACCCCTTTGAGCACCTTGTAATTCCTCATCATCCGGTAATTGCTGTACGTCCCGTACCCCTCCACCTCATACGTTCCGGGTGTAAAGGTCCGGTTCTGCACGATGACTTCAAGGGCGAGCGGTAGCTCGACCAGCAGGTCCTCCGCGTGGTCCACATCCTCCGCGCTGCAGCATCCTTCCTCATCCCGTTCACATTCCAGGATATCCAGGACGTCATGGAGGGCGTCGCTATTCCCGAACGGCCGTTTCCGGTCGATCTCCGGGATGAACGGGTCATTATACTCCGTATCCGGGTACACCTTAAAGTTCAGGCGCCCGATCAGCCTGATATGCTCTTCCTTGAGCGTAAATTTAGGTTTCTCTTTCTCTGCCATAAGTTTTTCCTTCTCATATTCTTTTTTGTTTTTTTTCATTACTGGTGCCGCTGCCGTCAGCCCATCTTCACGATATACTCGATGGTGGACTGGGCATCCTGGTAGACGATGACCTCATCCATACGGAACCCGGAATACTTGGACTTCGCCCAGGTGCATAACGCCCCGGGGGCGATCTGCTCCAGTTTTTCCGCGTCCAGGGAATGGTCACATCCCAGGTGCCCGTCATAGTAGGTATCCTCGTTCCCGACCGCCACCTTACAGATCAGGAGGAACCCGCATCTGCAGGTGCCGTTTGCCCACTTGGAGCCGATCCGCGACGTGTAGCCAAGGGATTTGATAGCGTCCGGGGCAAAATAGGTCCCTATGCCGTATGCCTTCCCGGTGAGCACCGCGTCCTTTGGCGGGCGGTTCTTCAGACCCGTTGTCAGGATGGACCAGACGTTTTCGTTCCTTGTCCCATGGAACAGGTGGACGATACCGTTCCCGGCCTCCAGGCCGAACAGCTCTGCAAAGCCTTCAAACTCCTCCTCGGTCTTCTTATTGGACACACGGTACGCTTCCACGTACTTCCCCGCATTGTCCCCGAGCAGCTTTTTGATGAATTTCTCCTCATCCCCGGTTACAATGCGCATGGTGATGCCGTTCGCTTCCAAGGCTGTTTTCTCCCGTGCTACATGGTTTCCAGAGGACCGTACCTGGGACACCATGATGTCGAACAGATCCTGCTCATCGGCAACGATCCCAGCAAAATCGGTTTTGTGCTTTGCCAGATGCTCTGACAGCTTATCCATCCTTCTCGGGATAACTGCAAACAGAAGTTTCAGTTTGTTATTGAACTCTGCCAGGCTCATATCCTCCTGCCCGGAAACGATCTCTTTTAAGATCTTCTCCCCCAAGGCGATCATCTCGTCTGAGATGTTGTCCACCTTGACTGTATAGGAGGCATCGAACATCTGCTTCTGGTAGCGCATCAGTTCCTCGATAAAAGACTGGACTTTCGGATCACTGGCAGGCGCATAGCTCTGCCCATCTCCGTTTCCATTCCCGCCTTTCTTCACTTCCACACGCCCCAGTTTATGAGTGCTTGTCGCAAGGTAGCCCCTGGACACCTTGGACCGGTAGACCATATCCCATTCACTCACTGGACGGTAGGATACGCGGGGCTTGTAGCGCCCGACTGTGATCCCGATACGCCCTTCCGTGATTTTCATGGTGCCGTTCCCCATGTCCTCCATGATGAACTTCTCATTCCGGCCCCGGCCTGTGGCAGTCTCCTTCACAAAGGTCATCTCCACATAGCCATGGGGGATCTTGTCCCCTGTAAAGCCTCCTTCCATGCCCAGAACGGATGTCCCGGCATCACCTTTCACCTCTGTAATTTCCCCTGTTTTCCTGTAGTTCCTTGCTTCTGCTGTTTCCATTATTTTCTCCTTCCTCAGATTTCTTAATTTTGGTTCATAGGAAGTATGGAGACGGATCACGGCCTATGGAGGCTGTTTATACGGGGCCGGGGAACAGGCACAAAAAAAGCAGGGCGGAGATAAACTGCCCTGTCTTGAGAAATGATGTTTTTGTTGTTTTGTCTCTTTCAGCCTTCGATGATCTTCCACATCACATTGAAACCTCTTCCGTCCAGCACGGCGAACACCACTTTCTGGAAATTAAGTATGGGAATACATCCTGCCAGACAACGGTGTTTAATATCAGGCGCATTCGCCTCACGACTGAAGCCGCGAGAATCCTGCACCTGATATTAAATAGATACATAGTGGTGAATCTCATCCAGAATTTCTTTCAGACATTTTTCCAGATCCGTATTCTCGTACCATTTTCCAATCTCCGCGAGCCGCAACTTCTCCTTGCAGAAATCTGTCTTATCCGCCTTAAAACGGCGGTAAACCTCTGTATATCTCGGCTCCTTTTGCTGCCGCTCCCGCTCCATTGCCCTTTCAAGACGTTCCCTGTCCCCTACCTCCAGATAAAAAGGGATTACCTTCTCTTTTCCGAAATACGCTCTCGTATTCTGATACGATTCCAGCGTCCCGATCATCAGGTAATTATGGTGAAGCAGGTCAATCTGGCCATCCTGGACGGTAGCGTAGCTCCAGGGGCCAAGGACTGTCTGGTAGGTCCGCATCTCGATGACCTTATTTTCTTCCTTCAGACGCTTAAGCTCCTCTTCCGTAGAAAAAAAATACTCGACTCCGTCCTGCTCTCCTTTTCGGATCGGCCGCGTCGTATACGGGATCACCTTTTTCATTTCCGGCACAGCCTTAAGAATTCTCTTGAAAACCGTGTCCTTTCCCGACGCGCTTTTTCCCAGCACATAAAAAATCAATCCCATCCCAGTGCGACCTCCATCCTTCCGTCCTCCGTCACGTCCTCTGCCGTAAAAAAAAACTCCCGTGCCCGTCGCCAAACCTGTTCTCATGGGCGATGGTGTTGCAGATGTACATTCCGTCACTGAAGCCGTCGATGATGAAGCGGAACATGATGAGACATGCCGTCTCCTTCAGGTTTTCCGATACCACGTAGCTTTCAAACATGCTGTTGTATCGCTCTGTTAATGTTTTATTAACGAATTTCTTATCTTTCCTACTCTCAAACATTGTTTCCTTCCTCCTGTCTCAAATTCCTGATTGGTTTCACGGGAAGTATGGAAACTGGCAAAGAAAATATGGTACCCGATTTGTGATGCCTCCACCGAACGACCCGTAGGTCGGTCGGGGCTTCCCAACCTTTAGGGCCAGGATTTCCAATGCCCTACGATACAGCTACAGCTTAGCCTGCCGGATCCAAGGATACCGCGGCCACGCAGTAGTTAACACAGGGCAGGTGCCGGGTGCAATCGCCGCCGCGGATAGGAACTTTGGCCTTTCCCGTGGCACCAACCCCCTTCACGTTTCTTGAGATGGAAAGAGCTGTTAAAATTCTCCTCCCCAGGCCGTCTCCCACTCTCCTTCCGCCTCCCTGGCTCCCGCCTGCATTTCCCCGTTCTTTTGCACAAAATACAGTCTGAGCGTTCCCGGCTCCCCTTTCTCCATAACCCGGTGCGCCTTCCTGATCCCTCCCAGGATGTCATCGGCTTTGTATATGAACGGATTCTTCGGCCTGGGCGAGCGTGCAGAGAGGTATATACAGACTTCGATCAGACGGGACGCTTCCTGTCTGGTGAGGACGTCATGGTATATGTGTCCTGCAATCAGATGTCCTGCCCGCGCCAGATCCATCACGAGGGACTGGATATACGAAATCTGTTTATCAGTTGCCATCCCGGAAAGCGCCCCAGGATCCAGCTTCATCTCATAATATCCTCTCCCAATCTCGGCCGCTTCCTGCCTGTTCCTCTCCTGCAGCTCACGCTCCTTTGCCTCACGCCGTTCCATCACTTCCCCATATGCCTGTTTCACCATGGCGCAAAACGCAGGAAAATCCGCCCGGCCCTTCTCAATACCTTCCTGTTCTTTTTCTTTCCTGTCCCGGAACTTCAGGATCTTTTTGTCTTTCGTGGACTGTCTCTGGCGCTCGCTGAGTTTGAATCCCTTTACAAAAGCGGCCTTCTGATCCATATCCATTTTCTGATCGATCATGGTGCTGGCCTCCAGTTTATTTAAGGCATCCAGGCCCTCCTTCTCAAACCCGAACTTCTTAAAGCATTTTTCCAGTTTCCTTTTCTGGCCCGGGGTCGCCGGGGAAGCCATCCACTCCTTCCGCCGGACGCTGTCCCAGGAATACCGCCCATACTCCGGGGAGAGCATACAGTATTCTTTTGCGAGCCGGACGGCATCCGTAAAAGGCAGATTTGCGATATAATGCTGTTTCCCACAGCTGCCCGTTGTCTTTACGTTCATGGATACATGGAAGTCCACTGTAACGTTCCCCATGACGTCCGGGGTGGAGATGTAGATGGCTTCTTCCCAGCTGGGCCTGATGACAAACCGATGATTCTCGTCCGGCATGGCCGTCACATACAGCCTGCCGAAATCCAGCCCGGATTCCCCAAGCTTCTGGTCTATGGCCGCCTGCATGCGTTCCGCTGCCCCTTTATAGGAGTGTTCCTCCCCGTCCCCTCCCATGATGATGTCCGTCTGCCCTTGGATAAGCGCTTCCTCCAGGACAACACTCAGCTCCATCTGTCTGGCCATGTCCGTGCCGGCGGTAATGGTACCCGTGATCTCGTCACACAGTTCCAGAAGGTCCTCATCTTCCTTAAACCTCTCCGAAACCTTCTTTGGAAGCATAGATGGGTCGATTCCAAACAGGGTCGGGGCGGTACATAGGTTGCGGATCTTCCGCTCGTCGCTTGGCACGATGTCGATGACGAGGCAATAATCCTTCCCGTTATAGAGCCGTGTTCCCCTGCCCACCATCTGCTGGTACAGGGTCGTGTTGCAGGTCGGGCGCATATTGATCACCGTATCGCATACAGGCAGATCTGTCCCTTCCGTGAGCACCATGCAGTTCACGATGCAGCGGATGCTGCCGTCCTGGAAGCCAGCGAGAATGGCCTTCCTCTCGTCGTCCGGTGTCTTCCCGGTCAACACCCGCACAGCCTCCTGTTCCCCTTCCGGCATCAGACCGCGGATGATCCCGCACAAAGCCTCGCACTCCCGGATGCTCAGGCAGTAGATGAGGGTATGTCTCCTGCGCTCATGGCAGCGCTCCACGTAAGCCTTCGCGGCTACGGCCAGCGTCTCCCCGCCGATAGCCGCTTCCAGCTCACCTGGATTGAAATCCCCGGCAGTCTTCCCGATACTGTGCAGTTCAAACGGTGCCACGACGCGCTCACACCGGATGCTGCTGAGCCAGCTGTTCCGGATGCCCCAGCGCAGGTCCCGGGCGAACAGGATGTCATCGAACACGTCCGTCAGCCTCACATCGTCCCCGCGCTTCGGTGTGGCTGTGACGCCCAGCACCTGCTTTGCACCGGAGAAATGCTTCAGGATCTTTTTGTAGGTCGGCGCTGCTGCGTGGTGGGCCTCGTCGATGATGATGGTATGGAAGGCATCCGCCGCGTACCGGGAAAGTCTGGAGTCCATGGAGAGGGACTGGACGCTTGCGGATACCACATCCTCCCCATTCGCATGCTCTTCCGCCTTCTCGACGCCGAAGCTGCAGTCCGTGTAGTAGCGTTCTGGCTGGTGAACCAGCTCATCCCTGTGGGAAAGGATCAGTGTCCTTCCTGTCCGGTCGATGCTTGTAAAAATAGCTGTCTTCCCGAGGCCCGTCGCCATCGCGACCAGGTGCCTGCCTTCCCGGCCCTTCGCGTTGATCAGATCGACGCATTCCTGCTGGTAATCCCGTAATTTAATCCTCATATCTTCTGCGGGGGACGGGGTTAAAGGTGAGTTTTCTGATATCCGATAAGGGAAACTCCTTTTGTGGCCTTATACCCTATTATCCTCCGTCTCCTCCTTTCCGTTTCCTGTTTTTCTTGCCCAGTCTCTGTTTTTTTCTTAGTCCGCATCTAAGCGGACCATCCTGGGGCAGGTTGATTTTGGGGAGCGATGTGGATGAGTGTATGTACTGTATTCTGCATCCCTTTCCCTCCTCTGTGCATATATGCAGTCTTTAAGCTGTTCACGGGAAGTATGGCTTATATTTTTCGGGCCCGTTTTCTGCAGATAGCATTTTTCGGACAAAAAATAAGAGGCCTGCCTTCCCTGATGCCGCCTGCCTGTCCGCTCGGATTTCCTTTATCCGCAAAACGGGAACGATAAACCGCTGCCCGGACGGCAAAAAAAAGCAGGAGATCCGCCTCCTACAGCGGCCCTGCTCTTTGCTGGCCCGATCCCGTTCATTTCCGTCGGATCCCTGCGACGGACAGGACGGTCAAGATATCGTCAATCACCCGCCCCGCCAGGCGGTTCTTGCACACCCATCCCCATGCCGACTGCAGGTTCTCGATCACGAAAACAATTATTGAGTTCTTCTCCACAGAAAATCCCTCCTTCCGTTATTTCCGTCATCTTGGCATCCCGTTCTGCTTCAGGTATATGACTGCAGCCGCCAGGATGCATCCCAGGATAATGCTGGCGATCAGCCCCTTGATCTTCTTTTCGCTGGAACGAATATACACCGCCGCGATCAGAGCAAACGGTATCGCGATCACTGCGTTAATCCCTGCCACATACACAAGCGCAAGTGCGGTGCCAGCCACGGCCGACCATATCAGAACGCTCAACGCCAGCTTTAAGAGATTCAGAATGATCATTTTTTTACCTCCATAATGTTCTTTCAGGTCATCCACAGAAAGTATGGCTTATAGTTTTTTCTCGCTGACTTTCTGTAGACAGTGTTTTTCTAAGCAAAGCAAAAGCCCCGAAACTTTCGGGGCTTTGAGAAATTACGTTTTTTTAAGTTCCTTCGCTGTTTTAAGAAAATCTCCTTCAGACATTTCTGCCTTAGCAGCTGCCTGCTGCAAAGAAATGATATCATCACAATACAGATCGTACAATGTCAGGATATTACCTTCTGTGCGGCCCTCTTCACGGCCCTCCTCGCGGAACATCTGCATGGTTTCCGCCTCATTATATTCCGTAATACACATATCCTTCACCTCCGCCTTATGCCCGATCAGCAACGGCCTGATCACAAAGCCCTCCGGCATATCGCCGATCGCCTTGTCAACCGCATCCCCGATCGCCATATGTTTCCGATTCTTCTGGATCTGTTCGATCAGCCACGCATACTCCTTTAACGGCCTGCAGGCATCCAGCAGGCTTTTGTTCTTCCCGTAGTTGATGTTGATCATCCGGACCCTTACCTCAATGTCGGATTCCATGTCCTTTGCCTCTTCGGGAAACGCATCACTCAGCCTCAGGATCTGGCTGTCCTCTCCTTCTGTCCCGTTATAAAAAGTCACCAGTTTGGGGACTGGCAGGGTCAGCAGCTTCTTCCCATAGAGGTTATCTCCTTTCAGCTTGATATACTTGTCATACAGCTTTGCTGTGTACATCAGCTGGCGTACCGGCATGTTCGGGTTGTATGTGCTCTGCTGTTCGTAGACGTTCATGACCTGGCAGAGCATAAAGGAAAGATCATTCTTCGTCCCCATGTACAAAGCATCCTCTATGGTCGTAAACTCAATGTCATCCGGGTTCGTGTAGTTTGTCTGGTTCACCGCATTATACAGGCTCAGTGTCCACTCCTTATTGCCTTTCTGTCCAAACAGGAAGCTGAACAGGCGGTCTTTGTGCTTATCATTGATCGTTGCCATTGTCAGGTATACACTCCTTTCTCCTGTGCGGAAATATACCTGTCCTTATTATATAATAAACCAGGCTTTCCCGCAATCCTTATTTTTTTTGTAGTTGTATTTCTGTTTCTGGAATTTTTGCATGTCCTCCTCTCCTTCCATGCCTTTTGTTTTTTTCATATTAAGTATGGAAATGTACCATGCCAGACAAAGGTGTTTGGTGTATTGCTATTGATACGCATTCTTCGTCCAGCCACTGACAGCAGTTGGAAAACCAGGCCGTCCCGGCGGCGTTGGTTGCGTACCACCAGCCGATCTTGTTTTGGCGCCAGTCTGCCTGCTCTACCATGGAGCTGCCGGACTGCATTGCCGTACCACTCTATCCGCCGTCCTTGCTCACCCCTGGGCCGGGGTTCTGTATATCCTGCTTCTTTCTGCCGTCCTTCATCTGCTGGGCATATTCAGCAGAAATGTAGGTGTTGTCGGAATTCTCCGTTCAGGAAGAATCCGAGTTTTTCTTATCCTTGACCAGGGTCCGCACCTTGAAGCAGTAGTCGCCCACCTTCATCATCTTCCTGAAGAAATCATACTTTCCTGTCTCTTGCCACTCCCTCTGCTGCCACTTCTAACAGCCGTGATCCCCCGAGCGTTTCAGGGATCCAGTCCTGCCCGTCCATGTCTTCCTCATCAAGCAGCCCTTCCGGGACATATTCCTTTAAGGCGGAATCCCTGGCCAAGGCCATGTCGATGATCCAGAACTCTTCCCTGCCCTCCGTATCCGTGCCATTTAACATGATGTCCATGGACCACTGGCCCGTGAGGCGGATATCCGGGAGCATCTTCTCCAGTTCCTCCTTCACACGGTCCTTCCACTTCTCATACCGCCCCATGAGCCTTTCCTGGTGCATGCTGTAGATGATGTAGTCATGGATCTGGTGCGGGCTGTCCGCATCCGGCTCATACCCGAACCGCTTCTTCATGGTGGCCGGATCCCAGTACGATGCCATGCCGATGACCCTGTCCGTATCCATATCCACGAAGGCGCGGATCTCCGTCCGCAGCGGCAGGCCCTTGTAGATCTCCGGGTTCTTCGGCTCATCGCGGTCCTCAATGTACTCCCTCACGCACCATTCACGGGTGGTCGCCATGCCGTAAATGCAGGGGCTACATAACGGCCCGGCCATCATGACACCAGAGTGGTGATTGTATAAGAGGTATTCTCCCAGCTCTGCCACTTCCTTCTCCCCGTGGATATGGGCGTTGCGGAAATCGAACTTGGAGGAATGCATGCCTGTGCGGATGAAATAGTCCTTGGAAAGATCCAGAGAGAATACCTGCCTGCAGTACCCATCCACCACCTGCATGGTGGCCGACGTTAAGGACATGTAGTCCAGCCTGGTCAGCTGCAAAAGCGTTATGGGGACCTGAATCAGCGTCGTCTTTGGAATCCGGAAGAAATCCTGCCTTCCCGCGGCTTCCGCTAACGGGGGGAACCAGTGCCCCATGGAGTTCCTGTTCTGCCCGAGCATTTCGTACATTATGGGATCCAAATCCTGGATGTCCAGCCCCTGACGGAACATATGGTACGCCTGTTCCCGCTCCTTTCCTCTTTTCGCCGTCCTGGATCTTTTATACATCCTCAGAAGGAACGGGTACGCATCCCCGTTTAGGTCCTTTTTCATCAGATTTCCGGTCAGCTGTGGCCTCATTAATTCCGGCAGGATCATGATCTCCTTTTTTGTGACATCACTGCCATCGGTGAGCTTTGGCTGTTCTTTTGTATACGCCCGATCTCCGTCATAGACGTACACCCGGGTCTGTGCGACAAGTTCGTCGATGACCCGCGCTATAAGGGCGTTTGAGGCTTCCTTGGCATCCTGTTCATTTTTCCATGCGCTTCCATCGCCTTCCGTGCCCTGTCCTCCAGTAGCTTCCTGGGCGTTTTTTGACATGGCTTTATGCAGCCTTGCCGCCTGCTTGGCGTTTAAATCCATAGGATTTTCCGGCAGCTTACTGTCATCCAGCGCCCCTTTTCCGTAAGCTTTTACGAAAGCATCCAGCGCCTCCGGGGTTGTATTTAAGATACTGGCAGCCTCCTCTTTTGCGGCTATCACTTTTTTGAGGTCTTTGTCAGGGCCTCCGAACAGATCGTTGATATTGAACATGCTCTATTTCCTCCTTATATGTATGGCTGTATGCTGTGCGGATGGTGTCCGACAGCTCCTGCTTCCTGGTTAATCTTATGTCCTGGCAGCTCTGTCCCCGTCCATAGTGTTCCAACTCCTCTTTTGTATATTTTTTTGAAGCGGAATTTCCTTTTGTTCTGCTTGGATTATAGGACAAGAATCTGGATTTTCCACAAAAAACTTTTGTCTGTCATGATGTTTTTTTTGCTGGCATTCCAGCTTTGGTCAGCTTTGTGTGTTAGCCCTGTTATTCCAGGAGTCCGTGATCGGGCACCAGTTTGGCCTCGTGTTCAGGAGTGTTGAAGTGATGACGGGGGACGCACAGTACGGACACTTACAAAACCACGGTCTGTCGTACGGGCATTCCGTACCTGGCTTCCCCGTTCCCTTGCAGGATATCTTTCCGTTTTCCATGTTCAGAAAAGTCTCGGCGCTGCAGCCGGTAATGTGGGGCTTATATTTTCCTGTCATCGTGCTCTCCTCCTTATCTTGATCGTGTCCTGGCAAACCTCCCCGAAGAGTCCTTCCAAATGCTTTCACGAAAAGTATGGCTCACATTTTCCAGCCTTACTTTCTGCAGATAGCATTTTTTCGGTACTTTTTTCAGAAAAATGGATGGTAGAACGGGGCGGAACACACACGGCTTCGTTCAAACCAAACCATTCCCCGACTCTGGTATAAGGCTAAACCATACGTTCCGCCTGGTTTTATTCTGCTTATGCCGCCTTGGCATGACGATGTACAGCATCACAGGCATGCCAGTCTCTCCTGCCGCTCTTTCGGCTCAAAATTCATCCACAACACTTCCGTTTTCCTATTCCCGCTTTGCGTATATCCGACGGTCTCTTCCCGCCTCCAGCCGTGCAACGCGTCATCGTACAGGGCGCTTGGGTATCCTGACACGATGGCAGGCCCCTTGTGCGCCAGCAGGGCATCCAGAAGCTCCTCATGGTCCCTGTCCATCATCTCACAACAATACTGTTTCCCATACCGGGTCTCCAGCACATACGGTGGGTCGGCGTAGATGAGGACGTTGGGAAAGTTGAACCGTTTGATCAGTTCCACCGCCGGTCTGCATTCGATCTGCACGCCTTTTAACCGCTCGGCAGCCTGCATGACTTTGTCCGGCATTCGGTTCCAGTCCCGCACCGCGTAGGCTCTTTCTCTCCCCTGAATGTCGTTCTTCCAGCCCACCTTTTCTCCAGTCGCCCGAAAGCCATGTCCTTGGTTTAAGCGGATACAAAATGCCAGAGCCCGCTCGAATGGGTCATCCGTACAGCCTGCGTCATCCCGCATCATGCTGTGAGCTTTTTCATATACTTCCCGAGCATATGGTGTTAGATAGACGGCTCTCGCCAGACGCCCTGGATCCTTTTTGATACATTCGAAGAAATTGACAACTTCCCCGTCCAGGTCGTTCACCGTCTCAATATGGCTTGTCGGCTTGTTGAACAGAACAGCCCCAGAACCGAAGAACGGCTCCAGGTAACTGTGGTGCTCTGGGAACCGGCTGATAATCCAGGGAGCGAGGCGCCATTTGCTACCCGGATATTTAACCAGCGCATTCATGGCGTTCCTCCTGTCCTTCCGCAGGCGGGCATAAACAGTTTTTGCATGCCTCCTCTATCACATCGGCAGCCTCAAACAATACGTTTTCTGTCTCGCCTGCATCCTTATAATGCTCTGATGCCAGATCTCTCAGTTTCTGGACTAACCCGCTGACTATACTCATTTTCCAATTACCTCTCCTTTCCTGGCGGCATCTGTGCGGTTCTGCCGCCCGTGTTTTCGACTTCTGGCCCAGCGGCTTACGTCACACTCCCGTTTTTCTTCTCTTCTTTCCTCCTCTGGTTCCGCTCCCTGATCTCCTCGGCCGTTTTCAGGATCTCTATGGAGGAGCAGGAGACCTCATAGGCAACCCGCTTCTGGACCGTCGTCTCTCCGTTTTCCCCATACAGGGTTTTCTCATACTCACGGCTCTGGATCCTGCCTTCCAGGCGGATGCGGTATCCCGGTTCCACCGTATCTGCCAGGTAAGCACTCTTCCCCCACGCGATGCAAGGGATATAGTTCGGGCATTTCGGATCCGGGCTGTTGACGGCGACCAGGAGATCCGCGATCTTCTTGCCCCTGGGCGTTGTGCGGAACATCGGTTCCTTTACGATAAATCCTTCCAGGGCCAAGTAGTTAATATCGGTATCCGTAGCGTCCCTGCTGCTCCCGGCATCCCCTTCCGTTTCATCGTGCCCCCGCCGTCGCTGCCGCATGGTGCCGTACAGGAGCTGTTATCCGTAAAGAAGAACGCATCTGCGTACATGAACACGTCCAGATGGCGCTTCCCGTCCGCATACCGGCTCTTGGACTGGAATGTCCCCTTTGCTGTGACCTGACGTCCGGTTGCGTCAAGCGTGTCAGACAGGCAGGTCTCCGGCACGATAACCGGGATGACGTCCTCTGCCCCGCTGAGACGCCTGACAGCAACGAAGGCCTTGTGGCAGGGCCCGTCCTCTGAGGCGCGGCTGAGATAATAAGGTGACGCAACAGTTCCTGTGATATAAGCTGAATTCTCTGCAGTTCCCGTGACTCCCATAATAAAAATCCTCCTTCTGTAGACTGATCCGGAATGTATATTTTTTCTGGATCCGCTTTGATGCTGTGGCTACCTAAAACCCCCGGCTCCCGCCGGAACTGAAGCCTCCAGATCTGGAACCTCCTGACCCTCCTCCTCTTCCCATATAAAATTCCTCCTGTTTTTCTTTATTTTTTTTGAGGTAGTCATATGACTTTCCTCCCACGCTGGCGCGTGTGATGCGTGACGTCAGATCCTGCTGATCTTCTCCGCAACCTTAGCTGCCAGCCGGCTTCTTGTTGCTTCCGAATCCAGGAAACCAACTACACAACAGTCCGGATCCCCGGCCATCAGCTTAATCGCATGGGCAAGCCCGTTATTGTGCCGGTCGAGCCTCGGGGTATCGATCTGATTCAAGTCCCCGGAGACGACGATCTTCGCCCCTTCCCCGCACCGGGTCAGAATTCCGTTCATCTGGGACACGGTGGTGTTCTGTGCCTCATCTATATAGAGCACCTGTTTTACCAGCGAACGGCCCCGTAAGAACCCAAGCGCCTCTGCCCGGATGATCCCTTCATCAAAGAGCCTCATCATTCCGTCGTACCCCATCGGCACGATCTGTTCCAGATTATCCATGCAGCCTCGCATGAGCGGCCCGATCTTGTCTTCCTCTTCGCCAGGGAGCGCTCCGATGTACCTGTCGAACTCCACGTTGGCCCGGGAAAGGGTAATCCTCTGATACATCTCCTTGTTTTCAGTCTGTTCCAGGGCGCACGCCAGGGTGAGTAGAGTCTTTGCCGTACCCGCCGAACCAGTCAGGATCACGAGCGGGATCTCGTCTGCTGGGGCGAGCAGCGCTTCGATGGCAAAATACTGCCCCAGGTTCCTCGGACGGATCTTGTAAGGGGCCGTGTTCTGGAACCTCAGGTGTTCCAGACATTCCCCACGAACTATCCCAATCAGCTCCAGGTCCGTCTTGCGGTTTTTTAATACCACGAACTCATTGGGCAGGAGCAGGCTGCCATCCTCTGTCTTAAGACTTGATACAGGGATCGGCTTCTTTTCGGAGAAAGCCAGGAAATCCTCCTCACTGGCATACGCAGCTGTCCTGCCACGGTAGGTTAAGTAATCTTCCTCGACGGCCTCGTGCCGGTAGTTTTGTACGGGGATTCCGAGAATCCGCGCCTTGATGCGGACGTTGGTATCCCGTGAGACCAAAATTGCTCCGGGGATGGCGTTCGCTGCTGCCAGGATCCGGTTATCGTTCTTTGCCCGGTCCCAGCTGTCAGGGAACCTCTCAAAGCATGCCTCCGATGTAAAGCGGAGCGCCCCGCTGCAGTCCCCGACCGGCATTTCGTTCTCCATGTCAGCTCCAAAGGAGTCCAGAGCCCGGCATGCCTTGCGCGTGTTATATCCGGTGTCGCCCGGATCCTCCTTGTGATTATCCAGTTCCTCGATGACGGCATCCGGAATCACGATGAGGTTGTCATCGAACTTGAAGAAGCAGTCCGGATCCGCCATGATGACGTTGGTATCGATGACGAATGTCTTCCTCTTGCCTGTACATGCTGTCTGAGTATCTATAGTTACCATATTTGTTGTTTGAGTACCCGACCGGGAAAGGTACTTCTCCTCCTCGCCTGTTTATTGTCTGGCCTTCCGGCCTTCCTCCCCGGATTGCCTGTAGGAAGTATGGAATACGGCAGGGATTTTTACATCCGGTTTTACTCTTCGTCACCGTTGGCATTACCGACAACGTCGGGCCTCGCCAGGATCCCGTTCACGGTCATCATCCCCTCGATCGGGATCACGAGGCAGTTGCGGCCGCCGACCACCTTCACCTCCGGTCTGGCGGTCATGCCCTCGTTTATCCGCACCATGGCTTCGGGCATCTTGATCTCGAATTTTTTGAGGTCGGTCAGATTGCCGGCATACAGCCCGCCCTTTTCCCAGCCAACCTTCTTTGACGCTGTCTCAAACTCACTGTCCCCTATTTCCCTGCCAGCTGCACCCTCAATGATACGCCTCACCTGTTCTTCATTCAGGAACCCAATGCTGTCCCCGCCCGCATCCTCAGTGGCCACGGCTATCTCATCCAGGCAGTCTTTGATTTCACAGACCGCCCCGTATTCTATGGACCCTTCGAAGATCTCCTCTAGGATGCCGGCGAAGCATTCCTTCTGTATTTCAGCCGGCAGCGGCAGCGGGTTCTCAAACACCGCTTCAGCAAAATCCTCCCTGAGATGCTTCGCACTCGAGGAATAGTAAAGCGCTTCCCCTGTATCCGTGGACCGCCCGTTAAAGGAGGGGTAGAGGAACGCGTTCTCCGGCATGCCGGCTACCCAGTCCTGTTTCACGCTTGAGAATCCCTCCCTCCCCTGGTACGCCAGGCCGGGCTTTGATAGCGATACCGGACAGATAGCGCATGAAATATAAGAGTACACCTCATCGGACGCATCCTCCATTGTTGTCCCGTCGCTCGCCTTCCCCGGCACGTCATAGCGGTTATGCATCAGCAGGATCACATAGTTCTCTACCTTGTTATAGGAGTCTATGACCGCGCTATATAACAGTTCCAGGGCCTCATCGTCTTCCAGGCCCGTGCGTACGAGGATGTCAAGCGACTCATGGATCCCCTTCCCATCTCCCTTGTACCCGAACGGCACATTGAAGAGGTTTTTGTTCAGGGAACCGGACAGAGATTTCCTGAATATGTCGATATATTTGTGTATGTCTTTCTCCGGCAGCGTATAAAAACTCCTGGAAAAAGTATCTGTCTGTCTATCCTTCCCGTGGACATAACAGCCGCAGATCTTTGTAAAGGAATAATCCTTCTTGTTACACTGTTTGCGGATCTCGGATATCTCTTTCTTAGTCATCTCCCAATTCTCCTTCTTTTTTTATTTTGAATTGTCTTTTGGCACCTGGGGCGGTGCCTGTCCATATGGATGCCAAGCCGTACAGCACGACGGTGGCACTGCACTGCCCCCACGTATACTTCCGGGATAAGTATGGCTTATCTTTTTAGGGAATGGTTTCCGCAGATAGCGTTTTTCCACAGATCAATGTCAGGGCTGGGAATGCTTATCTGCAAATACAAGGCACCACCGGGAACGGCTATGCGGATAGATGGAAACCAGCAGGTTCGAAAAAACAGAAAGCCAGGAAGCCGGGAAATACTTATCCGTACGGACAACCATGCCATAAGCTGCTGGATGCTGACGGATATTGTTAAATGTTGCAAAGATGTTACTATGCCCCGTCCTCATCACCCGTGTTCCGGTGCCGCTCTCCCTCCTGCCTGTCGGCATGATCCAGTCCCGCCCTCCATACCGTGCGTGATGTAGGGCGGGACTGATGTGCGGTGCTGACGGGCATGACAGCATGCCTGGGCTTTGGATGTTCCAGGATGGCTCTTCGGGATCGTCTGAAAAATGGCCTGTGGCCATCTTTGCCGTATGTTTTCCATATAGCTTCCCTGTATCTGCTACTGGGCGCATCTGTGACACCGCTCACCTAGAAAGGAAAAGGGGAGGGAAACTGTTGCGTCTGGTGTCACCTTAACGTGCTTCATTTTTGCTCTCTGTATAAATCCGCTACACCTTCCAGTGTCACCTTAACACGCCCCTATTTTCTGTTATCCGCATGGCGGCCGCTGATTTGCGGTGTCACCTTAATCCGGCACCATTTGACACTATCCGCAGATCCCGGCCTTCCGTTATGGTGCCATCTTAACGTGCCCCATCTGATGCTATCTGCAGAAAATCAGCTTTTCCCATTCCTGGTGTCATCTTAAGCTGGCCCACTTTTTCTTATCCGCACGGCAAGATTTCGCCATCCGGTGTCACCTTAACACGGCACCATTTTCGCTATCTGCAAGACGGAATTCTGTCCTCTGGCGCCACCTTAACCTATCCCTTCCCTGCTTTCTCTCATCCGCAAAAGGTCATTGTTACTGTCACCTTAATTCACTCCCGTATTTTTCTTATCCGCATATTTCGTTGCCTTCTGCCCTTTCATTTCCCGCTTTCGTACCTGTTTTCTAAAAAAAAGAGGACAAAAAAGAGGCCGTTCGGAAAGGATAAAAGTGGTACGCCAAGAAAATGGGACGCATTCCCTCCTAAAAATTGGAAAAGAACCGGAAAAAAGCCGAAAGGATGCCTGAAAAAGAAGGAGTTGATGGCCGGGAACCAATACTTGCACGGGGTTATGGCATGTACACACTCTCCCATTGCTGCTTATCCTCCTATATCCATGTATTCCACACTTTTGCCGGGATTCCGCTATCCGTACGCACACCTCCGTCATTCGGGTTGGGCCGCTCACACTCTCTCACCGTCCTGTGGATACTGGAAATCAGTGTACTTTGCCGTCTTACTGCTATGCGGATAAAAAAAAGAAAGAAAAGCAAAGAAAGACAACTTTATATTCGGCTTCAGATATCTGGTTCCATGCGGATGGCGTTTTTTTGTGTCGGATTGATGATGAAATGTGAGGAAATTGGTGTGAAGAAGGATTCTGCGGATGTTTTGGCGATAGGGTTATGAAGAAGGCGTACCTGGATTGGCAGGATGGAGTGAAAGAATCCTGGAAAATCCGAAAAGGCTGAGCATGGTTTCGGATACTGGATTCGGATTTTGGATGAGGGTGTTGGTTGTTTAACGGTATGGTGACGGCATAACCTGGATTGGTGTAGTCTGCTTAAAAGATTCGGGAAAGCTGAGCATAGTTTCGAATTCTGGACTCTGCTTTTTTTCGGAAAGAAGAAAAGTAATAGAAAAAAGCAAAGAGAAAAGCAAAGATTTTGTCTAATTAAAATGTTGTGTGTCTCTACAATACTTAATATGGATTCTGGAAGCCATTGCGTCTCTAGCATATATATAGAATTCTAAAGAAGTAGTTATTGCGTTTCTACAGTACTTAATATGAATTCTGGATGATGGAAAACAGACACTTTCAACTGCGCACTCGTTTCCATACTTTTCTTGTACAGACACAAGGCACTGAGTCAGCATCAGGAAGATGTGCTTTATCTGTCCTAGTACATCATAAATTAAGTTTCTGATACATTTCACCACTTAAAATTATTCAGTTTTATAATATTTGCAGAAATTTAAATATATCAGTTACTTAATATCCGATCTACTAGGGCGTTATGCCTCTGTAATTCTAGCGGAGGCTGCACAGGGCACCTCCGACTTTTTTTAGGAAGGAAGGAGGGAGACATATATGGAGAAGAACGAAAAATCCAAAGAACCAAAAGCAAGCAAACCGGATCAGACAGAAAAACTACTGGAGGATTGGAACGATGTCTTTGCGGACATTTTAAATGTCCTTGTATGTGGCGGGGAACAACGCGTACAGGAGAAGTATCTGGTCGATAATCCCACATCGAGTCAATACAAAGCTTCTGATGGCACTTACCACGAAAAAATGCGTGACGTATGTAAAGAAGATATCCGCAATGGAGTGCATTTTGCGGTCTGGGGATTAGAAAACCAAACCGACATTAACCGTGTCATGGTTGCCCGCTGTATGGGATACGATTATGCGTCTTATGACCGTATGATCAAACAGACTCAAGACGAAAATAAACAAAATGGGAATACGGCAAAATTCACGGAAGTCCTGCATAAGGGACAAAAACTGTGGCCAACGGTCACAATTGTCCTATATTTTGGAACAGAAAAATGGGATGCTCCTATCACATTATGGGAACTGCTCAATTTGCCGGACTGGTTAAAATCATTTGTGCCGGATTACCACATCAACCTGATCCAGATAGCATTCCTGGAAGAAGAAACGATCAACAAATTTAAAAGCGATTTTCAGGTCATTGCTAGATTTTTTCGCGCAAAAAGGCTTGGAAAAGAAAAAGAAATAATGTATAATGACAAAAAAGAATGGATCCACGTATCAGAAATGATGGAATTTTTCCATACATTCACAGGTGATAGGCGCTATCGTGAATATAAGGAATTTCTGGTCGAAGAATCCAAGAAAGGAGAGGCCAAAATGTGTACTTTACTGGACGCCTTTGAAAAAGAAGGGCTCGAAAAAGGTATGAAGAAGGGTATGGCACAAGGTATGCTGCAGGGCAGAGAAGAGGGCATAAAAGATGGCCGGTATTCTCTGGCTGAAGATTTCGCAAAAAGAAATAGCATGAATATCGAGACTTCCATGACACAGTTAGGTTTTTCCGATGAAGAAAAAGCCGGCTATAACGCATGGAAAGCCAAGAAAAACAAAGAAGATAAAAAGACAGCTTAAAAAACAAGTGCAAGCGAAAGACCTGATGCAAGCCTCTGCCGCAATGGCAGGGGCTTTCTTTCTGTCTAAAAATCCAAAAAAAATATTAAAGACACCATACACCGGCCCATTCCCATACTTAACACAGAAACATGAGGATAAGGCATTGAGTGGACGATATAGACCCAATGCCTCTTGATAAGGAGGTTGGCGAAAAGAAATGAAGTATGATATGACAGCAATCAAATACCTGGAGCCGTCGTTCCTGCCGCTTGCCAAAAACCGGAAAAGTTATGTATGTCCGGTATGCGGCTCCGGCACAGGACAGAACGGTTCCGGAATGACATCCCGGGATGGCAAATACTGGAAGTGCTGGAGCTGCGGCCAGTCCTACAGCAAAGTGGAGCTGTTCCGCATCCAGAACTCCCTCTCCTATGAGGAAGCCTGTATCGGAATCCTGCGGCACTACGGCATTGTACCCACACCAATCGGGGCAAGTACCAGGCAGTCCCCCGTATGGCTCAGCCGGGAGGAAATGGAAGCGCTCGGTTTCTGCCAAGGTGGGATACAGACGGAGAATCAGGACGGGACACAGACAGTCCATGACCTGTCCGGGCTGTTCAACGAAGACCCTGAGACGTATTACGCCATGGTCATAGACCGGGCAAACGAAATGATCGGAAAATACAAGGCGCTCTACGATGCCTGCGGGAGCCGGAATGCCCCGAAGGCCAGTCTTGTATATGACTACCTGGGAGAGTCGTTCGATGACTCTTCCTATCAGAAGGTTAAACAGGAGCTGATCCGCAAGGCTTCTGTCTGCAAGAAAGTAAGGGATCTGTACGCGAAACGGATCAAAGGCGTCTCCAAGTGAGGCGTCTTTTTTTTGCGGATGGTGTTTTGAACTATTCTGAGCCATTGGCAATCAGCACTGACGCTTAAAAATAAATAATTAAAAAAACAATAAAAAACCTCCCATTTTATGGGGAATTGCGAGATAATAAAAGTAGCAACACAAATATTTTTTCGCAAGCTCCATAAAAGAGAGGAGGTTTCACCATGAAAGAAAAGACAAGGGTAACAAGAAAAGAAGCCATAGAGAACCTAAAGCAGCTGAATGTATTTGATCATAAAAGTCTCAAACTCGCCATAGCTGATATCAAGTTCATAAATATAGGCTGTATCGTACAGCTCATGCAGCATCTGGCCACACCGTGCTGTGCCAGCGTCGATCATGCGGCACAGGCAGATCGTCGTGAAGATGCTCCGTGCCTGTTCCTTTGTGTAGTCGTCGTCCCAGTTGTTCTGTACCAGGTAAGTTTTCAGATACCTATACAGGTCTCCGTCTTCATGTTCCGGCTCTTTCTGCTCCTGTCTTGCGTATTGCGTGAGAGCATCCAGTAACTCAAAGACCATTTTCTTGATATCTTCCGCGTCCTGGATCAGCTCGGAAATGCTGGAAGGGCGTCCTCCCTTCCCTCTTCCGGGTATCCACATCTCAGCGTGCTCGCCCACATTAAAATTATTCGCGTATTCTTCGAGGTCTTCCAGGAAAGATCCTACGGGATCCTCCTTGTTAAAGTCGATGATCATACCGAAATCCTCGCCTGCCGGCGAATATTTTTCTAACTCAACGTAATTCCGTTCTTCACAGCGCCATCCATTGCGGGCTTCTTCCGGTTCCCGGTATATGGTATAACTCCAGTCCAATTCCTCTGTCTTGTCCAGCATGCTCTCTAATGCTTCGTTTCTGATTTTTTTCATAGTCTTTTCTCCCTTTCGTTTTTTAAATTATTGGTTTTTTTTGAAATCGTGGTATCAGCATGGCCCGCCTTCAGCGCCATGGAAGGCCCCGGCCGGGTACATCCACTGGTCAACGTAAACGTCATCCACAGAAAACTCCCCTGTCGCCAGGCTCTTCACCGCGGCCTTATCGCCATGGTAGACACAGGACTGTGCATTCCCCACGAAGGTATCCAGGTCACGCTTGTTATCCAAGGTAAAACCCAGGATACGCTCATCCTGCTTCAGGAGCTCATAATCTTCCGGGTAGAGTTCCCTGATCCCCGCGAACAGGGGCGGCGTTGAGAAGATGCACATTGCGCAGCTGCAGCGGTTCCATCCGGCACGGTAGCACGGATGAGGGTTGACCTTGTGGCGTTTCAGCACCTCCCACACATCCTTCTCGCTGTAGTCGATGACAGGCCTCCACTGATGAACCAGCCGGTGCGCTTTTGCGGTCGCGTTTGTACGGTGGATCTCCATCTCGTTGTACTTCGACCTGCCCGCTGATTCGCCCCGGCGCTCCCCGGACACAACCAGGATCTTTACGTCGCTCTTTGTCTTTTCCAGGTTCGCCGTCACGCTGTCCTGGACAGCAGCTTTCAGATTCCCGCTGCACCAGCGTCCCTGATGGGTGCCGCTCTTAGCCGGGAATTTCTGACGTTTTCCCCCAAGCTGTTCCAGCTCTTCCAGGCGGCTTAAATTGCTCATCACGGTATCCGCTACCATGATCTTAAGGTAGGCTGAACACCAGCGGCGGCTTAAGTCCCCGGTCTTTGCCGGGAATTTCATCCGGCATCCATGCTGTTTCAACTGCTCTTCCATGTCCTCCGTAGCCTTCTCTTTGATCTCCACGCACTGGAGATAGCTTGGGGACAGCTTGCACTGGCGGATCTCCCCGGTATCTGGATCCATCCATTCCACTGGTTCTGACGCGCCTATCCGGTACAGTTCACCGAAAAAGCCGTTCACCCGCCAGGAAGTCCTGAGTGACACCCCTTCGGCTTCAGCGAACGCCCTGACATAATTCTGCGTACACCGCCAGTCCATCCTGCGGCTCGGGTGCCCGCCGTCAATATCATGGTGCCAGAACTCAAACTTTTCTTTCGGGACGCCAAGTTCCAGCAGTTTGTAATAACAAACGATGCTGTCCTTCCCTCCGGATAACAGGACAACCACAAGGTCATAGTCTTCCAGTGGCAGCAGTTCCGGCAGAAGGATCTTCTTCATGTGCTCAGAATCTTCCCGTCCGGGAACCCTTGGGCGGATCCGCTTGCCAGTCCCGTATATGGGTTTATCCGGTACGCCGAATACGACTGGCGTATCCTTTGTGCAGTCCCTGTCACGGATGAATCCGGTATCGGGAATCTCCTGCTGTTCCTTTGTTTCCTGTTTAGCTGTCATGTCTTTTTTTCTCTCTCCTTTTCTTCGTATACCTTATATAGTTCCGATGTAAGTATGGGTTTGCCACATAGGGAAGAAGGTGGGAAAAACCTTCCCGGCTCCTGCCTATGGGCGCACATGGCAAAGAAAAAGGCCCCGGGGATAACCCGGTTCTTTCTCATGTTTAGGTAATTCCGTCATTCTCATTTTGCTTTGCTAAGTCAATTTTGTGACTTGAATAAATTTGGAGAATATGCGGATACCCAAAGTTCAGAAAGAACCGATAACCCCAGGGCGCTTGCAGGAGAAATGTTCTGTATTTTTTTGATTACGCAAAGCATGCGTATCTGAATCTTCCGATGTAGGCATCCCAGTCAAAATCATCCGGAAGGTATGCCTCCATCTTGTCCTTAAATTCCTGTCTGAATTCCTCATAGGAGTTATACGGCCTTCTCTCAAACGCCAGTGGCGAATCCAGATCGCGGTCAGAAAAGAACATATAGGATTCCCCGTATGGGGAGTAGGAATCGACATAATCCGGGGTTTTCTCATCTGTTTCCGCGTTTGCGAAATACACATTCGGCTTCCCATTTGAATAATACTGGTGGAAGTCCATCCCTTCACAGTTATCCGGTGATACATAGACATTCTCGAAAACGCATTTTTCACGGCCTGTAACGGATACATCCGAGTTCCGGATAAATTCTATGTCGTTGGCCTCAATCAGAGACTCAAACATCTCCTCGATCTCTGAATCTTCGATATCGTCGTCCTGACAAGCTCTCTTGACGATGTCCTTTTTTTGTGGCACCGTTAACATCCAGATATCTGGACAGGAAGCTGTCGAATTCCTTTTTGTTTAATCTTAAAACACTCCCATAATATGCTGCATAATACTGACTCATTCTTTTTTCCTCTCTTTCATTTATTTTTTTTGATAAACTAACCGCAGTTTCTAATGCGTATCACGTCAGGCAGGTGTAATTGAACCTTCCGATGTGGGCATCCCAGCCAAAATCATCCGGGAGGTATGCCGCCATCTTGTCTTTGAACTCCTGCTTGAATTCCTCGTAGGAGTTATACGGCCTCTCATCGAATGCTTCGGGGGCATCCAGCTCATGCTCGGAGTGGAAAAAGTAACAAACGCCGCAGATATAGTTTCTCGATATCATAATACCGGAGCGCTTCCTGACAGGAATCACCCCATGTCTCCTTAACAAGCTGTTCTTTCGTCAGCTTGTTAAGTTTCAGGTACCGCTCCATGAAACGGGCAAATTCTGCCTCATCCAGTACCAGCCCGCTCCCGTAATATGCATAATTTTCCATTTTTTTCTCCTTTTTTTAGTAAATTAACCGCACAGCTTCCGGAATCCGTTCTGGTACAGCCACAGCTCATTCGGTTCCGTATAGTCCGTGATCTCAAAACTGGCATCCACATATTCCCCATCATCAGGAAGTTCGATGTAATCCAATTCCTTTTCTGCCTTAGCCATCGCTTCCGCGGCGCTTTTGGCAGAAATCCGGATCGTGCCACACATTTCCCATGTGACTGGGATTTCGTAACTGGCCTCCATGGCCTCAAGCCGGTTTTCATCGATCTTAAGTTCTTCACCAGCCCTGTTCTTAACTGTGTATCCGGCTTCATCCAATCCCACGATCAGTACGGACTCACCTGTCTCTTTCACTGTGACGATATCGCTGACACGGAATTTTTTCACCAGCTGGTATCCCTTATGGCAGAACCCCGTTTCATCAGAGATGTAATCAGAGATTGCCTCATCGTCTGTGATGTCATCCGGGATTTTGATCTCATCCGAAAGATCCACGCTATCCTTAAATTCCTCATCGATATCCCACTTAATGTTGATCGCTTTCATTGCTTTTCCTCCTTATAGTCTTTGTTTTTTACCTCCTCCCTTTAATACAGCAATTTTGTGCCGCAGTCCGGACAGTGTTTCGGTTTCATGTCATCAAAGTCGTCATTGTGTGCAACTACACAGCCGCACACGGGGCATTCAATACCATCGGACTCATCGTCTCCTTGATAATGCACCTTCATGCCGTCCATGTAGCGCTTCTTCAGCGCGGCTATGGAATCAGAGGCTTCAGAGAGCTCCAGGGCCGCTTTTTCAAGCAGCTCCTGTGTCCCGTCTATCTCCCTTCCATACGGCGCTTCCCGGTACATCTTCGCGTAAACCCTAAGGTCGCTGATCAGCTTCGCTATAGCGTTGTCTCTTTTCATGTCTCTTTCTCCATTCTGTCAGCCTGCGCCCTTATCACGCGGCCGGCCTGATCGTCCGGTACCGCTCCGCGAATTCGGATTTCTCCATACGGCACATGCGGGACGAAATGTAGATCCCGTCCTCAAACACGATGTTCCAGGAATCATCCCATTCGATGCACTCAATGCTGCGGTTTCCAGGATTGCCGTCAAACAGCGTATCAAAAATCTTTTTCATCCCGGAGGTGATTTTGGCGTAACCATGCTCGCTGAGCCCATACCGGAACGTCTTCTTTCCATCTGCTTCGCCATAGATCCGTCTTTTGACAGAAAAGAACACCTCGTCCGGCTGCTGCGGCTTGTCTTTGCTGTGGTATCCAAAGCTGATGAACCTGGCCCCGGATAACCCAAGAGTCTCCGCAGGGATCACTGTCCGGTGGTCCATCTTTTTGTCGAAGTCCTCGATCTCAGGATATGTCAGCCATTCGGGACGGTCTTCCAGCGGGATGCTGAAAAGCAGCTCTTCTATACATTTCAGGTGGTGATCCACGCTCTTCCCCCACAGGCCGGACACCTGTTTATTCCCCGCTCCGAGATAGTACTCACAGTCGCTTTTCATGCGGCCCAAGAGCTGGTACTTTGCCTCCAGTGGCATTTCAAGAAATTTCTGTTCCATGTTGTTTCTCCTCTCTCTGATTTCTTTTTTTGGTCCATAGGAAGTATGGAAATGGGCCGCTGTATAAGATGGCGAAAAAAACGGGGAAACGGATGATGGGCGCGGCAGCTGGGAAGCTGTCCACAGGAGTTTGGCAAATCCGGGCAAAAAAATATCCTCCCGTCTGTTCCGGGAGGATACCATTGGCCGCTATAGCTGTTTTTCTGTCAGACATCAAAGTTGTTCGTGGCCAGGGCAAAATTTTTAAGCGCTTCGTTTTGCCCACAGATGCTGTAATATTCCTCAACGAGTGGCATCACCTGGAATACATATCCGCGTTTCACAAGCTGTTCTATCAGCCTTTCGAAGCTACACCACCGATGGCCGTCGCCCTTTTCCTCGCACATTTCCTGGAGCGTATGGAAGATCTCATCTTTCCTTTCGTTCATCGCCCCGATCCCTTTGTTCCATTCCGCGTATTTCTGCTGTAATGCTTTCTTTGTCATGTTTTTCTCCTTTGCGGTCTTTATTATTTTTTTTGGTTTTTGTCAGTCTTTCGCGATACTGCATTCCTCGCCGACCATCTGGCAGCCAATCTTATGCAGTTCTTCTTTTACCTCATCCAGACACTCGTTACAGAAGTTTATTGCACCCGTGCCATCGAAGTCATCGTAATCCATGGTGAGAACGATAAAGCTCATGTGGAAGAGATTGATGTCTTCATCCATCCAGTAGTCCATATCATCCGCCTGATCCAGGTTCATGGCTGTGCTGGAAACGCGTCAAAGACATTCTCAAACGCCGTCTCCTCATCCGGGGCGTCGGTTTCCGGGAACTGGACATCAAATTCGACAGCGATCTTAAACTCATGCTCATCATCTTCTTCACTGTCTTCATCTTTCCTCCTGCATTTTTTCTCTATTTTACACGCCCTCCCATATGTATCCGGGAGGGCGTTTTGGTGTGGCCGTCAGGCCTATGACGCCATTGCTGAAGCAATCGCATATGACACACTCAATGGCGTCATGGGTACTTTTCTTTTCCATTGCGGGCACCAAGAAGAGCACTTCATGGCATTCGTCACACCCTGTTTCCTTCCCGAGTATCAGGACAGTGTCTTTAAACAGGCTCAGGCCCGAAAGCCCGATGGCGTCCATTTTAACGAGTTCATACAGCCCGTCCTTTGAGATGCCGGCATAACACGCGAAGTCTTTATCAAACTCGGTGATCAGAGCGATATAATACTTCCCGTCGTATTCAGCCAAGTACTCAAGGCAGCCATTACCCTCTGTCCAGAGCTCCTTATATGCCCTCTGCAGTTCTTTGGGCATCTGCGAGTCGCTGGTCAAGTCATACCTCCCGTGGTAATGGAGTTCCCCGCAGGAATTCGACCAGTATTTCAGGTGCTTGTTCAGCTCTTCCGGGCTGTCAAACTCATCATATCCGGTGTCTTCCGGCTCCGGCTTTCCTGCCTCCGCTATGATAAGCTGTGCTGCTTCCTTCAATGCCCCTGCCTGGAAACTGAGCAAGTCCCCGCTTCTGTTACCACCCAGTCTTCTGCGGATATCTCTTTCGTAGATCAGGCTGTTACCGTTACGGCTATACTGTTCCCAGTCTTTTGCGCCGTTCAGAAGGGTTTCTTCCGTGATCTCCCCCAGAAGGGATGCTTCATCCCACTGGTCAAGGTTTTTCCACTTCATATATTCCTTGAGCATATCCATAGCGTAGCCTCTGACTGCGAATTCCCAGTCCGGCATTCCGGGTCTGACATCAAGCTCATCCATGAGCTCGTCTATTGTTCTTTTCATTTTTATTTTCCTCCTTTATGAATCTTCTTTATTCTTCGAACCGGGCATTCTTGATCCCGAGATCAAGCAGCTTCCCGTTCAGCTTTTTGAAATCCGCGTCCTTTACCGGGCTGGCTTCCAGGTTGAAATCCAGCGCCTCGTCACAGTACGTCCGGATCGTAGCAAGATCCAGGGACAAAAATGCCATCTCACGGTCCCGCTTTAAGGCGTTGACCGGGCTTCTGGAGATAGACAGTGCCGTCTTCCAGAAATCGGCAAGTTCCTTTTCCTGCTTCGCGTCACCGCCACAGCTGTCGATAGCCTCATAGATCCCCTTCCACTCCTCCGTATCCCCGATCAGGGGCGCTGCTGCTGAGGACACGCCTTTCACGCCGGGGATGTTGTCGGAGCTGTCTCCCTCAATAGCTTTCAGATCCGGGATGTTCCCGGGGTACACGCCCTTGTCCGCGTAAACGGCCTGGTCCGTGTATTCGATGAAATGTTTCATGAAATCAGGGACTGTGAAACTGTCACCTGTGTAGAGGGAAGCGCCCTTCCTGGCATCCTCCGCGTCCTTTTCCGATGCGGGCACCCACAGCCGCACATCATATTCGTTACTGACCAGTTGCAGATAATCCCTGTCTTTGGACACGAGCCTTACCGTCATGCTTTCCCGGTATTTCCCGGCAAGTGTGCCGGCGAGGTCATCGGCCTCATAGGTATCGCTCAAAAAACACGAGGATCTCGCAGGAAGACAACAGATCCTGCATCAGTACCATCTGTTCCTTCAGTGACTTCTGCGTTGCCTTCCTCTAAGCCTTGTATCCGTCGTACATACCACGGCGGAACGTGTTCCTGGTCCGGCCAAAAGCGACTGCCAGATAATCCGGTTTCCAGCCCGAAAGCAGCCTGGGGAGCTGTACGGACATGCCCTAACACAGCGTTCGTGTAGATGCCGTTCGGTGCGTGCAGGAGCTTGTCATAATGCTTCTCCCGTCCCTCATCGCTCTTGGCGAACTTTATCTCATTGGGCATATACGCATAATACGCGATTGCCAGCATGGATGCCCCGTCTACGATTAACAGTTTTGGTCTCATACCGTTCGTTAACCTCTTTTGCTAATGTTCTTCCTGTTGCTGTTTTTGTCCTTATTACTACTTTTTGCTTTCCCCCTGCACTGGTTTTTGCCTTCGCATTCCATGCAGTCAAGGTACAGTTTTATTTTCCCGTCCTCTGGGCATCGTTTTGCCATAGCTTTTTCCTCCTTCTTCTGATAGCTTATGTTTGATTCCAATGGAAATATGGAAACGTCCGGGCAGGTAAGGTATAGGAAAAGCACATGTATGGCTGAAAAATCCGCTGTCCTGCGAGGACAAAACAAAAACGCCGGCATTTTCCCGCACCGGCGTCCTGTGTATCCCGTATGCTCCGGGCAGCCTCTCTCATAGAGCCATGACAATATTCTTGGAGTTCTCCGCAGTTTTTTGTTCTTCCGAGTGCTGCCGCCCCGCACAAGCGCAACCTCTGAAAACTTATACGGCTGGGTATCCTGCATGAAGCAGTAAAGGATCAGCCGCCCTATTATCTCATACCCAGTATATTCCGCAGACCAGACTGATTTATGCTGGTCACTTACGTCGTAACACTCCCCAATCTCAAATTTGTACAAGGGGTCGGCGGATCCAGCTTGGGTTTTGGCCTTGGCACTTTCTTTGCCCATGCGCTCTGGGTGGCTCCTTTTTCTTTTTCCTGGGCCAGGCTTTCCTGGAGCCTGATTTCTTCTGTACAGCTCTGCATCTGTTCGCAAACCATATTAAATCCTCCATTTCTCTATGTGATGAAAAGCCTATCTCTATCTTTTTTTCATAGAAAGTATGGCTCATTTTTCACGGAGGGGCTTTCTACGGATAACATTTTTTTGAAAGTTTTGCTGGCTACAGCTCCATTTCTTCTTCCATCTCCATCCCGCCGTCCGCACGGCCATAACTTTCCCCGTAATTGATATCCAAGCCGCGCTCCAGACCAAATTCCCAGTCCAGCTCTGACTCCGTCCAGTGGTCTTCGATCTCATTTTCACGGAACCTGTCAAGGAACTCCTCCCTGGTGCATGCGTCTACGATTTTCCCGGCTTCTACGGTGAGTACGGCGCAGATGTGTTCAGGGGACAGATAACAGGAACGGTGTATCCCAGGTTCTATTTCTATGGAATTAACCTTCGCCTTCTCTTCGCTTTCAATATCGCAGAGGAATATATTGGTCGCTCCCTTGTACCCGATCCCAACGTTCATGGCCGCCATGACATGCCCCATGTCCCCGTAATGGGAAAGGTTCCGCTCCAGATTAACCCTGCCTCCATCCTGTGTTGTATCGATGGAAATACCATTTTCCGCAATCTGGCGTGCGCCGCTGTGGCAGATATGTGTCCAGATTTCCGCTTTTTTAGGGACAATTTGCTCCAGATGTGTCGCAGCGTCCCGTTTTACCAGCCAGGAATGTCCCAGAGTACAGTCCGATTTATAATAGGAATAGGCGTTATTGATGCTGGACTCAGGGACATGGTAGAAGTCAGTATTGATGCTGGAATGCAGTTTATTTTCTTTTAAGAATGATGACAGGTATGCCGGATCCCCGTTCCTGCCACTGATGAAGGGATGGAGCTGTCCCGTCAGCTTGCTCCACTCATCCCTGCAGACCCTCAAGCGACTGTACGGGTCTGTCCCAATGGCTGTCTGGAACTTCCCGATAAAACTGTTCCCATTGAAATGGTCAATCGATTGGTAACATGTTTCCATTTGGCTGTTTACTTTTTCCAACTTGCTGAGAAACATCCCCGGATCTTTATATTTTTCTGTGATATTCAAAAATCTGCTTCCCATAAAAAAGCACCTCCCTGTTTTCTTTAAGTATGGGAAACGCGGGGAGTTCCGGGACAACTGTTGTACACATGGCTGGCTGTGTCGTGGGACAAAAAAAGAGCGGTGGCAAAAATACCATCCGCTCATATACTGGGTTTGTCCGCTCATATTGTGATCGTGCTCAGGCGATATCCTCGTCCTCATATCTGTTGTACTGCTTTTTCAGTTCCTCATGTGTGATCCGCTTCTGGCTGTCAGTCAGCATGTTCCACTTATAGCCGAGCGCCATCAGGGCGTCCGTGCAGTCATAGGTGATGCATGCCTCATGGTTGGCAAGCTCATAGCTGATCATCTTCCGGAACGTGTCATCGTTGTTCTTGAGCGATTCAAAACATGTTTCCAGGTTTTTGGAGTATTCCCGCTGGATGTCTACAATCCCCGGATCAGCCACATAGCAGAAGGAAACATTGCTGTAATACGGGAATCTCAGCCTTGCCTTCTTGGATTTCCGCCGCGCATTTTCACCGATGTCGAAGATGCTCAGATGATCGTAACGCATGATCCAGTAGTTGCGGAGAAAATAATCCTTCCTTCTATACTCATCATATGTCCTGACCGATTCCATCAGCGCCTCGTCCGTGAAGAGCTTGTCTGTCATTTCCTGGATATAATATCTCCGTAGGGTTTCCTTTCCCTGCTCCGCGACCAGGTATCCATGATGCAGCTCATAGTCGTCCGCATAATAGACATGCTTCCCGTTTTTGAACACCAGGACGGAATAGCCGAACCTGTCACCGAAGTCAACGAACACACACTCATGCCCCTTGATTTCCATGGTTTCCAGGGCGATACTCCTTGCGTCTTCGAGTGTCATTTCTTCAATTTTTTCGATAATCATTTTTTTCTCCTTTTCTTCCTTTCTTTTTGGGTTTATGCTGTTTTGGAGTTACGCTGGCCGTTCGGTAAGTACTTTCCTGGTATGTGGGACATAATAAGTCTCATCGCTCAGATCGTAGTTCTCCGCGAGATAGACGGCTTCCGCGACGATATCGTCACAGAGCTGGTCAAAATCCGTAACCAGCTGTACACGCTCTTTCAGCTCGTCCATATCCCAGTCTTCGAAGTCCGCATCCTGGTCAATGGATCCCCAGGAAAGATACGGGTGGTAGATCGGGCTTGTAAGGTCAACCTGTGTCTCGCCTCCGCAGTGTCCGCATTTGCGGTTTCCAGTCTCTGCGACGCTTCCGTAGTTCAACTGTCCGCAGTTTGTGCAGCGAGACTTGTAATCCAGTTCTTTCCTGCCGCCAGCATAAAGTACCAGGTATCCGCCACTCCGGCCGTTCCATCCTGACTGCCACTTGTAATCGTTGTTTAAGGCAAAATCCCAGATCAGATTGCTGAGACGGTCATTGAATTCATCGGTCTCAAGCATGTCATACAGCTTGTTTTCGATTTCGGATGAGAGACCAAAATTATAGATTTTCATATTGTTGGCATATGAAGACAGCCTGTTCCAGTTGTTTGCAATGTAATAGCGGAAATGATCGCGAAGAAATGTCTCCATTTCTTCTTTGTTTTCCATGTTGATTTCTTTTTTGAATTCTTTAGACATGATTTTTTTCTCCTTTTCTCTTTGATTTTTTGTTGTTTGTGTTACTGCTGCAGTTTCTTGTTTCTGTTTTTTGCGTCCATACCTCCTCTGTGTCTTGTATGATGTTTCATGGAAAGTATGGAAACCGCATGACAGTTGTAGGCCGCAAAATCATCCAGGAACATGCGGTTTTTCCATACGGTTTCCGCTGGCTGGAAATCCTCAAATGCTATCCGCAAAAAATGTCAACCGGGAGGATTGAACATACTTTATGGGGGTGTTCCCCGGGAACACCCTTCTCTTATGTCGGGCCCGGTATCCGGCCAAAATTCTCAAAAATGCTATCCGCAAAACTGCAAGCCTGAAGGCCAACTCCACTGTAAGGATAGGATTTTGGAGTATTCCGGAGGAACACCCCTTGTCTGTAGTATGGCAAAAAAAAGACGTCCCATGCCGCAGTGGCTGGGACGTCATAAGAGAAAACGTCTTTGTTAGCTGCATTCTTTAATTCCAAATATCAGATCTCCGTCGAATAACGGAATATAATATTTTTTCGCTCCTTTCCTGAAAAAGCCGTACCGTTTTTCACCGCCGCTTTCTTCTATCACCTTGACCTTGCCGATGATTCCCCGGTAGCTTACGAATCGATCTTTGATGAAATCGTATTTTCGTGCCGCGTCCGTGCTCAGTTTCTCATAATACGGCATCGTTTCATACTGTACATGGCATGCGATATTTTCCGATTCTATATCGAAGAGCAGATCAAGCAGATCATTCAGGAGCTGGTCATTTTTGTCAGTGCCAAGGGCGTCGTTAAAGCTGAGTTGGATATAGTCATACCAGTTCTTGCCGTTCCGGCCTTTGTTGGAATAAAAGAACAGCTCATGTTCCCCGTATTTCACATTCGGATCGCGCTGGTAAATGGAATATTTCTGGGACAGGACATCCATCATACGTTCCATTTCCTCGCAGACTGCCTTTCCCACCTGCTCGCAGTGTTTCAGCCATTCCTTACTTCCGGCCCCGGTCCATACCGCATTGGGATTATCCTGCGTCCGCCCTCCCTTGGGAATGTACCTGTCAAAATTAAGGGAATGGATACCCACTCTCGCGTACCCGCTTTTGGTCAGTGTTTGGTTTACATGGCTATAGTCCATTAAAATCAGCATTATTTTTCCTCCTCGTCTTATATTTTCTTATTTTTCCAACGCTTCTTCAGGAAAGCCAAAGTACACCATTTCTTCCTCAGAAAATCCCATAGAGGACAGGTGTTCCCTGGCACCACCCGTTCCTTCTCCGCTCTCCAGTTCCTCGCACTCATAATCAACGACGCGTGCCAGGATATTTTCCAGACGGCTGATACTGTACGGGTGTTCTTTCTTTGCCATGGTGGCAAGACCTTGGAGCAATCTCTGGGCGTTGCAATCTTCGCGTGCGGCCAGATCACTGTAGAAGATCTTCCCGGTTTCCATATCGACAGTGGCGATCACATGGTTTTCCTCTCCATTGACACCACTCAGATAGCGGATATCATCCTCTCTGCTGGTCACCAGGAATTTTTCCCAGCAGTTCTGTGCTTCCCTTTCTTTGATTGTTTCGTTCATTGATCCGGTATTTTGTCGCCAGCGGCTGTACGATCCAGCTGTGCTGTCTCCAGCAGCCGTCTTCGGAAAGTGCGTATCCGGTCGCGATCTGGCAGTCTCCCCGGTTTGCGTCCCACATCCGGGTGCTGTTGAAGTGACACTGGCAGTCGAGGCCCTTCTTCATTTTGGCATGATCGCCATACCAGAACTGGCCTCGCTCCATGATGTTTTTGTAATCCGGGGCATAGAGATCCATGCAGGCCAGTTCCCCGCCGAAGGAGAGCAGCCGATCCCTTAACAGGAACGCAGCTTCCATAGCTTTCCGTTCGGATGGATTCTCCGCATTCGGCTTATCCTTGTATCACCATACGTTACCGTTTTCCAGCCTCTCCTTCCACGCGTCATTCACTGCTGTCCAGGAAAGAGGCTTTGTCATCTGGGACGGATTTGTGATCACTTTCACGTTATCCATAGTCACTGCGTACTCTTCATCCGCAAGATACACTGCGTCATCATATCCGTCCTCGATGGACAGCTGCAGCTCGTAGACATTTTCAGATGCGAACTTCTCCAGCGTCATATGTACAACTTCTTCTTTGAAGCGTTCAAACCGCTTGGTGAAGAACTTCTCTTTCGTGTCCGGTCCAAATACAAAATACAACGATCCGTCCTCATCCCTGCCGCTTTCAATACCGTAATCAGCAGAAGGTTCATATGCAGTACCAAGAAGTTCTTCCTTATCCAGATCCTCATACCACTCCGCAAAGCTGCTTCCGTCCCTGGTGCAGGAGAAATCATCCGCCGTAAGGTTCCCGATATTCTCCTTATTTTCTGTGATCTCGAACAAAAATCCTCTCATTTTCTTCTCTCCTTTTTTTTGTTTGATGTTTTTTGTATGTTCTGCTGGCGGCATACTTTCCCATGCCGCCTGTGTTACTTATTGCGCTGTCCGGTATAATAGCGGATGCCTTCTTCCAGCATGTCCGGGATTTCCGGTGAACAAAAGCCATACAGGCCACAGTTGACGAATGGGAGGATCTCGATGAGGACAGTATGGACAAGGCCATCCTTATCCTTGCTCACGGCGATATCCATAGTGTACGCGCCCGGCCTCTCCGGGTCATTCTGGTATTCCGTAACCATCTTCTTGATCTTGTCAGCGTCAGGAAACACAAGCGGCGTCCCCTGATAAAGCTGGATAGCGACAACTTTGTCGTGGAATACGAAAATCCGGAATTCGGAAAGGATATTCAGCCATTCCGAAACCAGGTATTTCCCATCCGGGATCGCGTCCCATCCAGGCATCTTACCGTCATACAAAGCCGAATTGAATACCTTCAACCCACTGATGTTCTTGATAAAGTATTTCTGCCTGCTGTTAAACGGCAGATCCTTTTTCTCAGCGAAACAATATCCCCTCTTCAGAAATTCCCGCTTCCGCAGGCATTCCGGGACTTCGATAGGTTCCATCTTTTTCTTGTAGTTCTTCTGGATCCATTCCGCAATGAACGGAATATCTCCGACCGGGATACAGTCAGCTTCAAACCCTTCAGCGCTGTCAGCGTGCTCCACGGTTGACAGCTCCATGATCTCATCGATATGGATCATGTTTTCCAGGACTGTCCAGTCCGCATCGGGCTTGTGGTTCTGCAATACCCATTTTCTTATTTTCATTGAAATTTTCCTCTTTCTTCTCTTTGCCTTATTGCAGTTTCACTGGAAGTATGGATACCGCACACATGATATGGACACCAAAAAAGACACCCAGCGGTTAAAACTGAGCGTCTTCTGGAGTGTTTTTGTTTTTCAGGAGTCTTTTCTCCTATTCCAGTTTTTGTCATTCCCTGCCTTGCGGAGCAGTTCAGCCAGCCTATTCGGGTCGTCTGGGACCGGATGGAAGGTCTTTAACTCGCCCAGTACCGGATCGTCCCCTATAGGAATGTTCAGTGTGTTTATGTTTTTCCCATTGGGCTGTATCCGTTCCCCATTTTCGAAAATGTACCTGGTCTGGCTGGATGGGACTGCCACATCCTGAATGTACCGGCTGTGCTTCTGGTAGTTCAGCTCCAGGATAGTACCTGTGATGCTGTCATCTTTCATCCCGGTAACCTCGACCCGGTATGCAAGGATCTCACCCTTTGGCATCGTGGTGTAGAAATTCCAAGTGTGGTTCTCCCGGCTGTCCTTCATATAGACATTCTTTTCCAGCAGGCACCATGTCCCGGAAGTACGCGCCATCCACAGAAACGTCCTGTCCTCTGGCTTGGTTCTCCCTGCTTCCTGCGCTGCTTTTGTCAGAATTTCGACATCACTATCGAAATCCGACTGATAATGTTTGGTATGGGCCTTCATCACAGTCCTGAGCACTTCGATAAGATCCTTTGTTTTGGATTTTTTCATTGTTATTGCCTCCTTCTCTTTGTCTTATTAAGGTTTCATTGGAAGTATGGGTATCCCATACGCATAGGAAGATACAATCGGATAGGGGGAGGATTAGTCCCCCTTCCACACCACCTGGCATACTGTTCAGTACCAAGGCGGTTCAGTAGTTTACACGTACTTTCAGATAGTGGGCAGTCATATCGGGATAACCGAGTCTGTCCACTATTATTGTTTTGGTAAGCGCAGAGTTAAGCATTGCCGCCGCCCTCCACACCCCTTTCCGGCAGTTCGCCATTTCATGTACCTTCCATTCTGGCAGTTGCAACGCCCGAAGCATCTTGTATCTCGTGCGCACCTTCTTCCATTGTTTCCAGTATACCGCCCGGATTCTATGGCGCAGCCATTCATCCGTCTGTTCCATCAGGCTTTTCATATCCGCATATCGGTAATAGTTTATCCACCCCCTTGCATAGCTTCGGAGTTTCTCTTCCCTTACCTTATTGCTCCATTTGTTCCCTCTGGTGGTCAGTTCCCTCAATTTATCCCGCATTTTGGTTACCGATTTCGGGTGTACACGCATACGGCATTTCCCCTTGTATCGGTAGAATGCATAGCCGAGGTATTTTATTTTGCTTACATGGCTCACTGTCGTTTTCTGGAGATTGACTTTCAGAAACAGTTTTTCCGTAATAAATGGCACGATGTTTCCTAACGTCCTTTCTGCGCTTTTCCTACTTTTGCATAGAATCAGGCAGTCATCGGCGTACCTCACGAATTTATGTCCCCTTCGTTCCAGTTCCTTATCCAGCTCGTTCAGCATCACATTTCCACACAACGGACTCAATGGCCCGCCTTGCGGCACGCCCTCTGGTGTTGCATGGAATCCGCCGTCTTCCATCACCCCGGCATTCAGATACTTGTGTATTAACGAGATGACTCTCCCGTCTTTCACCGTCCTCGACAGCACCTCGATCAGTTTACCCATTCACCGTCACGCATGATTTTATCATCGCCGAACGTGATGAGCGGTTTCCCGTTAATCTGGATCTGGATTTCGCCCTGGGTTGCGGAGTAGCTGATCCGCTTTGCCTCGACCACCCATTTTCCGGCTGCCTTTGGTTTCCTGTCGCGGATTGCCTGGATGACTTCTTCCGGGAGGCTGTTCTTCCTGACCAGCCACTCGATCTCTGATGTAGTCTCGTCGATAACTGCTACATCCGTGTCGCCCCAGTGCCAGTGCGTGCCGTCTGCGTAGCTGTACCCTGTGATCTCTTTCCCTTTGATTTCTGTCCTCATTTCTTTTATCTCCTTTTTTGTTTATATTTTTTCTCGTTTCTTTATTTTTTTCTGTTGCTCGTTAATGAGTTGCGTTAAAGTTCTCTATCTCCCATTTGTTCCCGGTAGCATATACAGCCGCCCATGTCCTCTCATACGGCGACATCAGCGTTTTGTTTACGGAAGTGCGGGGCGCCCCGCACTCGTTGCAGTAACATTGCCTAACTCCGGTATGGACGATATTGGCACTCCCACAGGTGCCGCAGACGGATATTGTCCTCATGCCGTCCTCCCTTCTGCTCAGCTCTCCGCATAATCCATGACCTCATCGAAGTCAAGCCCGGTCTCCTTTAAAAGGATATCCAGTGCCAGGGAGATCGCCTCGTCATAGCCCTTGTTGTAGTCATCCTTGGCGTCACAGCCCCCGGCCTTATGGATTTTATACGCGGCCATCTTCACAACGTCAGCAGGCACAGCCTCTTTCTCCGGCACTGCGTCAACTTCCGGCGTATCCGGTGCAAAGTTGAATACCGGCTTACGTTTCCGTTCATCACACTTCGCCAGCCATTCCTTGACCTGCCTTGTGCAGTATTTCTGCCCGGCGGTGAATGTGCCGTCTGAGAATATGATTCTCAAGCCGTTTTCCTTGATCAACTTGATCCAGAGGGCTGGCCCGCCATATTCCGGCGTTAAGCTGATATGGCAGATCCTGTCCCTGGTTTTGCATTCGGGGAAATACATGGCAAATCGGTTTTCTTTTTTGGTGTAATCGACCTGCATCTGATCAAAGATCCAGTCTGCCAGATGTTCCAGATCCATGAAACGTTCTTTCCGTTCCCTGTTTCTATAATCATTCCAGTATTCAATGAGCCTTGCTGTGATCATGTTTTATCTCTCCTTATTTTTTTATACCGGCACTACACCAGGTTTTCTTCTCTGATTATGATGCTTTCCCCATCCAGCATTTCAACGAGGTATACACCATCGCCAAGGCATTCCGTGATCTTTCCGCGGGATTCCGTGCTGGTATATGGTGACCCGCCCGGTTTTTCTTCCGGCAGCCCTATCACACGCACCTTGCTCCCGGCTCTATAAGTTCGGGGATTATGGCGGCACGAATCGGTGAAGCTGTCATAATCGCATCCAATGCTGTCTTCTGCATGCAGGCACTCATCGCATAGCATCAGGCGCTTCCCACACACCGGGCAGAACGCCTTGAACCCTTCCGTGTCCGTATTCCACCGCATCTCGATCTCGTTCATGCAGTGCGGGCACATCTCCGTGACGATGTAAGTTCTGTCATCCGCGGTTTCTGCGGCCTCTGTGGCCTCTGCAACCTCTGTGTTCTCCATGTTTTTGGTGTTTTCCATATCTTTCTTCTTTCTTTATATTTTTTGAGGGGGTAGCATGGAAGGGCTCCTGTCTTGCTTATGCCGCCCGTTATTCTTACCTTGATACCACTATGTAATCCTTGGGGATTCTCCTGGATGGGACATACACATGGTTTGTCCTGTCATACCAGAATGGTCGGTTGAACTGATAGGCCGGTTGGTGCTTTAAAAGCTGTTTTACCGTTCCGTCACACTGTTTAAAACAGATAACGGCCCCAATCGGGAGGTTGTTTAGCGCATCCGGGGATCTCTTCCTCTTTGCGTTCTCCCTGCAGCGTTTGCGCCACTCATTAGCCCACTCGCTGTTCGTCGGAGTCAACAGGTTCAGGATCGATACCGGGCATTCTGACTCACCAGGACCCTCGCTCTCGTCCATATCCTTGTATGAAAAATTGTAGTAATCCTTAGCATTCGTTGACGTCAGGAATATTGCTCCCCATACATGGCGTTCCCCTTCCGGGATATCCTCAATTAGGCGGGATCCGTCCGGTTGTTTCTCACCGTATCTCTTTAACGGTTCAATGGCCGCGTAATACACGGATCCGACCATGGTGGATTTCAGCACCCGGTAGTACCCGGCGTTCAGCCCTTCCATGAAGTAGCCGTTGCATTCCGCCTTCCGGTCGATCCTACCGTTTTTGTAATGGGTTGCGTGATAGGAAGTCCATCCCATATTTTTTCCTCTCTTTCTTTTCTTTTTTTATTTTGAAAGTTTTCGGCTTCAGTCGTAAGCAGCTCACAAAATAGACCAGGGCCAGCCGAATCAGTTTCCAAGGTATCTGGAATCTCCCCACGGCCCGCGGTTCAGGGAGGGCAGAATCGTGTTCGTGTGTTTTTTCAAGTCCCCCTGATAATTTCTTTTTTTCATTGTGTTCTCCTTTCTCATATTCCTTATTTAGTTCATTTGAAGTATGGAAACCGGAGAACGATAAAAACAGGTGATTCTACACAAAAAAAGAAGACCCCGGTAATAGGATCTTCTTTATGGAGAAACATTTTATTTTTATAGGACAGCGGGATCAAGAAATCATTCCCACTGGTATGTCGGCAGCCTATGGACCACTGGCCCGTCCGCATCGAGGCACAGCCAGTCACAGCCATGCTCTGCCGCGAATTTTACACAGGCTTTCATGTCGCCGGGCATTTCATCCTGATACTCTTCCCACCCGACCGTCGTGATATGATATCCACTCTCACCTCTTGAATAGAAACCAATGTTAATGGCATCCATATCTATCAGACGTGCTGTTCCCTGGCTGATGTGCGCGGTGGATATTGTGAGTGTACGGCTGATCTCTGGTCCTGCCTCATCGTCCTGATATTCAGCCATCCATTGCATATCTACCTGATGTTCGGTAATATGGAATTCCGCATGTTTGCCATACCCATTTGTAACCTCATAGTTTTTCTCGTCCTTTTCTTCCTGGATATAGCCGTACATCTCCAGATAGTCTCTCGCCTTGTTATCAGTGATCTTCCTCAGCTTTTTGAGCAGCCAAGACTCATCTGTGGAGACATCGATAACTATAGACTGGTCCGTATACTGACTGTACCACATTCCATGGAGCACATATATTGTTTTCTTCATTTTTTTCTCCTGTTTTGTCTCGTTTAACCACTGGAATCCTTTCTTGGTTCCCAGGAGACTGTGCTTTTTTAGTTTGTTTAGTTCTATACATCTGAATGATCGGATTTATGGTAAGCGTGTTTCCCTGCGTCAATCGCATCCACTAAGCCTGTCCAGTTATCAAATGCGATAACCTTCTCGTTTCCTCTGACCATAGCATTTGTGCCGCCATACCCCACGGACAGGCAGGAATCCGAAGCGATAACAAGTGTCGTCCCTCCCCTATTTTTAATTTTTGCTTCCTTAATAATAACTGCTCATCGCAGCCTCCCTTCTGTGGGTACTCCACAATCTGATAGTGGTCGCCATAGCAGTCACCGCACATGATGGAAGCGCCGGACAGGTTTACATGAAGCTCATAGTCCTCATCATCCGGGCCTGCCACCTCGGCTTTACGGTACATTTCCTCGGCCTCTTCGGCATCTTCAGCTATGTCAAGCTGCACGAGCCTTTCCATAACCGCCTCCTTCATCGCCTGTCTTGCGGCCTCATCGCCAATCGGACCGGCAACGATCATCATGTCCAGGTACTCGCCGTTCCAGTTCAGCAGATACTTCATTTTTAAATTTTCCCTTCGTTTTGTTCGTTATTTTTTTGAGATATGTTTCTATACGCCTGTGGCAGTCACAGTATGAACGATCTTTGGCCACCATAATAGCAGTTATAATCTTCATTGCTGACTGCCAGGGCTCTTGCGCCGTTGCCGAGGACTGTGTATCCGTTATCCTCGTGGTGGTAGCTATAGCCAGCCTTCTTACACTTCTGCACATACACGCCGGAGACAACGGTAAATGTCCCTCTGGGAAGTTTCACCTGTTTGTATTCCGGAAGCGGATCGTATTCCTGGCCACACTTGCTGCAGGTAAACGGTCCATATGGACGGCTTGAATCATAGATATTCGCCTCCATCCCGCCAGGCAGGTTGTCCTCGAATTCACCGTTTCCACCGACATATACGTCAGCCCGGATCTCCTGATGCCCAATAAAACGCTCAGACCCGCAGAACGGGCAGCGATATTGGGCGCGGATCTTTTCCGGTGCAGGCTCCGCTTTCTGCAGCGGTGCAGCGCCAAGCACTTCATTGACTGCATCGCTGATAGAAAATTCTGCATCACAGCCATAGTCTTCTACATCCTTCTGGTAGACGACCCACAGCTTTTCCATGGTTTCCTGGCTGCCTAAGACGGCCGCTTTTGTGGTTCCGCGCTTTGCAAACTCGGATTCTTCCATGTTCTTGACGTATTCTTTCATGTCCTCAAGGTACTCATTATTCAAGATCATTGTTTGTTTCTCCTTTCTCAATCTCTTTTTATTGTTCTGTTATATAGGAATTATGGCTATCTACCAGCTCTGGAATGTTTTAAAAACATGTTCTAAGCGGGAACGTCCAAATGTACAGTTGAAATCACTGTTTTTTCGTGGTTGTTTCTTTCCGTTCCGCCAGTTTCTTCCCAAGGGCATGGGCATATGTCCCTATGTCATTGAGGCTACTATGGCCATCCTGCCACTCATTAATGAATTCCTCCTCCTTTTCCGGATCCATGACAGCCTTCCGTGCTGCCTCATACCTCCGTCTGTCTTCATAATCCCCGAGCATAAACGAGAATAAGGCTGCAGACACCTGCTTTCTTTTCTTCAAACCCCTCATCGGGAGTTCTGTCAAACTTCTGCTGGTACCATTCGGCTGCTCCGCCAAAAATAAATGCTATGACAATATCGCTCCTATCTCCGGGCCCCATATGCCGTATTCAGCGCAAACACGGTGAGAGCATATGTTTCCAGATCCCCAGCAATAAATGTATATGGATTACTGGAATTACATAATTCGTATTTCATATGCTCTTTTTCTTTCTCTGACTCTTTTGTTGTTCTATTTCATGAAAAGTATGACTTATCTTTACTGGTTGCGGTTTCTGCGGATAGCTTTTTTTTGCAGCAAAGCCCTTCATAAAAAACATTATCCGCGGAAAAATAACTGCAAATTATGAGCCATACTTCCCGTGAATGCATTCGGGCCAGAACGGCTGCTTAAAGTATTCTCTATTGTCAATAATTAGATTGGAGGTATTGTTCATGGCAGAAATTATTCATCGATATGTGAATGGCACGGAAGTTTCATCTTCTGAACTATGCGGTTACCAGATTACAAACCGCACAATACTGGATATTGTTAGTAATGCTATCCAGCGTATCCATTCCAATTCCAAAGATTATCCTGTGCAGTCCGCATTGGAAGCTAATACCAGATAATGGCATTTTGTATTGTAATGATGGTTATTGTCTTATGGATGTCTGCATGATATACTGTAGGAGGATGGCTGTCTTGGAAGGAGTAACTATGGCGAGAAAAAGAAATGCCGCCAAGACAAAACAAAACAGTGTTCCTGCCTCTCAGATAATACCATTTGCCGGGCTCTATGTGCGTGTGTCAACGGACGCGCAGGCGGAGGAAGGGTATTCGATTGAAGAACAGCAGAAACGCCTTATTGCCCAATGCGCTGTCTTGGGCATTCAAAATTACAGGCTGTATGTAGACGGAGGCTGGAGCGGCAGCACTATGGACCGCCCCGAAATGCAGCGCCTGATTCAAGACGTGAAGGAGCACAAGATAACTCATGTAATATGTTACAAATTGGACCGTGTATCCAGATCCCAGCGGGATATGTTGTATTTTATCGAAGATGTCCTGCTGCCAAATAAAGTTTCGTTTGTTTCCTTAAGTGAAACCATCGATACTGGCACGCCTATGGGGCGTTTGATGATCGGTATCCTTTCCGCATTTGCGCAACTGGAGCGTGAAAATATCCGTGAACGTACCCAGATGGGCATGCTTGCCCGGGTAGAAAGCGGGCTATGGCCAGGAGGCGATCGTATCCCGATCGGTTACGACTACGATCCGGAGCAGGGGATTTTAATCCCGAACGATCAGGCTAATACCGTGAGGAGCTGTTTTCATTTATACCTGAGGGGATTTTCCCCTCAGGCGATTGCTGATACGACTGGCTTAAAATATGGTATATGGATTCAACAGATTTTATCTCGAAAAACATATATTGGACGGATTGTATATCGTGACAAAGAATATTTGGGAAAGCATAAACCAATCATCGATGAAGATACCTTCTATCGCGTCCAGAAACGCCTGGAGGAACGCTCAGTTAAAAGGCTCTCCAGTTCCAAATCCTTATTGACTGGTCTTATGAAATGCGGACATTGTGGAGCCAGTTTGTATTATCAAAGCTGGGGAAAAGGAAAAAAGAAAATCGGGTGTTATTCCAGACAGAAGAGCAAACCATATTTGGTTAAAGATATCAACTGTCCCCAGGCATATTGCGATCCCGAAGAGATCGAACAGGCAATCCTTTCAGATGTCTTTCGGTTTGCGTTAGAGGTGCAATCTATGAATGATACTTCTTCCTCTGGATTGTTTGACACGTCTGAATTAGAAAAAAATATTGACTCCGTAGATGCGCAGATAAAACGGCTGTACCGCCTGTATGCCGCGGATCCGGATGAGACTTTGCTGGAAACATTAGACGAATTAAAAGAAAAACGGCAAAAAATGCAGGATAAATTAACAAAAATGCAAAGTGAGGATTCCAGGCGGGTTGCACACAAAGAAATTAAGGAAACCATCGATAACTTGGAAAATATCTGGAATTTTCTGTCAATTGATGAGCAGCGAAATATCCTGCATATTATCATTGAATCTGTAGTGATTACGGATGATCAGATCAATATTAATTACCGAATTTAGCTTACTACCTCGACAAGTAAATATAGTTCCAATGATCTTAGGCGAGGTCAAACGCTACCTGCGGGACAACAATTCCATCCGCGTCAGCCGCTCCCTGCGGGATACGGCTTACAAAGCCATCTACACCAGGGAACATCTCCTGAAAAAGAATTTAAAAGAGCCGACGGTCTGTGAGATCGCCGATGAGCTCGGCGTCACTAAGGAAGAGGTAACCTACGCCCTGGACGCCATCCAGAGCCCGGTCAGCCTCTACGAGCCGGTCTACACCGACGGCGGCGATCCCCTGTACGTCATGGATCAGATCAGCGATAAAAAGAATTCCGAAGAGCACTGGGTAGAAGATCTCTCCTTAAGCGAGGCCATGAAGCGCCTCCCGGAGCGGGAACGCCATATCATCGACATGCGCTTTTTTGAGGGGAAAACCCAGACCGAGGTGGCGGAGGAAATTCATATCAGCCAGGCCCAGGTCAGCCGCCTCGAAAAAAGCGCCCTGCGCGCCATGAAGCATTATCTGACCTGACAGCGTATCGCGCAGCGCAGAGCCCCCGCCGGCGCGTACGCAAACGGGCTGCGTCATTTGTCTGAACCAAGGTCATTTCGTTAAACGCGCGGGATGTTATTGTTACTTTTCACACTCCTGCCGGGCTGTGCCCAGTGACACGCTTCGCGATGCACACAAACCGCAAAAAAACGCGGTTTGGCGCTGCTGCCCTCGGGTTTTCTGTGACCTCCGCTGCGCTCACAAAAAACACCTCGCAGGATACTACCCGTAAACAGTAACATGTTATTTATCATACAGGCCCTGAAAAACAGTTCCTCTTGCTTTTTTCCACTCCCTATAGTAAAATCGGCTGGTACAAGGAGGAAAACGTATGCATCAGGACGCTTCGTCCCGCTCTTTCTACTGGGATATCGTAAAAGGGCTGGGAATCATCGCGATTGTTTTAGGGCACAGCGGCTATTTTGCCGGCGCATTTGTATATCTGTTCCATCTGGCCCTCTTCTTTTTTATAACCGGGTATTTCTATAATGAAGCCAAATACGGGGACGATCCCTTTGCCTATTTCGGGGCCCGCTTATCCGGCGCCTGGCCCAGATACTTCTTTTATGCGGCCGTCTTCGTGCTCCTTCACAACTTTTTTGTCAGGCATGGGCTCTATGCGGGCCAGCCGGCTTATAACCACACCATGATGCTTTCCGCCATCTTAAGCGGCATCTCCTTTTCCTGCCCGGAGCAGATCCAGGGCGCGCTCTGGTTTGTGCCCGTCTGGCTCGTCTCCTCCGCCCTGTTCGGAGGCTGCGTCTGGTTTGGGCGCACAGCGGCCGGACGGCTCCAAAAGCCCGCCCTTCGCCTGCCCCTGATCGGCTTTCCGGCCGCCGCTGCGGGCCTTGCAGGCGTCTTTATCAACATGCGGAAATGCGGCCTGCCCTATAACCTGCAGACCGCCATCCTGGTGGTTCCCCTGTATGCAATCGCCTGGATCATGAAAACGCACTGCCCGGGGTTCCGCCGCTATACAACCTGGTACGGATGTATCATCAGCGCGTTTTTGCTGACGCAGGTCAACAGCCGTCTCCATATCTACATTGACCTGGCCGGCATGAGCATCCCGGGACTGCTCTTTTTCCCCATCTCCCTGCTGGGGATCTATTTCGTCCTCTCCCTGGCGGATCTGGTGGAAAAATGGCGCTTCCTCTCCCGCCCGCTGACCTTTTTAGGGCGCGCCTCCTTTGATATCATGGCGCTGCATTTTACAGTGTTTAAGCTCATGGATTATGCGTACGCGCGCTTTTTCCTGCGGGAACTGCCGGAGACGCTCTCCTCCTTCCCTGTCAGCTTCCGGCCGCAGCTCGGGCCGTTTTACGTGATCCTGGGACTGCTCCTGCCGGCCCTGATAAGCCGCGGCATAAGCCTCTTCACGCGCCGCCTTCTAAATTCCTGACAAAAAGCGCAATTCCGCGCAGCGGCAGCCTCAGCCGCCCTGCCGCCGCGCGTCCCCTCTACTCATACCGCACAATCTCCTTCTTCAGCCGCTTCATGATCTTCTTTTCCAGCCTCGAAATATACGACTGGGAAATCCCCAGCAGATCCGCCACCTCCTTCTGCGTCATCTCATCCTCATTCTCCGTCCCCAGCCCGAAGCGCAGCTTCACGATCCGCTGCTCCCTGGCCGGCAGACGGCTGATCGCCGTATTCAGGAGCTTCTTCTCCGTCTCATCCTCCAGATCGCGGTAAATGACATCCTCATCCGTGCCCAGGATATCTGAGAGCAGAAGCTCATTTCCATCCCAGTCCACATTCAGCGGCTCATCGATGGACACCTCCATCTTCGTCTTATTATTCCGCCGCAGATACATCAGGATCTCATTCTCAATGCAGCGGGAGGCGTAGGTAGCCAGCTTGATATTTTTATCGATATTAAACGTATTGATAGCCTTGATAAGGCCAATGGTGCCGATTGAAATGAGATCCTCGACCCCCACGCTCGTATTGTCGAATTTCTTGGCTATGTATACAACCAGACGCAGATTATGTTCAATCAGCCTTGACTTGGCCTGTGAATCCTGCTCGGTTCCAAGCTTTTGCAGCACCTGCGCCTCCTCGCGGCTGCTGAGCGGCGCAGGGAGGACATCCGCTCCGCCTATGTAATGAATCTCCCCCTCCCTGGGAAACAGCACCGACTTAAACGACGGCGCCACCTTAAGCCGGAACTGTCCCGGCATGGAAACCTTTATGATCATATTTCTTCCTCCTCATATTCAATATAAGAAATACCTGCCATTCACATCCAAATCCCCTCGTTCAGCAGCATCTGATATGTATTGTCCCGGGACAGCGCCTCCTTTGAAAAGGCGATATAAGGGGCTTCCACCACCAGCCTTACTCCCTCCTTTTCAACCTCCATGCGCTCTGCCCGCACGGCCGGAAGAACGCCCCCCTCTTTTCCAACGCTCCTAAACGGGATATACAGAACGCCGTCAAGGGCCGAAAACAGCCCGCCGGCGCTCTCTGCCGACAGGATACACACCGGTTTCCCGCTCACCGGCTCCGTCAGGCGGTTTCCCGTATCGAGGAAACCGACAAACCGTCCCATTTGTCCCCTGTATGTCACCTCCACCTGGTACAGATGGCCGTTCTTCGCAGCGCCCGCCAACGTCTGATCCCATAAAAAAACGACAAAAAAAAGGCTGCCCGGTACGGCTGCAAACATCCATGGTTTAAAAAGCAGGCCGGAAAAAGCAAGGAGCTCCATCACGCCGGCCATCAGGCATGACGCCATATAAAGCCCGGCCACGGCCTTAAAAAGCTCGCCTCTTCCCCTGATCCGAAAGGCTGCAAGAACCATCAGAACGCTCACGCCTGCATAGGTAAAAAATGCCTCCAAAGGGGCAGGCAGCGGAAAAACAGCAGTAGCCAGGGCATACAGCGCTCCCAAAAGAGCCGCCGGCGCAAGCCCCCATTTCCTCGCCTCCAGCCGCATCATTCTGCGAAGCAGCCAAAGGAGCAGGACGTCCATGATAAAATTACTGGCCAGCAGGAGATCTGCATATACGGTGTATGTCATTTTATCCCACCCCTCCGGTTCAGAACGATTCTCATCCTCCCTTCCGGGCTGTGAACCGTCTGCCTCTCTGTCCGACAGTAGTCATTATAAATAGCTCTTCCTGTAATTTTTGTCAAACACGCAGAGCAGATTCCATATTTTTGTCGTCTTATTTTGACAGAATGCGTGAAAAGCGACAGAAAGCGCAATAGCGTTTGCTTCCGTCGTGAAGGGGCGACAGAGAATGAGTTTGCTTGTCAGATATGTCGCGAGGGGGACGCCAGAGGCGGGTTCTGGTTATCAGATATGTCGCGAGAGGGACGCCAGAGGCAGGTTCTGGTTATCAGATATGCCGCGAGAGGGACGCCAAAGGCAGGTTCTATATCCAACGGAACCCCGCTTCCGCTCGGAGAAAAGCGCAGCGGACACTAAGCTCGAAAAGACCTCGCTAAGTGCCGGCGGTTTTCTACGGGTTCCTTATGGATATAGAACCTGCCTCTGGCTACGTGATCGGCCGGCCATAAAGCTCTCACATATCTCATTATAGCTGAATTATATCTAAAGGCTTATATAATTGTATTGTAAGTAGAGACTTTCAAATCCAGATGTAATCATGGTTGGCATATTCCTTCAAAAAAGTAATGAGGATTTCGCTGTATATGCAGGAGGTTATATATCATGAGACGATGAAGGACTTAGGATTTGTAGACAAATTACCACTCAAAACAAGAATGCAAAAACCTTGATTTTCTGGCTTTTCAGAGAAATGCTTTGAGTTGTTAATTTTCTACAATTCCTTATAATGTAGAATGCCCTTTATAAGTGGTTTTGTAATTGGATTAATAACATGAATTTTGAGGATATAACCGAAAGGGAAAGGATAAAAGAAATTCAAAAGGTAATGGCGCCAGTTTAGCGGATTAGTGGGAGAAATTCCGGTGGATTTTTCATTTTTCGATAAATTTCTTCTTCCGGGGTATTCCCTTCCCCCTCTAAATCGCTTGAATCATTTTCCATTAAAGAAAGCCGGGCAACACTCCCTATTTGAAGGATACTCACCTTTCGGACTGGTTTTAATTCAGATTAGTTCAGTCCCGCAGGAGTGTAAGGAGGATGTGATCCATGTTCTTAGAAGTTCTGAGCCGTGTTAAAAGTATCTTTTCGGGCATTGTAGAAGGCTTTAACGGGCTGATCGCATGAGCCCGGAAGTGTAAAACTTACATAGAGCAACATAAGAACTTACGTTTATAACAAAATTGAAAAAATATAAAGAGCCTTTGAACCCATCTGCATCATATCGCTCTACAGCCCGCCGATCATGTAGCCCGGGACAGGTTCTATATCCATAAGGAACCCGTAGAAAACCGCCGGTGCTTAGCGGGGTCTTTTCGAGCTTAGCATCCGCTGCGCTTTTCTCCGAGCGGAAGCGGGGTTCCTTATAGATATAGAACCTGTCCCGGGCGGCCCCCTCACGATCTAGTAAAACCTTACACCACCAAACCAGAAAGGCCGGAACAAATCACCCATCCCGGCCAAATCTTTCCAACTCTTTTTCAAAAAACCCCAAATCCATCACACGCAAGCAGCTTCCCCGCCATCACCTCTTATTCTTCAGGAAATCCGGAATATTGATCTGCGTCTCCCTCTGCATCGGACGGAACGCCGGCTGCACCGGAGCTCCCTGCGGCTGCTGCCCGGCCGGTCTCTGCCCTGCGGCCGGGGTCTGCTGCTGCGCGGCGGGCGCGCCGCGGTAGGCGGGCATCTTATAGCCCGGCGCAGACGTGGCCGCCGCCTCGCGGCCCGCGCCCTGCGGCGCAAACGGAGCGGCGCCCTTTGCCTGATACGGCTTCTTAAAATCGCTCATGGCCTTCTCCACAGGCGTATTGGAAGAATCCGCGTCCAGGCCGGTGGCAATTACGGTGATGATGGCCTCATCCTGCGCATTCTCGTCGTACATCGCGCCGAAGATGATATTCGCGTCGTCCCCGGCCAGCTCCTGCACGTAGGTTGCGGCGTCATTGGCCTCGATCAGGCTGATATCGCCGGAAATATTGATGATCACATGGCTCGCGCCCTCGATGGTCGTCTCAAGGAGCGGGCTGGATACGGCCTGCTTCACGGCCTCGATGGCCTTCTCATCTCCCTTGGCGTGTCCGATGCCGATGTGCGCAATGCCCTTGTCCAGCATAACGGTCTGCACATCCGCGAAATCGAGGTTGATGAGCCCGGGAACATTGATTAAGTCTGTAATGCCCTGTACGGCCTGCTGGAGCACCTCGTCGGCCTTCTTTAAGGCGTCCGGCATGGTCGTTCGCCGATCCACGATCTCCAGGAGCTTGTCATTCGGAATCACAATCAGGGTATCCACGCTTGATTTGAGCTTATCAATACCGGACATGGCGTTGCTCATGCGGGTCTTGGCCTCAAAGCGGAACGGTTTTGTCACAACGCCGACGGTAAGGATACCCATATCCTTGGCAATCCGCGCGATCACCGGGGCTGCGCCGGTCCCTGTGCCTCCGCCCATGCCGCAGGTGACGAACACCATGTCCGCTCCCTTTAATGCCTGGGCCAGCTCCTCCTGGCTCTCCTCAGCCGCCTTCTCCCCGATCTCAGGCTTGGCCCCCGCGCCCAGCCCCTTGGTCAGCTTCTCGCCGATTTGCATCGCCGTGGATGCCTTGCAGAACTGGAGCGCCTGCTTGTCCGTGTTAATCCCAATGAATTCCACTCCGGCAATATTCTCCTCGATCATACGGTTCACCGCATTATTGCCCGCTCCGCCGACGCCGACCACGATAATTCTGGCAGAATTCTCCGATTCATTTATCTTAATCTCTAACAAGACCGTTCCTCCTTCACTTTTCCATCAATTGTACCTGTCACAGCAGCCGCCCCATAACTGTTCAGAGGATATCCGAACGGTTTTGCCGTCCCCGCAGGCTTTTAACGGTTTCCTCTCAGCCGCCTTTTAAACATATTTAGTCTACCTTATACTATATTTGATTTCTGGCAAAAAATCAATCTCTATTTTGATTTTTTTCAAATCGGAACATGGGGCTTAGATTGGCCTCATCGTATGTATCCAGATATAGTGTCCCGTTCAGGTCCGGATACTCCTTCAGAATGCTTCTAAGCTCCCCAATCTTGCCGTTCATCTGTGTATTGTCCCCCAGCTCTACCAAAAGCGTCCCGATACAGCAGCGCATCCTTCCGCTGCGCGCAAATTCAATCTGATCCACGATGATTTCATTGATCTCCAGAATCTGCGTCAGGTTTAAAAGCTCTGAGAAAATCCTCGGATCCTCCACCGGGAGAGGGCGGTGCAGCACGATATGGCCGAATTCAAGGCCGTTTATCATCGGAATGCCCGGCAGCCGCTCGCTCGTGCTCTCCACAACGACGCCGTCCTTGTCAAAATATATCATGCTGTTCATATAAGAGACATAGCCGACCACGCTCTTCTCATATACAATAATCTCCGCCCGGTTAAGGCTTCGGAATACTATCTTATAGTCTTCCACAAAAGGAATCGTCTTATGTGGCCGGAACCGATCCCGCAGATAGCAGATAACGGTATTTCTGCTTAAATTTGTATCAAAAACCGCTTCCTCCACCTGCTCCCGTGTGTAGCGGACATTTCCGCTCACCTCCACCTCGCTGATCCGCACAAAAAAGACGAACATCAGCAGCAATACCGCCGCCGCGAGGGATACGGCCAATGTAAGCCATCTTTTTACCCTGCCGTGTTTTCCCACTGGCCCCGACGCCTCCTTTTGTTGTTGCCGGCCATCCCGGCAGCCGCATCTCCTCCCGGCCTGCCTCTGCCAATCGCCCGCGTCTCTTACCGGCCCTGAATCCGCCGTTCGCCCCCGGCTTACCGGCCCTGAATCCGCCGTCCGCCCGCGTCTTACCGGCCCGCCTCCTCCGTTCGCCCGCGCTGCCTCCAGGCGATCGACGCGCCCAGTCCGGCTAAGTCGCGGCAGATATCCTCATACCCGCGCACGATGTACTTACAGCCGCCGATCCGCGTGACCCCGTCCGCCAGAAGCCCCGCCACCGCGAGGGCCGCGCCGCCGCGCAGATCCTTTGCCTCCACCGAAGCGCCATAAAGGCGCTCCCGGCCGCGGATGCGGGCCGTATCGCAGTCAAGCCGGATGTCCGCGCCCAGCTTTGCGAGCTCTCCCGCCGTGGCAAAGCGGCTCTCAAACACCGTCTCGCGCACCGCGCTCTCCCCGTCCGCCACGCTTAAGACCGCCATCAGGACAGACTGCAGATCGGTCGGGAATCCGGGATGCGGCCCTGTCACGGCTGTAAGCGCCGCCGGGCGGCCCTGGCTTTTGAAGAAAAGAAGGCCCTCCTCCTCGTACAGGAAGCCGCCCAGGCGCTTCAGCGCGCACAGCACCGGGCGAAGCTGCCCCGCACCGATCCCGGTCAGCGCGATCTCCCCGCCGGTCCCGGCCGCCGCCAGAAGATACGTCCCGGCCACGATCCGGTCCCCGCCCGCCCGGTAATGGCAGTCATGAAGCGCCAGGCCGCCCTCAATTGTAATCACCGGGCTCCCCGCGCCGCGGATTAAGGCTCCCATCCCGGTCAGGAAACGGCACAGCTCCTCAATCTCCGGTTCTCTGGCGCAGCCCGTGAGCACCGTCCGCCCCGAAGCCGCCACAGCGGCGCAGATCGCGTTTTCCGTCGCGCCCACGCTCGGGTAAGGGAATTCGATCGCCGCGCCGGAAAGCCTCTTTGCCCTGGCCGTAAGGGGCTTTCCTTCCCCACCCTCTTCCACCGCGGCCCCCAGGCGCTTTAAGGCCATCAGGTGCAGATCGATCGGGCGCTTTCCGATCATACAGCCGCCCGGCTCATAGACCGACGCCTCTCCCAGACGCCCCAGAAGCGGCCCTAAGAGCAGGATGGAGGAGCGCATGGTTTCCATATCGTTCCGGGAAATGGAAGCGCCCCAAAGGCCCGCTGCGTTAATCTGAAGCCGGTGCTGGCGCAGCGTGCAGCAGCAGCCCAGAGAATCAAGTATCCCCATCATACAAAACACATCCTGTATTCTGGGGACATTATCAATGACGGTTATTCCTTTATTCAGCACGGACGCGGCCATCATGGGCAGCACCGCATTCTTGGAGCCCTGCACGATCAGCTCTCCCTTTAACGGGCGTTGTCCCCGGACTTCGATCACAGACACCTTTTTCATCCCTCCTGCGCTTCTTATACCTTTATACTATGCAGGAAGGCGCGCGGCGGTTCCACCGGGAGCGCGCGGACAGCGAAGCGGATCATCCGGACCCTAACAGCTTAAGCAATCCGGACGGCTGCCCGGGAAAGGCTCTACTGCTCTGCCCGGATCTGATTGGAGACGCTGAGGACCAGCCCCTGCTCCAGCATCAGAAACAGCACCGAGGTTCCGCCGTAGCTGATAAACGGAAGCGTCACGCCCGTATTGGGAATGGAATTCGTCACAACTGCGATATTTAAAATAACCTGGATCGCGATGTGGGCCATCACGCCCACCACGAGCATCGCCCCCAGCAGATCCGGGGCATTGCCGGCGATCACCATGAAGCGGTAAATCATAAACATAAAGATCAGGATCAGGCTGACCGCCCCAAACAGCCCCAGCTCCTCGCAGATGATTGTGAAAATCATATCATTCTGCGCCTCAGGGACAAAGCCCATCTTCTGTAAGCTCTGTCCAAGCCCCTTTCCAAAGAGGCCGCCGGAGCCGATGGCATAGAGGCCCTGCAGCACCTGGAAGCCGCCGGAGCGGGCATAGTCAATGGGGCTCTTCCACACATTGATCCGCCCGAGCTGGTAATCCTTCAAAATGTGCATCTTGACCAGCGCTTCCCCGATATAGGGGGCCAAGGCCAGAAGCCCCACGCCTCCCCCGACGCAGGCAAAAAACGGCCACGTGATCTTGCAGGCCACAAACAGCATCACAAACACGATCCCGCAGATGATGATGCCGGAGCTTAGGTTGTTTGCCGTGACCAGAAGGGCCAGCGGGGCGGACAGCCCGATCACCAGCCCCGCGGCCTTTAAGCGGTTTACCTTTGGCCCCAGCTTGGAGATCAGCACGGCCAGCAGAAGGATCAGGGATATCTTCACCAGCTCCGTCGGCTGGAACTGCATCATGCCCGGCCCCACCTTAAGCCACCGCTTTTTACCGTGCGAGGCCACGCCCAGGGGGCTGAACATGGTTAGGAGCATGGTGATATAGGACATGATATAACCAGTGGTCGCAAATCTGGCAAACCAGTGATAATCAATCCGCGACACCACATACATCAGCACAAAACCGCCCGCCGCAATCGCTGCCTGGCGGATCATAAAATGCCCCGGATTCCCGAAATCCATCTGAGCCTTGTAAGCGCTGGCGCTGTAAATCATAATGAGCCCGAACACGGTCAGAAAAATGACAGTAAACAGCAGACTGTAATCGTAAAAACGGCGTGTCTTCTTTTTCTTCTTCTTTTTCCCGGCTTCAGGCATACTCCACTCCTAACCGTAAGGGCCCTCGCGCGCTGGCGCCGGCCGCTTCCCTAAAAGCGCGGCCGGCGGCGGGATCTCCCGTTACAGGCCCCTTACATAATCCTTAAATTTTCGTCCCCGCTCCTCATAGTTCTTAAACTGCCCCCAGCTCGCGCAGGCCGGGGAAAGAAGAACATTATCTCCGGGATTTGCATAAGAAGCGCAGACCCTGACCGCCTCCTCCAGATCCTCTGCGTACATGATATCTCTGAATCCATGGCGCTTTGCGCAGTCCGAGATCTTATCCCTCGTCTGGCCAATCAGCACCAGGTAGCGTACCTTGCCGTCAAAGCTCTCGATCCACTCGTCAAACTCCGAGTGCTTATCATAGCCCCCGGCAATCAAAAGCGTCGGCCCCGGCATGGCCTTGATGGCCTGCATAGCCGCATCCGGATTCGTCCCCTTGGAATCATTGTAATATTTCACGCCGAAGCGCTCGGTCACGAACTCAATCCGGTGCTCCACGGCCTCAAATTTCTTCACCGCCTCCCGGATCTTCTCCAGCGGGACGCCCATGCCGGTTGTGATCGCCACGGCGGCCATCACATTCTCATGGTTATGGCGGCCGATGAGCTTAAGATCGTCAAGCCGCACAATCTCTGTCACGGTCTTGCCGTCATTATAGACAATCGCGCCGTCCTTCACATAATACCCCTTGGAGAGCTCCTCCCGGCTGGAAAACCAGGCGACCCGGCATTTTAAGGTTTCCCCGAATTCCCGCAGGACCGGATCATCGTGATTCAGCACGCACAGATCCTCCTCCTCCTGGTACTTCGCGATGCGCTCCTTTGTCTCAATGTAACACTCCATGGTCTTATGGCGATCCAGATGATCCGGCGTGATATTTAAAATCGCGCTGACATCCGGCCTGAAATCCATGATCGTCTCCAGCATAAAGCTCGACACCTCGGCCACGGTCGCCGTCCTTTCCGTTGTCTCCATGGCGTGCAGGCAGAACGGCTCGCCGATATTTCCCACCACAAACACGCTCTCATAGAAGGTCTTCAAAATCTCGCCTGTCAGGGCCGTCGTCGTCGTCTTTCCGTTCGTCCCCGTGATCGCCGCCAGCTTTCCCTTGGCGCACTGGTATGCGAGCTGAAGCTCTCCCCAGATCGGCACCTCCGCTTCATCCAGAACGCTCACAAACGGCGCGTCAAGCGGGATACCGGGGCTTATAACCGCCAGCTCCACGCCTAAAAGATCCGTCCGGCGCAGCTCGCCAAGGATCACGCGCACCTTCGCGCCCTCATCAAACTTTTCCCTGATCGCCTTCTCGTCCAGCGCCTCATTTCCGTCATACAGCACAACCTCTCCGCCCTTTAAGAGCAAAAGCCTGGCTGCCGCGATGCCGCTGATTCCGGTCCCTGCTACTAATACTTTCTGACTCATGTCTATTCCTCCTATAATCCTAAGTATGCTACAAGGCAAAGGATTGCCGTTATGATTGAAAAGATTGCCACGACTCTCGTCTCCGACCAGCCGCACAGCTCAAAATGGTGGTGGATCGGGGCCATCTTAAAAATACGCTTTCCATGTGTTTTCTTAAAATATGTGACCTGGATAATGACTGAGAGCACCTCCACCAGGTAAATCAGCCCCACCACTGCGATATAGAGCGGCATCTGCATCATAAACGCGCTCGAAGCCACAAAGCCGCCCAATGCCAGGGAACCGGTATCGCCCATAAATACCCGCGCCGGATACACATTAAAGAGGAGAAATCCCAGGAGGCTTCCCACCACAGCGCCTGTGATGGGGCTGATGCCGCTGTTCTCCCCAATGGCGACGATCGTAAAAAACGTGGCGACCAGGATCGTGACGCTCGTACACAGGCCGTCTAAGCCGTCCGTGAAATTCACGCCGTTATCCGTCCCCAGGACGATAAAAAACAGCGCCGGCACAAACAGCCACACCGGAAGCACGATCACGTTTCCCACAAACGGAACCAGCATCCCGGTCCCGATCTCCCCTGATGTGATAAGATAATGGGCAAAGATCCCGGTAATCACAATCTGCCCCGCCATCTTCTGGCCGGGTTTTAAGCCCTCTGAGCGCTTCATCACAATCTTGATGTAATCATCCAGAAATCCGATCACCCCAAAGCCCACGGTCACAAACAGGACGGGGATAATCCGCGGGTAATCCCGGATGTACAAAAGCGACGTGATGATAATGCTCGAAAGAATTACCAGGCCGCCCATGGTGGGCGTCCCCTGCTTCTTCAGATGGGCCTGCGGGCCGTCATCACGAACCTGCTGGCCAAATTTCAGCTTATGCAGGAACGGAATCACAATCGGGCACAGAATCGCGCTGATCACAAATGCAATAATAACTGCCAGTATTGTCTCGTTTACCATGTCACACCTCAAAATTCTTATGTAGAGCCAAAGATACCGTAACGGCTCATCCTTACGCAGCCGCTATGAATAAGGAATAGTATACGTCTTTTTTGTGGAATGATCAACCATTTAAATTCCCAGATACGGCAGAATACTCTCAAACAGCCCGCCGATCACCGGCGCCGCAATGGTTCCGCCGTAGTAGATTCCCTCCGGCTCGTCGATGGTGATTAAGGCCATTACCTGCGGATCATCCGCCGGGGCAAAGCCGAGAAAGGAGGAAATATACTTTTTCAGGCTTCTGGGGAGCTTCTCCGATGTCGCCGTCTTCCCGCCGATGCGGTAGCCCTCGACCCTGGCATTTTTCCCGCTGCCCTCTGCCACCACCTGCTCTAAAATGTAGCGCATCGAGGCGCTCGTCTCCTCTGAGAGAATCACGCCCTTATCCGGATAGGAAAATACGCGGACCGAGCCCGAGGAACGGTTGACGGCCTTCACGCCCAGATGGGGCGTCACCCGCCGTCCTCCGTTTACAATGGAGGACGCGGTTGTGATAAGCTGCAGAGGCGTTATCTGGAACGACTGGCCAAAGGACACCGTGGCCAGCTCCACCAGGCCCATATTTTCCTTTTTGTGCATGATCGTGGCCGCCTCGCCCGGCAGGTCAATCCCCGTCTTTCCCAGCAGCCCGAACTGGCTGAAATAGCGGTAATACGCATCCACGCCCAGCCGCTGGCCGACATCGATCAGCACCGGATTGCAGGAATTCATCATCCCCTGCAGGAAATTTTCACTGCCGTGGCCGCTCGTCTTGTGGCAGCGGATCTTCCGATCCTCCACGATCCGAAAGCCCGGGCATGAAAACGTGTCTGCAAGCGACACGACTCCGGCCTCCAGCCCGGCGGCGGCTGTAATGATCTTAAACGTAGAGCCGGGCTCATACGTGTCATTGATGCAGCGGTTCCTCCACATCCGGTTTAAGAGCTCCTCCGTATTTTTCCCCTCCGCGTCCGCCGCTATTCCCGGAATCAGCGTAAACGGCTCGTTGAGATCAAATTCCGGCGCGTTGACCATGGCCAGGATCTCGCCGCTCTGGGGATTCATGACAATGATGGAAACGCTTTTCGCGTGTTTCTTTTCGAGAACCTGGTAAGCCGCCTGCTCCGCGTATTTCTGGATATTCACATCCAGGCTCGTCACCAGATCATGCCCCGCCACAGGCTCCAGGCGGTCCTCCGCGGCGTTCTCAATCTCCACCCCGGCGGCGTCCGACAGCGTGAGGATCATGCCGTCCTGCCCCTTAAGCCAGGATTCATACTGCACCTCCAGGCCGATAATGCCCTGATTATCGCCGCCTGTAAAGCCAAGCACCCGGGACGCCAGGCTGCCGTACGGGTAATGGCGCCTGTAATCCTCATCCACCTTCACGCCGGCCAGCTTTGCCAGGCGGATGCGGTCCCCGTCCTTTTTATCTACATTTGTCTTAATGATCTCCCTGGCCGAATACTTCTCCACCTTTTTCCGGACCGTCTCCTCATCCACCCCAAGCTCTGCGCTCAGAACCCGGATCACCTCCTCCGGCTCCTCAATCTGGTTGTGGACCACGGAAATGGTGCAGACTGTCCGGTTATCGGCGATGACCACGCCATTCCGGTCCAGGATACGCCCTCTGGCAGCCTTGATTGTCCTCTCCCTCTGGTGGAGATCCTCGGCCATCTGGCTGTAATACTCCGCCCGGTAAACCATCAGGTAAAACAGCCGCCCCGAAAGCCCCGCCATGCACAGGCACAGCGCGATAAAGGTAAATACAATCCTTCCTCTGTGATGCGTCTGATTCCGGCTCACAGCGCGTCCCCCGCATGTCTTATTGGTAAAGTATATTGGGCAGGGGCCCGTTTTATGTTACGATTTATCACTGTCCGGGCTGTCAGCCCGTAATTCTTCCCTTATCTGCCGCTCTCCGTCCCGGGCGCAGATTCCGCGCTTTCACTCTCTGCCTCCGTCCCGGCTTCGCCGCTCCCGCCCTCCGCCGCGCTTTCCCCGGTCTCATCCGGCGTCTGTGAACCGGCGTTTCCGTCTCCGGGCGAAGTTCCAAACGCGCCGCCTCCGCTCCCGGCAGTCCCAAACGGGAATCCTCCGTAACCGTCCCCGGTCCGCTCCGGATCCGTATCCGCCCCGGCCGGCAGACGCTCCGGGTAGTAGTATTCATCCTCGCCCGGATCCAGGAATTCTTCGTCGTAGGAGTCCCAGTTTCCTTCCGTCTCATCCGGGTTTTCTTCCCCGCCTTCCTCCTGGCCGAGCCCGCTTAAGATGCCTTCTTCCTGCGCCGCCAGCTCCTCATCCTCCGGCTGCGCCGCGTCGCCGTCCGGGAATACATTCATATAAGGAAGAATCTCCCCCATGATCTTGCTGAAAATCTCGCTGGCGAAGGTGGAATGGGCCTGTTCTTTTCCCTCCAGGTGCGGCGTATCGAGAACCACATAGACCAGCACCTGCGGGTCATAGGCCGGCGCAAAACCGATAAAGGAGACAAGGTAATTCTTTTCCGAGCGCGGGTGCTTCTCCGCCGTACCCGTCTTCCCGCCCACCTCGTAGCCCTCAACCGCCGCCGCGCCCGCCGTGCCGCCTTCGCCTGACACGGTCTGGTAAAGCGCGTTGCGGATGAATGCCGATGTGCTCTCTGACACCGTCTCCCTCACAAGCTGCGGGTCCTTTTTCTGCACTACCGCGCCCTGCTCGTCCAGAATGCGCTTCACCACATGGGGCTCATAATAGGAGCCTCCGTTGATCAGGGAGGAAAACGCTGCCGCCATCTGGATCATGGTGCAGTTAAAGTTCTGCCCAAAGGCATTCGTCGCCAGGGAGGACGGATCCATGTTTTCCGCCTTGTAAATAAGGCCCTCCGCCTCGCCCGGAAGATCGATGCCCGTCCTGGCCCCAAAGCCGAAAATGCTCTGGTAGCCGGCAAATTTGTCCCTGCCCTCGCGCTGCACAATGCGCATCATAACCACATTGCACGATTTCATCAGCCCCTGGGTGATGGTTAAGGGGCCATGCCCCGCGATTCTCGCCACACAGTGGATATCCCAGTCCCCGATGTGCAGCACGCCCTCGCATTTATAGGTTTCCGTCCCGTCGATCGCCCCCTCCTCCATGGCGCCCGCTACGGTCAGGGCTTTTTGCGGCGATCCCGGCTCATACGAATCGCTGATGCAGAAATTGCGCCACATCCTGTACCATGCCTCGGCCTTGGTCTGTTCATCCATGGCCGCGATCTCCGCCTCTGTATAATATTTCTCCAGATTATACGGATCATTCAAATCATATCGCGTGCTGGTGTCCATGGCCAGGATCTCCGCCGTATTGGGATCCATCACGATCACGGCCGCCACATTGCTGCCAATGCCCGCCTGCCACTCGTCAATATATTTCTGGCAGATCTTCTGGATATTGGCGTCAATTGTCAGCTCCAGCGTCTGGCCGTTGCGCGCGGACTTGACCGTCCTCTCGAGATTGGAATCGTCGTTTAAATAGCCGTACTCCCTGCCGTTCACACCGCTTAAGACGCTGTTGTAATACTGCTCCACGCCGCCCGAGGCCGTCCCGTCCTTTAAGGCGTACCCCAGGACGTGGCAGGCCAGCTCCTTATACGGATAGACGCGCCGGTACTCATCCTCAAACCAGACTCCCGCGATCCGGCGGTGGCCGCCCTCCTCAGCCGGGAGCTTACGGTATTCGTTATTGCGCTCCTGCTGGTAATTCTCAAACCGCTCCTTATCCTCAGCCGCAAGCTGTTTTGCATAGATCACATAATGCGAATCCTTCTTCTCCTCCAGAACCTTCATCAGCTCCTGCCTGTCATAGCCGAAGCACTCGACAAGCGCCTCCACTGTGGCCTCCGTATATTCGTACTGCTCATCCTTCTCCAGCATGATCTTGGGATCCAGGATCAGGTTGTAGACCTTCTCGCTGACCGCCAGATACGTCCCGTTGCGGTCCACGATACTGCCCCGCTTAAACGGGATCGTCCTGCTCTCATAATTCTGGTGGCCAAGCACAATCTGGTTATAGGCCTCCCCCCTGTCCTTCACAAGCTGGTATAAAACCCACGCAAGCGCAAACAAAGCCAGCATAATTACCAGGACGGTAACTGCCAGCTTTTCCCTCATATATTTCCGAAAAGGCTGCCCGCCATTAGTGTTCTGGGATGTCTTCATACTGCCGTACATACTCACTTTCCGTCTTATCATACAAAAGAATCTGATCCTTATTGGCATACACCATGCCAAGCTCTTCTGTAGCCACCTTAAACACATAGTCCAGGTCCAGGAACGTGTCGATACGGGTTTCCAGGGCATCATTTTCTGATTTTAAATGCTCCAGCTTAAGCTCCAGCTCCTCAATATGGCGGAGCCTTGAGGAGATCGAAGACTGCAGCTTTAAGTAATTCATGCATAAAAACAAGGTGACAACCGCCGCAATGGTCAGCGCAAATACATAAGGGCCGTCCACATAGCGGGCCTTCGCCTGGTTTCTCATCACCCTGCGGCTGTGCCTGCTCTGCTCCCGGACGCTTCGTCCCGGGGCTTCCTCATACGTATGGCGTTCTGTTTTCCTGACCGTATTGCCATCCACATAGGTCCTGGCCTGGTCAGGCCGTCTCCTCCTCGCAGCCATGGCAGTCACCTCCTGATACTCGTCTTAAGCCGTCCGGCGTCCTTTTGTCTCCGGGCGCTCCGGATATCCGTTTTCCGCCGCCGAAAACCGGGCGGACGCCCCTGTCACGCCCGTTCAAACACCCTCAGCTTCGCGCTCTTTGCCCGCTTATTCTCCGAAATCTCCTCCGGCGAAGGCAGGATGGGCTTTCGCGTCGCCACGCGCCCTTTGCTCTTCTTATTGCACATGCAGACCGGAAAATCCGGCGGGCAGGTACAGGGATTTTCATTGGACCGGAAACAGTTCTTGACAATCCGGTCCTCCAGGGAATGGAAGGTAATCACGCACAGCCGTCCTCCCGGGGACAGCCGGTCAATCATCCCGTCCAGAGAATTCTTAAGAACCTCCAGCTCCCGGTTCAGCTCAATCCGCAGAGCCTGGAAGGTGCGTCTGGCAGGATGCCCGTCCGTGGCCCGGATTCTGGCCGGAATCGCCGCCCGTATAATCTCTGTCAGCTCTCCCGTAGTCTCAATCTCCTTTTTCTCTCTATTTTGTACAATATGCTTTGCAATATTCTTCGCAAACCGATCCTCACCGTAATCCCGGATCATGCGGTACAACTCCCCTTCGCTGTACGTATTCACCAGATCCTTTGCCGTTCTTTCGCCGCGCTGATCCATGCGCATATCCAGCGGGGCGTCCTCCCGGTAAGAAAACCCGCGAAGCGGCGTATCGAGCTGATACGACGAAACCCCCAGATCCAGGCAGATCCCGTCCACCTCGCGGATGCCGAGATCGGAAAGAACCCCGCCCATCTGCTCATAATTGCTTCTCACAATCACCGCCCGGCCGCCAAACGGCGACAGGCGCTTACTGGCGGCGGCGATCGCGTCCGCGTCCTGATCCATGCCGATCAGGCGCCCTTTATCCGAAAGGCGCTTTAGGACCTCAAAGGCATGTCCGCCCCCGCCCAGCGTCCCGTCCACATAGACGCCGTCCGGGCGGATCCGCAGGCTCTCGATCGTCTCCCCAAGCAGCACGGATTTATGTTCAAACATCATATGCCAAGGCCTTCCATATTTTCTGCAATCTCATCCATATCATCATACTGATTCTTCTCCTCCCAGGTCGCCTTATCCCAGATCTCAATCCGGCTTCCCACGCCTACCAGGGCAACCTCCTTCTCAAGGCCCGCAAAGGACCGCAGGACCGCGGGAAGCAGGATCCTTCCCTGCTTGTCCACCTCGCACGCCGATGCCCCGGCCAGGAAAAAACGCGAGAACTTTCTGGCGTTCGGATTCGTCAATGGGAGCTTCTGGAGCTTCTCTTCAAAGTTCTTCCACTCCGAATTATCATACACAAAGAGACAGCCGTCCAAACCCTTTGTCACCACAAATTCGTCGCCAAGCTGTTCCCGGAATTTAGAAGGAACGATCAGACGTCCCTTCGCATCAATTGTATGATTGTATTCTCCCATGAACATCGCAATCACCTGTATCTATATTGTACTCCACTTTGGAACCATTCAGAACCATTTAGAACCACTTTTCACCACTTTCCTCCACCTGTACCCTAATTTTAGTACAGATAGACGGAAATAGCAAGGAATTTTTCCGAAAAAAATGCAGGCGGCCTGCATGCCGCTTTGGCGGCAAACTTCCTTATGCGGTCCCGCCCGCGCCCGCGCACATAAAAAAGGACGGGAAATACCTCGTATTTTCCCATCCCCGCTTTTGCTGAGTATGTAAATATATGCAATGCCGTTCAGAATTCAGTCAAAAGATATTTGTTCAAAAGTTGATCCAGCTCAAGGCTGCACTTATAAATGGTTCCATAAGCTTCTCTCTCATCGATACTCGCATTCAAACGTTCCCTTGCGTTTTCAATTTCCTGAATCAATACTTCTTTTTCGTTTGTCATACTTCTTTGATCTCCTTTTTGTTAATGCTGCCATGTCTGATACTGCGAATACCAATATCACCTCCTGTCCGGCCTGCTTTTCATTCTACCCACCCATTTCTTTTCGTCTCTCCTGGCACGGCTCTAACCATGAACGGCGCATGTTTGGCAAGATTCTGCGCTGCTCGGCTGCATACCATCATTTTAATTCGTGATTCACCAAAAATCAAACAAATTCGGCCGATTTTATTCGACAAGAAGCGACGGTGACGCCGCAACAGTTCAGGCAATCTGAACTGTTGCGCGACGCCCTCAAAAATTTGCCTGATTCAGAGTAAATCTCTTTTCTTTCCCTGCATTCTATGGTATCCTTGTATACGTCGGCCCCGGGCCGCAGCCCTGTTTTTCCCGGCCGTCCGGCCAGGACTGCATTTTGGGCCAATATGACCTGTCACCGCACAAACCGGAGCCTCTGCTGCGTACGCCCCTCCCGGGCCGTACATGGCGGCGCTCATATGAAGCGGCGCTCCCACTTGCGCCGTATATAAGAGAAAGGATGAACTGCCATGAAATTAGGAATCGTTGGACTGCCCAATGTAGGCAAAAGCACACTGTTTAACTCTCTGACAAAGGCCGGCGCGGAATCTGCCAATTACCCGTTCTGCACCATTGATCCCAATGTGGGCGTTGTCCCTGTCCCGGACGCCCGTCTGGGGCGCCTTGCCGCCCTCTATGACTCCGAAAAGATCACCCCTGCTGTCATTGAATTCGTGGACATCGCCGGCCTTGTAAAGGGCGCTTCCAGGGGCGAGGGCCTGGGAAACCAGTTTCTCTCCAATATCCGCGAGGTGGACGCGATTGTGCATGTCGTGCGCTGCTTTGAGGATCCCAATGTCATCCATGTGGACGGGAGTGTAAACCCCCTGCGCGACATTGAAACCATCAACTTAGAGCTGATTTTTTCTGACATGGAGATCCTCGAACGCCGGATCGCCAGGACTTCCAAAAGCGCCATGGGAAATAAGACGCTGGCCAAAGAGCTTGCCGTTTTAAAGGCCCTCTACGCGCATCTGGAGGACGGGAAGCTGGCAAAGGGCTATGAGGCCGCGGACGAGGATGAGGCGGCGTTTATTGATTCCTTAAACCTGCTCACCGCCAAGCCGGTGATCTTTGCCGCGAATGTCGCGGAGGACGAGCTGGCAGGCGACGCCGCGGACAATGCGTTTGTCAATAAGGTGCGCGCCTTTGCCGCCGAAACCGGCAGCGAGGTCTTTGTCATCTGCGCCCAGATCGAACAGGAAATCGCAGAGCTTGACGAGGATGAGAAAAAGATGTTTTTGGAGGATCTGGGACTGGCCGAATCGGGCCTTGAAAAGCTGATCGCCGCCAGCTACCGCCTCCTGGGCCTTATCAGCTACTTAACCGCCGGCGAGAAAGAGACAAGGGCCTGGACGATCCGCGTGGGCACAAAGGCCCCGCAGGCCGCCGGGAAGATCCACTCGGACTTTGAGAGGGGCTTTATCAAGGCCGAGGTCGTAAATTATCAGGATCTCTTGGACTGCGGCTCGTACGCGGCCGCAAGGGAAAAGGGCCTGGTCCGCATGGAGGGAAAGGAGTACGTCGTAAAGGACGGCGATGTGGTGCTCTTCCGCTTCAATGTATAACAGATGCGCGCAGGGTAACGGCTTTGCTTCCCAAACAGTTGGAGCGCAGGTATGTGCATAAAAAAGCCTCTCCGGTAATAGATTGTATTAAATAAAACCGGGGGGCTTTTTTATGAGCTCAAAAACAAAAATTGTCGTGCTGCGCATGAAGGAAATTATTTATACCGCCATTTTTATCGGCCTGGGCATTCTTCTGATCACCCTGTTTTTCATCATGTTCCGCCCTAAAAAAGAAGCGGCCGCAGCCGCGGCGGACAGCGTTTCCTACATACCGGGCGTCTACAGCGCCTGTCTTGTCCTGGGCAGCCAAAATGTAAACGTGGAGGTCGCGGTGGATGCGGACTACATCCGGGCCGTCTCTGTAACCAGCCTAAGCGACGCGGTGGAAACCATGTACCCGCTGATGGCCCCGGCCGCCGCCTCACTGGCGGATCAGATCGTGGCCGCCCAGTCTTTAGAGAACCTCTCCTACCCGGAGGGCAGCCTTTACACCTCCCAGGCCCTGGTCAACGCGGTAAAACGGGCGCTGGACAAAGCAGCGGCAGACTGAAAACGCTCCTGCGCCAAAGCGGGCGCCACAGGAGGCAGATCACGCGCACAGACATATAGCGGCAAAAAAATCCGGCAATGCGCGGCAATGCGCGCCTTACCGGATTTTTTGTACGCTCTTAATAATGGCAACCTCTTTTCTGTCACTGTCCTATCCCAAGGGACTGATCGACATTTCTCTGAAGCGCTTTCTGGTAGTTCTCGTTCGCCTCGCGGATAAAGTCCTCGTCTCCCTGCTTTTCGGGCGGAATATAAGCGTGGCCCATCGTTCTCTGGCGGAGGTTGAACTGGTTCATCTCCTCTTCGAGAATCCTTGCATTCTCCCTCATCTCGCTGCTCGCGGCAGCCGCCTCCTGGTTTACGGACAGATTCGCCGTGATTGAATCATTGATCAGGCCGACCTGCGTGTGGATGCGCGAAATCGCCTCCTCCTGCTTGTTGGAGGAGCTGGAAATATTGGAAATCGTATCGCTGATTTGATCCAGATCGGTGACAATGTGCTGGAAGGTCTTAAATGCCTCCGAACTCGTCTGGCTGCCGTCCTTTGTAGCCTTCATCGTGGCCTCGATCAGCACCTTGCTCTCATTCGCCGCCTCCGCGCTCTTAAGCGCCAGCACGCGCACCTCATCCGCAACCACGGCAAAGCCCTTGCCGGCTTCTCCGGCGCGTGCGGCCTCCACCGCCGCGTTTAAGGCAAGGATATTCGTCTGGAACGCGATATCATCAATCAGTTTAATCACGTTCGCGATCTTCTGCGAGGACTTGTTGATCTCATCCACTGACTCGACGAGCAGGCTCATCTTGTGGTTGCTCTCCTCCATATCGCGGCGCATTGACTGAGACAGCTCCGTGGCCTGGGCCATCTGCTTGGCATTTTCATTTACAAGATCTCTCGTCTCGTCCGTGGAAGCGTTCAGCTCGCGCACGGCGTCCGCCTGCCTGGAAGCTGTATCCGCCAGCATCTGGCTCGCATTTGCAATATTCTGCGACGCGGACGCGACAGACATCGCGATGCGGATGATCTTTGCAAACATAAAATCATTTGACTGCACCAGATGGTACAGATTTTTTCCCAGCGAGTCATCCTGTGAGCGGATATTGACAAATACCGTCATATCGCCCTGGGCAAGGCGCTTTACTACCTCCACATTCTGGTGGATGCTGTCCACCATGCGCTCAAATGAGTGGATCATGGAGCCGATCTCATTCTCCTCATTGCCCGCGAGGATCTTCTTGTCAAATTCAATCTGATCCGCGCCCTCTGAAAGACGCTCAGACCACTCCGCCACCGCGGTAATCGGGCGGGAAATCTGTTTTGACGAGCGGTTTCCGTAGAATACCGCCAGTATAAACCCAATCAGGGCGCTCACAATATTTAGCACAATCATGATCAGGATCAGGCGATCCAGCTCTTCGGACGTCTCATTCGCAATCTGCTGATAACGGTTGGAGATCGTGTCAAGGCCAGCGATGACCTGTTCGGTCAGAGGCTTGATCTCCTCCTGAAATTTTGCGTACGCCGCATCCTTATCCGTCTTTGCAAGCGCCAGAATATCGGCCGCCTGCGTGTGCATCCTCTGGTGCGGCCCTATCAGTGAATCCAGCGTTTCTCTGATCACCGAATCCGAGAGATCCTTTGAATTCGTCCCGGCCAGCCATTTCCCCAGCAGACAGGTATTGTAATCCAAACTTCCCGTAAACTGCGTTCCATTCTGGATGCTCTCCGTATACGTCTCCAGCCATTCGTAATGCTTGGCAAGCGCCGACTGTGTATCCGCCTGATTGTTCCGGTTGTTGGATACCACATGGTAATCCCGGCTCACCCGCGTCAGCGAAATGAGGGAGACTGCCACCAACAGGCACATAACCAGGATCACCTTGCTGTATCCTGATATGATCTGCCTCCGGATCGACTTGATTTTTTTCTTCATATCACCCTTCCCCTTCTTACAATTACTTTGATGTTTTTTGGAGTGTAAGCATGTTACGATCCAGACTCCAATCACTGTGGGGAATTATCTGTAAATTCATATTTACAAAAACCCCTCCCGAGGGAAGCAACACAAAACCGCACGTATGACATTTTTAACAGTTTATGTGCGTTATGAAGCGTGTTACTGCATACAAACCGGGCTGCAGGATGTGGACAGTAACTAAAAACACTCTGGTCTTACCCTATCTACTATAGCAAAACCTTCCAGATTGGTCAAGTGCGGATTTATGAAATGTTTACAAAATACGAGTAACGGGTGACCTTTCACGGCTTTGGACATGTCTGAAAAATGTTTCATCCATAAGGCCGCCTGACCTCCTACCATCGTATGCGATCCCGGCCTGAATGGTTCCGGACTGTAAGCAGGCCTGAACGGCGCCGGGCCAGTTCTCCAGACAGGGCGCGGCCAGGCCGCACATTTACGCGCCTTTATCCTCTTCTCTCCTGCGCCCGAGATTCGACTCCCTGCACAGGTATACAGGGCGTCTCTTGACCTCCATATAGGTCTTTGCCATATATTCCCCCAGCACGCCCATAAAGAAGAACTGGATCCCGGACACAAAGAGGATGATGCAGACCAGCGACGGCCACCCGGCCACGGGATCGCCGTAAATCATGGCTCTGATAAAGACCACAAACAGGAATAAAAAAGCCGCCGCGCAGAACACTGCGCCGAATGCGGCCGCCATCACGGCCGGAACGACCGAGAAGGCCACGATCCCGTCGATGCTGTATAAAAACAGCTTCCAGAACGACCACTTTGTGTTCCCTTTTTCCCGTTTAATGTTCTCATAGGCAATCCACTTGACCCGGTAGCCCACCCATCCAAAGAGCCCTTTTGAAAAGCGGTTGTACTCCTTAAGCTCCAGAAGGCTTTCCACATACTGGCGCGTCATCAGGCGGAAATCCCTGGCGCCGTCCACGATGTCCACATCCGATATTTTCCGGATCAGGCGGTAAAATAAACGGGCAAAAAAGGATCGCACCGGCGGCTCTCCCTTCCGATCTTCCCGGCGCGCGGCCGCTACGTCGTATTCGCCTGATTCCAGCGCCTTTGCCATCTCCGGGAGCAGGGAGGGCGGATCCTGCAGATCCACGTCCATCACCGCCACATAATCGCCGAAGGCATGCTCAAGGCCCGCGTAAAGGGCCGCTTCCTTTCCGAAGTTCCTGGAAAAAGACAGGTATTTCACATCCGGATCCTCCCTGGCCAGCTCCCGGATCCGCTCAAGCGTCCTGTCCCTGGAGCCGTCGTCGATGTATAAAAGCTCCAGCGTGTATTTATCTGAAAAAGATTCCCTGAACACACGGCGAATCTCCTCCCGGAAGGGGCGGATGTTCTCCTCCTCGTTGTAGCAGGGAACCAGAATTGAAATCTGTTTCAAACCCTGTTCCTCCTGTGCGGTCGTATGCACTCCCAAATCTCACAAAATCAGGCGCCGTGAGATGCCTGGAGCACATTCATATGAAATGATATCGCTTGATGCGACTGCCCTTATATTTTCAGGTAAAGAACTGTTAAGAAATCACGTTTAATAGCGCTGCCGGAGAAAAAGACAGGCAATCTTAAAAGTGATTTCTTAACAGTTCCTAAGGACAGACGATCTTACCCTTTGCTATAGCATAACATCAGACGGCCGGGGACGCAAGATGAATTTGCCTTTCTTCTTTCCCCCGCCTCTCATGAAAAGAACCGCAAACAGCGCAAGCGTTCCCACAGAAATGATTTCACACAGCCTCCACAGCCTTCGTTCCCTGTAAAACACATGGATCTCCCCCCGCGCTTCCCCCGCGAAGAGCACGCGCGCCAGGCCGTCCTCCGAACGGATCACCGGAAGCTGGCCGCCGTCCGCGCTTACCGCGCGGTAGCCGGGATAATAAAACAGCGGCAGATCCGCATACCCTTCCGGCCCGGAAGCGGCGCGCGCCTCCCCACTGGCGGCTGACGGCATAGCCGCCGGCCAGGGAGAGGAAACAGAGGGCTGCGCCGACCAGACGCCAGGGAAACTGGATATAGGAGGCCGCCAGGCGGAACCATCCGAACTGCATCAGGTATTTCCACGGAAACAGCGCCAGGGAGGCAAAGGCGGCCGCGCCTCCAATCAGAAGGAACCGGCGCGCCAGAGCCTGGCCCGCATGCGCCCTGCTTTCATTTCCATCCTCTTCCTGCGCGCTCTCTCCCGCCGCCTCTTTTTTCTGCTGCATCCACTGAAAAAATAAGCAGGCCCGTGGCGGCCAGTACCGGGAAACCGAGGGCTAAGGCCATGGAATCCCTTGCCCCGTAGTCGATGGACGGCGTGGCCCCCATGGCGATGGGAAACAGCTCCAAAAGCTTGGACAGCGTCAGCGCGTATCTGTCCCCCGGGTACTGCAGCGCATCCAGGTTGATCCCCGCCCGCATATAGTCCACAAGCGGGAACAGGAACCACAGGTTAAGGCCGGCCGTAAATGCGAGGGCTTTTGTAAGCGCGGCGAAGCGCTCCCTGTTAAAGATCCGCCGGATGCAGATGAGGCCCGCGGCACAGCACGCGGCCGCTGTCAGCGCGGCGGTGATGATGTGGCTCTGCAAAACGCCGGTCAGGCCGATCGTGAGAAACGCCCACTTCTGTCCATCGCCGAAAAAGACCTCGTAAAAGCCGTATATCACGAGCGGCAGGAACATCATGGCAAGGAACTCCCCGTACGCCGAGCGCGTATAGCAGTTCCCCAGCCGGTAGATCCCCAGCGTATACAGTATACTGCACAAGCACCCCGTTATCCGGGAGCCAAACAGACGGCCGGCCGAGAAATACATGATCGCCGCCGTCCCCGCTTTCGCTCTGATACCGCTCCTCTGTCTTAAAGCTGCCGTCCTCCTCCATAAAGCGGAATTCCGGCGTCTCGATCCACCCCGCAAGGGCCCGGCCTTTGCCATGCCATACGCCTGCGGCGGTTATAAAAATCATACAGAAAAGCCATACGGCCGTCCTCTTTCGCTGCCTCATCGTCTCTTTCCCTTCTGCGCGTGATTGGCCTGGCGCAGGCGCGGCATTGCATGCATCCACGGGCGCTGTTTATCCGCGGACGCAGTCTGCCATTCCTGTGCCGGGCAATAGTTCAGGCAGCCGTTTTGGCTGCCTGAACCCGGCCCTGCCGGGCCGTCCTTCCGTATTATCCAAACATCTGAAGGGAAGCGGTTACGGTAACCGCCCCGTCCCCTGCGATACTCATGTTAAACTCTGCCTGGGACATCCCGTCTGTCAGAATCCAGATCATCATCTGCACAGCTCCGGCCACGCTGTACTGCTCGTCCGCCGACTTGCCCGGCGCGGTCGTGAACGCGGCGCCCCTTGCCTGGTACGGATTCTCCCCGCAGAGGTCATACGGGATGCCATACTGGTCAAACAGGGCCTTCCACGCCGCTCCCCTCTCCGAAACCTGCGCCCAGGCGGCCACCGTCTCCTGCGTGGAATGATACGGGAACTCTTTGCCGTCAAAAGAGGCCATAAAATTGAAAAAATCATTGAAGTCCTGATGCATCAAGGCCTCGTCCATCACGCGCGTCCCGTCCGCGTTCTCCGTCCACATCCAGAGAGCCGCCGCGCCGGCCGCGGAATCTGCCGCCGTATCCGCCGCGGCTGCGGAGTCTCCCGCCACATCCGCCGCGGCGCTCGTATCAGCCTGCTGCGTCTGCGATACGGCGGCTTCCGCAGCCGGACCCGCAAAGGAAGCGGTCATAGTCCCCAATACGAGGCAGGACGCAAGCCCTGCGCATACGAAAGTTTTTATTGTCTTTTTCATTTTTGAGTTTTCCTCCTTCATAAAATCCGTTAAAATGAGTGCAGCCCGGGATTCTGTTTATCGGTTATATGTCCTCCAGGAGATTATGTCTCCTATATTATACATAAAATCTTTTTGCGCTATCTCGACGCTGTTTCCGTTAAAACGCACTTCCGGCACATAGTTTTTGGCATAAAGTTCGCCCCAATCCTGCCCGAGATAGGAATCAAACACATACGTATCGCCCTGCTTTTTCAGGACGACGACGCCTTCCGGACTATACGTAAATTTGCCAAGCACTACATGTATCGTGCTGCTGTCCACTTCTGTGATCGTAACACTGCCTGCATAAGAAAGATCTTTGCCTGCGCCGCTTGTATCGATATTTCCCGTTTTAGCATACCATGTGCTGTAATAGCTGTATGTCCCGCTTATACCCATGCCGGCCGGCGCAGCGGTATCCTCTGCTGCTGCAGCAGGAAGCGCATTTACCTGCTGCGTCTGTACCGCGCCGTCTATCACCCACGCGCCGTCCGCGTTTACCCGGTTCCCGTCCGGCGTTATGGTGTCGGACAGCATCCAGCCCTCACTGTCAAAATAGTAATACTCCGCCGTCCCGTCGTTATCTCCGTCGATCCACTGCCAGCCATCCCTGGCATAGGTTCCGTCCCCGTTAGAATACTGCCACCTATCCTGGTTCGGCGCCTGGCCCTTTTCCCATGTCCCGGCAAAGGCCGTGCCTGCTGAGAGCGCGGAAAGGATGGCTCCCGCGAGCATTGCTTTTGTCAATTTCATTTCCAGATTCCTCCTTTGATGCTTTTCATCTCCTCTATTGTATCCCCCCCCCTGTTAAATTTTGTCAAGCTGTTTGATCACTTTCCTCCGTGCGGGGGCATAGTCGGTTATTGTTTACTCTGGCGGACACAGCTTACAAAGGCTGACTGGTTATTTATAAAAAAAGCCAGGGCGGCCCCAGGTGAATGGACAGCCGCCCTTGAAAAAAATATAAAAAATTACCGTTTCCGTTATACGCTTTTCAGCAGTAACCCTCTGTCCATGATCAATCGTTAATTCCTCTAATCGCCAGCGCCCCGTCTGACACGCCAAAGTTTATGTTTGCCGTCCCTCCATCTGAAATGGAAAATCCTGCCATACTGGGCTGAAGATGATCAATATCGGCTATTTCTATGGATGCAAGAAGTCCATCTGTAAACACTGCATCTGCGCCAAGCTTCAAAAAGTCTTCTTTGGTCTCTGCTACATTGACATCCGGCAGTCCTACATAAACCGGAAACGCGGTGAGTTCTGCAGGGGCGTCCAAATCTTTTGGGGCGGCTGCATTCTTGACTTTTTGGGCAAATTCTTATGCCGCTTTACTGCCAACCGCAGGAAATCCTATCATCAGAGAAAACTGATTAACAGCTCTGATAGACAGATAAAGAGGCAATCCAACACGCTCATACAAATTCAATCCTGAGCGCCCGTCCACTCGTTTATCACATTCCGGGGTCTGTTCGGTCTTGTTGTAATGCGAAAACTTGTCCGGCTGTGAACCTCCTCTGGAACTCCAAAATACTGGCTCACCGCATTCAGGACAAAAAAACCTGTCCTTTTTCCGGGGAATATACTTATTATAAAAGATATCTGCACTAACCTCTTTCTCTGACCCTATCTCATATCTATCAATAGCGTATTTCATGGTTCCCTATCTCTTTATCTGAATAATATGTGGTCCTTGTACAAAATTTGTACACTTAAGTATGCTTTAGTCTTATTATACACATAATATTCTGCCTCTACAATCAGTAATGTTTTCTCTTTCTATCCTCTATCACCTGGCTATACGAACACATATTCCTGACCTCATCTTCGATTTCCTCTGATACATTTAATTGATAATTCTCTTTCCAAATCATCTTGTCGTCCCAGTAGCAGCCAAATCATTTTTCCTCTACATTTAATCTGTGCTTATAAATCTATACAATGCCTCTTTTCCTTTATCACATTCCATCTCACAGCACCGAATCAGAAACTCATTCGGTTCCAAATAAAGTCGAGTATCTGCATCAAGTAACAGTTCATATAATTCCATCTCCATAAGCCGCTGATACGCTTCTTCTTCTGACACACTATATTTCTTCATCAGAAATTTACTCAGCGCAACTATACACAAACCGATTGTCGTTTCAATTTTACTCTCCTTCACAATGTCATCTCCAATCTACTTCTTTCATACTCTTTATTACATGATCCACAACTTCCTGCTTCCCAATAAAATACTGGATTCCTAAGTTTTCTGTCTCCAAATTGTTCAGGAGAATCCTTTTTGCTTCAGACGAACCAACTGTTCCATATAGGCCATCCCAGTATGTTTTCAGACACAGCATAGTATCATCATCCGCTGTCGGCCCAATTACCATATCATAATCATGTGTTGTTCCTCCCTTTTCCCTGCACATGAGAACAAAATCCAGCCAATCCTCATCTGCCTGTTCAAAAAATCTTATCTTTAAAGTTTTAACTGCCAAAGCATCCAATTCAATTTGATAAAGATGTTCCGTAAAATCAGAATCTCTTTTATTCCTGCTCCGTCTGACTGCCTCTTTATACTTTTTATGCATCATGCCTACTGCCTGGGCGCGAGAAACAGCCATATAAAACCCTTTTCCAAAATCTTTCCTTCCTTTTCCCTGACTTATATCAATTTTCTCAATAGTGGCGATTGTCCCGTGGTATAAGACATATTTAAGATTCTGATACATATTGATCAACCTCCTCCACCATTTCCGCCTCTGTCATACTATCAAAAACATCCGGACACTCTGAAATATAATTTAAAATTTTATATTTCTTATCCAACTGCAAATACTCCTGTCTGGAGAGGCCATATTTTTTACGATAATTTTCTGTCACAAGATACATTAAAAATATTGTATTATTCAGCCTTTTTTCCGACATCAAATCCATCTTCTCCCTTACCTACAGTTTATCTTCTTACATTATCTTGCATATCGGCGAGTATAACTCTGGCTCTCACCATACTCAACTCAACCATCCAATGTTTTCCATAATATCATGTATTGTCAAATACTCATCAAATAGAATCCTATATTATTTTATTCTCTACATATCTTGCCCCAACAGTATATTGTATCTTATCAAAATCCTTTTCTGTTACCCCTTCTGGCACTAATCCCAGTTCAATCACCAGCCGTTTTAAATCTTGCGCAAATTGTCCAATAAGTTCCCATGCAGATGAATGAATTGTCATTGGCTTTATAAAATTATCTGTGCGTAATCTTGATGCGATAACATTTACCCCTGCATTAGTATATGTAATACATGCCACACTCTGTTTTTTCATCTTAAGATTTTCCCAGTAATTATCTTCCACCCATTCAATCACTTTATTAAAAGAATACGTCTTTCCCGATCCAGCCCCTGCCTCGACTCGGAAGTTCTTACCTGTCTTTAGGGTTTCTATAATTTCGGCATCTATTTCATCTGCTCTTTTCTTAGCTATTTCATATTTGCTCGACACCAATATCTCCTCCAGTGTTCTTGTCTGTTTTCGCATTTATTCTCTTTTTATAAGGTCGCCTTAATTTTTTCTTTACTTTTACAGAATCAGGAACTTTTGACTGACCATTTAACCATACAAGTCCCTTTTCAATATAAGATGGGACTTGATAATTATCTGATATGTCTCCTAAAATCAAATCCAGTGCAAAGTCTGTCTTTCTCTCTTCATTTTCATCAAAATCAATGTCCCTTTCCTCTGTTTCTATTCCATAATATTCTCGATTAACATTCATAATCGCTTCTTCCAGACTTCGCGGATAGGCCCCGTTCTCTTCCATTTGAAATTCCAGATGACGAAGTCCATTCGTTTTCTGTGCATCAGTTAAAGCAAGTATTTGTTCTAAATCAATTTTCCTCGTTAATGCTATATTAAGTATATCATGTCCCCATTTCTTTATAGTACTATTAGATGTATTATCTGCATTTTTTCGCAGAGCCTTTCTTTGATTCTTATCGACAAAATCAATATCCGTCAAAATTAAAGTGGGAATTTCCAAAAAATCCACAAAATCAAAGAAACGGTGTGCATACGCACCTCCCACTTCAATGATAGTACAGTATTGGGAGGTTAATGTAGGAGTTACTCCGGCAAATTTTCCTGCCCTCTCGCATTTCTTTATCATATCCGGCAACAACAGACGCTCTGCAGCTCCTTCTACCAAAATAGCTTTATCACAAAAATATAGATCGCACCTGCTAAGTGTCAAATACTTTCGCAGAAAATCAATGTTTTTCTCATACTCTTCTCCCATTCTGTCTTTTTCTCCACAAAACTCATTTAAATTTTTGCAGATAACCTGATTTGACTTTTTCCGTAAATACCGTATATTTTTAAATGGCACTGTATTTGCTATATGTGAAGAGTGTGTAGACATTATAATCTGAATTGGATTTCCTGAAAACTTTGAAAGAACATCTTCTAAATGTCCTACAAATACCGCCTGCAATTGAGGGTGCATATGAGCCTCAGGCTCCTCTAAAAATAGAATAGGAATAGCGCTTTTAGCGTTTTGCCTTACATCTCTGGCAAATTCTTTCAACAATAATGTGATTTTTATAAGATTCTTGTATCCTAAACCATTATGAGAACTTGGTAATGTTTCTTTTTGATCCGCTGTCATATATGATAAATCTTAATTTGCTGCCTTCAACCACCAGTTTGATCAAATTCATAAGCGTGGTTTTCCCTGCATTATTTTTTCCTACGAAAAGTGTCAAACCTTCATCCAATACTACATTATAATCCATCAACAACCTGAAGTTCTTGACCTGTATTTGCTTTAAAAACACCGTTTTACCTCCTGTCTATTTGTCTTAAGTAACTATATACGTCTTATTTGCATATTCTGGATTAATATAAAACAAACTATTCTTCACTATGATATGCACGCCTGTCTTACAGATACTTCACACTCAATATATGTCATTATAGTCTAAAAACTTTAGAAATACAATAAAAAGCAGAATAATGAACCATTTTATCCATCCATCATCCTGCTTATAAAACTAATCACCAGATTAATTATCTGTTTTCCTATCCACTTATCAAATAACCCCCATCGCTCCCCCAATCCAATAAATCACTCCAAGCACCCAGCTTGCCAATATTCCATACAGTATCACCGGCCCAGCAATGGTAAAGATCTTACACCCAATTCCAAACACCTGTCCCTCTGCCTTATACTCAAGCGCCGGCGAAGCCACCGAATTGGCAAACCCCGTTATCGGCACCAGCACGCCCGCGCCGCAGAATTTGGCAAGCTTCTGAAATACATTAAGCCCCGTCAAAAGCACGCTGAGGAAAATCAGGCACATCAGCGTCCAGGCGGACGCCGCGTCCTGCTCCATTCCATTCATCTTAAAGCCATTGATCAGCCCCTGCCCCAGCACACAGATCGCCCCGCCGCTGACAAAGGCCGCGCACACGTTTTTCAGCGTGCTGTGTACCGGCGTGATCTCCTTCACATATGCGCCGTATTCCTTTTTATTAATCTCCATGGTCTCCCGTCCTTTCTCCTGTCAGCAGTCCTTTCTTCCTGCCAACACCCTCTCTTACGCCAAAGCCCCCTACTCTCCGATTCCATGCACAAAATAGACCACCGCCCCGCACAGCTTCCCCAGCGCCACGGACAGTATAATATACTGCAGTCCCACCGCCAGCCGGATCCTCCGGCTGATCACCGGGAGCGCCTTAAGGGTCTCGGCGAGCGACATCACCAGGCAGCCCACAAAAATCCCGGAGCACACCCCGAAGATTCCCAGCACCGCATGGCCCAAAAACGGAATCCCGCTGCCGGCGGCCCCGAACGGGAACGGGATCTCATACAGATCCATCACATTTCCCGCAATACCGCCCAGAATGATGGCCGTTTCATACAAAAAAATATGCGATCCTGTCCTGGTCCGTCCCATAAGCCTGGGGAAAACGCCGATCATGGCCAGGAATGCAAAGACGCCGGCCGCGATGATGCCGCCGGCGCTGAGGCCGATCAAAAGAAGCGCGCATTCTCTAAGAAACATCGACACCCGACTCCTTTCTGCCGCTGTTCTGGATCAGCGTTTTATTCACATTTTCCTCATACAGGCGCATCTCCACCTCCAGCGGCGTGGGATCCGTGTTCAGCTTCCAGGCGGCAAAATGGTTGAAAAATACGACGATCCCGATCGCAAGCCCGATGGAATAACCGAATTCCAGCAGGGTCCGGCCATTTGACTCCGCTCCCATTGCCAGCCTGTAAATCTCATTAAAAATGTCTGTCACATTGGCGTCGTTATTAAAGGTCATGATTGCAAACGCGGCGCCTGCAAAGCAGGTCAGGCAGACAAATGCCGTTTTCAGCCACTGCCAGCCGTAATGAGGCTTTGACGGCGGGCGGTAATCGATGATAAAATCCGACTCGCCGATGCTGCTTACCTCCGCCTCCGGAACCTGTTCCCCCAGCTTTGCCACAATATCTACAATGCTTCCCATATACCGCTTTTCTTTATCGGAATGGATAGACTGCACCTTCACCGCCCTGCATCTGCTGGCCGTGGGCTTATCGCTGCAGTACACCTCTGCGATATCGCTTAAAAAAACGGCTTTTTCATGAACCTGTGTGATCTGGTTCAGCTTCACATACACCGTCTGCGTCATGCGGCCATCTCCGCCTTCATCTCAATCGCCGGAACGGCCACAAAAGTCCCGTCCATGCGATCCGGAACCTGCCCTACGCTTAAAAGGCAGTACCACACCACGGCCACAATGGCGGCCATACAGCACAACAGAAGAAAAATTCCTGTCTTTTTACCTAAACCCATTTCCATCACATCCTTTTTTATAGATTCTTTTAAGGATAGTATGGAAATAAAACGGCTGTTTTATTCATAAAAAAATGATGCGCCCCGGAAAGCATATCTGAAATCTGAAATATCCATCCCGCCGTCTGTTTTTCTCCCGGCGGGCGGACGCATTTTCAAACTTATTCCCGTGAGCAATGAGCCAGGCGGGCATGCTTGCATGCACATTTGGCGGCTGCCGCGAGGGTCAAATACCCTGCTGCTCTGCAGCGCTGCAAGTTTGATGCCCGTTGCTTGCAGCGGGGTTGTTGACTCTAAAGCATCCGCCTCATTTCCTTCAAAATCTTTCTCTCCATCCTCGAAACCTGGACCTGGGAGATGCCCAGGAGCTTTGCGATCTGCGTCTGCGTCTGATTGTAGAAATAGCGCCGGATGATGATCTCCCTCTGCTGCCGGTCGAGCGCCTTTAAAAGCTGGCCGAGGACCATGCGGTCGAGAAGTTCCTCATGCGCCTCCCGCTCCTCGGCCACGCGGTCTAAGAGCGTTAAATTATTGTCATCCCCTGATCCGGACGGGGCGTAGAGAGACTCCACCTGGCTGCCGGCCTCCAGGGAGGCAGCGACCTCCTCGCGGCTGACCCCCAGACGGTCGGCCAGCTCGTCCACCGTCGGATCCCGGCCCAGAAGGCCGGACAGCGTTTCCCTGGCCGCCGCGACGCGCACCCCCATTTCCTTGATGGAACGGCTCACCTTGATCATGCCGTCATCCCTCAGAAAACGTTTGATCTCGCCGGCGATCATCGGTACGGCATAGGTGGAAAAGCGGACCTCATACGCCGTGTCAAATTTATCGATTGCCTTGATGAGGCCAATACTCCCAATCTGAAACAAATCCTCTGTCTCACATCCTCTTCCCGTAAAGCGCCGGACAATGCTCCAGACCAGCCCTACGTTGTCCATTACCAGCCGCTCTCTGGCTGCCTTATCCCCGTTGTGAGCCATCTCAATCAGTTTCATGGTCTCATCCATTGGTTCACCTGCCGATTTTCTTTTTCATCGTCACCCGGGTTCCCCGGCCTGGCTGCGAATCCACCGCCACCTCGTCCATAAAGGCTTCCATAAAGGAAAATCCCATGCCGGATCGCTCTCCTGTGGTATCGCTTGTATACATCGGTTCCATGGCGCGCGCCACGTCCTCGATCCCCTTTCCCTCGTCCCGGATGGATATCACAAAATCGCGCCCTTCTGTCTGCGCCTCTATGTAAATCACGCCCGCGCCGCCCTCGTAGCCGTGGATCACGCAGTTCGTCACCGCCTCGGATACGGCTGTTTTCACGTCATTTATCTCCTCCAGCGTCGGATCCAGGCGGCTTAAAAAGACCGCCGCCGTCACACGGGCAAATTCCTCGTTTCTCGAGCTGCTCTCGATCTCCATTCTCATCCAGTCCCTTGCCTCACTCTGCTTCATTGCCTTTTCTTCCTCCACGTCCGCATTTCTCCTTTCACCCTCTCGCTCACGGCTTTCCCAGCGCCTCTTCCCTGGAGCGGTATTCCTGCACCAGGCGGTTTACGCCGCCGATTTTAAGGATCCGCCCAATCCTCGGCCCCACCCCGTACACGGCCACCGTGCCGCCGCTCCCTTCCATCTGCTTATACCGGCTTAAGAGCACTCCGATCCCCGAGCTGTCCATAAATTCCGTGGAGGTAAAATCAAACACAATCCGGTTGATATAATTTTCCTCCAAAAGCAGATCCGTCTCATATTTTAATGTAATGCAATTGTGGTGATCCACCTCCCCGGGCAGATGGATGATCAGCGCCGTCCCATCCGCCTCATAGCTAAACAATTCCTTTTCCATGCCAGCCACTCTCCTTAACCTGCAATAATGTAACCGTTCCGTCAGCTTAAACTTCTGCGCAGTCATCTGCCATAGCCTGCCGCATCCGGTTCCTGCCCGCGCCTTCTCCGTCCGCCGTCTTTTAACAGATCCTTACGCAAAATTCCACGCAAAAGGCGCTGCGAAAAACCACCTGCCGCCCGCGGCCTTTTTCTTTCGCAACGCCTTATTTATACTGTTTTCGGGGTATTCCCCCAGGACCGTCCTGTATTTGAAACCATCATTCCCGCTGTATTGGCATGCCCCCATCTCTCACGAAACAGGATGAACATCCCTATCGTAAAAAGGTTGCTATTCACGGCCCGGCTAAAAAGCAGCCGTTCCGTGAACTATTCGCTTTCCGCCTCCCGGGACGCGGCCGTCTCCCCGCCTTCTTCGTCTCCTGCGCCGGTCTCACGGGCGGCCCCGCTCTCTGTTTCTCCTTCGCCTTCACCCCCGCTTTCGCTCTCCGCCGCGGATTCTTCTGTCCCTGCTTCCGTCTCCTGCGCCCCGGCCGTGCTCTCCGGCACTACGCCCTCGCCGCGGTTCACGATCGACTGGCCCGGCACGGTAGCCGGCCTTGTCTGGGGCGCCAGCTCCGCCAGCTCCTGGCTGGCCCGCTGCGCCTGCTCCGAATCCGCATACTGCGTCACAATCTGCGTAAAAAGCTCCACCGCGGCGTCTGTCTGGTTCTGGGCGCGGTTGATCATGCCCAGGTTTAAAAGCACAGCAGGGTTGTCCGGGCGTATCGCCAGGCAGGTCTGATAATACGTGACTGCCTCGCCCATGCGGCCTGCGGACCACATGGTGTAAGCCAGCGCCTCCAGTGTCTCATACCCGTTTGTCTCAATATCCTGCTTGATCCCCTCCGCCACGGCGCGCACTGTCTCGTCCGTAAAGAGGGACGGGTCAAAGCCGGGATAGAGCATGACCGCGTCGGTCAGATTGTCGCTCTGCCTGGCCTGCATCATCTTGACCAGGATCGCATACTGGCTCACCTCATTGTCGCTGCTGTTTAAATACGTGTCGAGCTGCTGCTCCGCGTACTCCTTATCATTCTCATAGCCCGCCATCATTTGGTTTAAGCCCTCGATCTCGCCGTTCTTCTGGGCGAGCTGCTCATTGTACTGCTTTAACTCCTCCACATGCTGGTTATTCAGCCGCTTCACCATGGCAGGCATGACCAGGAAAAAGATCACGGCAGCCCCCAGAAGAAGCCCGGCCCCGATATTTAAGATCGTCTGCAGTCCCGTATTCTCCTTGTAGCTGGGCGGGATGATCACGTCATCATCCTGCATCTGCCTGTGGGAAAATGCATTCTTTATCTTTTTGCGCTCAATCTCCGCCTTTCCCGTCCTGGCCTTGACAATGGACATGTACCAGTTCGCCTTGGGGTTATTCCTGTCAATGCGCAGCACCTTGTAGAGCGATTTCCCCGCCTTGGTGTAGTCCTCATGGATAATATACAAAAGAGCCAGCAAAAGATGGGCCTTTACAAATCTCGGATTTGACTCCACAACGCGGGTCAGGGACAGCACCGCCAGATCGTCGCTCCCGCTGCGGGCCTGCGACAGGGCCAGATTGTACTTTTTCACATTTTGGCTCACAATGTCCAGGCGCTCCTGCTTGCGCTGGATCTGTTCCAAATAGAAATCCGCGCGGTTGTTCTCCTCCATAAAATTCATGCTGATGACCCACTGCACCAGCGCCTCCGACACCTCGCCCATCTCATAATAGATAAGCCCCAGAAGGTTTCTGGCGTCTACCTGGTATTTGTTCAAGTTCAGGCACTTTTTCAGGCAGTAGACCGCGCCCGTCAAGTCTCTTCTCTGCGCCCGCTCCAGTCCGGCATTATAAAAGCTGTTGGCGGCCAGGCGGATTTTTTTCATCTGATCCATTTCCACCGCCTATCTCTACGCCTGCTTTAAAAGCTCCATTATGATATCCGACATATCCGTCAAATCGCTCTTTACAATCGCGTCGCCGATCGCCTCCACCTCCAGGCAGGGCTTAAACTGTTTAATCTCTTCATCAAAATTTATATTTAACGCTTCATCGCTCATGTTCGTTCCTCCTCCAAACGCCGAATCTCATCCTTTATCTCACCCGCCAGATACAGGGAACCCGCGCAAAAGATCAGATCCCCGTCCCGGGCCGCCTTCTCTGCAAAAGCCAGCGCAGAACCTGTATCCGGAAATATCCCCGCCTCCCCGCGGTCCGTCTCCTCCCCATGCGCGCCCGCGCGGGAAGACGCCTCCAAAACCCGCGAAACCACGCCGTAAAGCGTTGACAGCTCAAGTCCCCGGCTGTTCCCCACGCGCGTCAAAAGCCACATATGCGGCGCGAGCTCCTCCTGCAAAGCCTCAGCCATCCGCTCATAATCCTTATCCGACACAACTGCAAACAAAAGAATCCTGCGCCCTGCCCCGCGGCGGTCCGAGACAGCCCTCGCCGCCCGCGAAAAGGCCCGGATCCCGGCCTCATTATGCGCGCCGTCCACAAACAGGCCCGGCCGAAGCTCCTCCATCCGCCCCGGCCAGACTGTTTTGCGGATTCCGCGGCATATCGCAGCCTCTCCGATCCCCAAAAGAAGCGCGGTCCGAAACGCCAGGAGGGCGTTCACAAGCTGGTACTCTGCCGCAAACGGAATCTCCAGCCGGCAGCACTCCCGCGTCCGGCCCGGCTGTGTATACACAAAAGCCTCTATACAGCCGTCCAGAAGCTCATACTCCCTGCAAAGCCCCGCATCCACCGGCCAGGCTGGACAGCCAAGCTCCCCCGCGCGCCTGCGGATCACCTCCGACGCCTCCTCCACGGTATTGTCATACACCACCGGCGCGCCCGGCTTGATAATCCCGGCCTTTTCCCCCGCAATCTCTGGGATCGCAGCGCCCAGATACTCCGTGTGATCCAGGCTGATGGAGGTGATCACCGTGACCAGCGGACGGACAATGCAATTGGTCGCGTCCAGCCTCCCCCCCATCCCGGTCTCCAGGATCACAAAATCCGGGCAAAGCGCCTCCTCCCGCGCCATTGCCATAAACATAAAAAACAGGAACTCAAAATACGACGGATGTCCAAGGCCCTCTGCCTCAAACGATCCGATCCTCTCCCTCACCGCCTCAAACGCCTTCAGAAAAACGGCGTCCGAAACGGGCCTGCCGTTAAAGACAAACCGCTCCTTCACGGAAACCAGATGCGGGGACGTAAAAAGCCCCGTCCTGTATCCGGCCTCCCTCAAAACCGAGTCGAGGAACGCGCAGACCGAGCCCTTTCCGTTCGTACCAGCCACATGAAGGATCCGCATCCCCTCCTGCGCCGCGCCGAGCATCGAGAGCATCTGCCTGAGCTCTTCTCCTGTGTGCTTTCTCTTCGTAAATTTTGGAATATGATTCAGATATCCTGCCGCTTTCTCTACTTCCGGATGCCGTTCTCTCATCTGTACCTCCCCCGGCGGCGAAAGCCGGGGCGACTGCCTCCCCGAAACATCAGGCTACCTTACTATTATAATATAAGATCTGTTTTATGCAAGGAGTTTATTTCGGTAAAATGTTTAAATTCTCGACAGGAGGGAGCTGCTGCGGGATGCCGGGGTGTGAGCAGTAAGGAGCAGGCGGAAACTCTGGCTTGAATCCCGATGTCCGGGCGTATATAATAGAAAAAAGCCGGTTCAATGGGAGGAGCCATGTCATGAGCAAACATTTTAATACAACGGGAACGTGCTACCCGAATGAGCATTATATGATCAATATGGAAAAGCGCCTGGATGAGATTGAGCGCCTGGTGGCGTGCGGAGAATATTTTACAATCAACCGGGCCCGTCAGTATGGGAAAACAACGCTTCTCAGTCTTCTGTCGGAACGCTTGTCAGGGCGCTATTGTGTGTTCCCGATCAGCTTTGAGGGAATGAGCGATGATGTTTATGAGACAGAGACTTCGTTCGGGCAGCGTTTATGCGGCCTTTTGCACAATTCTCTTACCTATCAGGAGACAAGGGGTATTTCAGAGTCTTCACAAACCGAATGCGGGAAAATGAGCCGCAGAACTTCCCTGGATACGAATCTGTTTACGATATCCAATCTGATTTCAGAAATGTGTAAAACAGCGGATAATCCTGTGATTTTAATTATTGACGAGGTGGATCAGGCCAGCGGCCAGAGGATTTTTCTTTCATTCCTTGGGATGCTGCGGGACAAATATCTCAGAAGAAGAAAACAGCCTACCTTTCATTCTGTTATACTGGCCGGGGTTTATGATATCAAAAATTTAAAATTGAAAATGCGCCCCGATTTGGCTCATGAATATAACAGCCCGTGGAATATCGCGTCTGATTTTGCAGTGGATATGAGCTTTCAGGCCGCGGAAATCGCGGATATGCTATCCGAATACGAGCGGGACAGGCATACGGGTATGGACATAGAGGAAATGTCGCAGGCAATTTACGCTTATACGTCCGGGTACCCGTTTTTGGTGTCCCGTATCTGTAAGATTATGGATGAGATTCTCCCGCAAAAATTACAATGGCCTTCCGGAATGACGGTTTGGAACAGGGAGGGATTTACCGAAGCCATAAAAGAATTACTGGCGGAATCCAATACATTGTTTGATGACATGATTAAAAAACTAAATGATTTCGGGGAATTGAAAAAGACCCTGTATTCAATATTGTTTAACGGTGAAAAATTTCCTTATAATCCGGATGTATATGCGATCAATATCGGGCTAATATCTGGACTGATAAAAAATGAGCAGGGAACGATTGTTATATCGAACCGTATTTTTGAGACAAGGCTGTACAATCTTTTTATGTCGGAAGAGATCCTGAACAGTAAGATTTATAAAGCGGCTGTTTTAGAACGCAATCAATTTATACGGAACGGGACGCTGGATATGAAAAGGGTGCTGGAACGGTTTGTAGAAGCATTTACAGAAATTTATTCCGATGCAGAGGAATCATTTCTGGAAGAAAACGGCAGGCGCTTTTTTCTGCTTTACCTTAAACCGATCATTAATGGCGTTGGAAATTATTATATAGAAGCCAGAACAAGAAATATGCGGAGGACAGATATCATCATTGATTACCATGGCAGGCAATATGTCTGTGAACTTAAAATCTGGCGGGGAAATGAATATAATGAGCAGGGAGAAGCGCAATTATTGGGTTATTTGGATGATTATCATCTCAATGAGGGATATCTGGTCAGTTTCAATTTTAATAAACACAAAAAAGCAGGCGTCAAGGAAAGAGTGATAGATGGAAAAAAACTGATTGAGGCAGTGGTATAGAGCAGCAGTTCCGATTGTCTGAACTGCTGCTCCCCCCGCCTTTCTCCGCTCCCGCATCACCTCTCCCTGAATATCGCAATCACCGCCTCCATTATCCGCACCAGCACCCGCCACATCCGCTCAAACGGCCCTAAATCCTCGCTGTCCAGCTCCTCTGCGTCCGAGATATCGGTCGTATGATCCTCATCGCTTATCTCATCCGTCCGCAGGATGATCTGGAGGCTTCTGGGCGAACGGTTTTCCGATGACGTAAAGGATACCATATCCGCCTCGGGATCCAGGTTCAGGAATAAGTTTTCCTCCTCGAATTTATCCAGCTCCTCGTCCAGCGTCTGCTTCATGCTCTCGCTGGCCTCGCGGACCTGGGTGATATCATCCAGCACGCCGATGCTCTTATCCAGCACGCCTTTCATGCTTTTTAAGCTGTCTCTTGCGCCTGCGTCCAGGGAATCCCCGGCCCCGATCACGGTTGTGTTGACCATGCTCAGCAGCCCGTGGGCGGATCCCATGGCCTTTGTCAGGCGCCGTAAAAGCTCCTGCGTATCGCCCAGCCCGTCTAAAAGGGACGGCACATAGCCGTCTGCCGTATCGATCAGGACTCTGCCGTCATCCAGAAGGTTGATGAGCTCATCCGTCACGCCGCGCAGGGCCGATACCGTAGCGCCGGCCCGCTCGCTCGCATTTCCGGCGCTCGCGCAGACGGCGTTGATTTTGCCGATCACGGCCGCCGCGGACTGCTGGAATGAGCCTGCGCTCCCCAGAATCGTATCAATCGCTGAGAGCTGCTCCTCTGCCTGCGCCGTGTACCCGGTTCCCAGAAGGGCGGAGAGCGTCTCCTCCACCTCGTCCGCATACGGATCCAGCTCTTCGCTCCAGGCTTCAAAATCCTCCTCATTATAGCCGCCGCTGCCCGGAAGGCCCGAAGGCCCTCTGAGATCCTCAGCTTCAGCCTCAGTCACGGTTTGGCCAAATGCCGTGATGTCCTCCTCTTTTGTCTCTTCTGCGCCCTCTGCGTCCCCTGCGCCGTCACGGCCCTCCGGGCTGTCCTGTCCTGCCTGCGCCGTCTTTCCCTGCTCTGCTTCTTCCGGCGCTTCCTCTGCTTTTATTTCCCTCTGCGCGCGCCGGCGGTCATAGCGGAAGGCGTCCGCTTCGCTTAAGTTCTCTTTAAGCCCGCCGATCCTGGACTTTGTCGTCTCAGACAGGCCGGTCCCGTCTGCGATGTGGCCGTCCAGGCTGCCCAGAAGGTCTTTCAGATCCTCTGTCTCCTTTTCGATCTCTTCCATCTGCTGTTTCCAGCCGTCAAAACTGACTCCGCCCTCGATCTGGCCGGCCAGGGAATTTAGGGAATTCTTAAGCCCGCCCAGGCGGTCGTAGAGGCGGTCCAGCTCATCCTGGGTGTCTTCCATGGTATTGTAAATGGCGTCGAAATTGGCATTGATATCCGTGACGGCGCTCTGGGCCGTGTCCAGATAGGGGATCAGGCGCGCGGTCTGTTCCGTGATGGACGCGAGATCCGAAACGGCCTGTGTGGAAAGGGCCTCGATCTGCTTCCGGTTCGCGCTCACGCTGGCCCTGGCCTGTTCAAGCTCCGCGACGCCCTTTGACGCGCCGGCCACGTCCCCCTTCATGGCTTCCATGGAGCGGAGAAGCTGGTTCATGCTGTCATACATCCGATCCCCCTCTTCACGCCAGGTATCCTTTGCCTCCTTAATATCCTTGATGTGATTCAGCGCGTCCATCGTGCCCGGGACCATCATCATGATCACGCCCACGCTCTCAAAGGAATCCGTCCCGATCCGGACTGTATAGTCGCCCTCCTCGCCGGGCAGAGCCGCAAACATCACGGCCGTGTTATTGCCCAGCGACTGGAGCTGGGAGCCGGGAGCCTCTACGCTGTAGGCTTTTTCCATATCCACCGGGATCACCACGGAGAGAATCATGTTGTTGCGGTAATACGCCCTGGCCTTAGGGTTCGGGACGGCCTTCACATTCAGCTCCACAAGGCCGGACGCGCCGGCCAGGCTGGCGGCGTCGGCGCTGACGCCGTTGAGCTTATAGGAAACGTCAAAGCTCCAGGGCAGCTCCATGCTGCCCTCCGGCATGGTTCCCTGATAATAAAACCGTTTATTTTCCTCAGGGAGCTGCCAGGTCACGCAGCCCTCTCCCACCTGCGGCTCTGTCTTATCCGTCATATTGACCAGCTTGTCATAAACGCCGTAATCCGTATAGGAAGCCGCGCCGTTGGACGTACAGCCTTTCACCACATTTATCTGCGTCGGCGTCCCGTAATAATCGAGATTCACATACATGGTTTCATCCACTTCCACCGCCGGGGCCGCCGCCCGCGCCGGGACCGCCATACTCATGGACAGCGTAACGCCTGCCATGAGGCCCGCCGCCGCCCTCCTTGTGAACCTCGCCCTGTTTTTCCGTCTCATTGCCTGAATGCCTCCCTGTCTGTTTCCGTCTGATCGGTGTGATCCGTTTTATCAATGCTATCCGTACCAGCCCTTTGGCCCGTCTCTTCCATACCGCCTATCCGGCCCGCCGCCGCTTCCGCGCCCGCACGCCCGGCCTCCGCATTTTTTCTATGCGGATGCGCCCCGGCCTCCTTAAGCTTCCTGGCCGCACGTTTCAGGCGTTCTAGCCGGCGGCGTCTGCGCTCCTTAAAAAAGTTGTGGATGCGCTCAAATTCATTTTCCATCAGAATCCGGTCAAACAGGACCAGAAACGCGGGCATCAGGGAGCCGACTAACAGCATGCTCATCCACGCTCCGCGCCCGATTAAGTGCCCCATATCGCCGATCGCCGCGATGGAAGAGATATAGTAAAGAATATACCCCACGATCGTCAGGATCGAGCCCGAGGTCAGGATGGCCGGGATGCTGCGCTTTAACGCCAGGATCGCCGCCTCCCCCTTTTCAGCCTCCTTCCGGCACTCCAGATAGTTGTTGGTCGTCAAAATCGCGTAATCCACCGTAGCGCCGAGCTGGATACAGCTCACAATGATGTAGCCCATGAAAATCATCAGCTCTCCCTTGATGTACGGAACCGCCATATTCACGAAAATCGCCACTTCAATGGGGATCATGATAATCATGGGGATAATCAGGGATTTAAAGCTGAACATCACCACCACAAACACGCCGATCAGGGACAGGGTGTTGACCCTGCTGTAGTCCTTTGTGATCGTGGTCTCAATATCCTGCGTCGAAGGCGTGGCCCCTACCAGGTACGAATCCTCAGGATAATATTTCTTTAAGATCGCCTGAATTTCGTCCGAACAGCGGTAAGCCAGGGGGCTCTCGCCCTTGCTGCGCACATAGATCAGGATACGCGAATAATCGCCCTTATGTAACTGCTCCGTGATGCTGGCCGGCAGAAATTCCTCCGGCACTCCCTCCGGGACCGAACCCGCCATGGAGGTCACGGTTTTCGTATAGGAAAGCGCCTCCACCTCGTCCGTAAACATCTTCTCATCGATCGGGGAATCGTTCGGGACAATGGCCATCATCATATTGCTGCGGCCGAACTTTTCGAGGATCAACTGTTCGTCATTGTAAACCTGCGTGCCCTCGCCCGCGCCGACCGCGTCATTCCCGAACAGGAACGTATTCATTCCCTGCGCCGTATAGGCCGGTATGGCGAGAACCGCCACCAGCACGAGAACTCCGTAACGGATGTGGTAGATCCCGCGGCTTAACTTATTAAACTCCGGCATAAACGAGCGGTGCGCCGTTTTTTCAATCAGGGGCGTCAGCCGCAGAATCATGGCAGGCATAAAGAGAATCACGGTCAGAAGACTTAAGACAATCCCCTTTGCCAGCACGATGCCCATATCAAAGCCGATATTAAACTTCATAAACGTCAGCACCAGGAATCCGACAATGGTCGTCAGGCTGCTGGCAAAAATCGAGTTCAGCGCCTCGTTGATCGCGTTCGTCAGGGCCTCGGTCTGCTCAAACCCCTTATTTCTCTCGCGCGTAAACGCATGGATCAGGAAAATGGAGTAGTCCATGGACACCGCGAGCTGAAGCACCGCGGACACACTGTCCGTGAGGAAGGAAATCTCGCCCAGGAAAATATTGGTTCCTTTGTTGATCAGGATCGCCACGCCCATGACGATCAGGTACAGCACCGGCTCAAACCAGGAGCTGGTCGTCAGGCACAGGATCAGGAAGATCATCAGCACGCCGATCGTCAGGATCATCTTCATCTCCCGGGTCACATTTTCCGCCAGGGACTTATTCTGCACCGCCATGCCCACAAAATGGCCCTTATCCCCTGTGATGGCCCGCATCTCGTCAATCGCCCGCGACGTCTTCTTGTGCGTATCCCCCTTTTCAAACACCACCTCCATCACAGCCGCCTGATCCTTATAATACTCGTCAATGCTGTCAAAATGGATAAAGGAATCCGCGCTGAATACATTCACGCCGCTGTCCAGCCACATCACCTGATCCACGCCGTCCACGGCCTCCAGCCGGTCCTTGTACGCCTTGGCCTCATACAGGCTCACGTCGTCGATCATGATGCGCGCCGTGCCCGGGTAGCCGAAGGTTTCCTCCATCAGGTTTAACCCCGCCTTGGACTGCGCCGAATCCGGCAGATACTTCGTCAGATCATAATTGATGCCCACAAACGGCGTCATCACAACGGAGATAAATACCATGACCAGGAACACAATCTCAATGGCCCTGCTCTTTTCAATAATAAAAACCGGAAGGGATACAGGCTTTCTCTGCCCTTCCTCCCTCTTTTTCTCCCTTTTTTTCAGGAATTTAGGTCTCATCGCTTCCGCTCTCCTGTTACCTCATAAAAATAACCATAAAATAATCTTTTCCGTTCACCTTCTCATGGGCAATCCCCATTTCCTTATAATAGACCGCCCGGTCAGCCCGCTTTTTCTCCTCGCTGCCGTGCTTCCTAAGAAGTTTCTCCTCCGCCGCCGCCGCGCCGTCGCAGTTGATTAAGTACACCTCCAGCGCCCGCCGCCCGTTCTGATAGCGGATGGATGTCAAATAATCCGAAAGCGTCCCCTCATCCGGGATCCGGCCGCTCCCGTACCCCTTTGAACGCGCCGCCGCCAGACGGTGCTCCGCTATCTGCTGAAGGGTCCCGTTTAAGATAAAGCTCGCGTCCTTATCGTAATCCTTCTTATCATCCTCGTAATAGTCCTCTTCCTCATCCCCGTCAAAGTCTTCCGCCTTCAGCTCATTTAAGCTGTCCGCCAGGGCCTGCGCCTCCTCATCCAAAAATCCCAGCCGGTACCCGCCGCCGCCTGTATTGCGCTTTTTCTTCGCCGCCGCAAGGCTTCCGTTCTCCCGGAACGTATACACGGTCTCATCCTCATAGAGCGTCACGTTCTGCATGGCCCCGTTTTCCTTCATATAATAATACGCCCCGTCAATGAACCGCCAGCCCGTCGCCATGGCCCCGTTCTCCTCCAGATAGTACCAGGCCCCGTCCTTTCTCTGCCAGCCCGTCAGAGGAATCCCCTCCGGCCCGATCAGATACCACGCGCCGCCCGTCTCCTGCCACACGCCGCTGTCCGCTTCCGAAGAAACACCGCCCGCCTCAGAGGGCATGACGCCATCCTCCGCCTGCGCTGCCTCATTTCCTCCCGCCGGCCCTGCCAAAACGGCCATGGGAGCGGGATGCGATAAAACCAAACCCGCTGTCAAAGCCAATCCCAGCCCCGCGCATGCCCCTGCTTTATGAAAATTCCATATGCTTTTATATTCCTTCATCATTCTCTTCTATACCTCCTGCACGATAATTACACCTGTTCTCATACCTCAAACGCCTGGTACATCCTTGCGCAAACAGCAGGCGCCGAATTCCCCATTATTTGTGCAATACTGTACTGCTTCTGACGGCCTCTCCTCCGATAGTCCTATATCAAACACAAATCTGATTAATTGACATTTGTCTATTTCTGATCTATAATGCATTATACTAAGTTATGCCGATTAATACAATAATCATTTTTCCTCAATTGTTCTATTAATCAACATTTTATCATTTTTTGTCTATTAAAATTCATTTGTCATAAAACCAGGCAGGCAAAGCCTCGCAGGCCGCTGCTGCCTGAAAAAGGAGAATACGATTATGAAAGAAGCAAACATGGACCGGCGCGTCCGCAAGACAAGGCGCGTCCTGCGGCAATGCCTGACCACGCTTTTAAAAGAAAAAAAGATACAGGAAATCACGGTCCGCGAGATTGCCGAGATGGCGGATATCAACCGCGGCACCTTTTACCTGCACTATAAAGACGTCTACGATTTGATGGAACAGATTGAAAATGAGCTCATGGCTGAGCTGGAGGAGGTCTTAAACCACCACAGCGTCCAGGATCTGATGGTTCAGCCGTCCCTTATCTTTAAAGAGCTGTACCCCATGGTACAGAAAAATTCCGATATCATTTCATTATTAATGGGGCAGAACGGAGATCTGAGCTTTGTAAACCGCCTGCAGGCCATCCTGCGCGAGCGCTTTGTCAAGCACTGGCAGAACTTAAACAACTGGGGGGATCCCGACTCGCTCGAAGCCTACTCCTCCTTTATCGTCACCGGCTGCATCGGCGTGGTCCAATACTGGCTCGATTCCGGCATGCGGGAGGGGCCGGAGCACATGGCGGCGCTCACGGAGCATTTCATCCTCAAGGGGATCGGGGGGCTGGAGAAAAAGGAGGGCATCATTGATGCTGCGAAACGGGAACATGGAGCATAGACGCCCCCGTAAGCGCAGCCAGAGCCCGCTTCTATATCCGTAAGAAACCCATAGAAAACCGCAGGCGCTTAGCGCGGCCTTTTCGATCTGTATACGCTGGGCTGTACCCGGCGTCCGCTGCGCTTTTCTCCGGGCGGAAGCGGGGGCTTATGAATTTAGAAGCGGGCTCTGACTACATTAGCGGCCTTCCTGCGGCCTTCCTTACTCCGGACTAAAGCGTCAGATCTTCAATATTCACACCAAAGCTTGACAATTTTGCCACTAACCCTTTTATCTGGTAATCCAGTTCCTTGTTTTCAACTTCACCATTTGCTTTTTTTATGCGCTGTAAATTCATGTAATTGTCAATCGTCACTGTAATTAATTCTTTTTCCGTCATCCGTTCCTCCGCCATCCTTTCACCACCTTTTGATTGATCGCATAGATTACAATAAGCCCATTATAATGGAGCCGTGAAAAAATGTAAAGCGTTTATCGTTCCCTTTTGCCGCCTTTATAAATCAGCATAAACGCCACAACCGGCGTCATATACGCCGTACACAGCAGATACCGCAGCCAGTACGCATACGGCGACGCGATCAGCAACGTCAGCCATGCCCCGATACACGGCAGGAACACGACGCACTCCATCGTACGCCTCCCGCCAACCAGCGCCGCGCAGGCAAACAGCATCAGCCACATCACCAGGGCCGGGGCGACGGCGGCGCCCTTCAGAGGCAGAAGGCCGCGCAGGGAGCGGCCTGACAAAAACGAAAACACATCCCACTGTTTGATCCCAAACTCCTCCGAGTCATGCAGCGGCGCGAGATTATTTTCCTGAAAATTAAATTCCCAGCAATTAGCCGCCCAATAGCCAAAGGTCATCAGAGACCAGCCTTTTATATATTCCACAGGATTTTTCATCCCAACCGAGAGCCAGTTTTTCAAAAATTCCGCCTTATGCTCCCTCAAATACGCCAGATTAAAATCCGCGTGCCATTTCAGATTGTCCACACAGCACGGCGTATAGGCTTCCTCATATTTCTCAATCGGCATCAGGCGGTTAAGAAACTCCTCCTCCGAAGCATTGTAATCCCCATCATATGCCGCGACGCGCGCCATCTGGTTTAAGGGAATCCCCACGCTCTCCTCAAAGGAGCTCTCAACCCCCAAACGCTTATAAAGCGGCCCTGTGATCAGATATGTAACCAGAAGGATGCCAAGGCTGCACAGGAAAAAAGCTTTCTTATTCCTCCTGTCCTGTCTGTCAAGCAGCATCAGACATCCCGTACATACGGCCGCAAAGAAAAGAACATAGATCCCGTTATTGCGGCTGAAACATAATATGAGGCCAAATACGCTGTACTTTATAAGGAAGCGGGGCGAATTCAGCCGTTCATTCCCGCAAAATGCCGCCTCATACAAACACAGGCTGAACACAGCCAGCGTGACGGAAAAAATCCCGTCCTTCCACATGCTGACCGCATGGATGGGAAATACCGGGGACAGCGCGTAAAAGGCTGTTGTAAAACCGCACAGCAGGCGGGAAACGCCCCTCCTTCTCAGCCAGCAGACGATGGCGGCGAGCAGCATGCTGATATAAAGCATCTGCGCAGCCGTATAAATCGCACAACCAAAATTCATGGAACGGAGCCGGTATCCCGCTGCCAGACACAGCTTGATAAACATCGTATAGGCGATCGGATGATGGTTAGAAAACCCTCTTTTCCCAAGCGCCTGGCCGACCGAACTCAAAGAATCCCCGTAGATCAGGCCCGGGTAATAGGAAAGCAGGTAGGGAAGCCAGCACAGGAAAATGAGAAGCCCCAGAAGGAGCGTCCATTTTACCCCCCCCCCCAGACTGTCCGAAAACCCTGATCTTCATCCATTTGAAGTCATTTTGGACACTAAAAAATCAGGTTCATCGGACTTATTTTTCAATCCGTTACCTGACCTCGAAAACTGAATAAAATACACAATCCCTTATGCTGCTTTTTTCCCTAC
>CAJTGE010000003.1 GCA_910575795.1 Clostridiaceae bacterium | reverse complement strand
GCCGGAGCCTCACGAGTGGGACACGATCCCGTATACGGCAGGCACACTGGTATGTGAGAGAAAGAACGAACTGTAGGAGGGGCTGTTCTTTCTCTTTTTTTGTTCCATAAAAACTATATCGGAATGGCATGGGATGGTCAAGAGGGAAACGTGCCGCATCCTACAGCACGCTCTTACAGACAGTATTTGAAACCTGAGATTTTAATTTGACGTTTTTGTGCGGGAGACAGGAACTTTAGTTTGCTGGGCTACACCGTGACAGCGGCGGCCGCCGTATCGTGCTGGTGGATGACCCCGTACAGATCCCCCTGCTGGAATTTCCTGGGATAACCGGATTCTGTACCGTGGATAGCAATGGAAATGTAAGTTACTACAAAAAATCAACATAAAAAGATTGGAGGAATGTGAGTGGACCGAAAGATTATCTCACGCCGGATCGCAGATATCCAGAACAACCTGTCACGGCTGAACAACAATATCTGCGCCATGGATTCCCTGGATATCCAGAGGTATCCCGAAAACTACGAAACCATGTCAACCGAAGCCGCTTTAAGAGCTGAAGGAATCGCCTGCCAGCTCAGAAATCTCCTTTACGCTTCCACCTCTGTCCCCAAGGCAGAGTACCTTGTGAAAGCCGGGGAAGTGCATGGCATTGAGATCAGTTATGAAAACGGCATCCTGGAAGTAACCCTTCCACGGCTGCTTCCAAAGAAAAAAATGCGTCAGAGCAGCCTGTTCCTGCTTGACCCTCTCCATGCAACACTGGGACAGTATGCAAAAGAGCATCCCCTGCCCCACTTCCGGGAATGCGTGATATGTATCTCCCATGTGTATGACCATGAGCTGCCGGACTGGTGCCTCTTAGACTATGACAACCTGCAGCAGAAGCAGATTCTGGATGCCATTGCCCTGTATGTGATGGCGGATGACAGTGGGCTTTTATGTGATGCCTACAATACCACGGAACTTGGGGATAAAGACGGCACCCATATCTATATCATGGAGAAAAGTCGCTTTGCAGGATGGCTCTCCGGACGGGAAAAGGAGCTGAAATCCATATCGGATTTTTAATGGTTTCAGCGCATTTTTCACCCCATACGGCCAGAACGAAAAAAATATTGTATTTATTGGATTTTATCTGCGGCTGACAGGGTTTTATTTACCGAAGTCTTTAGCCGCCCCGGTAAAAAACCGGGAAAGGAGGTGATCTTTTTATGTCCGATAAGGGCACATTCCCCAGGCAGGACACATTAGGCTTTTGCCTGCTTGAACTGGCCGCCATCTGCGGCGAGTTCCCGGCCAGCCTCATCCCCCGCATCCCCGGCAGTTCCAGCTACAAGGAGGCGGTCATAACTTTACTGAAAAAAGAGAGGCTGCTCCGGGTATTCTACAAAGACAGGCTGCGTGGTTTCCGTCTGGGGCGGCGGGCAAAAGGCATACTCCTGGCAGAGAACCCTGAACGGTTTGCTTTTTACCTTACTGGAGACACGGATACCAACCGGATCAGGAGCGAAGTACCGCGGAGGCTGCGGCTGCACCGGACAGCGGAAACCTATGCTGCCATGCTGAATGCAGGCGCGGCAATTTTCCGAGATGAAAAGCCCCCTGTTTTTTTACCAAAGGCTGTTCCTGTTCCTGTCCTGAAAACTCCTGCCTTTTATGGCTCCCGTGAAATCAAAGAGATGGGGATTGATATGGTAAAGATCAGAAGCTCCCGGATGACCGGCGTACTCCTTGCCCCGTCTGGTATCTTCCTTACTTATAACAGCGGACCATATGAAGCAAAATGGGACTATCGGGCAGAACAGCGGGCACAGGTCCTCTTGAAAATGGTCCTCTGCCATCAGCGAATGGCCTCCCAGTATGCCCGGACAGAAGTTGCCGGCCTGCTGTTTGGCGACACCCTGGAGCCTTTTTATCAGATTATGTCAGAGAGTGACAGCCATACCCGCTGTTTCTTCCTTCTGGACGGGAACTATGAACATTTTTATTACCTGACCAATGACCATTACGGGGATACGCTGCTGAAGCTCCTGTGCAGCCCGGAAAAAATAACGGAACTTGACCGCATGCTGATGCAGGGGCTTTCCCCAAAGGACACAGGGATTCCCATAGAACATGACGCCCTGGATGGGAACGGAAACCCGGTGCTGTTCGGCTATTTCCTGGATATCCCACGCATCAACCGTTTCCATACGGCGCTCCAGCTGCAGGAGCGGACGGGAACCCTGATCTGCTTTGACTTCCAGAAGGAAGTTCTCCACCGCTTCTGCGGCGGACAGGCGGAGTTTTCCACCATCAGCTTTGAAAAATTTGAAAGGAGGTTTTTCCCATAGACAAGAAAAAATTACTGAAAGGGCTGGTCACTGCCCCCATCGCCGTCCTCGCTATCCTGTATGCGGGCGGCTACCTGGGGCAGTTCATCGGCAACTACGCCCTCTGGAAGCAGGGCGGCGGCTACCCCGGAGACGGCACATCCCCCCTGCCTCCCTCTCCTTCCTTTCCTATCTGTTTACATGCGGCGGTCCGTCCGCCATACGGGATTTACGGGATCTTTATCTGTATCGGGCTTCTGGCAGTGCTGCTGCTCCTGGTCATGCGGATCGGATACAGCGACGCCGGGGAATATGACGAGGACCGGAATTTCACATACTCCGCCAAAGGCACCTACGGCACATCCGGCTGGATGAGCCGGAAAGAGATGGCAGGCGTCCTGGAGCTGGTGGCTGACCTGCGCCGGTATCAGGGGATCGTGCTGGGCATGCTGGAGAGGAAGGCGGTCTGCGTGCCGGAGAAGACACGGCTGAACAGCAACCTGGCGGTTTACGGCGCCAGCGGCTCCATGAAGACACGCTCCTTCTGCATGAACCGGATCTTACAAGGGGTATCCCGCGGGGAATCCCTGGTCATCTGCGACCCGAAATCGGAACTGTACGAAAAATCCAGCGAATATCTCCGTGACAAAGGCTATACAGTCCGGGTGTTCAACCTGGTCAGCCCGGAAAACTCGGATTCCTGGAACTGCCTCTGCGAAGTGGAGGGCCAGGAACTGATGGCACAGCTGTTTGTGGATGTCATCATCAAAAATACCACCGGCGGCGGCAAGGGAGACCATTTCTGGGATTCCGCTGAAATGAACCTGTTAAAAGCACTGGTCCTGTATGTGGATAAAGGGTATCCCCCGGAGAACCGGAACATGGGACAGGTCTACCAGCTCATTACCTTAAATTCAGAAACGGCACTGAACAGCCTCTTTGAGGTCCTGCCCATCAACCATCCGGCAAAGGCACCCTACAGCCTCTTTAAACAGGCATCCGATTCCGTGCGCAGCGGCGTCATCATCGGCCTGGGGAGCCGCCTGCAGGTGTTCCAGTCCGAACTGATCAAAAAGATCACCGCAAGGGATGAGATCGACCTGGAACTGCCGGGCCAGAAGCCCTGCGCCTATTTCCTTGTGACCAGCGACCAGGACAGCACCTTTGACTTCCTGGCATCCCTGTTTTTGTCCTTTGTGTTCATTAAGTTAGTGCGGTATGCGGACAGGAACTGCGAGGGCGGCCGGCTCCCCGTGCCTGTCCATGTCTTGGGGGAAGAACTGACCGCCTGCGGCACTATTCCGGACCTTTCCCGGCGCCTGAGCGTGATCCGCTCCCGGAACATCTCCATGTCCTGCGTGTTCCAGAACCTTGCCGGGCTGCAGAACCGGTATCCTTTAAACCTGTGGCAGGAGATTTTAGGGAATTGTGACGTCCAGCTTTTCTTGGGGTGTACCGATCCCCTGACGGCGGAATATGTCTCTTCCCGTACCGGCCTCGCCAGCGTGGCGGTCTCCAGCAAGTCCAAACAGTTAGGCACCTGGCGCATCTCCAACTACACGCCGGAGTACCGGGAGACCAGCGGCGTGGGGAAACGCCCCGTGCTGACGCCGGATGAAGTGCTGCGCCTGCCCATTGATGAAGCGCTGGTCATCATCCGGGGAAAGAAGACCCTGAAGGTGGACAAGATGGATTATTCCAAACATCCGGAATATCCCCTGCTGCGCTCCTGCAAGGCATCCGCCCATATCCCGGAGTGGAGACGCCTGGAAATGGAAGCCGCCGCACCGGAACCAACCGCAAAACAAGCGCCACAAAAGGCAATGACAAAGCCGGCCGCAAAAACAGCACCAAAAACCGCTCCCAAAACCGGAACAAAACCCGCCGCAAAAGGAGCTGTGAAAACACCGGTGTCCGGCACACGGCAGAAAACACAAAATCCCCCCGCATCAGAACCGGGAAAACCTGCCGTATCTTCCGGCACCCCTGCCGGGATTGTATCCGCGGACAAGGATTCCATCATGTCCTGAAACCAGACTGCTATGGAACGGCCTATCTGGAGGCTGTGAAATAGAACAACAACACTATGGAGGTAAACACATGGCAAGAAAAAAAGAACTTATGGAACTGGAAAACCCTTCAATGGAAGGAAACATCCCTGTAGACGCAGCAGGCACAGAGGCCGGAATTTTCCCTGGTGAAGAGGATGGCACACCGTCTGAAACGGATGGGGACGGCATGGACTTAAATGAACTCCTTGGCAGCATGGACCAGGAGCCGCCTGAAAACCCTGGACTGCCGGACGGAGAACTTCCAGAACTTACAGAAGAAGAAATGTTTGGGGATGTGCAGGAAGATTCCGATGGCTCCGGCACTGTGCATGGTGCTGACGGGGAAAGAGATGCTTCCGGTGAAGCACAGCCGGAACCAGCAACTTCTTCGGAAACAGGCAGCGCCGCTGCAAAAACCAGACGCACTGCCCGCAGAAAGAAAGAGGAACCCCCAGCAGAAACTGACGTGGAAGCGCAGAAAGCAGAAACGGGGATGCCGGAGGGCATGGAAGCTGCACCTGACAATGCACCCGATTCCCCATCTGCCGATGCTGATGCCAATAAGAGCGGGCTGGCCGATGATACCGCAGGTGGCGCAGAGGAAGCCATTCCCCAGGAAGAAATGGAACCCGCTGAATCCGGACTGGAAGATACGCCTTTACCCTCCGCTGAAGACACAGCCGGAACTGTGGCTCCCCTTGTGGCATCTTCCTCCCGCCGTACCGCCGCCAGAGGCAGAAAGGAAAATGCCCCTGTATTGACGCTGGAAGTGCGCGGAGAAGTGGAAACAGAGGAATCCCGTGAGGATGCCATCTGGCATGAGATCCACAACGCCTACCGTACCCGGCGTATCCTTACCGGGCAGCTTGGCGGGATTGAGCAGACGGACAATGGCAAGACCATCACCATTGTAGACTATAAAGGTTTCCGGATTGTGATCCCCTTAAAGGAAATGATGATCAATGTGGGCCGCAGCCCTTCCGGCCAGGAATATGCGGAACTGATGCTGCGCCAGAACAAGATCCTCGGCAATATGCTGGGTGCGGAGATTGACTTTATCGTAAAAGGCATTGATTCCAAAACCCGCAGCGTGGTCGCCAGCAGGAAGGAGGCCATGCTCCGGAAACGGCAGATCTTCTATCTGGATACGGATGCAGCAGGCATGTACCGCATTTACGAGGGGCGTATTGCCCAGGCCCGTGTGATTGCCGTGGCAGAAAAGGTCATTCGTGTGGAAGTTTTTGGGGTAGAATGTTCCATCATGGCCCGTGACCTGGCATGGGAGTGGATCGGGGATGCCCATGAGCGTTTTTCCGTGGGCGACCAGGTGCTTGTACGCATCCTGAACGTGCGCCGTGACAGCCTGGAGGATATGGGCATCAGGGCCGACATCAAGAGCGTGTCCCAAAACACCAACCATGACAACCTGAAAAAATGCCGCATCCAAAGCAAGTATGCCGGCAAAGTCACGGACGTACATAAAGGCGTGGTCTATATCCGGCTGTCCAACGGCGTGAACGCTGTGGCCCACTCCTGCTATGACTACCGGACTCCCGGAAAAAAGGATGATGTGAGCTTTGCCGTCACCCGGATTGATGAAGATCGGGGTGTGGCTGTAGGAATCATTACCCGGATTATCCGGCAGAATTTGTAATCCTTTTGTGGTAAATTGTAAAAACTGGGGATTACCGCAATAAGAAAGATATATGCAGGGGATCAGAATTTTTGCCTTTTCGAGGAACTGTATCCCGCATAAAATCCCTTAATGTGGTAATCCCACTAATTGATGTCTATATGAAATATGATATTGGGAAAGGAAAGTTATTCAAATGCAGCAAGAAAAATAGCAGGTACGTGATATATGGCAGCCTGGATATATGTTATAATTGTGGCTATAAAACTGCTTTGTAAATAAAGGAGCCAAACTATGCATAAAGATACCAGGTGGGCACAGCAAATCATTTCCTTACAGGATGAAGATGGAAAATGGGGCTATTTTCATACACTTTTTACCGACAGTAAATCTCCCATTACTACTGAAAAAGCTCTGAAAAGATTGGAAATATTAGGATATACCATCGAGGATAATTGTATTAAAAAAGCCGTTTCATATATGGACGATTGCTTAACAGGAATCAAAAAAATACCAGATAAAAGAGAAAAGCTTCATGACTGGGATATATTCACTTCACTATTGCTTGCTGCCTGGATCAGGCGGTTTACAGCAGACAATGATAATGCAAATGAGATTGCTAAAAAATGGGCTGGAATAGTCACAACAGCCTTTAGGAACGGTAGATATAATCACCAGGAGTATATGAAAGCATATTGCGATGTATTAGGAATGAAGCCTGAAGGAGGAAGGCTGATTGATTTTGCGCAGTTTTATAGTGTATCAATCATCAATGGGTATTTATATCCCAAAACAGAAGAAGCAGTTATAAAATATCTTATAAATAAGCCAGACGGCATTTATTACACTTATGAAAATTGTATAAGAAATCTTCCACAAGATTTTGAAAGTAAACAAGCAAGCAGATATTTAGGGGGCATTGAACTGATAGCGGAATATGGACTGGCAGGAAAACAATTACAGTTTGTTGTTGAATGGCTAAAATCCAATTTGAATTCAAATGGCAAGTGGGATATGGGAGGACATTCAAAGGATGGCTTATATTTTCCGTTATCAAATGACTGGCGCAGGAAAGAAACACGAGAAGCTGATTGTACTGAAAGAATATCGCGTCTTCTATCTAAAATATCCTGAATAAGATTTAAGTTTATTTAAAATATAGAGCAAAAATGTTGCAAAAGATTTCCATTTTCGAGTATGAGAACATAAAATATGAAACCGGGTTTTCATCAGCTCCATAGCATTTGCGGAAGGATTTGAACCTTCGGTGTGTTGCCACACACCACCTTATCAGGCCACAGGATGTCCGGGGAACATCCGCTTTGCGATGACCGGAGAGGCACACCATAGACCACTCGGACACGCAAACGGAAAGTGGATGGGGCAGGGCGCAAAACGTCCAGTGGACGTTTGTCCTGCGCCGACCGAAGTGGAACGTAGACCTCGAACCTGCGGTGTTTCTTTGTGACGGATTTACAGTCCGCTGCCATCGCCACTAGGCATACCCATCCATGGGGTGACCAGGGGGAATCGGTCTTCGCTCCGCTTCGGTCAGCGCAGAGCAGATGTCCCCCGGACATCTTGCGCCCCGTAAGCAGAGCCACAATCTGCCGGACTGCCACTATCCTATGGCCACAGTAGCTCCTGCGGGACTCGAACCCATCATCTCCGGCTTGAGAGGCCGGCATCCTAACCTTTAGACTAAGGAGCCATAATGATCCCCATGGGACTTGAACCCAATACCTCCGGCTTGAAAGGCCGGTGTCCTGACCTTTAGACCAGGGGACCTTACTGCAGGCATTGTCAGCCTGCTGTTTTATTCTGTTTTATTATTTCTTTTTCCGTTTCATGCGCTGATCTGTATCTGCGCTGCCGTATCAGTAACCAGAATGTCATCCACTCGTACCTGCAGGACCGCCGCCAGCACTACCAGATTGTCTATGGCCGGCAGTGCCACTCCCTGCTGCCACTTGTATATGGCCTGCGGTGTGGCAAAATCGAAAATATCCTGCAGATCCCTTACAGACAGACCTGCCTGCTTCCGCAGCCTGTTGATATTCTGTCCTGTTCCTGTCATATCTATGGTTGGCAGATTCACCATGTCTTTCACCTCCTGTTATCAAAATCAATATCCAGGCGGTCATGCTCCATATGGAGTTCTGTGGTCCGGTGGGCCACGCTTAGCACGGACCGGAACAAAGTGGAGACCTCTGACCCATGGCCATTCGATGAAAAGTCGAGTGCTCTCCCATCTGAGCTAATGGAGCATAAAAAATACCGCCTACCTCATACAAGATAAGCGGTACACAAATCCATGTCTTGCTTCCGGCAGGCTTTTTATAGTCCTGCCTTCTGAATATCACACAGTTTTTCGCCTTTTTCTTACCTTACATGAGCGCATTTTAACCAGACTCTGTTCTTCTTTACTGAACAGTGCCTCATAATGTTCGCTATGCAGATAATATGCGAAAGCCTTCGCAGCGAAATTAACTGTTGCCATGATTTTTCCTTTCTGGACTCATCCGGTCCGCTTTTTTCTTAACTGTAATCACTATAACACCAATTCACGGATTTGTCATTATACCAGTAATATAATTTGCAGGGAGTTCACTATCCAACAAAAACTATCACATTATAGGACAAAAATATAAAACCAAATTCGACCCGCAGTTTTGGATTATATAACCATATGGTCACAATGCTATTAAACTCTGACAAGCCCAAGCCACTGCTCCACTTCTTTTACAGACGTGTCCAGGATATCTGCAATATCCCCTACAGAATTTCCTTTTTTATACAGTTTTTGGGCTAATCCTATTTTTGTTTTCTCAGAGGCTTCTTTTTCTTTGTTTTCCACATAAGTTTTTAAAATATATTCTTCATTAAACAATGTCATCATGATATCCACTACATCCTTTTCACGCTCTAAGAGAAACCCAGCCAGCACATTCCAGTCGTTCCTTCTTTCCTTTAATAACACGGCAATAATCGTTTTATTTCGAGAATAATGCGAGAAAAATAAAGTGTTGTTATTATATTGAGCAGTTCCTTTCATTTTCTCTCCCAAATTCTCTTTCTATATCTCTATTTTCCGTTTTCCATATCATTTAAAACTTCCTGTAACTTCTTCCATTGACTTGTGGCAAATTCAAATGGCAGTAAATCTTTCTCCAAAATAACATAATTCTTCTGCATATTCTGATAAACGTCCCTAAGAGCTGTATGATCAACCATACCATAGAATATCTTAAAGTCTGATAATGGTTGTAAAGTGTTGATGTGGATTATTTCTGTTTCTTTTCAAGGCACTCATTGATAATCAGTTTTTGCACTTTGTCTTTAAAGGTTTTATCAGTGTCTTTACTGAAATGCACCTTGACAATGTAAGTGGTGTTTCCCAACTTCCGTTTGAAACTGTGGGGTTGTTGCTCATTTTTGGTTTCTGCCATATTCTCTGCTCCTTTACATAAAAATAAAAATAGAGCGCATAGACTTGTGTTTTCTATACGCTCTGACGCTATGTTACTTATTCAGTTGTGATTGTGGTAATAGTTGACAGTAATTCTAATATTTAACCTAACTCCTTAAATTCTCCCTCCTGAATAGAAATTTCAATATCAAATTTTGTGTTCTCGCCCGCAACTATCTTAATTCTATTGTTTCCACTTTCTACATTCAAAGTACTTTGAATAGGCTCTGACATTTCGGTGTCACATTCAGCAATGACCGAAACATCTCCCTTGGGATTTATCAATACCAGTTTCATCTTTCCAGAGGAAACATTTATTGTGTATGTTATATCTAAAGATTTATCTTCCTCTGCGTCAAAAGCCCATATGGTGTCCATACCCTCCATTTTTTCAACGCATGCCGTAAAATGTCCGTCCTCTGCTGTTTGTTCATAATTATTAAGGTTATATGAATTTGTATTACTTGCTATTTTTATATCATTGTCATATATGGCAACCATAGGATTTGCACAACCTGTCATTAAACAAACAGCAAGCATTCCTGCACCAAGCATTTTTTTTATTTTCATAATGTACCTCCATAAGCTACGATTTAATCAATTAAGATACTACCACAATCACGCCCATATTTCTATCGCATTTTCATTAAATTTCTTCCTCCCTCCGTTTTGGTCTGCTTTGTTGCCTGTTATGCTGTCGGCTCTCGTGATTTTAAAATATAGTCAATCTGAACATCCCAAACTTGAAATATCATGATTTTGGCACAACATTGGCACAGTTCTGCTCTTTCCCCGTAAAGACATCCATGCTATACTTGGTACAGTCAAAAATATGTAAAGCAGCCGTTTTCCATCAGGGAGACGGCTGTTTTCGTCAGAAAGGCGGTGGTTTTACTTTGTTCCAAACAATGTCCAAAGCAGCCGGCAGGGCATCTCCCCAGAAGCGCAGGCCTGGCAGGGCCCCGGCAGCCATACTGAAAAGTGAGAATGGGGATGTCAACTATTTCAGTACGGTGGTGTTCATTTTCATTGCAGTGCTCCTGCTGGCATTCATCCTGGACCTGTTCAGTATCATCTCCACCAAACAGGAGCTGGACCACTGTGCAGACCAGATGGTGAAGCAGATCCAGCTCTCCGGGGGCATCAACGGGGAGACAGACCAGCTTTTTAACTTCCTCTGTTCCCAGATCGAAGGTGCTGAAAATATCTCCTATTCCATTGACGCCTCCTACAAGTCGCCTACCCCGTCCGGCATGAGCCGGGCCATCCAGCTGGGCACTCCCTTTTATATCACCATCACAGGCCGGGCAAAGCTGGGAGGCTTCTGGAACTTCAACCTGGTAAATATCACAATCGTCTCCAGAGGAGCCGGCGTCAGTGAACATTACTGGAAGTGAGGTGCGTATGAAGAAACTGTTTCAACGTGTGAAAAACAGCGCAGACAGAAATCCCCTCCGGAATGACCGCGGGGATATTTCTATCTATACCTGCTTTTTTGTGGTGGGGATCGTGATGCTGGTCTCCTTCCTGCTGCTGTACGCTTCCATCCGTATTACCTGCATCAACATCCGTAACGGCGCAAAGATGGAGCTGAACAATTTAAGCGCCAGCATCTATGCGGATACCTACCGTTCCCAGAGGGAGACCAACTTCAGCGAATACTTAAATACCCTCTACTCCAGCGGGGATTATACCGCCATGCTGGAGGACATGGTGACAGACGGGCTCGCCAGCAAGATCCCTCTTTCCACGGATGACTACCGGGTAAGGGATATCAGCCTTTCGTTCCATGTGACAGGCGACCGGGTTGAGTATGTCTTCACCTGCAATATTGAGTTCTATATCTACATGTTTGGCCACTCCTACCCCGCCATCACCAGGCCCGTGGAGCTGACCGGCTACCACAACACTAAATTTTAACTAACTATGAAAGGAGCTTACCCCTTATGAAGAAACTGTTTACATCCAAAAAATTCATTTTCGCCACCCTTTTCACGGCCCTTGCCGGCTTTCTGACTTTCCGCCTTATCTGGCGCCGCAGTGCAGCAGGAAGCGACTTCTGATTATTGAATTGCTAATGTTCGATAATATGAAATCTTTGTTGAAAAACTTTGCTATAAAACCGTAAAGGATATACAGAAAGAAAAAAGGAGATGACTGCTATATGAAAAAAGTTTTTAAGTCCAAAGGGTTCTTTGTGACCATCCTTTCTGTTTCCTGCACCGCCATCCTCGCCGCCTGCTGGCTTGTTGGGCGGGATACAAAGACCGCCTTCCTGCCGGATGATCAGCCCCCGGAGGCCGTCCAGGAGGAATGGAAAGATACCACGGATGCCACGGCAGGCTCCTGTGAGCATGCAGACAGCAACGTTCGGAATCAGGACAGCGTAGAGGACAAGCTGGAAGACTACCCGAAGGTGGCAGAAGAATCAGAACAGGAAATTGTTGTTGATTTTGTTCCTGTGGAAACAAAAGAGGAAACACCGCCTCCTCCGCCGGAAGGCAGGACTGTCATCACAGACCCCGGTGAGGAGCACCCTCTGAACCCGGCACCGGAAACAACCCCTTCCTCCACAGATACCGGAAAGGACAGTACACCGACTGCCGGCTCCACCAATGAAAACGGAGCTGTATACGATCCCGTATTCGGCTGGGTTGTTCCCGGACAGGTCAACCAGACCACTGTGGACAGCAGCGGAGATCCCGGCAAGATGGTCGGGAACATGGGAAACTGACAGCCCATTCAGAAAATAGTTCCACATGATGCTTGCAGGGATTGCCTGAATGAGTTTCCCTTCCAGGTATCAGCAGCTACATACACAACTGAATACGGAAACCGGAAAACCGCCTCCAAATGGCGGTTTTCTTTTATGCCTCAGCTTGCAGAAAACACGCCGTTGACGTGTTCTCTGTACCTTAAAAGATTGGAGTGTGATATTGATTGAAACGCTTTTATGCCCTCCTTTGCGCCGCTTTGCTCCTGCTCTGCCTGTGTCCGGCACAGGCTTTTGCTTCCGGGCAGGGCAACCTTGACGGCGGCGGGGGAAACATGAACCAGGGCACCTCCACCAACTTCTGGTCCCCCGGAAATGACGGCGTGCGGGTGACAGTGGTGGATGCCCAGTCCGGCTCCGCCGTAAGTACGCCGGTGGATTTTTCCAACCGCAGCCAGTCCTCCACAATGCTTCATTTTGGCAAAGTGAACAAGATCCAGTATAGAGACGGAACTTCCCTCTCCCTGCAGTCCGGTGTTCCCTATAACTGCCTGCAGCCGGCTTATTCCATGCCGGCCATTATCAACAGCAACAGCCGCCCCGCTTCCATTGAAGCCATCAAACGCTATTTCTGTTCGGAATATGCCTGCATGATGGTGGCGGATGCCACCGGGATCAGCTATGAGAACATGCTGGCCGGGCAGTATAAGATCCTGCTGGAGCCCATTGCCTATGTGACCTTCAATGGGACAAAATACGCTTTCACGGCAACGGAAGCCGCCCTCTATGACCAGCTTTCCGGTGGTTCCCTGCGGAGTAAGCTGCCCTCGGTAGCCTTCCAGAACCTCCCCCTTGCCCTGTTCCTGGAGTACAGCGACCTGGGCTTTCCTGCCTGGACCGGGGGCAGGCGCGGGATACAGTCCAACGGGGATATCATCAGTTCCCTTGGTGTCGGCATTGTCTGGTTTGAAGAATCAGAAGAACCGGGCGGGGAGATCGAGGCACCGGATGTGGAATACCGGGTGGATACGGATGTGATCACTGCCATCCGCCTGCGTACAGGCAGCCGGCTGACCCCGGACAATCCGGCAACGGTCACCTTCCATATCATGGGAAGGAGCTACACCGTCCGGAACATTGTCATACCGGCAAATGATTCCCAGCTGGTATGGGTGAAGTGGCATACGCCCGATACCCCCCAGACCATCACGATCACGGTGTCGTTAAGCAGAGGGTTCACAGCCCAGGATACCTTCGTGGCAAAGATTGTGGACCTGAATGAAAAGATACCGCCTGATCCCCTGGCAACGGATGTCAACCCCGGGTATTCTGTTCCGGCTCTCCCTGTAAACCCCCAGAAGCTCAGCGCGAACTGGGGCGTCTGGAGCTGTTACTGGGTTCCTGACTGGCAATGGTGCAGCCATGGTGAGGATGACGGCCACTGGGTAGACCGGGGAGACTGGGAGTACGACTATACCGGTTACTCCGCTTCCATCACCGGCGCCATGACCCTGATGCCGGACGATATCGTCCCCACCGCTAACGGAAAGGACATGAAAAGCGGCTACGGTGTCAAAACGGAAGTGCGGGCCACTTTATCCACAAACTCACCGGACGGGCACCATAGCAACCCCCAGACTGCTTTTTCCGTATTTCCGGAATTCCAGTATAAGACCTACCTGCGGCTTTTGCAGCGCGTTTCCAGCGGACGCAGCGCAAGGTTCACTTTCCAGCCCAATGAGTTTTCCACCTATGGGCGCACGGTGCATTTCACGCCGGTATGGTTCCCGGACAGCACAGGCTATGTGGTATATACCCAGGTGTGGGACGCATGGACGCCGGACGGGATGCTCTCGGTCAACTTAAATGATTACATCACCATCCACCAGAGTGTGTTTGATGACTGGTACACCAACCGTGAATGACCGGATTCTTTTCCTTTACGAACTGCTGGCCTTTGCGTGCATCGCTGGATTTGCCGCATATGACCTGAGAAAGAGGCGTGTGCCTGACCGGGCACTCCTGCTCTTCCTCCCCTTTGCGCTTATGGCGCCTCTGGTCCGCACCAGGCTTTTGGGGACTGCCCTCCTGCTTCCTTTGTTCCTTTTCTCTTTTACCGGGGCAGCAGCCGGCTTTCTGGTCTTACTTTCTGCCGCAATGATATCAAAAGAAGGCGCGGGGATCGGGGGTGGGGATATCAAGCTGGCAGGAGTGATGGGTTTTATCTATGGCCCTTCCCGTATGCTGGCCATCCTTCTCATTGCTTCCGGCCTTGCCGCCTGTATTTCCCTGGCAGCAGGACGTAAGCGGAAAGAGGGGCGGTTCTCCCTCCCCTTCGTGCCGTTCCTGATGGCCGGGAGTCTGGCTGTTACCCTGGCGGCGTTTTTTTAACCGTGCGCCTCTTACATGGACGGCAGCAGGCTGTCCACACATACAGAATAGGAGTGAAAATAACCATGAAACTGAATAACCGCTTTATCTTTGGCCTGCTCAGTATCCTGCTGGCGGCCGTGATCGCCTTTGTCGCCCTGCCTACCATCGCAAAGCAGACCAACGGCAAGACGGAGATTGTCCGTATCACAAAACCCGTGCTGAAAGGAGAACAGCTCTCGGCAGACAATACGGAGACCGTGGAAGTCGGGAGCTACAACCTTCCCCCGAATATTGCCCGCTCTCTTGATGATGTAAAAGGGCTTTATGCCACGGCGGACTTATCCCAGGGCGATTATATCCTGACCTCCAAGATCAGCGCCGTCCCGGTATCGTCGGATGTGGCCTTAAACAGCATCCCCTCCGGGAAGGTAGCCATCTCCCTTACTGTAAAGACTCTCGCCTCCGGCCTGTCCGACAAGCTGCAGCCGAATGACATCATCCGGGTCTACCATTTTCTGGATGTGGCGGAGGAGGTCCCGGAGCTGCGTTTTGTCCAGGTGCTTTCCGTCACGGATGCCAAAGGCGTCAACGTGGACAACACAAAGGAGCCGGCGGAGGATGAAGAGAAACAGCAGTCCGCCACCATAACAGTGCTGGCAAGCCCGGAACAGGCACGGGTCATCACTTCCCTGGAAAATGACGGGGTGGCCCATGTGGCCCTGATCTCCCGGAACAATGAGAAACTGGCGGAGGAACTTCTGGCACAACAGGATATGATCCTGCAGGAGATCTACTTCCCGGAGCCTTCGGATGAAGAAACAGAAGAAATGGCCGGGGAGGGGGAAACAGAAAATCCGGAAACAGACAATGCGGGGGAAACCGTAGAAGAACCCGCCTCTGCGGAAGAAAAAGAGTCCACAGAAGAAACCGGAAACAAAGAAGAAAACAAGACCTGACCACAGGCAGAAAGGAGGAATGGTTTCCATGTCCAAAACAATCACGGTCTGGGGCAGCCCCGGCAGCGGCAAATCCATGTTCTGCTGCATCCTTGCCAAGGCGCTGACCCGTGACAAACGCAAGGCCATCATCATCAGCGGGGAGCCCGGCATCCCCATGCTCCCGGTATGGCTCCCGGAACAGATCACCACTACCGCTGTCTCCATCGGACAGGTCCTGACCAGTGTGGAGATCGACACTTCCCTGGTGGCCGGCCATGTGACAGTGCTGAAGAATTACCCCTATATCGGCCTTATGGGATACTGCGCCGGGGAGAACCCGTTAAGCTATCCGGAAGCGGACTACCAGATGGCCCTGCAGCTCATTTCATCCGCAAAAAAGCTGGTGGATTATGTCATCCTGGACTGCGGCTCTGCCATGACCAACGTTTTCACGCCTGCCGCCATTGAATCAGGGGATCTGGTAGTGCGTATCGTGACACCGGACCTGAAAGGCATCAATTACCTGAAGGCACACCAGCCCCTTCTGGCAGACGGGCGTTTCCACTACCATGAGCACATGACTTTTGCGGGCATGGCCCGCCCTTTCCATGCGTTTGACGAGATGGGCTATATCATCGGCGGCTTTGACGGCCTCCTGCCCTACGGGAAGGAGATCGACCGCTGCGCCACCGAAGGGGGCATGTTCCGGGCCATCAAATACTGCAACTCCAAATATACCGCTTCCTTAAACAAGATCCTGGATGCCCTGGAGAAGATGGAGCTTGCCGAGCGGCAGGAAGAGGAAGCCTATGAGGCGGAATACGAAGACAGTGAATACGGAGAGGCGGAATATGGGCAGGAGCCGTATGAAGATGACGAAGACGGGTACGGGGAGGCAGACAGCGATGAATAACTTAAATGATATTTTCTTTGCGCCCACAGAAAACGGCGCCCTGACCTATGAGCAGGTGCTGGAGGATGTGCAGCGCTACTTTTCTGAAAACCATGCCTCCACCATAGCCGGAGCCGGGGAAAATGATTCGGAACGTGCCGTCACCGTGTTAAAAGAACTGATGGTGCAGTATCTGGTGAAGAGGAAATATGCCATCAGGGGCCTCACCACCGAGCAGCTGTGCGCCAGGCTTTATGAGGATATGGCAGGCTATTCCTTCCTGAAGAAATGGATCTACCAGCCGGGAGTGGAGGAGGTCAACATCAATGCCTATAACGATATCGAGGTCATTATGAGCAGCGGGCGCAGCATCAAGATCCCCGACCGGTTTTCCTCCCCCCAGCACGCAATCGATGTGGTGCGGCGTATGCTGAACGCCTGCGGCATGGTCATTGACGACACCATGCCTTCGGTCATCGGCTTTCTTGACAAAAATATCCGTATCTCTGTGGATAAAACCCCTATCGTAGATACGGAAGTGGGGATCAATGCCTCCATCCGTATCGTCAACCAGAATACGGTGTCCGAGGAAAAGCTTCTGGACTCCGGGAGCGCCACACCGGAAATGCTCCATTTCCTGACCGCCTGCATCCGCTACGGAGTGTCCGTCTGCATCGCCGGCTCCACCGGTTCCGGGAAGACGACCATCATGGCATGGCTCTTATCCAATGTGCCCAACAACCGCCGCCTTATCACCATAGAGGAAGGCAGCCGGGAATTTGACCTGGTGAAACGAGATGAAGAAGGGAACATTTTAAATTCTGTGGTCCACCTGCTCACAAGGCCCCATGAGAACCCGTCCATGAACATCAACCAGGACTTCCTTCTGGAGCGTGTGCTGCGGAAACACCCGGATGTGATCGGCGTAGGCGAGATGCGTTCTGCCGCTGAAAGCCTGTCGGCTGCGGAAAGTTCCCGGACCGGGCATACCGTAGTGACCACTATCCACTCCAACTCCTGTGACAGTACCTACCGGCGTATGATGACCCTTGCCAAACGGAAATACAACATGGACGATTCCATCCTGATGCAGATCATGGTGGAGGCATATCCTGTGGTGGTATTTACCAAACAGCTGGAGGACCGTTCCCGGAAGATCATGGAGATCATTGAAGGGGAGGACTACCTGGACGGGAAGCTGATGTACCGTTCCCTTTATAAATATGAAGTAGTGGACAACGTGACCGATGAACATGGGGTCGCCCATGTGATAGGCCGCCACCGCAAGATGGGGGCCATGTCCGAAACACTGAAAAAACGGCTGCTGGACAATGGAATCTCCCACAAGGAGCTGCTGGAATTTTTAGACAGCGCCCCTTCCCGTAAAGGGGCTTCCGGAAAACAGCCGCCAGGAAAGGAGGTGTGATCATTGCACTGGATCTATCTTATCTGTTTTACCCTGCTGAGCGCCGGGCTTCTGGCCCTCTTTCAGGTACGCCCGCAGGATTTTACGGATGTTATCTTTAATACCGGAAGAAAGACCGCCACCCTCTCGGATGAGCTGAACGTGCTCATGGGAACGCCGGCCAGGGGATTTTTCAACCAGGACTATGAGATCAAACAGATCTTAAAGGACACCGGGCGGGCTGACCGTTATGAGGCAGTCACCCGTCTGACCCTGATCCTTTTCGCGGTCGGGGCGGTGCTGGCACTGCTGATAGGCAACGTGTACCTGGTTCCTATTTTGGGTCTGGGCTTTTCCCTGCTGCCCATATGGTATCTGCGCAGTACGGCGGCCAGCTATAAGAAACATCTGAACGAGGAACTGGAGACGGCCATCTCCATCGTCACCACTTCCTATCTGCGGACGGAAGACCTGCTGCGCTCCGTAAGGGAGAACCTGCCCTACATCAATGAACCTATTAAAGCCAATTTTGAGGCGTTCGTATATGAGAGCGAACTGATCAACGCCAACATGACCAGCGCCATTAACTCCCTGAAGATGAAGATCCCCAACCGGGTCTTCCATGAATGGGCAAATATCCTGATCCAGTGCCAGTCGGACCGCTCCATGAAGAACACACTGCCTACCATTGTGCAGAAATTCTCCGATGTCCGTGTGGTGCAGTCGGAACTGGAAGCCATGATGCAGGGTCCCAGACGGGAAGCCATTACCATGATGCTTCTGGTGATTGCCAACGTGCCCCTGCTGTATTTCCTGAACAAAGACTGGTTTCATACCTTAATATACACCACACCGGGAAAGATTGCCCTGGCCATCTGTGCGGCCATCATCCTGTTTGCCTTCACGCAGATCATGAAGCTGAGCAAGCCCATTGAATACGGAGGTGACGGAACATGACATTATTAGCACTGATTTCCATTATTTTTTTCGCATTTGCTGTTTACAACCTGTCCACAGCCTTTGCGGACATTCCCACCAGCAGGACATCCAAAATGATGATGCTGGCGAAAAAGCAGCGGGGTACAAAGAATGAGCAGCTTTTGGATGTATATCTCACAAAGGTTGCAAAGCTGTTCGCCCCTTACCTGCGGCTGGACCGGCTGAAACGGAACAAGCTGCAGGCGGCGCTTACCATTGCCGGGCTGGAACTGACCCCGGAGGTATATACCGCCCGGGCCTGGGTGACAGCAGGAGCCGTTGGTTTTTGTGCGCTCCCCATGACATTTCTGATGCCGCTCTTTGTGCCGGTCCTTATCGGAACTGCCGTGGCGCTGTGGTTCTCTACCTACTATGCGGCTTTCGATTTTGTAAAAAAACGGCGCAAGCTCATAGAAGCGGAGATCCCCCGCTTTGCCCTGACCATCGGGCAGAACCTGGAGAATGACCGGGATGTGCTGAAGATCCTTACCTCCTACCGCAGGGTGGCCGGCAGGGACTTCGCCGCTGAACTCGACCAGACCATAGCAGACATGAAGACAGGCAACTACGAGAACGCCCTCATCCGCTTTGAGACCCGTATCGGAAGCCCCATGCTCTCCGATGTGGTGCGGGGGCTGGTAGGTGTCCTGCGTGGGGATGACCAGCGGATGTACTTCAAGATGATCTGCTTTGATATGCGCCAGATTGAGCAGAACAACCTGAAAAAAGAAGCTGCCAAACGGCCTAAAAAGATCCAGCGCTACTCCATGATGATGCTGATCTGCATTATGATTATCTACCTGGTAGTTCTTTGTACAGAAGTTTTAAGTTCCCTTGGCGCATTCTTTGGATAAAGGCCGGACATTTTTTGCCACAGGCTCTTTACATAGCGATTCTATTGAAAAGGAGGCGGTAACTTGTATCCCAGCGGCTTTTCTTAGCATCCCGCAGCAGTCAGAAGACAGCAAGAACCCGTCCTGCCGCAGCAGGCGGAATACAGACAGGAGTTACTATGAACAAACACAGAAAACATACCCTGCCGTCACTGGCAGAGGCAGAAAAACAACGGTTTCAGCGGCTGATCCGGCAGAAGCCTGCTCCTTATCCGGACAGACCGAAAAGCAAAAAGGACAGGCGGAACAGGCACATTCGGCGGCCTTAACAGCAGCCGTGCATCCCTATAACCGAACATTATTTTAAACAGGAGGTTTTCATGAGAAAATTCGCAAATCGTATTTGTAACAAAGCAAACCATTTCATTAACCGTGCCCGGATGGCAGTCGTCAACCAGCGTGGAGATTTCTACATCTCGGATGCCGTAAAGATCATCATTGCCGTGGTGCTGGGCGCACTGCTGCTGGCAGCACTGACACTGATCTTCAACGATACTGTCATTCCCAGGATTACGCGGGAGATCGAGGGGCTGTTCAGATAAAACAATACAACTGAATAAAAGTTTTGGGGCCAGACCGCAGAAATATGCGTCTGGCCCTCCTTTTTTATTTTTAGAAGGAACTTTTGAGAGAAATATTTTAATTTTATAGAAATTTAATATTTTTTCGGTCAAAATTGACCATTTCAAGGTAAAAAAAGAGAGTAATAGAGGTAAGAAGAATTGAATCTACAGAATTGTAAAGTTTATCCCTTTTTAAAAGCGGTTCACGGATGCTGGCATAATGCTATGTTTATCAAATGTGAGTATGATATCTGTCCCCACGGACAGGCTCCACCATGTGAAGGTTACCTGATGGCTGTGGATGCGGACGGTTCTCCTATCCTTATGCCGGTAAATGTCCTGCGACAGCTTTTCGGAGAGTCCATCGAACCGGAGGAATGTTGCGCCGTGTTATGGAAAAAGACCTTTGAAGCTGTATACGGCCTGTATATCGAGTGGCACACAGTATCTTCCACAGTCTGCCCGCTTCTGGAGCTTTGCCAGACCTCTGATAAATGCCGCTGCTTTTGAAAAACAGAAAATAAACCAAAAAATAAAACTGCCGCAAATGGCAGAAACGGAGGTGACCAATGAAAAACACGAAAAAATATAATCTGAAATGCCCCTACTGCGGCGCCCCGGCCATCTGCCGGCCTGCCAGTACGGTCTACGGTGCGGATACCATTGACCGAAAAAGCTATCTGTATCTCTGCTCCCGCTGGCCTGCCTGTGATGCCTATGTGAGCGCCCATAAGAAGGACCGGAAACCTATGGGAACCATGGCAAACCGCAGTTTACGCCATAAACGCATTCTGGCGCATCAGGCACTGAAAAGGCTGCAAAGGGATAGGCATATGGGTAAATGGGCTGTCTATGTATGGCTCCAGGCAAAACTGGGACTTGATGAAAGCCAGGCTCATATCGGCATGTTTTCAGAGCAGATGTGTGAACAGGTTATTTCTCTGTGCCGTTCGCCGGTAAAACCAGGCGGCGGGCTGGCGGCATGAAAGGAGGCGGACTTTATGAGATGGAATATCCCCTTGACCAGCAGACAGCAGGAACTGGTGGAAAACAACCTGTCCCTTGTCTACTGGGTCATTACGGAAAGTATTCACGTCAATGAAACGATTTATGGGTTTGGATACGAGGATCTGTATCAGGAAGGCTGTATCTGGCTCTGTCACGCAGCTGCCACCTATGACCCCGCACGTTCCCGGTTTCCTACCTATGCCAAAAAAATTGTGCGCAATGGCCTTCTCTCCTATTGCCGGCAAATGTGCTCCGTACAGCGCCGGCTTACTTACCTGACTGTCGGAACAGATGGGGAACTGTTAGCTGACGGGGAACTGCTCACGCCGCCGGATAACTTTAACATACAGATAAGCATGATAGAAACCCTTGACCTTCTCGCATACGCCGAAAAGAAATACCGGGGCGTGACAAGGCTTGGGATTAAAGCCCTGAAGCTGAAACTGAAAGGCATGAGTGTTTCTGAGATTGCTGTCCTGTATCATGTACCGCCGCCCCATGTAGGCGCATGGATCTCCCGTGCCACTCAAAAACTCAGAAAAGATACACCATTTTTGTCAGGGCTTTTATGACTGCCGCCAAAGACAGTCTTTGTGCCACCAAATCCAGCACTACCACAGGCATCTGAGTGTTGGCTCTTGCGGCAGTAACCAAATATCCGAACAGGTGCGGCTGCTCTCGTTGCCTGCGGAAATAAAAAAGGAGGATTTCTCATGATGCTAAAAACACTCTATACTGCTGTTGGCCGTTTTGAACGCAGGACAAACGGATGCCGGCGCTACTGTCCAGTCATCATCCTTGGTGGAAAGGAATATATGGTCGATATGCAGGAAATGATCATCTGGAGCTGCCTGAACTGGCGGATTGTCCGTATGGAGGAAATCGGGCATCTCTATACAAAGACTCTGCCTGAGCAGAAAGATGTCATAAACCGACCCTGGAAGGACTGTGTAGATCGGCTGCTGATACGGGGTTTGCTGGTCTGCGGGAAAGGGGAAACGGAATATGACGCCCTCTATGACCTGCTCTCTTCCATGTATATTGTCCCTACGGACGGTTCTGCTTTTCTCAGGGTACTGTCTTTCCTGAAGCTGACACTGATAAACCATGTGCCGTTTTCTGCTGCCAGAAAGCTTTTCTATCGGGACCAGCGCACTGAAAACGAAAAGCAGGTCATGGTGCTTGCCAGACAGGCCCTTCTCTCCACGGCAGAACTGATCCGGTGTATGGAAAAGGATATCCGATCCCTTCCCACCGAAGAAAGCATACTGGAAGGGCTCTATGATGACCCGGATACCACCAGCGACAACATCAGTTATATCATGCGGATTTCCCCACAGAGTCAGGCCGTTACCCTTGCTGTTGCGAATCTGTACCTGCGCCAGCAGATTATTTTTGAAAGGATATGACATTTTATGGAACAATGGTTGAATACCCCTTTTACCCTCCGGCTCAAAGTCTTTCTTATCCTGCTTATGGGAATTAGCAGCCTGATAATAGCTGCTATTGTATTTTTCCTCTCCCATGACCGGCTTTTACTGATTTTAAGCGGCATCATCTTCGGCTGCTGCCTGTTTCGCAGTACCGGACTTCTGATTGTGCTCCTGCGTGGAGACTATGAAACCATCATGGGCATCTGCACCGCCGTTTCATCACAGCCTTTGCGCAGATATCACAAAATAGAACTCACTGACAGTCAGGGAGCCGCCATCATCCTGCTTTTGGGGAAACAGGTGAAGATAAAGCCGGGCGGATATTACTGTTTTTATTTCCGAAAAGCCTCCCGCCCCTCCCTTGGCAGCGAATATCTGGATGCCTCCCTCTCCACGGACCTGTTTCTCGGCTATGATTCCGGCATGCCGGAAGGTCATCCTGAAACAAAAAATCAGGATACTGCAGAATAAGGGCATCCTGATCCCTGTTTACATATAGGAGGCTCTGTTTGCAGTTTCCAGAGTATCCACTACAAGATATTGCGTTTCGCCACTCTGAACATCTATATATAGTATTTATTGACTTGACAGCCACCATATATAGTGTTATACTTACTTTGTAATTGATTTTTGTGCGTATCCTTGCAGGATTGCAGGCATGTCTGTCTGTATGGCGATAAAGAAATCGCATTGCACACGCTGTTAAGTTTGTATATAAGTGTCAGTGGTATTGTTGCGCCCGTTTGGGCCGGATTCCCGCTGGCACTTTTTTTATAGATATCAAGGCCAGTGGCAGAAAGGAGTGTTATGGCACAGATTTTTGCATTTGGACGCGTGGAGAATAACCCGGTCCCCAAAAAGAGCCAGAAGGATTCCACCTACGTCTGTTTCGGTTTTACCGAGCAGACTGGAAAAGGACAGTTCCAGTATTACCAGGTCTGGGCATGGGAGGATGAAGTATCCCGCCTTGTACAGCTTGGTGTAAAAAAGGACAGCCGGTTATGGATTACCGGCACACAGCAGCTGGTGGACTGTACTACAGGACACGGAAAGGACAGGACAAAGGTTCTGAAAATCTACCTTTCCAATTTTGGTTTTCTTCCGGGCCGTTTCCCAAAAGAAAATTCCACTGATATTCCAGATGACCCTGAGACAGCAGACGCCGCCCCTCCCCCTGTGGAGGTACTGGACGGGGAACGCGAGTCTCTGCCGGAGTGAATTTCGCCCCGGCTCCAGAAGAGGAACCTTATCGGTTTTCAGAATGAACCTGAAAAACTGGTATGGTTCCTCTTTTTTTGTGCATTCAGCCGAAAATGCAGGTTACTTTCAACAACAATAAAAGAAAGGATGATTAAAAATGAAGAGTGACAAAGCCCTTTGGGGCAGCATCAGCATCCTTGTGGGTGCAGTTATCGCCATACTGGCGCTCATAAGGGGCGTCTGGCAGACCTGGCTCCTGATCGGGGTATTTACCCTTTGGGGATTGTGGGTGGTAGCAGTTCTCTTACGGCCTTACATGCAGCAGGCAAAACGCCGCAGAATGCATGAACAGCTTGCAAAAAAACGTCTGGCAGAAGGGATTTCTCCTAATCAGCCGCCCGGATTTCCGACCCTGGAGACCGCAGAAACAGAACTGCTTCTGCTCCGCCATGTCAATCACCGGATCTCCGCCTACCTTCGGGCAGTTTATCCGGATGTACGGTGGGAATGGTGTGAAAAGAGACCAGAGAAACTGATCCTGTCAGGAGGCACCGGGCGTATCCGCCTTTATGGAATACCGGATTTTGACCATGCGGATGTAAACGTAGGCCACAATGCGGAAATTGTCTGCAACATGCTGAAGATCGTTCCGCTCTCCGAAGCCCCAGGCAGCGAGCCGGAGGATACTGTTCCACCCAATAAGCAGCCGGTAGATCCCCAAATCTGGTATGAAGTCCAGGGCAGGAAGGTTCTGGAGGCTCTTGTGGCGGACTTAAATTCCCGCGGGCACAGCCGCCTGATGATCCATGAGGACGGCGACATCTGTATTGAGGAAGACACGGAGGAGGTAGCAAAAGAGCACCTTGCCGGCTTTCCGGAAAAAACGTACTGGCCCCGCCTTCAGCAGGTTTTTGAGCGTAACGGGCTGGCGGCTGAGATCATGGCAAAAGGCATCCAGATATCCTGGTAGCCGAACACACAATAAGAAAGGAGTGAATCTGAATGAAAGAAGGTCTTACCCTGGAAGAAATGGCCGCCGAGATCACACGGCAGAGCAGGATGAAAGAGGATTATCTGGTTGATACCAGAAGCCTGCAGATGGAGCCTTATGACTCCCAAATCTATCTCCATATGTTTGACGGGAACACCGAACCGGTGGAACCCATGCAGGTCAATACCATTGCCCACCGGCAGTTTGGCACGCATTTAAAGATCCCCGCGCCCTACTATGACCGGATGCTCGCAGAAAAGCCGGAGCTTCTGGCCGCAAACGTCAATGCCTGGCTCCAGCATTCCCCGTCAAAACGGCTTCTGCGCACCATGGGAGGCACCGCAAGGGCTTTCTTAAGCAACCGTTACCGGCGGATTGACAACATGGAGATTGCCCAGGCAGTCCTGCCTATCATAGGGCAGATGGAGGGAGCGAGATTTGAAAGCTGCCAGATTACAGACAGCCGGATGTATATGAAGGTCGTCAATACCCGTCTCGAAGCGGAGGTTGTACCGGGAGATATTGTTCAGGCCGGCGTCATCATTTCCAACAGTGAGACCGGTATGGGCGCAGTCAATATCCAGCCCCTTGTCTACCGTCTGGTATGCAGCAACGGCATGATCGTCAATGACGCCCAGACCCGCCGCAACCATGTGGGACGGGTCAATGACATGGAAGAAAACTTCCAGCTCTATTCGGAAAAGACACTGGCCGCGGATGATAAAGCCTTTATCCTGAAGATCCAGGATACGGTCAGGGCCGCCGTGGAAGAGGCACGCTTTGCCCAGGTGATCGGCCTGATGCAGAATGCCACCCAGGCGGAAATGAACACCAAAGACGTTCCCAGCATCGTCAAACTGGCCAGCCGGGAATTCCACATCACAGACGATGAGGGGGAAGGCATCCTCCAGCATCTAATCGAAGGAAAAGACCTCACACTGTACGGACTCTCCAATGCAGTCACCCGGCACAGCCAGGATGTGGAGAATTATGACAGGGCTACCCAACTGGAAAGCATCGGCTATAACATTCTTTCCATGCCGGCCCATCAGTGGAACCGTATCAACCAGGCGGCAGCATGACGCAGCCATCCTGAACCCATTTCAAATTTAAGGAGGAAAACAGTATGTATAACACTCAGAACAACGCTTTGGCAGAACAGGAAAGATTTATGCTCCCGGCAGCCATGCCGGAAGGCGAATTCACCCAGGAAGAACTGGCGGAGGATATGGACGGCCTGCAGATGAGCTTCCCCCGGATCAAGATTCCGGCCGGCGGCGCACTGCAGTTCGAGATCCCTTCTGACGACCCGGAAAGCCCGGATTATGCCAAAAACCTGGTGGGAGTTATTCTCTTTAACCACCCCAACAACGCTTACTGGCCGGAGGGCAGCGAGTATGATGACAGCGCCACTCCCCTCTGCTCTTCCGTGGATGCAAAACAGGGGATCGGAGAGCCGGGTGGTTCCTGTGCCGCCTGCGCATTGAACCAGTTTGGCTCGGCCGCAGAGGGGAACGGGAAAGCCTGCAAGAATATGCGTGTGCTTTATCTGCTCCGCAGCGGTGAGTTCATGCCGCTGCAGGTGACTCTGCCGCCCACCAGCTTAAAGCCCTTCCGTGAGTTCATGAACCAGTCCTTTATGCTCCGCCGCCGTGCAACCTACGGCAGCGTGATACAGATCGGGCTCAAAAAAATGAGCAACGGAAAGGACGATTACAGCGTTGCCACCTTCCGTCGTCTGTATGATTTCAGCGGTGAGGAGCTGGCACAGATCCGGCAATATGCAGACGGTTTTAAAGAACAGGTCCGCATGATGCTCCAGCAGCGTGCAACCATCAATGAAACCCAGCATGACGATGGATGTGACTATGGTAACAGCAATATGGAAGTCCTGCCTACAAACGGAGGCGAAAAATTTAATTATGGACGGCCCCTTGACGGGGAACGTGAGGCCCTGCCCGCCTGATCAATGGAACTGATATGGCCGATGCCATATGAAACGTATGGAAAGGATTCTCCCAGTTTATTGCCGGGGGAGTCCTTTTCTCATTTGAAGGAGGAAATTTTTATGAAATGTGAAGTACCTTTAACCCCTGAGCAGCGTTTGTTTGCTGCTGAAAATCATGACTTGGTTTATAAGTTTCTTCATGAAAAGCAGTTATCCATAAATGAGTTCTATGATGTTATAATCTTTGCTTATCTTCGGTCCGTCTGTCGTTTTTTGACAGAACCCAAATTAAAACAGTACTCCTTTGGCACGATTGCCTGGAGTTCAATGAACCGTGCTACATACAACTACTACCGATCTCAAAAAACGCCAAAACATAATGCTGATGTAATCAGCCTGCATATCAAAACCAGTGAAGATGGTTTGCTTTTGGAGGAAACTGTAGCCTCTCCCAATCCCCTCATGCGCCAACTGGAAGAACAGCTGCTCCTGCATGATCTGGCAAAACGGGTATCCAAACAGCAAATGAACATCGTGCATCTGAAGTCCTGTGGCTACAATGACCGTGATATTGCCCGCAATCAGAATACTACCATGAAACGTGTCCAGGAACTTCTGGAAGAGGTACGCAGCGTGCTTCTGGAAATATGCTATGGATAATGCAGATTTACAGTTTAATTTTGAAACAGAATGGAGGCCAGAAAGAATGAGAATGAGATTAAAAATGAAAGCAAAAAAGCACGAAGAAAAGAAAAAAGTAATGCTCCGCGGAATGCTCCTGTGCCCGGTTACTGTCGGAAAACCTGCTGTATTTGCGGCCGAAGGAAATTTCTATCGGACATCCAGCGTTGTTGCACTGCATGAGCAGACCGAAGACAATATCCATTTTGAAACAAAAAATACCCATTATTATCTGTCTATGAGCCCTTTTCCGCTGGCGGCCATGAGTCCGCTCCCTGTGAGACTGGCCACATGTGCGTAAATGGATTCTGAGCAACTGTGGCGGCCGCATTTGTGTCGGCTGCCACATGTTCTGTAAGCACCTTATACAAATTCATATATTCAGATTAAATGGAGAAAACACATGTGTAAAAAAGTTGTGATTATAGAATATGATGATTTTAAGGCAATAACAGTATTATTACATGATGCCCGAATCAATTTAGAAAAAACCAAGGATTCCTTTTTTTAGATGGAAGTTCAAAGAAGAATTGAGGAAGTTGAATCAATCCTTACTAATTCGGATTGAAAACATGAATTTAGTAATACGGATTGCTTGATATTATGGCGAGACAGTAGAAACCAGCGACTGCCTCGCTTTTTTCTTAAAAGAAGCAAAGGAGGTTCTTATGGATTTACTCACTAAATTTGAAACTGTTGAAATGAAAGCAGATACCCGCATCTCAGAATCTGACCGGATATTCTGTGAGGCTCATCAGGCAGCTTATGACAGTGCCAGAACTTCTCTGCCGGAGCTGGAATTTATCTGGAATGATATGCTGGGCCAGCAGAGGGAACTGCTGGCACCGACAGGCACATCTACGGAAACATACCTCGTTTCCTATGATGGCCTGAAGCTTTCTGATACTGTTATCCAACAGCAGCTTCATTCCCTGCATCCCCGGTTCATATGCCAGCTTGTTTCCTATTTCAGCAAGACTTACCACTTTTCCATAGAAGTAAACGATATTATAGATAATCTTGTTCCCCAAAAACCTGCGGACAGATGGGCGGACAATTATAAGGAACTGGATGAAAAATATACAAAGGATCTGGATGAACTGGCACTCCGCTATACAGATGTCCTGGAACAGATTTTCCTACAGACAGGCGGACAGGCCTTTTTCGAGCAGGCCCTGCTTGAACTCAAAGAAAAATGCCGCCAGGCCTTCTCTAACGATGGCAGCGAATATTCACGATTCGAGCAGAAAAAAAGTACCATACAGTTCACCGGCTATGCCTGCAGTTTTCGGGATCGATATGGCGGGGGAGAATGGTCGCTGGCTGACAGAACAAAAAATATCTTACGGGGCATCGCCCATTTTGAAACAGATTCCTTTGATTCTGTTCCCGGAAGTTTATCAAGAGTTCTTAACAGATACGATTCCCCTGACAATCAGTATGAATTCCCCGACTGCGAGAAATTACAGTCCCTGCGGATGTTCAAGAACGGAAGGGTCGATATGAAATTTGCCAGTGAAGCCTGCGCTTCCCAGTTTATAGAGGAATACATGAAAACCATATGTTAAGCGAGGTGATACAAATGAAGTATGCTTACCAGGGGGAATCTATCCCCCAGAATAAACGAAGAACACTGAATGAAAAAGTCCTGTACCTGATCGACAGTAACGGTTGTGACGCCTGCTCCATCAGTCCGGAGGATATCTACAATGCCTATACCGGCGATGGCGGCCTTCATGGCCTGGATCGGGCGAACTACGAGAATTACCATGCATACAGTGAGGCAAAGAAAGAGGCAGAGAACGGACAATTCTTTACACCGCCCCATCTGTGTGAGTTCATAACGGCCTGCCTGAAACTGTCTGAACATGACCTGGTGGCAGACCTTACCTGCGGCACGGGGAATTTTTTTAACTATATCCCCACAGAAGCAAATGCCTACGGATGTGAGTTGGATATAAAAGCTGTAAAAGTAGCAAGGTTTCTTTATCCAGAAGCCACGATTGAGTGTAGGGATATCCGCACCTGCCAGCCGGAGACACGGTTTGACTATGTTCTTGGAAATCCGCCCTTTCATTTAAAATGGTGGACTAAAAGCGGCAGGGATATGCCTTCCCAGATGTATTACTGCCTGAAAGCGGCAGAAGTACTAAAACCACTGGGAATCCTTGCACTGATTGTGCCCCAGTCTTTTTTAGCGGATACCTTTACCGACAACGGACAGATTCGGGAAATGGAGAAGCAGTTCAGTTTCCTTGGACAGGTGCTGCTGCCGGATAATTCGTTCTCTTATCTGGGCGTCAGCCGTTTCCCTACAAAACTACAGTTCTGGCAGAAAAAGACTGCCGACCAGGGATGGAAACCTCATCCGTACCGGACAGAGGCCGACCTCATTCTGGCAGACGGTTTTGATATCCGTAAGACGGCAGAATTAACCCATCAGAAGATGCTGGCCTTTGCCAAATCAGCGCTGGAGAACAACCAGTCCAAAATCCTGTTGGAGCTGGCAAAGACACGCCATACATCCGGTGATTTCAGATACCGGACACAGAAACTTTTATACCACATCAAAACACATCCGGCTACCAGGCCATTGTATGCCAAATGCTGTGAATACCTGCACCGCTTTTACACCCAGCACAAACCGGATGAGATGAGCTATGAACAATGGTGCCGGGTTCAGCTTACAGAGAAAAAGGTACTCACCTGTCTGCAGCAGGCATTAACGAAGCAGAATCCCGTAGTGGAAACAGACACCATCCGCCTTGTCAAGCGCAAAGGGGAGTTCGCCTATAAAGGATACAGTGTCGCTGCCCGCCGGCGGATCAGTAACAGCAAACGTCTGCCCGTGCCAGTCTATCAGGCAGTGCTTGAAAACACCCCGGAATCCTATCCCGGTTATGAACGGCTGCTCCGCAGGAAACGGGCAGAATATGAATCCCAGAACATGCCCTATGCGGAAATGGATGAAGACCCGGCCATCGCTGAGTGGCTGGATGATTTTTCCCTGTGGGACTCTTCGCGTATGGAAGAAATCCGACTGAATGAAATCCAGAAGCACGATATCAACCTTACTCTCCAGAAACGCTATGCGCTGCTGCAGTGGGAACAGGGAAGCGGAAAGACCCTGGCCGGCATCGCAACGGGGCTGTACCGGATGCAGAAGCAGAACGTACACAGTACATGGGTTGTCTCCTCTGCCATTTCCATCCGCAACAACTGGAATGTGGTGCTGGCAAATTATGGCCTGCCCTGTGTGTTCGTCAGACGGTTGGCGGATCTGGAACGTGTCCGCCCCGGAGATTTTGTCCTGCTCACGCTGAACAAAGTAAGCGCCTACAAAAAGCACTTACGAAAGCACATGAAACGTCTTCACCAGAACATCCAGCTGATACTGGACGAGAGCGATGAGATTTCCAACCCCGACAGTGCCCGGAGCCAGTCGGTACTCTCGTGTTTCCGCCGCTGCCGGATGAAGCTGCTCACCACAGGCACCAGCACCAGGAACAACATTTCGGAATTTGCTCCACAGCTGGAGCTGCTTTACAACAACTCCATCAACATGATTTCCTGGAACCGGTATATTTATCACCATAGCAAGGACAGCGATATGGATACTGAGCCGGATTATGACATCAATCCTTATTTCGGCCAGCCAATCCCTGCCTATAAGAAAGGATATTCCCTGTTTGCTGCATCCCATCTTCCGGAAAAGGTAACCGTATTCGGCATGGAGAAGCGCACCCAGGATATCTACAATGCGGATATTCTCAGCGATATTCTGGGAAAGACCGTTATTACAAGGACCTTTGAAGAGGTGTCCTGTAAGGATATCAAACAGATTCATCAGGTGCTGCTCCAGTTCCCGCCGGAAGAGAAGGAAGTCTACCAGAAAGCGATCCATGAATTTTATGAGATGCGGAACAATTATTTTTCTTCCACGGGCAATTCCAGAAAGGATTCCATGATGCGCCTGGTCCAGCAGATTATTCTTCTCCTGCGCATCGGCGCCGCCCCTGACACGGTACAGGAATATACGGGGGATACCCCGGTCAAGGTCATGGCCGCCGTTGAAATGGCCGCCGAATGGGAAAATGAGATCATTGCCATCGGAGTGCGGCATGTTGCCGTGCTGGAATCTTATGAAAAAGCCCTGCGGGAATACCTGCCGGACCGCCCCCTGTTTGTGGTAACCGGCGCGAATACCAGCTTTGCCAAAAGGCGGGCGCTTCGCCAGACCCTGCAGGACAGCGGGAACGGGATACTTCTCTGCACCCAGCAGAGCCTTCCCTCCAGCGTCAATTTTGATTATGTCAACAAGGTCATCATACCGGAACTGCATTACAACAACTCCGGCATGAGCCAGTTTTATTTCCGGTTCATCCGGTATACCTCAACGGAGCACAAGGACATCTATTTCCTTACCTACGCCGGAAGCATTGAGTCCAACCTGATGCAGATGGTACTGGCAAAGGAGAAGCTGAATCTGTTTATGAAGGGACAGGACGTGGACCTGGATGAAATTTATGACCGGTTCAGTGTGGATTATGACCTGCTCTCCCTCCTGATGCGTCAGGAACGGGATGAAAATGGGGCGCTTCGCATCCGTTGGGGCGAACAGCGAATTGCATAAAACACCACAGGAACATATTACGATACCCTGAAAACAGGGGCGGAACAACGAAAGGAGGATCACAAATGAATTTTCATGAAACAAAAATGGGCAGTATATTCTTCAATCATCAACTGCCGGAACTCATAGGCGCTCTCCGGGAAATCGCCGCTGCCCTGTCAAAGCCTGCTCCTGCGGCTATACAGCTGGCAGATATGGGAACACCTGATTTTTTACATAATCTCTTTTACGGGAACTATGAACCGGACATCTATGGATGCGTTACAGTTCCCTCCAGACTGGATCAGAACGTAAAGGAAGCAGAAAAGGCCCTGCTTCCAGCCCTGGGCCAGTCCAAAAAGCTTTTTGAACAGTACCAGAGGGCAGTTTCCGAGAGAAACAGCGCCATAGCAGAACAGTCCTATTGCTGTGGATACCGCACCGCTGTTCAGATGATTGTCAGCGGGCTTGCAATGCCGCCACAGGCAGGAGGTGCGCCGGATGAATAATGAGAGCACCGCATCCACAAATATGCCGGAACTTCCCAGGGAGATTTATGAGCAAGTACTGGCGCACCCGATGGAAATCGACGAATATCTGAAGCAGGAGCTTACACTCTCTTATGCAGATGTGGATGGTTCCCATGAGCTGAAAACCTGCTACGGTGACATCCTGAAAACCATTAACGCACTTATGGATTACACCCGCATGCTGGATCTTGTATGTGAACAGTGGAACCTGACAGGGTTTCACAAAGCCACCTATGAATACCAGGCCGGAAAGCTGAGAGAGATTGCGGAGAAATACCAGACGGCCATCGGCTATGATTACGCTGCCGCTGTGGAAAAATGCCGTAAAAAACAGGCAAAGAAACAGCGTTCTGATGATGTGGGGGAAGATGCCCTGACACTCACCGTCCGCAGGCATCAAAATGCCGCGGAGAAAAAAGCAGAAGAAACGAAAACAGAACAGCCGGGACCCTCCGTGGCAAACAGCAGTTCCCCATATCCTGCAAAAGGCGCCCTGCTGCCCTGGGAAGATGATTTTTAAGGGAGATTTTATTTCAAACGATTGGAGGAATTTTATGGAAAGCACTGAATTACGAAAAGCTCTGGAAGAATATCTTGACCTTTTGAAGAGAAACCTTGCCGTGGCATCCCTGGAGGTGTTGAAAACCAGATATAAAAAGCCTTTTGACGAGTTACGGCACAATATCAGCACTACGGCTACAGCTTATGTAAAACAGATCACATTAGAGAATATCCGTATCCGTGCAGACTTTATGAATGAAGCACAGCCGCTGATCCAGTCAACTATTGACCAGTCCGGCATTCTGAAACAGATTTCTGCTGCCGCTTTTAAGCGCCAGGATATTGCGGAAATCGACCAGCTTGCGCTGGCACTGAAAGAGCAGATTCGCCAGGTGCTTATCCCCTTTTATGACAGGCATATCTGCCTGTATCTGGATGAGGAATGTTTCGGAAATCCGCCCAAAGCGCCCAAGTTTTACAATGAGGCAAGCGGCTGTATGTGGAAAAACAACACATGGACGCCTGCAGAGGTGGAAAAAGGGGTAATCCTGCTTCCGGCTCAAGACAGGCCAAAAACAGCAGCATAAAATGAACACAAAGAAAGGAGACCATATGAAAACTTTTGACCTGGAGAAACATGGAACCACCTATAAGATTCAGCTGAATGTCACCTCATATATGGAAGGTAATCTTGCTGTCACAATGACCTCCTGGGAAAATGGGGAGCCGGAGCCGTGGAATGTCCTGACGGTCAATCTGGAATCCGTCCGTCCACAGAACTGCGCCTTTATTGATACGAATAATAATGGCGAAGAAATCCTTGCATGGATTATACGGCATGGGCTGGCAATTCCTACCGGTACATATGCACAGAGCGGATTCTGCCAGTATCCGGAATACCGGTTCCGGCCGGAAATCTTGCAGGAAATCGACCCGGAAGGGTATTCTGCTTATCTTGATGACTGGAAGAAAAGATACAGCGCATAAAACCGTTACATGAAAGCAGGGAGAATGTACGATGAAAATTGAATCATACCCTAAGAATATGCTGGAAGCATTATGGAAAGAAGATAAAAAGTGGTTTTCAAACCGTGTCGGGCAGATACCCAAATGCCTCCGCTGTGGAAATCCGCTGGACAGCCAGCTTCTCATCAATCCATTAAGCCGTCATGCTGATATCCACGTTTGCCACCAATGCGGAACCGATGAAGCCTTTCGGGATGCCGGAAAGGTTGTCCTTCCATTTCAATGCTGGTATGGAATTGAGGATGTAAGATTAAAGGATTTACCTGAAAGCAAAAATCCCACTCTTACTTCGGACTGTGCTTTTCCTGATATTTTCCACAATAAGGAAAAGGAGACGTGTAAGATTGCCTGTTCCCGCTCAGATTATGACGGATACAGATGGTGGACTACATGGAACCACTGCCAAAAAGAAGCGACACCCAGGCATCTGACCCAGGAAATCGATCAATTTCAAGCAGCTTTGTTTTGTATGAAAGAGTTTAAAACGCTGGATACCATGCGGCGGTTTTGTATGCTGGCAGAACCAACCAGCAGCCCGATGGAATTTAATCTGTATTCAGAAACAAGTTGTTTATATATCTGGCTGCGGATGATCACCCAGTTTCAGAATTATAATCTCTATGTACATTATTATAGAAAATAGCTGTTTTCAGACAGCCAGGGTATAAATTACCCTTTTGGGAAAAGCACCGAGCCTGTTGCCCGGTGCTTTTCTCTGATATCCTTGCTCCATAACCAGTACAGCAGCGAATAAATAATGGCAAATTAAATCGTTAAAGGTATTTCCGCATATGTCCACTTGAATAGATGCGCCGCAAGGTTATACTATTATATTAAGGCTTACCTGATCAAGAACAGTCATCCCCCGCGGTACGGTCTTGATGTCTTCCGAAAAGTTATGAAACAGGTTGAAAATATGGCAAATGTTCTTTGAATTAAAAAATAAATTTTTCTGTCACACAGAGGGAACGATACAGTCTAATTAAACATACGGAGAAAATTTTGCACAGGAGTGCCGCAAAATTTATGCACAGGAATGAAAAGATTTTCTGTAAACCTTCTGTTACAAATCTCATTCGCATTTCAGAAAAGAGGACCTATAAATCCATTTACCAACGAAGAATTACTGGAACTGATTCAAAAAGCCACCGCGGGAGACAAGCCGTCCCTTGAGACGGTAATGCTCAGTGTACAGGATCTGGTATTCAACCTGTCCCTCCGGATGCTGGGGACCTTTCCGGATGCGGAGGATGCCTCTCAGGACATTCTCTTAAAGGTCATGTCCCATCTGTCATCCTTTAAAGGGGGGAGTTCCTTCTCCACCTGAGTATTCCGTATTGCGGTTAATCACCTCAAGGACTACAAAAAGCATATGTTTGCCCGGTTTCCTTTAAGATTTGAATTCTATGGGGATGACATCAAAAATGCTAGGACAGAGGATGTACCGGATTTGACCCAGAATGTGGAGCAGGCAATCCTCGCGGAAGAATTGAAGCTGTCCTGTACCAATGTGATGCTGCAGTGCCTGGATACCGAGAGCCGCTGTATTTTCATTCTTGGAACCATGTTCCATGTGGACAGCCGCATTGCCGGGGATATCCTGGGCATCACGCCGGAGGCCTACCGCCAGCGTCTGTCAAGGGTGCGTAAAAAGATGGCGGATTTTCTGGGGGAATACGGGAAGGAAAACTGCCGCTGTGCAGACAGGGTGAACTATGCCATTCAGAGTCATCGGATCAATCCCGCGCAGCTTTATTTCCAGCCAGCAAGGCAGAATACAAAGAGGCAAATGCCCAGTTTGAGGCGCTGGTGCAGGGGTTGGTTTTGCAGATTGGAAAATTTGACAGAAGCATTTTGCCCGGAGAGGCGAAAGAGCTGACTTTTAAGCTGGTGAGGGATACCCGTTTCAGCCATGACAAGTCACCTTATAACCCGGCATTCCAGGCGCATATCGGCCTTGGGGGGAAACTGCCTGTGCCGGTCGGATACTATCTGATGATCAAACCAGGGGGACAGTCCTTCTTTGGCGGTGGGCTGTTTGCGGCTTCGTTTAAAGATGCCACTTCCATGATCCGGAACCATATTGCGGCAAATGGCGGAGAATGGGAGAGTATCCTTCATAATCCTGAGTTCCAGAAGGAGTTTTCCGTGCAGGAAACCGCACTGAAAAATGGCCCGCCGGTTATGACAGAGAGCAGCCGCAAGCGGAGTTTTTGAAGTTTAGAAGCTGGTATCTGGAATATCCGGTCAGTGATGATATGGTCGCTGACGGGGAACGGTTTCTGGCAGAGGCAGTACGGCTGTTTCAGATTATGAAACCCTTCAATGATTTTCTTAACCAGGCATTGAAAGATTTTCAGATGCCTGCAAGATAAAGGGATTTTTTTATAGAGGTGATTCATAATGATATTGGTGACCGGGTTCTCCCAGTCACCAATATCATTCCCAAATCATAAATTGTACTGCATTCGGCTGGTAAGATTATTTTTTAAGAGCCGCCTGGTAAAGGAAAAGATTTCGGTGATTCCCTCCTTTCTCTGGCATTCTCTGACAGAAGGGCACACAGTTGTTTGATTGCATAAATCGGGACTCAGCTTAATTCATAAAGAACCTTATCATAATTCTTTACAAAATACCTTATATTGGTTCTTCCCTTCTGTATAATCGTATGTCCTTCTGCCTCCAGCTTTTCTTTTTGCGCCTTAATGCCGCCGGGATATTTAGAATTCAATTCACCATTGGCTTTTAAAGTCCTCCAATAAGGGGTTTCATCATCTGAACGCTGGTAACTCGCCCATGCTGCAATCGATGTAAAAATTCCCGCCGTAATCGGCTCTGTAAAATCTGCTCCATTTTGTTTGGCAAAGTATTCGCGAATCTTTCCAACTGTGATTACTTTTCCATACGGGATTTTTTTCATTGCCTTATCGTATTCAATCGGCGGTGCAAAGTACATTTTATTTCCGCCATATTTTTCAATACTCTTTTCATCAGTGATTATTTGAAACTTTGGCATATCTTTACTGTCATGCAGCATAGCATTAAAATCCTTTTTATCTTCATTCGCCATATTCGATACCTCCTGTTTTTATTTTAATCATTCCCACTGTTTTATGCAATGAGGCTGTTTTTGAAATTATAGGGAAATTACACAATAAAATCTCACTACACCCTTAACGGCTTCTAAAGCCGCATAAATACGGGATTGTCGAAGTGGTTAAGAGTGGTAAAAAGCAGAAAAATGTAGGTAACTCCTATTTTATTCCTGCACCACTCCTATACTGCTATTCCTACATATAATGCAAGTAGGAGAAGTCTATTAAAGAGAGGAAAAGGAGACGGTTGCTGGTAACAACTATCTCCTTTTTGTGTGAATCATACGAACTTGACATTTAAAATGGGGCTGTCATTATCGCATTTGTTGAGATCGTAATAAGAGTTATAGGGTGTGTGAACTCTTTCTGTCTTATCGTTTTCTCTATGCCAAAAAGAAACAGGGTGAAAGTCTTTCCTTGGCTTATAATATTGTCGATAATTTGTCAAGCTATTCGCCTCCTCTCTTTAATAGACTTCTCCTTTCAAGTAACTGCGGCTTTACTTTCTTTCGCCATTATAACATCCTATTTTATTTTTTCAATTTCTGTTTTCAACCAGTCGAATTCTCTTTGGGTGTAAACCTTTTCTGTAATGTCTGCAATCTTGTGGCCGACCATGTATTTGATGGCGTACTCATCCACTCCGTATTTCTTTGCCATTGTTACAAAGTGTTTTCTACCGTCATGTGGTCTATGCTCTGGATTCAGATTTAATTCAGTTCGTATCAAATCAAAAGCTTTTGTGTAACGGTTGTAGGTCAATTTTATATTTTTCTTGTTTCGGGCGTTTGGGTCAATCCAGTTCAGTAAATACTTACTGCCAAGTTCTTCAGCCTCTTTGTATTTCTTTTCCACCAAAGAACGAATCTTACTATGAATTGGAACTATCCGTTCACTTCCAGCCTCGGTTTTCATACCGCCTTTAAATGTTCCCTCTGTTAAATCCACATTCGCTAGTTCAATCAATCCAAGTTCCTGCGGACGCCATCCGGAATAACACTGAATCAGGAGAATGTCTATGCCTTTCTTATCATCCACGTGGTTCCACAAAAGCTCTATCTCATCTTCCGAAAAAGCAATATGTTCTCGCTTGACATTGTGACACTCTTTTACAACTTCATCAGGAAGTTTAAAAGTTCGTGAGTAATTCCGATCCACGATTTCATATTCCAAAGCATAATCCAGCATCAAGTTAAATAGCGACTTGATTTTGTTCTTCATAGTTGCGGTTGGAGTCTGTTCAACACCTTTGACGACTGCAACACCTTCTTCCATGCATCCTTTGATGTGTCTGGCACGAACGTCCATCACTCTCATAGTGTAAACAGCAGAGCAATATTCCCAGGCATTCTCGGCAGCCTTTGAGTCTTTTACGGTTTTCTCATACTCTGGGAACCATTTGTCGTAGAGTTCCTGCATGGTAATAGCAGGCTGCAAGTCGTAAGGGTTCTTGTTATATTCTACAAGAGCCGCATATGCATCGTTGTATGTAGGAAAATAGGATTCCGGTTTCAACGGTTTACAAATTGGTCTGCCAGTCGCTGTCTTGCCGACGGTAATCATAGCCCGGTAAGGATTCCGGAGATTCCGGTTCTTAATCTCGCTAATTTGTCCGAACCCGTTTGGCAATCTTCTTCTCTTATTATTCTTGTTTCGAGGTTTCCTCGGTTTTACGTCCGGCTGTATAGGGTATCCACAGTGCGGACAGAATGTCGCTTTATCGCTTACTTGTAATTCGCATTCAGGGCATTGCATTAGCATTGTGCATCACTCTCCTTCCACGTCTGCATTATAATAAATAGTGTAGGAATTGTCAACTCCTACATTTATATTTTCTTGCTAAAGTTTTCCTTATTTCTAACCTAGATTAAATACAGTACGCAGGTGACATGTTTTTCTGATAGCCTTAACATACAAAATCCGAAAAATTCCCGGGGTGAGATTTTGGAAAAACATTTTAAAGGAGGACTGTATGGACGCCATATTTCAAACTGGTTCTGTACCGGTCGCGGTCGCCGCCAAAGTATACGGTAAAGACGCTTCCTGGGTACGAGCTGGCATTATTTCCGGCTGGCTTCCGATTGGAAAAGCCACAAGGAATGGTCAACTCGTAACCAAGATCGAAGAAATGAACAGCAAGCTGGGACGGATTAACTTCTATATCTCACCCAAATTGCTGTACGAGCAAACCGGATATCTTTGGAAAGGAGAAAAAGTATGAGTACGACTATAAGACCTGAACTTTCGGAAAAGAATAAATACTGGATTGACCGCCACCGTTATTATGAGCTGAAACATTTTTGTTTGCAGTATCCTGCATGGAAGAAAGCGTATGGGGTGTTGGATGGGCTGAGCAAGAGACCGAACGATAATCCAATACTTGCTAAGCTCAATGTAGTGAGTGATCCAACTGCCAGATGCGCCGTTACAAAAGCGTACTTAGCAGAGCGAATAGCAATGATAGAGGATGTCGCAGAGGATACGGACGAAGAACTGGCAAGTTATATTTTACATGGGGTAACAGAGGGTTGTTCTTATGACATATTGCGGGTAAGGTATAATATTCCGTGCTGCAAAGATGTCTACTACGACTTGTACAGACGGTTCTTCTGGTTGCTGAGTAAAGAAAGGGAGTAAGAGTCGCAGAGATTTCATCTCCTTTAATGAAAGGAGAGTGAGATTTATGGAAAACATAAGGAGTATGTATTCACAAGTATTTGATTCGAGTAATCCTAACTGGGATCAGGATCGAGAGTTTAATCTAATCTATTTGAAATCGCAACAAAACTACTTTAACGATCTTTTGAAATGTAGAGGCTATGTATTTCTGAGAGATATTCAGGAATGCCTTGGACTTAAAGTAACAAGGTTATCGTTATTTGTAGGATGGTTTTACGATTTGGAAAATGCGTTGGGAGATAACTACATCGATTTTGGAATCCAGGAGGACGAAGACGGAGAAAGTATTTGGTTAGACTTTAATGTTGACGGAGACATCACAGAACGTTTTGAAGATTGAGCCAGCAATGGCTCTTTCTTTTTCGCACGAATTTCATCTCCTTTAATGAAAGGAGAGTGAGATTTATGAGTGCAATAAAAAGATGGCTTGAAGATCATATTTCAGAGATTACGGATGAAGAATTACTGGAAGATGGTTATGAACAGAAAGAGATTGACTTTATGAGAGAATGCTTTACTGGAAGGAGGAAGGAGTCCTAACAAGGGCTCTTTCTTTTTAGCTTAAAAAATGGTATAATTAAGCCGATACTTGATACCTTTTGTTTTTTATTTCGCAAATAATACATCGCCCTTTATGAAAGGAGGACACATATGACGGAACAAGGTTCTAATTTTGAAGAAAAGGGGAAAACCGAAATGATGAATGTTCAGGAAGTAGCAAGAATGACTGAATGGCTCAGAGCAAAAGGAATGAGCGATACGGAAATTCTCAACTGCATGAATTACATCGCTACGGGCGTTGGCTTACCGACAAATATTGAGCCGTCCGAAGTAAAAGAGTCCGAATGATTCAGAGGGAAGAGTCGTGTAACAGCGGCTCTTTTCTTTTATTTTTAATCTAGCTTAGAAACCAGTACGTAGGTGACTGAAAAACATGCTATCTTGATATCTGAAAAAATCTATGGAAGGAGGAACACTATGCAAGCGGTCGTTATATTTATTGTCGGCGTTTTTATTGGGTGTGGAATCGCAGTCGTGATTCTTAGACCGAAATGCATCGGGACCTTACGGGTTGATACATCTGATCCGGACGGTCCTTTTATATTTCTGGAAGCATCTAAAAGCATCGACTTTATCGCATCTAAAAAATCGGTCATGCTGAAAGTAAATCTCAAAAGTTATATTTCGCACGACTAACAGTTCCTTTTATGGAAGCTTAAAAACTTAACAGTGAAAGGAGAAAGAAAATGAACGAAGACATTATCACAATGTTGGACGAACAGATTAAAGCCGAACTTGGAGGTTTATCCGGTCTTGCAGTAGGAAGCAAGGAACATACGGAAGCCATAGAGGGTTTGGCCAAGCTGTATCGGTTAAGAATCGATGATTCTAAAGCTGCAATGGAGTACAACAAAGAGATTGACGATGATGATTTCCGTAAGAAGCAGATGGAACAGGAAGAAAAATTCCATAATGAGCAGGCGGAAAGAGATGAGCAGTCTCGTAAAGAGCAACTCGCAGAGCAGAAAAAGGATCGATATATCAGAATCGGTATTGCTGCGGCCGAACTTATGGTGCCGCTAGTGTTCTTTGCCAAGATTTATCAGATGGGATATGATTTGGAAAAGGACGGCACATTTACAGTTCAGACATTGAAGAACTTGGTTCGGTTCGTTAAACCGACTAAACGATGAGAATTGAAGATTCCAAAGCGGAGAGGCGTTAGATTTACAGCGCCTTTTCGTTTTTCCTCGCCAAAATTGCATATCCTCTTATGGAGATACAAAGAGCTCTTTAATCTCTTAACTTAACTATGAAAAGGGTGTATGATATGTAGTACACTCCGAGTTACGAAAGGAGATAATAATATGAGCCAAATTATTAAACCGGAGGGTATTGAGTTAATAGAATACCTGAACGAAGGGTATGCAATTTGCAACAAATGCGGAGCAGTTATGGACCGGAGGGAACATCCCAGAGGTGGAAATGATATTTATACCTGCCCATCATGCGGTTGGAATATAGACGTGATGGATTATGAGTACGAAGAAGATGAGGAAGAAGAATGGACAGAACAGGTACTCAGTATGTACGCAGGAAATGTACCACCTGATGGATGTAGAGCCTGCGGAGGTCCTTATCCGAGCTGCAAATTATCATGCCCGACATTTGACGAGTAATATTAGGGAGAGGAAGTCCTGACGAGGGCTTTTTCTCTTGCATTTTGGAGAAAAATAAAATGAGATATCATTACAAGAAACCGACAATGCCACGGACAAAGTTTGGCAGACGTTATATTTGTAATCATCCGGTTTATAATAGTTGTACTCTATTTGAGATAAGTGGAAAAGGTCTCGCCGTGATTCAACAGCGATTTGATAAAGAAACAAAAAGTACCTGGTGGAGCGAAATAGATCAGTGGCTTACTGCTGAAATATATTTGCACCCACATTTTAAAGCGTACTTTGACGAACGTGCAGGAGAGGCTACGGACGGATTATATCCTACTGTAACCGTCCGGCAAATTATGTGGGCGCTGAAGATGAAGCCCATTAAGCGCGAACGGTGGGAAACGGTCTTTGACAGACGAAATATTTAGCAAAAATTACAACCTCTTTAATGAAAGGAGGTTCAGGTTATGAACAACGAGTATGAAGAGAGATATTTTAAGGTATTTTATCACTTTGAAAAGGTGCCAAGATTTATGCGAAAACATATGAGAGAAGAATTTATGAAACATCGAAATGAGGTTGCGAGGATATTTCGTGAGCATATAAAAGTGGTTAATGATGAATGGACTGTGACGGGAAAAGAGTTTGCGTTCGGAGAATATATTGAAGATATTAACCCTGAATATAGTAAGCTCGTATATGATCGTATTCAACCTTTTATAAATGTGGCGAATAAATCGTTCCCATACTGTAAGTATAAAATTGACGAGTATTGTGATATTGTAGGGTATCTGCCACTCATTAGAAAATCAAAACTTTGGATTACTTTAGAAGAAATTGAGTCCTAACAAGGGCTCTTTTCTTTTCGCAATTTATACACGCTCCTTTATGAAAACCATAGACCGAAAGGAGAAAAAGAGGTATGGACGAGATGAATATTATATCAAAATTCACAACGGCGCTTGTGTCGAAAGCAGCGAAGGTGATTATCAAAAAGAAGTTAGGTGTAGATATGGATATCTGGCTTAAAGAAATGAAAGTCACTGTAAACGACGGAACTACACACGCACATTTGGATATTGATGTGGAACTCAGCAAGGAAGAACTCAAAAAAATATTGAAGGGAAGCGGTTTTGATTAAAAACGAGGAGTCCTAACAAGGGCTCTTCTTTTCTGTTTCGTTATATTTACAACTTCTTTAATGAAAGGAGCGTGATTGTATGAAGATTATAACTATTTGTGGGAGCTATAAGTATAAAACAGAAATGGTAAGTGTCTATCAGCAGCTTACTGATTTGGGGTTTATTGTGCTATTTCCGGCGATGGGATGTGAACGTCACGACAAGAAATGGTATTTGGAATTGCATACAGAGAAAATTGCAATGTCTGACGCCATATTTGTCGTAGACGTAGATTGCTACGTTGGAGAAAGCACAAGGTATGAAATTCGTAAAGCTGAAGAACTTGGTAAAAAAATTATATTTTATAGCAGCAACAAATTAGGAGTCGTGTAACAGCGGCTCTTTTCTTTTCGCAAAAATTACACAGCATATTATGAGAAACAGTAGCTCAGTTGGTAGAGCGAATGAGGAATGGTAGTAATTTGCCCCTCATTAGGTCATAGGTTCGAGTCCTATCTGTTTCTCTTTTATTTTTCTACAGCCAAAACAAAAAAATGAAAGGAGAAAAAGAGGTATGAACAAACTGCAACTGGGACTGCGAAAAGCGTCCCCAACAATCCTAACTTGTTTAGGAGCAATCGGCGTGGTTGGTACTGCCGTATTATCAGTACAGGCTACACCAAAAGCTATGGTGCTGATTAAAGCTAAGAAAGACGAGGTAAAAACAGATAAGTTGACCCCTCAGGAACTTATAGAGGCAACTTGGAAGTGTTATATTCCGCCGGTTTTGGTTGGTGCCTCCACAATCGCTTGTATCATTGGTATCGGTGTTTTAGATAAGCGTAATCAGGCGGCGTTATCCAGCGCCTATGCTATGGTAAACGAATCATACAAGCAATATCGCCAGGCAGCTAAAAAGGTCTATGGGGCGGATGCGGACGATAAAATCTGTGCTGAAATGGCTAAAGACGCAATGGTGGCTGATGGTGGTTGGGGGTATCAGATATATAACATGGATATGGATACAGAGAGCGAGCGTATTCTGTGCTATGACATGTTCTCCAAAAGATATTTTAATACGACTATGGCAGCGGTTATTAACGCTCAGTATCATATCAACCGTAATCTTCAGCTCCGTGGATATTGCACTCTAAACGAGTATTATGAGTTCCTTGGTATTAACGGGATTGAGCTTGGCAACGAGATGGGATGGAATTTACAGGAGATTTATGAGGGCGGCGAAATGTGGCTTGATTTTGACAATCGAAAAACCGTTCTCGAAGACAATCTTGAATGTGTAATTATTTCAGGATATGAACCGCAGCAGTTTGGAGCGGAATTACTCGAAGAAATAGTAGGGGAGGATTGACGTTATGGAAGATACAAAATTAACAAAGCACGATGTTATGGATATTGCAGTAGGTGCTGGGATCATATTTGTAACCGGGCTTATCGCATACAAGCTCGGCGTAGACAGCGGCAAAAGGCAGTATCAGAAAACCATGATAAGGCTTGCCAGGAAGAACGGCGAGATATGGCGTATTGTCGATGGAAACCATAGACTCACCGTAACATATTTCTAAATCGCAAAATTTACAATCACTATTATGGAAAGGAGGTAACGCTTTATGGGAAAAAGCAGTATCATTAAAGTTCTTGGAACGGTAGTAACCGTAGTTGGATTAGCGGCGAATTTGTTGTCCGATTGGGTTAAAGACCAGCAGATGAACGAAAAGATCGATGAAAAGGTCAATGAAGCGATTGCCAAAAGAGATAAAGAAGACGAGGAGTCCTAACAGGGACTCTTCTTTTCTGTTTGCAGGAGGATATTATGGACAATCGTGTTACATCGGCTATCGAGGATTATATTTATGATTTGACAGATCCTCAAAGAAACTGGCCTGAGTATTATTTCAGGCAAGTAAGTTTTTCAAGATTCGCCGCAGGAGAGATTTTGAAACTTGTTAAAGAGGCATCGACTTTTCAAGAATCCATTGATGCAGTTGCTGATTTTAGCATTAAGATGAAAAGCTTTGCAATAATGGATCACGATAATAAGAACGATGCCCAAATTTTCTCTGTGGCATATGAAGTGGCAACTGATATTTTAGACATCCTAAATGCGATGAAATGAAAGGAGAAAAAAGATGAAAGCATTAAGAAAACAGGAAGTATCAATTCAGGCAGCAGGTGAGTTTAAGGTTGGCGATCAGATTGAGATCGGAAAGTATACGGCGACCTGTCAGAAAGTTACTAAAAAGGGGGCGCTCTTTCTTCTGGACCAGTATCTTGATGAGCCTTTTAAGATGAATCGGGAGAACACGAACGAGGGCGGTTATGAGGCAAGTGATTTACGCACGGAGCTTCAGAAGAACAGTGTCCTGGCAATTTTTGAGTCCGTCAGGAATATGATGGTTCCTTTTAAGAACGGCGATCTGCTTCGTATCCCGTATGCGGAAGAATTCTTTGGTGATGTCGATGGTTACGAGTCAAGCGGCAAGAAACAATGGCCTCTTATGACAGACCGCAAGAATCGTATCGCAATCCGCGAGGGCGAAGCCTATGAGTGGGGATGGTTGCAGAACAAATTAGAGTTTTCTTCGGCTTATTTCGCTTATGTGGCCTACGATGGCTCTGCGACCTGCCGCGACGCCTCGGACTCTGGCGGGGTTCGTCCGGTATTTCGGTTAGGTTAATCTCCGCCCCTTGTGGGCGGTTTTATATTTTTGCGCATTTAACAAACAAATCTAAAATGAAAAGGAGAAAAATTATGAAGGTAGCAAGAAAGGTGCAGTTCAAAACAAACGAAATCTGCGTAGGAGATCAGATCAATGTAAAGCTTCACGGCTTCGGCAGGTTTACGGCAACCGCCCAGAAGGTAACGGACAAGGGGATTCTCTTCCTGTTCGATGAGGTCGTTGCCCGGCATCCGATGAATGAATCCAATATCAATAAGGGCGGGTTCGATGGTTCGGACATGAAACGGTGGCTGAATGAAGTTGTTCTTCGGGCGTTCCCGGATAAGCTGAGAAACAAGGTGACGGAGATCACGCTTCCTACATACGGCGAGGTATTCGGTCATGACGATTTCTATGAAAACTTTGAGCCGGATAATGACGAGCAGTTTGAGATGATGAAGCGGCGCGGAAACCGTGTCTGCGACTTTGAAGATGACTGGTGCTGGTGGTGGCTCCGCAATGCTACAAAAGAAAGCGTTTCTTCGGCTTATTTCGCTTTTGTGAACGGCTATGGCGGTACGAACTTCTCCAACGCCTCGGACTCTGGCGGGGTTCGTCCGGAGTTCTGGCTGGTTAGATAATCGCCGCCCCTTGTGGGCGGTTTATATTTTTGAAAGGAGAAACGTCACTTATGAACACAAAACCACTATCTAAGGCTCTCCGAAATATGGAGGATGCTCTTAGAAAACATAGCCCGGAAATACTTACCGGGATTGGTATTGCCGGAATGATTACAACAACAGTTCTGGCGGTACGGGCAACCCCTAAAGCCTTGATTTGTATTGAGGAGAAGAAAGAAGAACTTGAAACGGAGAAGTTAAGGCCGAAAGAGTTGGTTCTTGCCACATGGAGGTGTTATATTCCTGCAACGGCAATCGGTACGGCATCTATACTTTGCCTCATCGGAGCAAGTTCTGTAAATGTTCGTAGAAGAGCCGCGTTAGCAACAGCATACAGCTTATCGGAATCAGCATTCCGGGAGTATCAGGAAAAAGTTGTTGAGGCGATAGGCGACAAAAAAGAAGAAGCTATACGGGACTCGATTGCCAAAGAAAAGATTGAGCAGCATCCCGTAAGCACTCAGCAGGTTATCATAACAGAAAGAGGAAATACACTCTGCTACGACTCTGCATCTGGAAGATATTTTAGATCGGATATGGAAAAGCTGAAAAAAGCTGAGAATGAACTGAATCGACGGATGCGGGACGAAATGTTTATATCCTGGAACGATTTCAATTACGAAGTTGGCCTGCCACATATGAGTATGGGTGATGACCTTGGGTGGAACATCGATACCGGATATTTGGAACTCCGATTCAGTTCTCAGATTGCTGATGACGGAACACCTTGTCTGGTGATTGATTACCATGTTGAACCCAGATACGATTATCGTAACAACGGCTAACAGCTCGCAAATTTTACAAGCACTTTAATGGAGAGAACCACTAAATTTCTATTTTTGAAAGGAGAACAACAATGGAACCTAATGAAATGATGGTAAATGAAGAGGTAGTTGAAACAGCAACAGAAGCAACCGAGGAGATCGTGAAGAAGAGTTCTGGTAAGGGATTCAAGATTGCGGCTGGTGTTGGTTTGGCGATTGTGCTTGGCGGGTTAGCCATTAAGTACGTTGTCATTCCGACAGCAAACAAGATCAAGGCGAAGAAGCAGCAGGACTCTGACGTGATTGACGGTGAGTTTGAAGAAGTGGCTGATGACGACACCGAGCAGGGAACCAATGAGGAGGATTCTGAGGAGTAACTGAAGAACAGAATAATAGTCGTTCTGACTGAGGGGAAGCATCTGTAACAAGGTGCTTTCTCTTTTGTTGTTTGGAACGGACTGGAGGTGTTTTATGAACAGATATTGTTACAAGGGACCTGTCATGGAATTTGAACAGTGCGTTTCAAATAACTGGGAAGGGACTACCTATGCCGCATCTGAAAAGAAAGCAAGGAGCAATCTGGCTTATCAATATAAAAGGCAATACAACAAAATAGCCGCAACAAGAATAACTCTTCCGGGAAAACTGGTTGAGGTTTGGAAAGGAGAAAAATCATGAGCAAAATTGATTGTGATTGGATATTTGGTTTTGGGATGATGGTGGCTGGTCTTATCGGAGTTGGGTACGGACTCGGCGTCCATTGTAAGATGAAAAAGCTTTGCGAAAAGCTGGACACAACGATTGATGATTTGTCGAACGATGTTCCTATTGATATTCCAAAAGAGGTTATCGATCAGGCGGTAGAAAGAGCAGCCGAGAGACGGGCTCGTTATGCTGTAGATAACGCCGCGGCAGATATCATCAGTAAAATGAAGTCTGATATTCACAGTGAAGTATCCTCGGCTGTATCAGATGAGCGCAAGAAGATTTCGGAAAAGGTCACGGATACGATCGCAGAGAGGGTATCTAAGATTGATGAGGATGAGCTTCGCAAGGACGTTGTCAATAAGGCAAAGGAACAGATAGCTGCCAAATTTGACAATAAACTTGATGATATTTTAGCGGACTTCAACTCGAACCTCAGCAATGTTTCGAGAATTTACAGATCTATTGCGCAGACTATCGCCGGAACACAGAATGCGCGGGATGTAATGTTTAAAATGGTGTAGAAAGGAGAAGAACAATGGAACAGTACGGAGGGAACTCACACAAAATGAAAGATGAGCAAAAAGCTCTCCCCGAGAAATCATCAGAAGAAAAGAAAGTCGGAAAAGTCATCAGCGGTTCTGCTAAGTCTAAGAAAAAGGGCGAGATGCAGAAATTTGCAGATGTTTTCATTTCGGAAGATGTCGGCAATGTAAAATCTTATATTTTTATGGAGGTGCTTGTGCCGGCGGTGAAAAAGGCAATCTCCGACATCGTGACAAACGGCGTTGACATGATTCTTTACGGGGAAACCAGGCAGAAAAAGAATACAACAACGAAGGTTTCATACGGGAAGTATTATGGGAACAGCGGAGAGCAGGAACGCCGGAGCAGCAGCTACAGACAGTCCGGGCGAAACGGTTTCGACTACGATGAAATTATATTTGAAACCCGTGGTGATGCTGAGTCAGTTCTGGATGCTATGAATGAGATCATCAGCCAGTACGGGGTTGTGAGCGTTGGTGATTTGTACGATCTTGCAGACGTGTCTACAGATAACTTCGCAGTAAATAAATATGGCTGGACGGATATTGCTGGATGTAAGGCGGTTAGAGTGCGCGATGGTTATGTTCTTAAACTGCCGAAAGCATACCCGCTGAATTAGGAGGAAATGTGCAATGAAACAGGATATTTCTATGATGAAAGAAACCACGTTAAGGCGAGACCAGATTTTGGATACTGCCAAGATCATCATCAACGGCGAACGTGAGGGTACATACGGAAAGGCGGAGGACAGCTTTGCCTCTATCGGAGCGCTGTGGAGTGCGTATTTGAACTATAATGTCACTCCTACGGACGTTGCCAACATGATGATATTGATGAAGGTAGCTCGTAATGCGTCCGGCGTCTATAAGGAAGACAACTGGATTGATATTTGTGGATATGCCGCATTAGGCGGAGAAATTCAGGAAAAGGAGAATAAGCAGAAATGAAAAAAGATGAAATCATGAATAAGGTGAGCGGAGTTTTCGGTAATGTTAGCTTCAAGATGAAAAAGCACAGCCCAGAAATTCTTATGGCAGCGGGTGTTGCTGGTGTGATTGTGAGTGCCGTTATGGCGTGCAAAGCGACTCTTAAAGTCGATGCGGTCATGGATGAAACTAAAGAGAAGATGGATAAGATCCATACGGCAGAGGAGAATGGCACCACGGAGGCCGGAGAGGATTATTCCAAGGAAGATGCGAAGAAAGACACGGTGATTGTCTATGCACAGACCGGTCTCCAGCTTGCAAAGACGTATGCTCCTGCGGTTGCAATCGGGGCTTTATCGATCGCCAGCATTCTGGCATCTAACAATATTCTTCGTAAGAGGAATGTGGCATTGACAGCGGCTTATACAGTTCTTGATACCGATTTTAAGAATTACAGAAGTCGTGTGATCGAAAAGTTTGGTAAGGAGATTGACCGTGAACTGAAGTACAACATCAAAGCCGAAAAGGTATCGGCTACCGAGGTGGACGCGGAAACCGGAAAAGAGAAAAAGGTCAAGAAGAATGCCTTTGTGGTGAACCCGTCCGATGTAAGCGGGTATGCCCGGTTCTTCGAGAAGTACACGGTTGATGAGGACGGAAATTCGATCCTGAATCCCCACTGGGAGCCGAACAACGAATATAACATCATGTTCATCAAGGCGCAGGAGAACTATGCCAATGATCTGCTCAGGGCGAAAAAGCGTCTGTTTCTGAATGATGTATATGAGATGCTTGGACTTCCTCGCACCAAAGCAGGTCAGGTCGTGGGTTGGGTTTATGACAAAGACAATCCGGTCGGTGACAATTACGTTGATTTCGGACTGTATACGGACAATCTGAGCTATTCCGATTTTGCGAACGGACTCGATCCGGCGATTCTGTTGGATTTCAATGTTGACGGCAACATCTGGGAGATGATGTGAATGGATGGGCTCGATGGTATCGGTTCAGGAGACGATTGGTGCCGGGCAATGACAGACTATCCTTGTCTTGGCCCAAAAGAGATGAGGATAGTCTAATTATATTTTGAAGGGAGTTTTCACATGCGTAAAGTAACCATGATCGCTGCTCTTCTTTTATCGGTTATTATGTTTTTTCATAGTGATATCTCTGTGGAAGACGAAGTTGTGTATGCAGGTAATGTTACGGTGCATAATGTGGTTCCTGAACCTATATTTATCGATGCATCACCGATAGTAACTATAAAACCTTTGGAAGAAGAGGAAGAATCATTATTGCCATATGAGGATATTTCTTTGATTGCTCTCGTTACGATGGCAGAAGCCGAGGGCGAATGTGAAGATGGAAAACGTCTTGTAATCGATGCGATTCTCAACCGTATGGATTCCGAGCATTTCCCGGATAACGTTTACGATGTTATCTATCAGAGAAACCAATTCTCGTCAATCTGGAACGGACGTGTTGACCGGTGCGAAGTGAGGGATGATATTTGTCAACTCGTTGAAGAAGAATTACTGTCTCGCACAAATACCGATGTTATATTCTTCACAGCCGGGGAGTACAGCAAGTATGGCGTTCCAATGTTTCAACTAGGAAACCACTATTTTTCAAGCTATGAATGAAAGGAGAAAATTATGAGTAATTTTTTATCAGCAATCGTATCTTATACCCTTGCGGCGCTGGCCGGGGTTTGCTTTGTTGGGGGCGTTGCGCTCTTATCAGATGGCAGGAGGGTGTAAGATGATGGAAGGATTTGAAAGAACAATTTCTATATTGGATTATGTACTGGATACCCCTAAGAAAAGACACATCACCGGGGGTATCCTTTTGAGTGTGTCTATGTTGTTTACCGGGCTGGCACTCACGGTGATGACAATAAGAAGGGAGGACATGAGTGATGAGTAAAGTAACAGGACTTGTTATATTTGTCCTCGGAGCAGCGGCGGGTTCTGTCGTTACGTGGCAGTTTGCGAAAAAGAAATATGAGCGGATTGCCGAGGAGGAAATTAACTCTGTAAAAGAGATATTTTCAAAGCGAGAACAGAGCGGCGCTGATGTTGAAATAACCGTTGAACCGCAGCCGAGTACAGAGGCAAGGGTGGAGAAATTTGAAGCGAAGCCTGATATTTCCACCTATGCGGGGATATTGAGGAATGAGGGTTATGTACCGGAGGGAACAGAGATGGCGGAAAACAAGCCTTATGTAATCTCGCCGGATGAGTTTGGCGAGTTTGAAGATTACGACACAATAAGCCTTACATACTATGCGGATCAGGTTCTGGTAGATGATGGGGGCGACAAAATTGAGGATGTGGACGATGTAGTCGGCATGGAATCTTTGACTCACTTTGGTGAGTTTGAGGATGACTCTGTCTTTGTAAGAAATGACAGATTGAGATGCGACTACGAGATTCTTATGGACGAACGGACTTATTCTGAAGCCCAGAAAGAACGTCCGCACCAGAGGGAGGCATAAATGACAAGGAGCGAGCTGAATAACAAGTATTTTAAATGGATGTGCCAGCTCGTATTGGATCGGCGATATTTCAAAAGTCTGTCTTATCGTAAACTTTTACGGTTCCTGAATCGTGTGGAGTTTTCTTATACGATTCCTATGGACGGAAACCGTGAGGGCGATGGGATAGACTTACGATATCGTTTCGGTTACGAGAATTCATACGAGAATTCCGAAATCGCAACATATTTGGATAATCGGCCTTGTAGTGTTTTGGAGATGATGATCGCCCTCGCTATTCGTTGTGAAGAACATATCATGGATGATCCGGATATTGGCAACAGGACAGGCCAGTGGTTCTGGAACATGATTGTAAATCTCGGTTTAGGTTCTATGACGGACGCAAAGTTTGATGAGGATTATGCAAACGAAGTGATTGAACGGTTTCTGAATCGGCGATATGCACGGAATGGCGAGGGCGGTTTGTTCACCGTAGAGCATTGCAGCCGGGATTTGCGAACGGTTGAGATTTGGTATCAGATGTGCTGGTATCTGGATCAATTTGTATGAGTTTGGAGGTACCGAATGGCACATGGAGATGTATACAAATGGTTTGAATTATATTTTCCGCAATATGCAGGTGAGAAGACAGAAGTATGGTTTCCGAATGGTAAGAACAGTATACGTGTGAGACAGACAAATAAACAGGAATTTGTGTTCACCTGTAACGGAAAAGATGACTGGAGGTTTGAAACGGTCAAAAGCTTTATCAATGGAGGAAAGGAGAAAAGGTAATGAAATGATCGACTTTTTAACGATTTCGACACGTAGTAAAAAGCGTGGTGTTATAGAAATCTATCCAAAGTTCATTATCAAGAAAAGCGGCGATCTTATGATAAGAGGCGGTGATTTCTACGCTATCTGGATTGAAGAACGCGGTTTATGGTCTACGGATGAGCAGGATGCGTTACAGCTCATCGACCGCGAACTGGATAGATATGCTGAAGAGAACCGCCAACGCTTTGACTCCGATATTATCAAAGTCCTTCATATGTGGGATGCTGAGTCCGGCATGATTGATTCGTGGCATAAATATTGCCAAAAGCAGTTAAGGGATTCTTTCCATATGCTGGACGAGAAACTTATATTTTCAAACACGCCTACAAATAAAAAAGATTACGCCAGTAAAAAGCTGAACTATCCGCTTGAAGCTGGCGATTTGTCTGCTTACGATAAGCTGATGTCTGTATTATATTCCGAGGAAGAAAGGCGCAAAATTGAATGGGCGATTGGCTCTGTTGTATCCGGTGATTCAAAGAAATTGCAGAAGTTTATGGTTTTATACGGAGCAGCCGGAACAGGTAAGTCTACTGTTCTGAATATCATTCAGCAGCTTTTCGAGGGATATTATTCCGTGTTTGACGCTAAGGCTCTTGGTTCTGCCAGCAATTCATTTGCATTGGAGGCATTTAAGAGCAATCCTCTTGTAGCAATTCAGCACGATGGCGATTTGTCGCGGATAGAGGACAACACAAGGCTGAACAGCTTGGTCTCTCATGAGTTAATGACAGTAAATGAAAAGTTCAAATCCACTTACGCCAATCGGTTTAAGTGTTTTCTTTTTATGGGTACAAATAAGCCGGTGAAGATTACGGATGCGAAATCAGGTCTTATTAGAAGACTGATTGATGTATCTCCGAGCGGCAATAAGCTGAATCCAAAGGAGTACAAGACTATCGTAAAACAGGTTGGGTTTGAACTTGGTGCGATTGCGTACCACTGTCAGGAGGTATATTTGAGTGACCCTGGTATGTTCGATGATTATATTCCGATAAGTATGCTCGGGGCATCGAATGATTTTTACAACTATATTATCGATTCATACCATGTGTTCAAGAGAGAGGACGGGACAACTTTAAAAGCGGCTTGGGAAATGTATAAGACTTACTGCGATGAAGCAAAGGTTTTATATTCTCTGCCGCAAAGGGCATTTAAGGAAGAACTCAAGAATTATTTCAGGAACTATGACGAACGGTTTAATCTTGACGATGGTTCAAGAGTTCGCAGTTACTATTCCGGGTTTAGATCAGACAAATTTGAACCCGAAAAAAAGCCGGGAGGTGAAAATCAGAAATCAAAACCAAATTCCTGGTTATCTTTTAACGATGCCAGGGAGTGTCCAAACATATTTGATAAACAATGTGAGGAATGTCCCGCCCAGTATGCCACAGCCAAGGAAACTCCTACTGGGAAATGGGACGATTGCAAAACGTATCTTTCGGAACTTGATACATTCAAACTTCATTATGTTAAAGTTCCGGAGAATCACATAGTTATCGACTTTGATATTCCCGATAAGGATGGCAATAAATCCTTTGAAAAGAATTTTGAAGCGGCAAGTAAATGGCCGCCGACTTATGCAGAGTTGAGCAAGAGCGGAGCCGGTATTCATCTGCATTATATTTATACTGGCGATCCGGCAATGTTAAGTCGAATATACGATGACCATATAGAAGTTAAGGTGTTCAGTGGCAAGAGTTCTCTTAGACGTAAATTGTCGAAGTGTAATGATTTGCCTATCGCAACGATTAGCTCTGGTTTACCGATGAAAGGAGAAAACAAGATGGTAAATTTTGATGCGATTAAAAGCGAGAAAGGGCTTAGAACACTTATTAAGCGTAATCTGGAGAAAGAAATACACCCCGGAACTAAGCCCAGTATCGATTTTATCTACAAAATACTGGAGGATGCATATGCCAGTGACCTGAATTATGACGTTACAGATATGCGAAATGCGGTATTAGCTTTTGCAGCCAGCAGCACCAATCAGGCAGACTACTGTATCAAGCTTGTCAATAAGATGCAGTTCAAGTCTGCGGATACATCTGTTGGCGTTAAGAACGATGATGCAAAACTTATATTTTATGATGTGGAGGTATTTCCGAACCTGTTTCTCGTAAACTGGAAGATTGAGGGTGAGGGAAAGCCTGTTGTAAGGATGATTAACCCGACACCTACCGAAATCGAGGAATTGATGAGGTTCCGGCTGGTTGGTTTTAACTGCCGGCGCTACGATAACCATATTTTATATGCGAGGCTGATGGGTTATACGAACGAGCAGCTCTATAATTTGTCTCAGAAAATTGTCGGGGCGAAGAAAGGCGCTAACCGCGATTGTTTCTTTGGTGAAGCATATAATGTGTCTTATACGGACGTGTACGATTTCGCTTCTACCGGGAATAAAAAGAGCCTGAAAAAGCTGGAAATCGAGATGGGTAACATTTCTGAAAAAGAACTGGAAAAGAAAGGCTTCTCAGATACGGAAATTCGCATCATAAAGGCGGGGACACATCATCAGGAGTTGGGACTTCCGTGGGATGAGCCGGTTCCTGAAGAACTTTGGACTAAGGTTGCCGAGTATTGTGATAACGATGTTATTGCAACAGAGGCAACCTTTGTTTATTTGAAAGCGGACTGGACGGCTAGGCAGATTCTGGCTGATTTGGCAGGCATGACGGTCAATGACACAACAAACACGCTCACAACCAAGATTATATTTGGCAATGAGCGGAAGCCACAAGACCAATTCCATTATCGGAATCTCGCGGAGCCGGTGCATAACATTGATGCTGAAACCTATAATTTCCTGGCAGAAGCTTGCCCTGAGATGATGGAGCAAACGCATGGTGAAGCAGGAAGTCTTCTTCCATATTTTCCGGGATATACCTTTGAAAACGGGAAGTCCGTGTATCGTGAAGAGGAAGTTGGAGAAGGCGGATATGTATATTCCGAGCCTGGTATGCACGGAAATGATGCGTTGTTGGATATTGCTTCTATGCATCCGCACAGTGCGATTGCCGAGGTTCTGTTTGGTGTAAAATTCACAACGGCGTTCCGTGATATTGTTGAGGGGCGTGTCAGCATCAAGCATGAGGCATGGGATATCGTGAACAAGATGCTGGATGGCAAGCTCACGCCTTATATTCAGAAAGTAATAAATGGCGAAATGACATCTAAGCAGCTTGCAGATGCTTTGAAGACAGCTATCAATTCGGTTTATGGTCTGACCTCGGCATCCTTTGAGAATGCGTTCCGCGATCCGAGAAACATTGACAATATTGTGGCGAAGCGTGGCGCTTTGTTCATGGTAGACTTGAAGCATGAGGTACAGAAACGCGGGTACACGGTTGCTCACATTAAGACAGACTCTATCAAGATCCCCGATGCAACACCGGAGATTATCCAGTTTGTCATGGATTTTGGTAAGAGGTATGGCTATACATTTGAACACGAGGCTACATACGACAGAATGTGTCTGGTAAATGATGCTGTTTATATTGCCAGATATAGGGATGAAAATGGCGACCTCGGTAAATGGACGGCGACGGGAACGCAGTTTCAGGTTCCATACGTCTTTAAGACCTTGTTCAGCAAGGAAGATATTCTCTTTGAGGATATGGCGGAAACGAAAGAGGTCAAGACGGCAATATATTTGGATATGAACGAAGGACTTCCGGATGTAACAGAATTTGAAAAGCAGTTCGCAAAGGCAGAGAGTGACTACAAAAAGGGACTGTTATCAGATACAACTTTCGAGAAAATTTGTGCGGAGCTTCAGCCGGAAATCGACAAGGGGCATAACTATCGTTTCATCGGGAAGGTTGGTCGTTTCTGTCCGGTTAAACCTGGTACTGGAGGCGGTGTGCTTCTCAGAGAACAGAACGGCAAGTATTATGCGGTAACTGGCTCGTCAGGGTTCCGTTGGCTTGAAGCAGAAATGGTTCGTGAGCTGAATAAGGAAGAAGACATTGACCGGTCTTATTATGACAAGCTTGTGGATGAAGCGGTAAAGACTATCTCGGAGTATGGAGATTTCGAGTGGTTTGTATCAGATGATCCGTATGTCAAGGAGCTTGGAGCAAACGATGCGGATGTTGATATTCCTGAACCTTGGCTGCCGCCGTGCGGCGATATGAAGTACGCTACGTGTTTTGACTGTCCGAAGTTCCATGACGACCAGTTCCACATGGATTGTGACCTTGGGTATGATATTTCCGAAATTGTCGCAAAGCGGGAATTTATGAATCCACCCGATGATGAGGAAGGTCTGCCCTTTAACTAAATAAAAAAAAAAGAAAAGGAGAACGAAAAAATGGCTAACAGAGTAAACGACAATATTATCATGGAGAATGCGAGAATTATATTCAGGAACTTCTCTGGAAAAGAATCCAAGTATAACCGCAAAGGCAGCCGGAACTTCTGCGTAATCATTGATGATGTGGAGTTGGCGAATAAACTTGATGATGAGGGCTGGAATATCCGCAGACTTGAGCCCCGTGAGGAGGGGGACGAGCCGAAGTATTATCTTCAGGTGCAGGTGAGCTACGAGAACATCCCGCCCAAGGTATATATGGTTACCAGAAAGACCAAGACTCTGCTGGATGACGAGTCGATTGCTTCCTTGGATTATGCGGAGATCCGCAATGTCGATTTGACCATCAGACCGTATAACTGGGAAGTTAATGACAAGACCGGCGTTAAGGCATATTTGAAGACGATGTATGTGACCATCGAAGAAGATGAGTTTGCCGACAAGTATGATTCCATGGAAGGGCCGGACGAGGTTCCGTTTAACTGATGCTGAGTGAGAGGGTTGTTGCTTAAAAATGGTAGCCGCCCTCTTTTTATATTTGAAAGGAGGACCTGAAAATGAACGAATTATTTAATTGCTTATATTTAGGGAGAGAGAAAGGACTCGACGTAAAAGTAATTGTGAACGATAGAGTAATACCAATCATAGTTACAAATATGGAAACAAGTAGTCTTTCTTATGAACAGAGGATAAAAATAAAGCTGGACGGAATTATTGAACAGTATTCTTCTATGGAAAGCGGGGTATCTAATATTCCTTTCGATATGATGTATGAAAAAGTCATATTTAATGAGCCTGCTACTATTGTTATCTGGAAAGACGGGAGCAAAACAGTTGTGAAGTGCCAGAAAAACGATGAGTATGATCCTGAGAAAGGGCTGGCTCTTTGCTTCATGAAAAAGGCGCTCGGCAATAAAGGAAATTTTAATAACATACTGAAGAAGGAATTGCCGCTCGAATAGCTGCCATGTAACGAAAGGAGAAATTATGCCATTTTGGAAGAAAAAGAAGTCGAAACAGCAGAAATCTACAGCCAAAGAAAAACCCGCTGTTGGTCCGGTAAAACCAAAACAGAGACCGTCTTCTCTTCCGCCCAAGTACGAACCACCGAAGATGCCAGATTATATTTTGAAAAAAGAAGATGCTTTGAAGACGGCCATTAACCAAGTTTATGGTTCTAAGTCCGAAAAAGCCGTCACACCTTCAACAGTTCAGCAGAAAAACTCGGATACAAGAAAAGAATTTCTAAGAGTGTTCGGACGGCTTACTACTCGTCACAGAGCATGGGATGTGTGGAGAGACTTTGTCGTAATGTTTGCTTGTTCTTTATCTAATCCGGTTGATAAGAGCCACTATGATGAGCGGGAGAAAAGATATTTGAAAATCATCAATAAGTACAACAGAGAAGAACAGCAACTGTTTCCTGAACTTGCCGCTCATACGGTCATGGCTTTGGAAGAAAATCCAGAGCAGGACTTTTTGGGCGGCATTTTTATGGAACTTGGTTTGGGTGATGGCAAGAATGGTCAATTCTTCACTCCATACCATATTTGTGACCTTATGGCTAAGATTACCGTTGATGATGTTTCAAAAGAAATCGAGGAGAAAGGCTATGTCACAATTCACGATCCGTGCTGCGGAGCAGGAGCTACATTGATTGCTGGTGTTCATGAAGTCAGGCGGCAATTAGAAAAAATGAATCTTAATTACCAGAACCATGTTCTTGTGGTAGCACAGGATATTGATGAGGTTGTTGCACTGATGTGTTATATTCATCTCTCGCTTCTTGGTGTAGCCGCATACATCAAGGTCGGAGACGTGTTTTGCGATCCGATTAGAGAGGGTGATTCAACTGAAAACTACTGGTTTACTATGATGTACTTTTCAGATGTTTGGCAGACCAGACTGTTGATTCGTAGAATGGATGATATTTTGAAAGGAGAAAATAAAGATGATAAACATTAAAGGATTGAATAAAGCAAAGGTGCTTGCTGCATTATATAATGCTTCAAAACCGTTAGGGTTGGGGATTCTTCAGTATGACCCTAAAGATATGTCAGAGAAAGAAGCCGCTGAACTTTTAAAAGAACAGTCTTACTTTGACTACTTGAAAGGGCGAGTTATGAAGGTGGATCTTTCATCAGACAACGAATTTGACGAGTGGCTGTATGATCGTGATAACGGTATCGGAGCAGCAAAAGAAGCTATAAATGCTATTTTGAAGGAAGATGTTATTGTAATCAAACAGACACCCAAATTTGAACTCGGTCGAGTTGTAACAACTATCGGTGTTGATACGAAAATGAAAGAGGATTCCTCATTTAAAAATTTCGTTCAGGTTTCGCTCGGCAGATATAGCCAGTGTGACTGGGGCGACACCTGTAATGAGGACAAGCAAACAGCAGATGAGTCTTTGAGAGACGGCGAACGGATTCTTGCGGTTTATGAACACAAGAACTCCAATACCAAGATTTGGATTATTACGGAATGGGATAGAAGCGTTACTACTATCCTGTTTCCTGATGAATATTGATATTTTGAAGGAGGGCGACAGGAGCCATGGGACTTGAATTATATGATTACCAAATGAAAGCTGTTAATCAGATGAAAAACGGCTGCATTCTTTGCGGTGATGTCGGTTCTGGTAAATCAAGAACGGCTCTTGCGTATTACTTCTTTCTGAATGGTGGGGAACTTCTTGGCGGTGTTGCCGGCGATAACTATATGCCGATGGGAGATCCGCCTATGGATTTGTACATTATCACAACTGCCAGAAAACGGGATACTTGCGAATGGGAGGGTGAACTATCACCCTTCCTTCTTTCTATTAACAGAGAAGTAAATTTGTATAGTAATACGGTAATCGTCGATTCGTGGAACAACATCAAAAAATACGAAGACATCACAGAAGCCTTTTTTATATTTGATGAACAGAGGGTCGTTGGCTCTGGGGCATGGGTAAAATCATTCCTAAAGATAGCGAGAAACAATCAATGGATTTTGCTCTCGGCTACTCCTGGAGACACCTGGCAGGATTATATTCCCGTTTTCATTGCCAATGGATTTTATAAGAATCGGACTGAGTTCACCAGAGAGCATATTGTTTATAGCCGCTTCAGTAAGTTCCCGAAAGTGGATCGGTATTTAAACACCGGGAAGTTGATACGGCATAGAAATGATATTTTGGTAAACATGGATTTCAGACGAACCACGGTTTCTCATCATGAAGATGTTGTCGTTTCATATGACATTGAGATGTATAAAGATGTTGGACGAACCAGATGGAACCCATATAAGAATGAACCAATTCAGAATGCTGGCGGTCTTTGTTATATTTGGCGAAAGATAGTCAACACAGCAGAATCACGACAGGTAGCTCTGTTGGAGATTCTCGAAAAGCATCCACGGGCAATTATATTTTACAACTTCGATTATGAGTTAGAATTGCTCAAAACTCTCTTTTGTCCATGTGATAGAGATTATGAGAAATGCACTAATGAACCATGTTCAGGAAATTGTATGAAAGTGGCTGAATGGAATGGTCATTGTCATCAGCCAGTTCCTGATGGAGAAGCATGGGTATATCTGGTCCAGTACAATGCCGGAGCTGAAGGGTGGAACTGCGTCAAGACAGATACAATTATATTTTACTCACAGAACTACTCTTACAAGATTATGAAGCAATCTGCCGGGCGAATTGACAGACTAAATACGCCATACAAGGATTTGTATTATTATCATCTGAAATCGAAGTCTGGGATTGACCTTGCTATCGGCAGAGCTTTACGGGATAAGAAAGACTTCAACGAAAGCAGCTATGTGAAGTGGTAACACGCAGCATTTACAACCCCTTTAATGAAAGGAGAGTGATATTTTATGATTATTACTGAAATTCAAAAGAAAGAAATTGAGCAGCTTATTCCGGAGCATACAGAAGCTTTGGTTGCTTATGGCGCCGATATGTACAGACGTGGATTGATTACTGGGGCAGTATGGCTTGCTATTGGGGTTGGGTGCGGTTTTGTTATTACAGGATTAAAGGAAATCTATAAATATCAGAAATCTAAAAAAGAAAACGAAGAGGAGTCCTAACAAGGGCTCTTTCTTCTTGCATGGAAAGGAGAAGCAGGTGGAAAACAAATCGGATACTTTTCTTGCGAGTTTTGACTATACGCATGGGAATATTCCTGTGCTGATTGTCGGACGACGCGGGAAGGAAAAAGAAATTGACATTATTAACGCTTTTCAGGGAGATGAAGCGAAAGAACTGTATAAGAGATTAACGGAGAAGAGGGTGAGTGTATGACGTTTGCTAAATTTTGTGAAGCGATTGTTGGGCGCCCACTATTTGACTGGGAGAAGAAATGTGCCGGATTTTTGGAAGAACATCCAGACGCAAAACTGATACATCCGATAGCTCGTGGAAGTGCAAGGATGTCCTACCAGGAGCGTTTATCTATATTGTTTGCTTTGTATAAAGCTTGCGGAAAGGAGGAGAATTGTGAAACAACCGAAAAGATTGACACGGAAGCAGAAAGAATGCTTGACAGCGCATTGTCTTAATTGGAATGACTGGATGTTAGTTGAAGAAACGGATTTCTGCTACCGAGTTATTAACAAGAAGACCGGCGCCGTTAAAAGCGTTGACAAATTCAGGAGGAGATAAATGAAAATCTATACAAGTTATTTTGCTAACTTGAAAAACATTCCAGCGAACATTGTCCCGATTTCTATATCTCGGAAACCACCGAAAGGATATGGCGGGATGGAATACAAGCTACTTGCTCCTTTAAACGATTTATTGTCGGAATGGCATAGAAACCATAACGAAGCTGATTACCGTTTTAAGTTTGCTAAACAGTTGGTTTCGTTGGATGCGTCAAGAATTGTAGATGTACTGAACTATATCTCTGGTGGTCTGGATATCGTTCTGGTTTGTTATGAGAAACCTGAGAAGTTTTGTCATCGCCATTTGGTTGCCGAGTGGCTTAATAAACACGGATACGATGTTGAAGAATGGAAAGGAGAATGTTATGAGACCTGATGAAAAAGGGAAGAAGCTCGCCAATGATATTTTGGATTATGTGAATAACTTGGCGTGCAATGAAGAAATCTTTGCGAAGACTATTTGCGGTGCACACAGGACTTTGCAGCAGTCAGCGATGCGCCTCTTTATCGCCACAATTTGTAAGATGGCAGAAAATGATACGGATGCAAGAAATGAAGCATCTGTAGAACTGGCGAAGAAAATTGCAGAAATAGCAAAAGATCATTCGTTACCGCTGGTTTGATATTTTCAGTAAGGGTAGAAAGGAGAAAATTATGAGTTCGTATATTATTGCAGTAGATTTTGATGGTACAATTTGCGAAAACAAGTACCCAGCAATCGGTGAGCCGAGACGCAGCACAATTTCATATTTGAAGGAGAAGCAGAAAAAGGGAGCAAAACTCATCCTGTGGACTTGTAGGGTTGATGAGCTTCTTGACTCGGCTGTTAAATGGTGCCGCAACCAGGGATTGATATTTGACGCGGTGAATGAGAATTTGCCGGAGGTTGTTGCCGCGTTCGGAGGCGATACCAGAAAGATATTTGCCAACGAGTACATAGACGATCGGAACGGGAAACTTCCCGATGAATCTAAATCAAGTCTTCTGTCATGGGCAGAGCAGGAAGTAAAATTTGCCTGTGAACACGAAAGAGGCGACAAGCCTAAAGAAGAATGGGATTATGGGTGTGCCTGCTATGAATCTGCTTTAAAGGCTTTTAAAAGTCTCGAAGAAGATAACCACAGCGGGTTCAGTATTGGTTTTACAAAAGGAATTCTTAACCGTTTAATTGACGGTAAGCCGCTTTGTCCTATCGAGGATACGGAAGAAACATGGAGTCACATTGCCGATACAAGTGGACATCAGGGAGAAGAAGTGAATTATCAGTGTAAACGTATGAGCAGCTTGTTCAAATATGTTTACGCTGATGGGACGGTTAAGTATCGTGATATTGATCGTTTTATTATGGTTGAAACATTAACCAACACGATATGGCATTCCGGATTGGTAGACCAGGTTCTTGAAGAACTCTACCCGATCACTATGCCTTATATTCCCAGTGATACACCCTACAAGGCTATGTGCGAGGAGTATTTGACAGATCGCAAAAACGGCGACTTCGACACTGTTGGCATCCTGAATGTAATTGAACCGGACGGAAAGACGGTTGAAATTAACAGATATTTCAAGGATGTTCCGAATGGATGGGAAGAAATTGATCTGGAAGAGTTTAAGAACCGCCGGGCAATGCATTTTAAGCGGTTGCATTCGGAAATTCACGATAAACGAAAAGGAGAACAATCATGAATGATAGCGATTCTGTAAAGAAACTGATAATGGATTCGGCATGTAAAGTTGCTTTGGATGAACACTTAGACGAGGTGAATTTCAATTTAAAACCGCAAGAACACTCGTATAGGGACTGTATGACAGTAATCTTCGGGAAAGGGCGGAAAAGAATCAGTACCATCTTCATGATGGACGAGTTTTTAGACATGAAATCTGATTTGTATCCGATTGCGATCAGTTCTTATCTGAGAGAAATGGTTTACAAATTAAATGAAAAGGAGAAACAAGTATGAAAACTATTAAAGAAAACTGGAAAGTAATGTTGATCGTAGCAGCCGGAGTTGTGGCTGTTATTTTATTGTGTGTGTTTGGAGTGCAAAGCTCTCAGAACCAAGCTTTCGCTCTTGAAGAGCAGGTGAACACCGCTGAATCGGATATTAAGGTTCAGGAAAAGCGACGGGTGGATCTGATTTACAATTTGGCAGATTGCGTTAAGCAATACGATAAGCATGAAGCTGAAACGTTGGCGGCTATTGTCGAGGGGCGTGGCTCTGCCGGGGATATTGAAAACGCTACTACTGCTATTGCTGCTGTTTCTGAGGCATATCCGGAATTAAAAGCTGATGAGAACTATAGAGAACTTATGAATGAACTGGCTATGACTGAAAATCTTATCGCTGAGTACAGGAGCAACTATAACAAGCAGGTAAAAGCGTACAACCGTTATGTGAAAAAATTCCCGACAAGGATATTTCTGAATATGCTTGGGTATGAGAGGCAGAGCTATCAGTATCTGGATTACGAAGCCCCGGTTGATGCTCCACAAAATCTATTCGGGGAGGATTGACGTATGGGTTACTATCACGGGCATAGAAAAAGAGGGTTCGACTTCGGGGATTTTGAGATAACGAAGCGTGAAATTCTCGCAAGTGTATCTATTATAGCCGTAATGCTCCTGATCGGTGTTTTGATTTCTGGAAAGATTTCGGAGTACCAGATGGATAAAAACGAAATCTATAACAAGGCTGTAAAGATTCAAAGTTCTGATATTTTTGCCTATGGTATGCGAACCAATGTCGGTAATGCGTTTGTCTACGGTGATTTAAAAGCCGTAGACACCGTTACCTACCCGGAAATAGGCGGAGAATATATGTATGTAGAAAAAGTAGAAGAACGCTATGAGCGGCATGAAGAGTATGTGACTGAAGAAGATGATGAAGGAAACAAGCATAGAAAACTAAAAGTCTGGTATGAATGGGAAGTAGAAAACAGAGGGTCACAACATTCTTCAGAAATAAGTTTTCTTGATATTTCTTTCCCTTATGAAAAAATACGAATTCCTACAGATCAACACATAACCACTATTGAAGGCGATAAGGTTTGGAGTTGGGAATCTGGTGAACGAGTAAAAGTTAGATTTTGCTATTACGGCGTAGCAACACAATACACCGGAACAATATTCACAGAGTTAAAGAATAATACTATTTCGGACAACACACCCTTTTATGAAAATAAAACGATTGACGAAACAGTAGAGTTGCTGGAATCCAACGGCGGAACAATTATATTTTGGGTGCTATGGATTATCTTTATCGGTGTATGTGTATACGGCTTCTATTATCTGGATAACCGATGGTTAGATTGAAAGGGGTGTAAAATGCCTGATATAAAGAACTGCACAACTTGCTCCAATGCTATATTTTGTAAAACATGGGGTGAGTACAAGTGCAAAGAGCGAAAAGAATGGATACCTGATACGGATGAGGGAGTCTACTGCGGATTATATTCCAAAGGGACTCCCTCAACTGATTGTCACTGTGAAACGTGTGAGGAAAGGAGAATTTAGGAATGGATGTTTGGAGATGCCGGTTTCAGCAAGAACCGATAGACAATAGACCTCATTTTATATTTGGCGGTAGAGGAAACGGAAAAACAACAAGACTTATAAAAGAAGCTTCCGAAACCGACGGAGTTATTGTTTGTCCTACGCTTAAAACGGCCGATCATATTTGTCACTTGGCGTGGGAACTTAAATGTAACATTCGTAGACCAATCACTTATGAGGAAGCATTTGGTCCTTATGATGACAGAAAAGCAATTCATTATTTTGACAATTACGGAATCGAGTTGTGTAATATTCTTCGCAGGAAACTCGGCACGTTTGAACGCTACAAAACCGAAACTATAATTATTGACGAGGATTCTATTAAATCCTTAAACGATATGTTGGACGGACTTAAAGTCAGCGATATGGATGGCCGTGAATTGAGATTTAAAATAGAGGTTTTAGGGAGGAACGAGAGCGATGATTAAAATTGAAAATTTTGAGGTAATGGGATGGGAACATGTTATCCGTGGTATGCGAAACCCGATGAATAGTTGGAATAAGTCTGACAGCGGTATCTGCAAAGGTGGTGAAGATGGAATCGGCTGCGAACATTGCGCAGTAGAGATACCTTGTACCCATGCATATGACCATTCATGGCAGCTCGGCAAGGCAGATCATGAACTGATGATGAAGCTGGCAAAAGCCGGTTCAGTTCACGGAAAATTCCGCCGGATGATTGCCGTATATGTAGATATTACGGCTCCATTGTATTGGTGGAAGGAGTTTGATACGTACAAAATCGGTACGGTTGCCAACTCCTGCTCCACAATGCACAAAATTCATGCAAAGGAGTTTACGCTGGAGGATTTCAGTTGCGAGCATCTGTCTTGTTGGGGTGCGGCTCCGAGAGGTAACACTGATGGAGATTTGATGGATGAGAAAGTCAGCGACTTTATGTATGATTACATGGGCGCATTGATGGCCACTATTGTCGCTCTTAACAGCGCCAGAGAGCAGTTCCTGAAGCGGCAGGATAAACGATACTGGTGGCAGATGATTCAGCTTCTTCCCAGCTCTTACAACCAGAAACGGACGGTGATGCTGAACTATGAAGTTCTGTCTGGTATTTATATTTACCGTAAGAATCACAAGCTGGATGAATGGCGGGAGTTTTGCCATTGGATCGAGCAGCTTCCGTACAGTGAGATTATTACGTGTAATGTGGAGGAACCGACCGAATGAAAATAGTTAAAGAATATCTATGCAACGATAGAACACCAACAATCGATGAACTAAAAAAATCTATCAATATCGCTAATGCCGATGATTGCGTGGTTAAGTTGAATTGGTTTTTTTCCTCATAATGGATGGCACAATATGTATATTACCAAAGATATGACTTTGGAAGATTGCAAAAGTAAACTTCCAAAAAAATATTCAGTGTAGATAGGTGGAGAATAATGAACTGGCGAGATTTTGATAATAAGCAGTTAGAAATGCAGATGAAAGATTTAAAACGCTGCATCGAAATACAAGCCGAACGACCGCTTACAGTTCGAGAGAAGGATTGGTTTAATCTTCGATATGACAGAGGAAGTATTCGATGTGGGTCGCGCTCTTATAGAAGCGGGCTTATATCATCTCTCGACAGAGCAATTAAGCGTTTGGAAAAGGAAATGACAAGTGACGAACTTCGTCGCGTGAAAGGAGAATAGCAATGCTTAAATTATTAACAGATTGTGATAAATGTATGTACAAGCGAGTGTGCAAATATTATGGACATCCCAAACAGGCTATGGAGAAATTGAAAAATACTACATATGGTGATGGACCGAATGATGATTACGGATGGGATACTATGATGGAGCATGAACATGTGGATATTTCGTTTTCCTGCCCGGATTATCAGGAGCAAAAACCGACACCCAAAGGCTTTGCTTAATTTACGGAGGAAAGTTGATTGAGAATTGAAGGAAAATTATCGTCATTAACGAATGGATTAGTTAATCCAAAAGAGATTCTTGGAAAACCGATAAAACTTTTTGGTACTTTTCAAATTGGTGAAATAACCGAAATTGACGAAGAAAAAGATTTATATTTTGGAGAAGTCTCGGACGAGGCTATTGGAGAAGTAATGCTGAATAATCCAGAAATGTCTATTGGGTTTTGTTTCAGTGAATGTAATAAAAGAGACTACCAACAAGGTGGTTATCAGCCAACAAAAATGCAAGAATACTTCTTAAAAAAGAATCGAGGTGATAAAATTTGAGCGCACAGTATGATTTATATTTACAGCAGCATCGCGCTAATGTTTACAAAGGCTTCGAGTGGATTCGTGAGAATCTCCCAGAGCTTTTAGTAAATGAAGACGGTGCTGGATGGCAGACAGAATTTGCGCATGATGCTTCTAAGAATGAGAAAGACGAATATGAAGCTTATGACGCATATTTCTATGGAGGAAACAGGTCTTATAAGGTGATGGAGAACTACAGACGGGCTTGGCTTTTACACCTGCATCGTAATCCTCATCACTGGCAGCACTGGGTTCTCATCAACGATGACCCGAAAGAGGGCGAGATTGCTCTGGATATGCCCTACAATTATATTCTTGAAATGATTTGTGATTGGTGGGCATTTAGCTGGTCAAAAGGAAAGCTGTTTGAAATCTTCGATTGGTACGATGAGCATAAGGCTTATATAAAACTGAGCGATGCTACCAGAAAAACGGTGGAGGATATTCTTGACAAGATGAGAGTCAAGCTCTCTGAAATCTCTACGGGAGGAACAGAGAAATGATGTCAGGAATAATTGAACAAATTAGTAGAGAAATAGCATCTCAATATGACGAGCAAATCGAGAAGGCATTGAACCGATGTGGATTTACAATGCAATACTGTATAGAACATCCGGAAGAATTTTTGTGGATTAGAGATGCCATCAATCCGATGAATGGACAGTTACAATGGCTGGGTCAAGATTTATTCTCTGTTACCCAGTCTCTAAATTATGATGAGCAACATAATAAATATGTTGTAGAAGTAAATATTGAGTTTGCGGAAGGAGTGACAAAACATGAAGATACTTGAAATGATTGATAATCCAGTTTTGTGGTTTGTAATTGGGTTGCTGTTAAGTATTATTTTTAGAGATCGAGGAGGAAAACAAAAATGACATTTGTACAGATTGTAATTGCGTTTCTTATTGTCTATATTTGTGTCTATGCGCTGATTAACCGGGTATGTCAGTGTATTGAGCACTGTGCAACGGCCAAAGCATATTCCAAATTCAGAGAAAGCGGAATGCAGTTAAAGATGGATGACATTGAGGCCGGTATCCAAAAAGCCAACAAAGAAAAAGAACATGTTAAGGAGATAATCTAAGCAATACCTTGAGAGCCGCGTAACAACGGCTCTTTCTTTTGTCAAAATTTAAGGAGATAGGTTATGTTTAAACGAGAATTATTGAAAAATAAGCTCTACGGAGCTGTTATGATAGGTTTAGGGGCGTTGTCTGTACCCATCGAGTGGGATGCAACATTCTTTTTATTTACGTTGATGGCTGGTGGCGGACTGATATTTTCAAAGGAGAACTGGATTTTATGAACTACCAAAAAATCACACCAATCAGTATTGCAGACGGTATCGGATGCAGAGTAGTTTTGTGGGTATCTGGATGTGAACATAACTGCTACAACTGCCATAATCCTGATACGCACGACCCAACATCAGGATATTTGTTCGACGAGGATGCAGAAACAAGGCTTTTTGACTTGCTGAAACCGAGTTATATTTCTGGTTTAACATTCAGTGGCGGAGATCCTCTACATCCGCTTAATCGAGCTGAGGTCACCCGGCTGGCAAGGCGACTCAAAGCTGAAATGCCGGAGAAAACTATCTGGCTTTACACAGGTTATATTTATGAGGAAATTTGTGGTTTGGAAGTGCTACGATTTGTAGACGCATTGGTAGACGGACCATACATAGAATCACAAAGATGTGTTGGTAAATTCTATGGAAGTACAAACCAGAGAATTATCGCATTAAATACAACTCCTTTAATGGAAGGAGAGTGATATTTTATGAAGAAACAAATAAACCCTATATTCTATGCTATTTGGAAGTATCATCTAGCAATGATTGATTTATGTAACATTCGGCAATCTCTTGGCTGTATTAGCGATAAGAAAGCTGAAGAGTCAAATAAAAAGCATTGTATGGGTGCTATCAAAAGTGCATATTTTGGAGGATTTGCTTCTGATAAAGTGAATCAAATGTTTTCAAATGAGGAGTCCTAACAAGGGCTCTTTCTTTTTCTAAAAAATAAGAACGGAGGCGTATAACATTGATTACAAAAATCATCAAACGGGACGGAACAGAGGTTGCGTTCGATGCTGAAAAGATATTTAACGCAATATCAAATGCAAATGCGGAGGTCAGTGCAGAGGAACAGCTTAACAATGTTGGACTCCAAATCACTACGCAGATGATTGTCGAGCAGCTCAATAAGTTTAAAAGGGCTGTTGAGGTTGAGGAGATTCAGGAGATTGTTGAAACTGAGTTGATGAAAATGAAAGCTTACGAAGTAGCAAAGCGTTATATTCGCTACCGCTACGACCATAAGCTGAAGCGTGAATCGGATACCGATAAAAAGGTAATGTCTCTTGTGGAGTTTCAGAACGAAGCTGTCAAGCAGGAGAACAGCAACAAAAATCCGGAAATCATTCCTACACAGAGGGATTATATTGCCGGAGAGATTTCCAAGGATATTACTATGCGGCGCCTGCTTCCTGAAAATGTCGTAAAGGCTCATGAAGACGGACTCATTCACTTTCACGATGCCGATTACTTCATTCAGCACTCTCATAACTGCTGTCTCGTAAATCTGGAGGACATGCTTCAAAACAGCACTGTGATATCCGGTACACTTATCGAGAAGCCCCACACGTTCAGCACAGCTTGTAACATCGCTACGCAGATCATCGCTCAGGTGGCAAGCTCTCAGTATGGCGGGCAGTCCATCAGTCTGGCTCACCTTGCACCTTTTGTGAACGATACCAGAGAACGGTTCAGAAAAAAGTATTCTGATCTTTTACAATGGGGAGATTCTATACGTCGGTATAATGATTTCATCGAAAAACTGGTTCGTGATGATATTACCAAAGGGGTTCAAACCATCCAGTATCAGGTCGTTACGTTGATGACAACAAACGGGCAGGCTCCATTCATTACGGTGTATATGGATATTAACGAAGCTAAGAATGAGCAGGAGCAGAAAGATCTCGCCAATATTATAGAAGAAGTTCTGAAGCAACGTATTCAGGGTGTAAAGAATGAAACCGGTACCTGGATCACGCCAGCATTTCCGAAACTCATATATGCTCTGGATGAAAACAATGTGGAGCCAGATTCAGAATTCTTCTATCTTACAGAGCTTGCGGCTCAGTGTACGGCCAAGAGAATGGTGCCGGATTATATTTCTAACAAAATTGAGCGGGAGCTGAAGAACGGAGATACTTACACCTGCATGGGCTGTCGTTCGTTTCTTACACCGGACAGAACTACAGAAAACTACTCAAAATGCAACAACTGGAAAGCCGGTCACAAATACTACGGACGATTCAATCAGGGTGTGGTGACAATCAATCTTCCGGATGTGGCGTTAAGTTCTCATAAAGACTTTGCCCTTTTTGATGATATTTTGAGAGACCGTCTCGATAATATCTGCTATCCAGCACTTATGGCACGGCACAACCGTTTGAAAGGCACCCCGTCAAATATTGCTCCGATTCTTTGGCAGCATGGAGCATTGGCAAGATTGGATAAGAATGAGACAATCGATGAGCTGCTCTACCATGGATATTCTACCATTAGCCTTGGCTATGCCGGTTTGTATGAATGTGTGAAGTGTATGACTGGTGAGTCTCACACAGCCGGCGGTAAGAACTTTGCTATCCATGTGATGGAGATGCTGAATGAGCATACAGCACAGTGGAAAGCTGAAACAGATATTGACTTCTCTTTGTATGGTACCCCACTGGAAAGCACTACATACAAGTTTGCCAAGTGCTTGCAGAAACGTTTCGGCATCATCGAGGGAGTCACAGACAAGAATTATATTACTAACAGCTACCACGTTCATGTTACTGAGCCTATAGACGCTTTTACAAAGTTGTCTTTTGAATCCGAATTCCAGGCACTCAGTCCTGGCGGAGCAATCAGCTATGTGGAAGTGCCTAATATGTCCCATAACATCCCTGCGGTTCTCTCTGTCATTCGTTATATTTACGACAACATCATGTATGCCGAGTTGAATACGCGCAGCGATTATTGTCATGTCTGTGGTTTTGATGGAGAGATAAAAGTGGTTGAAGACGATGGAAAGCTTGTATGGGAATGCCCGGTTTGTGGAAACCGTGACCAGAGCAAAATGAATGTAGCTCGGAGAACTTGCGGTTACATCGGAACCAACTTTTGGAATCAGGGAAGAACTCAAGAGATTTCCGAAAGGGTTTTACATTTATAAGGAAAGGATTGATGTTTTATGAGGTTTGTAGTGATTGGGGCGTTATGTCTTATTGTCGCTTTTGGTATAGTTATGGTGATTAAGGCGGTTAATGAGGCAGCAGTATTCATGGATGATTCGTTTCGTTGGGGAAACGGAAGAGATTATTAAGGAGGATAAGATTTATGACTGTAAAACAGTTAAGGAATAAATTAAAAAATCTTCCGGAAAATGCTGTCGTAACGATTCCGAACAGTAACATGTATAATAATGGAGATTATGATATTGATTTGGTTCAATATTGGGAGGAAGATAATCAAGTATGTCTTGAATCTCATTATAAAAAGAATTATTCAAAAAATTTTTAGAATAAGGAGGATAAGAATTTATGACTATCAATGAGTATCAAAAGGAAGCAATGAGAAGTGTAAACCCGGAGTCACTGAATGATCCAGTGAAAGGTTTGAGCAACACGGCACTTGGTTTATGTGGAGAATCTGGTGAGGTTGCTGATATGGTGAAGAAGCATCTGCATCAGGGGCATGAGTTGGACAAGGAGCATCTGGCTAAGGAACTTGGCGACGTGACCTGGTATCTGGCTCTTGGAGCTACTATCATTGGCTATGAACTGGAAGATATTTTACAAATGAATATTGACAAGCTTCGTAAGAGGTATCCGGACGGATTTGATTCTCAGAAAAGTCAGCACCGGGAAAAAGGGGGATGAATAAGTGGCTAATAATTTAAGAAAAAACGCAGAAGGCTATTCAGATCCGACAGCCTACGAAGCGATTAAGAGCGCTGATGCGGACGATGAGAGATTTCATAAGTTGCTGAACACAATTTTTACAATCTGTGAGTTGTCTGGATTTCATCTTGAAGAGAGGATTGTTCTCAAAGATACCCAGTCTGGAAAGGTTTGGAGGTAAAAGATGATTAAAAAAGTATGTATACTGGCTTCTTTATCACAGAAGTCAGATATTGAAGAAGCTGTGGCGTATTATAAATCACAGGGATATATTGTTGATTATCCAACCGAACAGCGTGATAAGACATTGTTTGAGATTGACTATGATTATATTTGTCGAATTGCTAAGGCGGGTATGGTTGTGGCTATTCCTAAGTATGAGGGAGGATTTGGTGAATCGGTTACATACGAGCTGGCTGTTGCAAAATACTTGGGCATACCAAGGGCGCAATACGATCCGGTTAAAAGAGAACGAATTTGGAGGTGAGATTCATGAGCGGTGCTGTTAGAGAAACAATGTGTACCAGTTGCATACATAGAGAGGTGTGTTTATACAAACAGACATACCTTGAGTATTTGAGGGCATGTGAGAAGATGTATGAAGATTATCCGGATGATATTTCTTCTTTTATTGAGGAGAGTGACCCAAACTGTATCCATTATAAGAAGAAATCGGACGTAAATTTGCGGTAATTTTGGCGTCCGTACCAGTCTTTTCAGCCGGACAAACTCTAATCTAGGTTAAAAAATTCTGGTCAAATCCTGTTTTTAAAAGTGGGCTTTTGGCCAGAAAAAGTGGGCAGAGGAGAAAATTGTGAAGATTTGGTCGAAAATTATGGAACTTTTACGGACAATTTTTACAAATTTTGGCCATTTTTTGCCCACTTTGCCCACTTTTTTTGAAAAGTGACCAGGCACTTTGGCCAGCAAGAATGCCCATTTTATGCGGGTTTGAGGGCTGTTTGCCCACTTTCCCACTTTTTTTCTCAAACTATTATGATAAAAATATTTAATAATATTATAAATAGGGCAGGAAAAAGTGGGCATTTGACCAGAGAGCAAGAAAGGAGGTTCTTATGAGAGAAAAAATCACATGGCATGACATTTATAAAGATTTTAAGATTCGATTGCCGAATTTATCAAAAAGAGCAACGTATTGGAAACCGAGAGGGTATCTCTCTATTACGGTATATCTTGAGGACGGTTCCCAGATGGCTTATGACTACCTGTACAAGAAAGCATCTTTCGTTGCGATGTCGCAGACTGCCTTAGCATAAAATTGTCAATCTGTCAATAGGATATTTAAAAACCTGTTTATTTTTTGCTTGGGTTGTGGTATACTGTAGCTGCGACACAATTTCACAAATCTCGTTTAAGGGAAACCACTTTTGGCAAAGGGTGTTTTCTCTCTTTACTTATGCCTTAGACGGGATGAGATTGTGTCGCAACAATGGGAGATTCACTTTTGCAGGTGCGTCTCTACATTGGGGCGCACTTTTTATTTGCGCAGAAGTATTTGAAAGCGTTTTGGAGGTATTGAACATGAGTAATGCTGAGGTGATTCCGTTTGGTGGTTTTGAGATTGAAATATTCGAGGACAACATCGACTTTTCAAACAGAAAAGATTTAATAAAGCTGGAATTAACATCAAGTCAAAAAATGCACACCAGTGCTTTATTGAATGCGGCTCCATCTCTGGCGGCTATCGGAACAAAAAATGCCTGTGTGTTGCATCTGCCGGACGGTATTACTACTTCCGATTTGATGAAATACGGGAATGGTGGTTTGGGAAATATATATTACGGACCAGATGGAAAAATTGCCGGACAGGCGCCGCTAGAGTTGTTAGGTAAGCAACAAGTTATAATGGGCGCATTTACAGCAATGTCCATAGCATCCGGGCAATACTTCCTTTCCGAGATAAATAGCAATTTGACAGCCATCAATCAAAAAATTGATAAGATTCTCGAATTTCTATATGGAGATAAAAAAGCAGAATTGATATCTGAAGTGAGCTTTGTCAATTTTGCATTTCAAAATTACGGCTCAATCATGGAGTGCGACCATCAAAGAACTGCAACAATCATCAGTCTTCAAGGAGCCAGGAAAGTTGCAATGAAGGACATCGAATTTTATATGTCTGATTTGGATTCCCTTGTTAAAGCAAAAGACACACCGGATTTGAATTCAATCATCGGGAAAGCGTTCCAGATTAAAGATTGTCTTCAACTGGCTATACAGTTATATTGTATGAGCAATATACTTGAGGTTGCTTATTCACAAAATGGAAACATATTATACCATGAGTATGTCGAAAAAGATATCCTGTCATACATTGACAAATATGAGAAGCGGATGTTATCCAATTTTTCGGCAATACAAATGTACATCAAAACGTATAAAGGAAATCTGTTAAAAAAGATTGATAAAACTGTTTATGAAAAACAGGTAGAAGAATTTGTTGATTCGTTAGGAAACGGAGAGGAATTTATTAGACGTAAGCCGTTGCAGTCTTTTTTGCAGTCTTTCCAAAAAGAATCTGCATTTGTTTTGGATATGGAAGGAAACGCTTATTTAAAAACAGCATAAAAGTCTTTAGTCGAAAGGAGACAAAATAATATGAGTAGAAAAAGTGGAGGTAAGAAAAAGAGAAGTACAGCAGGATTGATTCTGGACGTGATACTGGTTTTTGCAACTGGTGGTCTTTGGCTCATCTGGATATTGGTGAGGTATCTCAGGAACAACAGCTAAGCAATAAAAACAAAATATAGAAAATATTCGAGAGTCGTGTAACAGCGGCTCTTTTCTTTTGCTATTTTTTAGTTCGCAAAAAAAACATGCCCTTTTATGAGGAGAGAGATTAAAATAGGCATTTTTAAATGCTTGTTCTTTCTCTTTTGTATTTATCAAAATGAAAGGAGGTCCTGTTATGTTGGAGAGCAAATTCCAAGCACAACTGATTCAGGAACTTAAAAAAATGTTTCCTGGGTGCATCGTAACAAAACTCGACCCGGATCACATTCAGGGTATACCAGATTTGCTCATCCTTTATAAAGACAAATGGGCTTCTTTGGAATGTAAGCAAAGTGCGAACTCTAAGAAACAGGCAAATCAACCATATTACGTTGAGAAGATGAACGAGATGTCTTTCTCAAGATTCATCTATCCTAAAAATAAGGAGGAAGTGTTACATGAACTTCAACAATCATTCAATTCTTGAAGGGCAGCACGCTTTTCTTGGAGCAAGCAAATATCATTGGATTAACTACGATGAAAACAAAGTGGCGGAGTCGTATGTAAAATTCTTGGCAACCCAAAAAGGAACTGTACTTCACGAGTTTGCGGCTCAGTGTATCAGGCTTGGGCAGAAACTTCCGAAGTCGAAAAAAACTTTGAATATGTATGTAAATGATGCCATCGGCTATAAGATGACTCCGGAACAGATTCTGTATTATTCAGAGAACTGTTTCGGAACAGCAGACAGCATCGCATTCAGAAACGGGTTGTTGAGAATCCACGATTTGAAGACTGGAACTATTAAAGCCCACATTGAGCAGCTTATGATCTACGCTGCTCTTTTTTGTTTGGAGTATAAAGTGAAACCGGCGGAGATTGATATTGTATTGTGTCTGTACCAGAACAATGAAATTGAAATTCATGCTCCGGAAACCGACGAGATTGTTCCGATTATGGACAAGATTGTCACATTTGACAAAGTAATTAAAAAAGTAAAAGAACAGGAGGGGTAAGCCATGAACCAAGTTGTGGAAGAAATGAAAGATATTCTAATGCACTACGGAACACCACGACATTCTGGACGTTACCCCTGGGGAAGTGGGGAAAATCCGTATCAGAGAAATGGTGATTTTTTGAGTCGTGTTGATGAACTGAAAGGACAAGGACTCAGCGACACAGAAATTGCCAAAGCTATGGGTTTGACCACAACCCAGTTCCGAACACAGCGGTCTTTAGCCAAAGACGAGAGGAGAGCTTTGGAGGTTGAGAGAGCAAAAGCGCTTCAATCAGATGGTTACAATCCGAGCGAGATTGCAAGAATGATGGGATACAACAGTGAGTCTTCTATTCGTTCTCTTTTGAACTCAGATTCGGAAGCCCGTATGAATCTGGCCAGAGTAACTGCTGAAAATTTAAAACGACAAGTTGACGAACACGGTATGATTGCAATTAGTGCCGGAACAGAACGATACTTAGGAGTCTCAAGAGAAAAACTCGAAGAGGCTCTTTACATTTTGGAGCTTGATGGATATAACCATTTCGGTGGTGGTGTTCCGCAGGTAACAAATAAAGGGCAGCAGACAAATATCAGAGTTCTTTGTCCTCCTGATACACCTTATAAGGAAATCACCAGAACCTATACCGATAAGAACGGCGAAGTTCATGAGAAAATTACAAAGGTATCGAGTGCTATCTATGACTTTGACAAGATCCATCCTTTGGAAGAAGTCTGCGATAGCATTTCTTATGATGGCGGCGATAGTTTCCAGAAAGGTTTTCATTATCCGGAGAGCATGAGTTCTAAAAGAATTCAGATCGTCTATGCTGAAGACGGTGGAACAAAGAAAGATGGTGTTATTGAGATTCGCAGAGGCGTGGATGATTTATCGCTCGGTGATGCTCATTATGCACAGGTAAGAATCCTTGTTGACGGAACACATTATTTGAAGGGTATGGCGATGTATGCTGATGACCTGCCAGATGGTGTGGATGTTCGGTTTAACACGAATAAGAAAGAAGGAACTCCTGTTTGCGGCCCAAAAGATAACACTGTTTTGAAAACAATCAAAAAAGATCCTAATAACCCATTCGGTTCTTTGATTAAGGAACATGGCGGGCAAAGCTTTTATGATGACCCAAATGGCAAATTTACCGATCCAAAAACCGGTAAAAAACAGTCTCTTTCTCTAATCAACAAACGTGCAGAAGAAGGAGATTGGGGAGATTGGGACGATAAGTTACCATCGCAGTTTCTTTCTAAGCAGAGTATGAAGCTTATCAAGAGACAGTTGAGTTTGACGATGGCCGATGCTCAGGCAGAGTATGATGAGATTTGTTCCTTGACCAATCCAACAGTAAAGAAAGTTTTGTTGCAGTCTTTTGCTGATGATTGCGATGCGGCAGCAGTACATCTGAAAGCAGCATCTCTTCCGAGACAGAAATACAAAGTCATTCTTCCAATCACTTCGATGAAAGATGATGAAGTCTATGCACCGGGTTACGAGAACGGCGAGAAAGTAGCTCTTATCAGATTCCCTCATGGTGGAACTTTTGAAATCCCTGTGCTCACTGTAAACAACAAACAGGCGGAAGCAAAGAGCAAGCTCGGTCTTGCCAAAGATGCTGTCGGTATCAATAGTAAGGTTGCAGAGAGACTTTCCGGAGCAGATTTCGATGGCGATACTGTAATGGTGGTTCCTACTGGTAAAGGTGTGAAGATTACTTCCACTCCACCGTTAAAGGGATTGGAAGGATTTGATGGTAAGCTTGAGTATGGACACGATTCTACGAAGACAGACCCGGATGGAACTGTTCATTACTACCGCAATGGCAGAGAATTTAAGCCTATGAAGAATACTCAGACTGAAATGGGTATCATTTCTAATCTGATTACAGACATGACTTTAAGAGGCGCTAAAGAAGAGGAGCTTGCTAAAGCCGTTCGCCACAGTATGGTTGTAATCGATGCGGAAAAGCATGGTCTCGACTACAAACAGAGTGAAAGAGATAATGACATTGCATACCTGAAGAAGACTTATCAGGGAACAACAGATGTGAACGGCCGTTATCATGAGGGAGCTGCAACCCTGATTTCAAGATCAAAGTCTCAACAGGAAGTTCTTAAACGTAAGGGAAGTCCAAAAGTCAATCAGAAAGATAAGGATTGGTATGACCCAAGCAAATCAGAGGGGGCTTTAATCTGGAATTCTGTAAAGGAAGAGTATACTGACAAGAATGGCAAGGTTAAGGTAAGAACACAGAAGAGTACAAAGATGGCTGAAGTTGATGATGCCCGTCTCCTTATCTCTGATGCGGATACCCCCCAGGAAAGAGCTTATGCTGAGTATGCAAACCAGAGAAAAGACCTCGCCAACAAGGCACGTCTGGAGATTATCAACACTGGTAAGATAGCCTACTCCGCTTCGGCTAAGGCCACCTATAAGGAAGAAGTGGACGGTATGCTTGCTGATTTGAACATAGCCCTACGTAACGCACCTAAAGAGACTCAGGCCCAGCTTATCGCCAATTCTAAAGTGAATGCTATGAAGAAAGCGAATCCTGATATGACAACAAAAGAAATAAAGAAGGCCAGCCAACAGGCGCTTACAGAAGCCCGTATCCAGATGGGTGCAGAAAGAATCAAGATACCTCTCGATGAAAAGAGATGGGAGGCTATACAGGCGGGAGCTATCAGTGAAAGCCAGCTTATCAAGATTCTTAACAATTCTGACATTGATGAGGTTCGTCAATATGCAACACCTCGTAGCACATCAACACTCAGCCCCGCTAAAGTTAGTAAGATTGAAGCAATGCAGGCGTCTGGTAACTACAGTATTGCGGAGATAGCTCAAGCTGTTGGTGTATCATCCTCTACAGTATCCAAATACTTGAAATGAAAGGAGTGAATAAGGATTCATGGGTAGAGTTGGATTAACGACAGTTGACAATCCTTATGATCCATTTGAACAGTTCACTTCTTGGTTTCTGTTCGATGAGGAAAAGGGTTATCATTCGACGTCGTATCTTGGAAGAATTGCTCGAACTTCTGACGAACTCTCTGATGAAGAGAACAATCTTGAAGTAGAAAGAGCGATTGACGAGATAATTAAGTATGATTTCAGGAACATTTATCGAAAGGTTAGAGAAAAAGCATCGGCTGTTTAGCATTAACTGCGTCATCAATGGTCAGGCTTTAATCAATCTTTCGGTCAGTAACTAATGATTTACACTGAAACTTTCCTTTGCTTTGTTTCGTCTGCTTTGCTGGAAAGAAGAATTTCACTTTGTTTCGTTTTGCCTTTCAGCATTAGCAAAGATTGGGTTTGACTGCCAATTTAATGGCTAACAAAGCTTGAATTGCGGTTAAAAGCATAAACAAAAAGAAAGTTTTTGGTATTAAAAACACATTTTCGCTACAAAAAACAACACAAAACAATTTTCAACAAAATTTTTAAGACTGCCACATCACCTTACTTTTTAAGGCATAGGGGGAGGGTCGCAAAAACAGCACCCCCTCTCTCATCGCGGCGGTCTTTGTTTTTTCTCCGGGGGAATTTTTTGGGTTTGGCTTTGGTTTTTGTGTGGCTCTTGAAGGAGCTTCCAGGGCTAGGCTTCCTCCTGCGGCTGTGGATATTCTCTCCTTTCGGTTTTCTCCTTTCGGATTGAATAAGAACTGGTCTTGGGAGTTCCTTCAAAAGTCACACAATAGGTTATCAAAACCATTTCAAAACTCCCGGAGAGTAAAAAGAAACTACATAACTTCTGAATGAGAGGAGGCGGCAAGGATGGGTAAAGCCAAGGCTGTAAGCTCTTCTGATTCTTCGAGAAGAATGCGACCGGCTTTATCACCGGAAGCCAGAGAGAACCAAATGATATCTTTGGCTATTGATCTTGCTGAGAGACAGTTGATGGAAGGTACTGCTTCTTCTCAGGTCATAACGCATTACTTAAAGTTGGGGTCAACAAAAGAACGGATCGAAAAAGAGATTCTCGAAAAGCAGAAGGACTTGATAGAAGCAAAAACACAATCTCTTCAATCTGCTAAGAGGATTGAGGAAATGTATAGTGAAGCAATGAAGGCATTTCGGAGTTACAGTGGGCAGGGAGATTTCGAGCCTGATGATTAAAACATATTCAGAGCTTATCCGGATACCAACTTTTGAAGAACGTTATCAATATCTCCGTCTTTTGGGAACTGTTGGGGAAGAAACGTTTGGTTTCAAGAGATGGCTCAATCAGGAATTTTACCATTCAAGAGAATGGCAAAGATTTCGTAATGAGATTATCTTTCGTGACAATGGATGCGACTTGGGTGTTGATGGATTTGAAATCTTTGGTTCTATCATTATTCATCATATCAACCCAATAACCTATGAGGATATTGTCAACAACAACCCATGTGTATTCGATCCGAATAATGTCATTTGCACAAAGCACACCACGCATAACGCCATTCACTATGGCGATCAAAATCTTCTAAGCAGACCCCCAGTTGAAAGAACGAAAAATGATACATGCCCTTGGAGGCATTAAGAAAAGGAGAACAATTATGAATAATGAAAAACTTGCTGGTATGAAAATTGGTGAGCCGGTTATCGGACATGTTGTCGATTGCAGCAAACTCAATGTCCGTAAAGAGCCGGATGAAGATGCTGAGATTCTCGGCACTATACCGGCCGGAGCAGAAGTGATGATTGACGAAAGCGAATCCACCGGTGATTTCTACAATGTCTGCGCTGCCTCAGGATTTGAGGGATTCTGCATGAAGCGATTTATCGCAGTCAAGGCGTAAAGGAGTGAGATTATGGAGGAGAGTATACTGACATCAATCAAGAAACTTCTCGGAATCGCAGAAGAGTATAAACAGTTCGATGCTGACATTATTATGCACATCAACTCGGTGTTTTCAATCTTAACTCAGCTTGGTGTCGGACCCTCCAATGGCTTTTCGATTCAGGATGAAGATAGAGGATGGCATGATTTTATCGGCGAAGACAATAAGATCGAGATGGTAAAAAGCTATATACATTTAAAGGTTAAACTTCTTTTCGATCCGCCGCTCAGTTCTGCGGTTATTGAAGCGATGAACCAAATGATTAAAGAATTAGAATGGCGGCTAAATGTTGCGGTCGATCCATCGGAACAGTAAAGGAGGTAATTCAAAATGGCTAATAGTGAACTTTATCATCATGGGGTATTAGGCCAGAAATGGGGCGTTCGCCGTTATCAGAATAAGGATGGTAGTTTGACAGCGGCTGGAAGAAACCGTAAAACAAATACTGAATCAGAACAACGGGAACGGAATACCAAACTTGTGAAAAGAGTTGCGGCTGCTACGATTATGACGGCTACTGTTGCGGCTGGAACAGTGTATGCGGCAAAGCATCCCGAAAAGATAGCGAGTGTGGTAAATAAGGTAAAGAGCATCAAGATGAAAGACCTTTCCCAGCAAGCCGTTGAAAAAGGTAAAAATTATGTTAAGACGGCTATCAAGGAAGCATCTACCGGTGTTAAAGAGGGGGTAAAAGAAAGTATCAAGGAAGCTCCTAAGAAAGCAACAAAGGCGATCATAACCGGAGCTGTTTTAAATCAGGCGAAACGTGCGCTTGATAAGGCTGTCGGAGAAGACGAATCAACCAGAATTTTCCAGGCAAATGATAATAAAAAGATTGGGAAGTTTTGGAAAACAAATAGCGATTAAAGGAGAATAAGTTTATGGCGTTATCGAATACTGCCGTTCCAAAATATTACGGCATGTTTCGAGATGCCGTGCTTAGAGGCAAAATCCCAATCTGTCGCGAGATAGAGTTGGAAATGAACCGAATTGACGAGTTGATTGCAGACCCCGGAATTTATTATGACGATGAAGCTGTCGAAGGATGGATTCGATATTGTGAGGGGGAGCTTACGCTTACGGACGGTTCAGACCTTGTTCTGCTTGATTCATTCAAAGTATGGGCGGAACAGATTTTTGGATGGTATTACTACGAAGAAAGAAGCATCTACGAACCAAACCCCGATGGACATGGCGGTCACTATGTTAATAAATGGATAAAGAAGCGTCTTATCAACAAGCAGTATCTTATCGTTGGGAGAGGTGCTTCCAAATCATTATACGAATCCTGTCTTCAAAGTTACTTTCTCAACATTGACACATCGACAACATATCAGATGACTACTGCCCCTACCATGAAACAGGCAGAAGAAATAATGTCGCCAATACGGACATCCATTACCCGTTCGAGAGGTCCGCTGTTTTCTTTCCTTACAGAAGGCTCTTTGCAAAATACCACTGGTTCGAAAGCAAACCGTGTGAAGCTCGCTTCCACTAAAAAGGGAATTGAGAATTTCCTGACAGGTTCGCTTCTCGAAATCCGTCCAATGTCAATCGACAAGCTTCAGGGCATGAGACCAAAGCTCGCAACGATTGACGAATGGCTTTCCGGGGATGTGAGGGAAGATGTTGTCGGTGCTATCGAGCAGGGGGCATCCAAAGTTGATGACTACCTTATTGTTGCGGTGAGTTCCGAGGGTACGGTTCGTAACGGAAGCGGCGATACAATCAAAATGGAGTTGATGAAGATCCTGAAAGGGGAGTATCGCGATATCCATACTTCCATATGGTGGTATAAGCTGGATTCCGTTGACGAAGTCGGTAATCCTGATATGTGGCAAAAGGCAAACCCTAATCTCGGTGTTACCGTCAGCTATGACACGTATCAGAGAGATGTGGAAAGAGCTGAAAATGCTCCTGCGGCGAGGAACGACATTCTTGCAAAACGTTTTGGTCTTCCGATGGAAGGGTATACATATTACTTTACATATGAAGAAACTCTTCCACATCGTAAGCGGGAATACTGGCAAATGCCCTGTTCTTTGGGTGCAGACTTATCAAGAGGTGATGATTTCTGTGATTTCTCATTTCTCTTCCCACTTTCTGGTGGCGCATTCGGTGTCAAAACAAGAGCTTATATTTCTGAACTGACTCTTATGAAACTTCCGGCAGCATTAAGAATCAAATATGACCAATTCATAAAAGAAGGCAGTCTTATCGTTATGGAAGGCACTGTTCTGGATATGCTGCTTGTTTACGAAGATCTTGACGAGTATATTGTCAAGAGCGGATATGACATTCGTTGCTTTGGGTACGATCCGTATAATGCAAAAGAGTTCGTTGAGAGATGGGCTTCTGAAAATGGACCATTCGGAATCGAGAAAGTGATTCAGGGAGCAAAAACAGAATCAGTTCCTTTGGGTGAGTTGAAGAAGCTATCTGAGGAACGGATGTTGCTGTTTGACGAAGAACTGATGACTTTCTGCATGGGAAATTGTATCACACTGGAAGATACCAACGGGAACAGAAAATTGTATAAGAAACGTGGTGACCAGAAGATTGATGCGGTTGCGGCGATGATGGATGCATATATAGCGTATAAACTTAACAGGGATGCTTTTGAGTAGTATTTGATGAAATAACGGAACCGGTATCGGTTCTTTTTTTTTTGCCTAAAAACTGATAGGGAGGTGAGTGCGTTGTCTGAGCTTAAACATCACGGAATCCTCGGAATGAAATGGGGGATTCGGCGAACACCGGCGCAGCTTGGAAATCTTAGCAAGAAGGATTCAACATGGATTGCAAAAAAGAGTGACAAGATTACAGCGCAGGCTGAAAAGAAAACTTCAAGGGAACTTAACAGATATGCTAACGAGCTGCTGAAGAACCCTGATGCGGTTACAAAATCAGGTAAGCTGAGCGCTACAACTGTAACAGCATATAACCGGAAGAAAGCTGAGCTTATGAGTCAATCGGTATCAAGTTTACGTTCTCCGTCTGGCAAAGTCGTTCAGTTTGTAGCGAAGCGTGGAGAAGTAGGAGTTATGATGGCACTCGCCGACGAGGGTTATAACATATCGCAGTTGAAAAACGGAGTATGGTCATCCGGAAGAGTGGCTTATAAGAAAACCGTTTTGGATAAAGCATAGGGGGTGATCATAAATGGAATTTGCATTTGGTTCCAGGCTGAAACATGCTTGGAACGCTTTTACAAGCAATAAAGACCCAACGAGGGCTTATATGAATATAGGCAGCGGTTACGGATACAGACCGGACCGTCCGAGGTTCTCTATGGGGAATGAACGGTCAATCGTTACTTCTGTTTTCAATCGGATTGCGCTGGACGTGGCGGCGATAGACATAAAGCATGTCCGGTTGGACAAAAACGGGCGGTTTCAAGAAACCATCAATTCGCCTCTTAACAACTGTTTGTCATTAGAGGCAAATCTGGATCAGACTGGTAGGGCATTTATACAGGATGCGGTTATGTCGTTGTTGGATGAAGGGTGTATTGCTCTTGTTCCAACGGATACAGATGACGATCCGGAAGACGGACTGCCGGGTTCTGTTGATATTGATTCTCTCAGGGTTGCCAAGATACTGGAGTGGTATCCCGCTCATGTGCGGCTTCGTGTATACAATGAGCAGACTGGGGAAAAAGAGGATATTACTCTTCCGAAACGATTTGTCTGCATAATTGAGAATCCTCTTTATGCCGTAATCAATGAGCCGAACTCGACTATGAAACGCTTGATAAGAAAATTAAGTTTACTGGATGTGACAGATGAACAAACGGCTTCCGGTAAGCTCGATTTAATTATTCAGCTTCCATATGTAATTAAGACAGAGGCTAGGAGAGTACAGGCAGAAAACAGGAGGAAGGATATTGAGCGGCAGTTAGCCGGCTCCAAATACGGAATCGCTTATACGGATGGTACGGAGCATATTACTCAGTTGAACCGTTCTCTTGAGAATAATCTCATGAAGCAGATCGAGTATTTGACCTCTCTGTTATTTAGTCAGCTCGGCATTACCCAGAGCATTCTTGATGGTACTGCTGACGAAAAGACAATGCTCAATTATTACAGCAGAACGATAGAACCTATTGTGTCGGCTATTGTGGATGAAATGAAGAGGAAGTTTCTCACAAAAACAGCTCGGTCTCAGAAGCAGGACATTATGTATTTCAGAGATCCGTTCAAGCTTGTTCCGGTAGACAGCATTGCTGAGATTGCTGACAAGTTTACGAGAAACGAAATCATGACATCTAATGAAATCAGGCAGGTCATCGGTATGCGCCCGTCTTCTGATCCAAAAGCGGATACATTGGTGAACAGTAATATCAGCCAACCGAACGAGAGTAATCCGACTGGGCAAAGTCCTCAAACCGATGAACCGGGTGGAGAAGATAGTGAAGAAGATTCCATTGTGAACGATTTGCTCAATAGCTTGGAAGACGAGATAAACTCCATAATCGACGGATATATGTCCGAGGACGATGATGAAGGGGAAGAGGTGGTTGATGATGACGGATAATACAGCAAATCTCCAGCATTATGCCTCTCCGTACTACGATCCCGTCAAAGCACACGAGTATTACATGCAAAATCGCGAGCTGAAAGAACGCCGTTCCGTTCGGAAATTATCCGATGAGGGTAAGAAAGTCTGGTCCTATACGAGAAACGAGATTAAGGCTGAGAAAAAGACCAAGGTAGAAGCTGAACAGGAAATAAAAAAGCAGAGGACTGATGAATTTAGAAGTAACGCAAAGGCAATGCGTGAAAGAATTTCGTCTCGTTTGAAAGATCTGAATGAGGCTTTGTCACAAAGGGCTTCATCGAAGAAAAAGGCCATTGACGAAAGGAAGAAATCCGATTTGGATGAGATAACGGCTGAAACTGAGAAAAAGAAACAGCGGGTGGAAGCGAAAAAAGAGTCGGAAATCGAAAAGCTTATGAGCGTCCCTATTCCTGAGGGTCTTTCTAAAGCGGAAAAGTCCAAACGGATTGCGGAAAGGAATGAAAAAATCGCAAAGCTTCGTTCGGATGCCAAGTCGGAAAAGGATAAGTTAAGCGACCGCTCCAATTCTGATAAGGGCGATGTCCGAAACACGGCGACGAACAAAAAACAGCGGGTTACGGAAGACACCAAAGCCGAAAGGTCGAGCAATTCTTCTAATGCTTCAGCGGAAAGGCAGCAGGTCAGCAATGATCTTAAAACGGCTATTGCGGCGGCAAGAGAAGCTTATAAAGCGGCAAAGGAATCTATTGACCAAACATACGAGGAAATTTACCAGAGGGAGTTTGACAGGATTGCAGCCGAAATGCCTAAAGTGTCTAAACGTAAGAAAAGTAAGAAAAAGTCAAGTAAAAAGAAATGAAGGAGGTAATTCAAAATGGTAAAGTGCGATTTTAGTGGATGGGCCACTAGAAACGATTTGCGCTGTGCCGATGGACGAATTATCCGGAAAGATGCTTTCAAAGGACAGAACGGAAAAACGGTCAGTCTTGTTTGGAATCATCAGCATAGTTCTCAGGATAATGTACTCGGCCACGCATTGCTTGAAAACAGGGAAGAAGGCGTGTATGCCTACTGTACTTTCAATGAAACAGAATCCGGCAAGACTGCCAAAGAATTGGTACAGCATGGCGACGTGGTTTCTCTGTCAATTTGGGCAAATCAGTTGAAACAGACAGGACATGATGTTGTTCATGGTGTTATCCGTGAGCTTAGTCTTGTTCTTGCTGGTGCAAATCCCGGTGCGTTCATTGATACAGTGATGGTTCACGGAGTAGAAGCAGAGGATGAAATGATTATCAATTACGATGAAAATATTATGCTCTATCATTCCGCTGATGACCCGGAGAAAGAGAAGAAAGGAGAGCCTCAGGAAGCTAAAAAGGAAAAGGAAGAGGAAAAGGAGAAGAAAGAAGAAAAGAAAGATCCGGAAACAAAAACCGACGATGATGAGACAGTCGGCGATGTATGGAACACCATGACGGAAAAGCAGCAGAATGCTGCGTATGCGATGATCGCTGCGGCTTTGGAGGAAAAAGAAGAGCTGGGTGACGATGATGAAAACAATAAAGGAGGTAACAAAACTATGAAACATAACGTATTTGACCAGGGAGCTGTTCAGGAGAGCACTTTCCTCAGCCATGCCGACCAGGTGGATATTATCAACCTTGCCAAGAGCAACAGCGTAGGCTCTTTGCGTACAGCTCTCAACATTTATCTGGAACAGAACAGAGAGACTTTGGAGCACAGCGGCATGGATGTCGATGATGTTCTGGCTCATGGAATCACCGACATTGAGAAACTGTTCCCTGAATTCAGGGATGTACGCCCCGGCGCTCCCGAGAGAATTACCCGCGATCAGGGATGGGTTACTTCGGTAATGAGCAAGGCTTACAAGACTCCGTTCAGCCGTATCCGTACCCGCCAGATGGATGCCCGTTCTGATGAGCTTCGTGCGAGAGGTTACAAGAAAGGCTCCAAGAAAGAGGAGCGCGGTAACATGACCCTGTACAACAGAACCACAGACCCGCAGACCGTTTTCGTAAAGGACAAGCTGAACCGGGACGACATTGTCGATATCACGGACTTCGAGGTTGCCGATTACATCTATCAGGATATGCGCGAGAAGCTGAACGAGGAGATCGCTATTGCAATCATGGTCAGTGACGGGAGAATCCCCGGTGCCGAGGGCAAGATTGACGAGACACATATCCGTCCGATCTGGGGAGATGACGAGTTCTTCACGATGCACGTTGACATTGATCTCAATGGCGCAAAAACCGAGCTTCAGGGTACGAATACCGGCGCCAATTTCAGTGAGAACTATATCTATGCAGAAGCGATCATTCGTGCGGCCCTCTATTCCAGAGAGAAGTACAAAGGGACTGGCCAGCCTGATTTCTACTGCACGCCTCATCTCGTGAACATCATGCTGCTTGCCAGAGACATGAACGGCCGCCGTATCTATGACACAGTTGCGGATTTGGCAAAGGCTCTGAATGTCGGGGAGATCCACACGGCTGAGCAGTTCGATGGTCTGACCAGAGAGACTTCCGATAAGAAGACAAAGGAGCTTCTCGGAATCTTTGTGAATATGGCTGACTATACCATCGGCTCCACCAAGGGCGGCGAGATCACCAGATTCAACCAGTTCGATATCGACTTCAATCAGGAGAAGTATCTGCTGGAGACAAGGCTGTCCGGTGCTTTGACGAGGTATCGTTGTGCAATCGCATTGGAAAAGGATGTGACCGATGAGGTTGTTGCCGGTTGATCCACAGACATTCAAAATGGTGTAAATTGATGAACCTCTTAGGTTCTTTTTTTATGCCTAAAAACGGAGGAAATGAGCAATGAAGTTTTACGGACCGATTGGCTATGCTGAGACAGTTGAAACCAAGCCCGGCGTGTGGGAGGAACAGATTACGGAGCGCATGTACTACGGTGATGTGACCCGCAATACGCGTCGGCTTCAAAGTTCTGAAACACTCAACGATGATATCAACGTTGCAAACGAAATCAGCATAGTCGCCGATCCGTTTGCCAATGAACATTTCTATTCGATGCGGTACGTTGGGTTTATGGGTGCTAAATGGAAAATTTCAAATGTTGAAGTTCAGTATCCAAGACTTATTTTAACCATAGGGGGTGTTTACAATGATGGATAGACGGCTTCTGTTTCACGAGGTACTGTGTGAAGTTCTCGGAAGTAGGAATGTTTATTTTCAGCCCCCGGAATCCGTTAAGATGTGTTACCCCGCTATTGTGTATGCTCGGAATGGCATCAAACCTACATATGCAAATAACGGGGTTTACTTATCTCAAATGGAATATTCAGTAACGGTAATAGACAAAGATCCGGATAGTCCTATCGTCGGCAAAGTAGCTTTGTTGCCTACCAGTAAATTTAACCGGCATTACGAGAAAGACAATCTGAATCATGATGTCTACACAATATTCTTTTAAGGAGGACAAAATCTATGAAACTTGAATGGGATAAAACTGGTGAACGCTTGTATGAAACAGGCGTGGATCATGGCGTTCTTTATCCGATCCAGACGGGCGGAGTTTACACAAAAGGCGTTCCGTGGAATGGTTTGAGCGCAGTAACAGAGAGTCCGTCCGGTGCGGAGGCTTCTCCCGTATATGCGGATAATATTAAGTATCTGAACCTCATGTCTGTTGAGGAGTTCGGGGCTACTGTCGAGGCATATACATATCCGCCTGAGTTCGCGGAATGCGATGGCTCTGTTGAGATTGTTCCTGGTATGTTTGCCGGGCAGCAGAACAGAAAGATGTTCGGTATGGCATACAGAACTATCCTTGGCAACGATGTTGATAACAATGACTACGGCTATAAGCTGCATCTGATCTACGGTGCTTTGGCAGCCCCTTCCGAGAAAGGTTATGGCACTATCAACGACAGTCCGGAACCGATTTCAATGTCCTGGGAGCTGACCACCACCCCGGTAGCGATTAACACCGTGATTGATGGCAAGAAGCTGAAACCTACAGCCTGCCTGACTTTTGACTCCACGAAGTTTGACAAGGCTTTCATGGCGAAGCTGGAAGATATTCTGTTCGGTACCAATCCTACCACGGAAGATGGCTCCGATGGAACAGAAGCAAGACTTCCTCTTCCGGATGAGATCCTCAAGCTGTATCAGGAGTCTACCGCAGCAGCGGGCTAATCTTACAACTGCATAGTGCAACCAGTAGGGAGTCGTATTCAGGGTGATGGACTGGCGGCTCCCTATTTTATTTGAAAGGAGAAAAAGAACATGTTAAAGAAAACAATACCTTATACAGATTACAACGGTGTGGAAAGAGTTGAGGATTTTTATTTCAATCTCTCCAAAGCAGAATCAATGGAGATGGAGCTGAGTATTCCCGGCGGGCTTACCGGAATGATCCGGCAGATTGTGGCAGCACAGGATGTACCGACTATCATTGCGACTTTCAAGCAGATCATTCTCAAGGCTTACGGCGAAAAGAGTCCGGACGGCCGACGGTTCGTCAAGTCCGAGGAGCTTTCCAAGGCATTTTCGGAGACCGAGGCATACTCCATCCTGTACATGGAGCTGGCTACAGATGCCAATGCAGCGGCTGAATTTGTGAACGGTATCGTACCGAAGGATGCGGATGCTCCTGCGGCACAGCAGCCTGAAAAACCGGCGTTGGCTCCAGTTACAAATTAGAAAACAATGGAGGACTGAGGGATGCTTCGTATTAACATACCGGCTGGCGAGGAGCAATGGGATGAGGTAAACGAAATCTTCATCTATCCAAAAGGACAAACGTTACAGTTGGAGCATTCCCTCGTCTCTCTTTCAAAATGGGAATCCAAATGGTGTAAGCCATTCCTTTCAAAGAAAGAAAAAACTTTTGAGGAAAATCTGGACTACGTTAAATGTATGACAATTACGCCAAACGTAGACCCGGAGGTTTACAGCTATTTGACGAGTTCCAATATTGATGTAATCAATCAGTATATAGATGCTCCGATGACAGCCACAACTTTCAGGGAAGAAAAAACCGGCAAACCAAACAGGGAGCAGGTTACTGCGGAGATTATTTATTACTGGATGATTGCCTTGAATATACCGTTTGAATGCCAGAAATGGCATCTCAACCGTCTGCTGACCCTTATCAGGGTTTGCGACATCAAGAATTCGCCGCCTAAAAAGATGAGTAAACGTGAAATCTTTAAACGCAATTCTGCTCTCAATGCGGCGAGAAAAAAACAGTTAAACACTAGGGGGTGACCTAAATGTCTGAAAAGAAAAGAGGTATAGATATATCCGTCTGGCAGGGAAACATTGATGCCGGACAGATTAAGAATAGTGGGATTGATTTTGTGATTATCCGCGAGGGTTATCGACAGGCAATCGATTCCAAGTTTTTCGACAATGTAAGAAAATGCAAAGAAGTGGGGCTTGCCGTCATGGGAGTTTACCACTTTTCTTATGCTCTGAATACCGAGCAGGCAAAGCAGGAGGCGCGGGCTGCGGTTGCGAATCTCCAGAGAGCCGGGCTTGGTAAAGACACCATTGTATTTTTTGATTTCGAGTATGACACGGTTACAAAGGCTGCGGCCGCTGGCGTGAAACTTGGAAAGACAGAATGTAATTCACACACAAAGGCATTCTGCGAAACGGTAGAGTCTCTTGGATACCGTGCCGGTATCTATTTCAATATTGACTACTATCGTAACTGGTATGACCACGCACTTCTGGATCAATATATCAAATGGTTGGCTGACTGGACTGGCGAAGCGGATTATCCTTGTGATTTTCACCAGTACACCAGTAAGGGAAGTGTCCCCGGAATCAGCGGCAACGTTGATATGAACTACTACTATGAGAAAGAAGATAAGGAGGGAACGATTGTGAGATATTCGAGACAAGCTGTATTAGATGTGGCGAAATCTTGGGTCGGAAAGAACGAATCGGATGGTTCTTATAAAGAAATTATCGATCTCTATAATTCCTTTATCGGAGCATTACCGAGAGGAACCAAGATGCTTTATGAGTGGCCATGGTGTGCTGCTACATGGTCGGCTTTAGCAATTAAACTTGGTTATACGGCAATTATGCCTATTGAAATCAGTTGTTATTATCTCATTGAAGCAGCAAAAAAGATGGGCTGTTGGGTGGAAGATGATGGATATATTCCATCGCCAGCCGATGGGATTTTATATGATTGGGACGATTCTGGTTCTGGAGAAAACACCGGTAATCCGGATCATATAGGAACAGTCGAATATGTTTCCGGTGGATACATCACCGTTATTGAAGGAAACTACAATAACGCTGTAAAACGGCGCACGATTTCCATCAATGGAAAGTATATCAGAGGATTTATTACTCCCAGATATGAAGATAACGAAGTTTCAGCCCCAACCCAGGATGAGAATAAGAGCATCAACACTATTGTGCATGAAGTTATTACTGGACTTTGGGGAGATGGCGAAACTCGTAAAAAGGCTTTGGAGGCAAAGGGATACAACTACGCTGAGATTCAGAGCAGAGTAACTGAAATCTTGAACGGTTCCGTTTCAACTACTCCGAATGTTCCTGCAAGTGGAAAAGTTACTGCAACCGCATACGCGAAGTCTTTCGATAAGAATGTGAGTGGAGTTTATACCGTTTCCGCAAATAGTGGTTTGTACTGTCGCAATGATGCAGGTAAAAATAAGAAGGCTCTGTGCCTGATCCCAAATGGGACGAAGGTTCGATGTTATGGATACTACACGACTTATAACGGAACAAAGTGGCTGTATGTACAATTTGAATTAAATGGAGTTCAGTACACTGGGTTCTGTTCCAGTAATTATCTGAAGAAGTAAGGAGAATTCCATATGATAACGTTCAGACAAAAGGGCGACTTCTCCAAACTGACACGTTATCTGGAGAAAGTCAAATCGGTCGTTAAACTTAGCGACCTTGATAAGTATGGCAAGGAAGGAGTAGCTGCTCTTGCGTCTGCAACTCCGGTTGATACTGGCTTAACCGCCAGCTCATGGTCATACGAAATCAAACACCAAAACGGAAGAGTATCAATTACGTTTAAAAATTCAAATATTCAAAATGGAGTTCCGATTGCGATTATTTTGCAGTATGGACACGGAACCCGAAACGGCGGCTGGGTACAGGGGCGAGATTATATCAATCCTGCTATCCAGCCTATTTTTGACAAAATCGCAAATGACGCATGGAGGGAGGTTACTAAGCTATGAGTTCAACGATTGACGAAAGAGTTGTCGAGATGCGGTTTGACAACAGGCAATTTGAAAGTAATGTTCAGACCAGCTTGTCAACTCTCGACAAGCTCAAGCGTAGCCTGAATCTTGACGGTGCGGTAAAAGGTCTGGAGGGTATTAACGCGGCATCAAAAAACTGCGATATGTCTGGACTTTCCAGCGCGGTCCAAACGGTTCAGGCCAGGTTCTCAGCGTTGGAGGTCATGGCGGTAACTGCCCTTGCGAACATAACGAACTCAGTTATCAATACAGGAAAACAGATGCTTCATTCGCTTACCATCGAACCTATCAAAGATGGCTTTGCCGAGTACGAACTGAAAATGGGGTCTATTCAGACAATCATGATGAGTACCGGCGCTTCGTTGGAAGATGTGAATAAGTATCTGAATGAACTGAACACTTATGCCGACAGGACAATTTATTCATTTGCAGATATGACTTCCAATATTGGTAAATTTACGAATGCGGGAGTCAAACTTGAAGACGCTGTAATGGCTATTCAGGGTATCTCAAATGAGGCGGCTGTTTCAGGCGCTAATGCAAATGAAGCTTCAAGAGCTATGTATAACTTTGCCCAGGCATTGTCGGCAGGCTATGTAAAGCTGATTGACTGGAAGTCGATTGAGAATGCTAACATGGCAACTGTAGAGTTTAAAACGCAGCTTCTTGAAGCGGCTGTGGCTGCCGGAACAGTTGAAAAGACTACAGATGGCATGTACCGTGTTCTTACCGAAAACAATCAGGGTTCTACAATGGATGAGGCGATTGACGCCACCAAGAATTTCAACGACAGCTTGCAGTATCAGTGGATGACAACAGATGTTCTTGTCAACACACTGAGGGATTATGCTGACGAGACGACGGACATTGGTAAAAAGGCTTTTGCAGCAGCGCAGGAAGTCAAAACATTTACTCAGTTAATGGACACGCTTAAAGAAGCAGTTGGTTCTGGCTGGGCTATGACATGGGAAATTTTGTTCGGTGATTTTAATGAAGCTAAAGCCATGTGGACGGATGCCAGTAACTATTTCGGCGGCATGATTGACGCTATGTCGGATGCCCGGAACTCCATGTTACAGGGATGGAAGGACCTTGGCGGCAGGACCGCGGTTATTGATGCTGTGAAGAATGGGTTTGGAGCATTGGTCAGCGTCGTAAAGCCCGTGAAGGATGCGTTCAGGGAGATATTTCCTCCTACGACATCTCAGCAGCTTTATAATATGACGATTGCCCTGAGAGAGTTTACTTCCCATTTGAAGCTTAGTGATACGGCATCGGCGAACCTGAAAAGAACATTCAAGGGTATATTTGCCGTATTGGATATTGGCAAACAGGCGTTTTCGGCCTTGTTCAAAGCCGTCACCCCATTATTTGGCGGTTTCAAAACTCTTGGCGGAGGAGTTCTGAGTGTAACAGGAAATATTGGCGATTTTCTGGTAAGCATTGATGAGTTCGTTAAAAAGAATGATATTTTCGGAAAATCCGTTCAGGGAGTCATCGACTTCGTAGGGAAAGCAGCCAATGCGTTCAAGGATTTCGCAAAGGAAGTAAAAGATAAATTTAATCTTCCGGATTTGGATGCGATTAAGAAATCCGTCACAGATTTTCTGAACACTCTTAAAGAGAAAATTAAAATTCCCGGTCTGGAATTACTGCATTCCATGCTCGAAAGAATCCATATCAGAATGTCCCAGGTTGGGGAAGCGGCCGGGGATATGAAAGGCGGAGTTATTATCGCAATCGGTGCGATGGGTGAAGCTCTTTCAAAGTGTAAATTCTTGCAGTTGCTTCAGGCTTTATGGAACGGTGTAAAAACCATTGTCGGTGGAATCGCACAGGTTATCGGCGGTTTGGCGGATACGATTATTGAAAAACTGGGAAACGCTGACTTTAGCGGAATCATCGATTTGCTGAATGGCTTATCCCTCGGTAGTATTGCGGTTGGTCTTACCAAGTTCATAAACAGCCTTTCCAATCCGTTGGATAGTCTTGGCGACATCATGGAAAACGTGACAGGCATTCTTGATGGAGTAAGGGGGTGCTTTGAAGAGTACCAAAATCAGTTAAAGGCTGGAACACTGATAAAGATTGCTACTGCTATTGGTATTTTGGCAGCGTCAATCGTGGCTATTTCTCTTGTTGACAGTGATAAGCTTACTGGTTCTCTTGGAGCAATCGCAGTCATGATGACGGAGCTGATAGCTGCTATGGCGGCGTTTAATAAGCTGGGAGGAGTGTCTGGTAAGGGAGCCACAAAACTTGTCGTATTTGCTGGCGCGGTTCTTGTCTTATCAAGTGCGGTGAAAAAGATGGCAAGTCTTAGCTGGAGTGAACTGGCAAGAGGTTTGGTTGGTGTTGGTGTATTGTTGGCGGAACTCGATGTTTTTATGGCCACAGCGAAGTTCAACAAGAAAGCCATGTCCAATGCAACCGCCATGGTTATATTTGCCGCAGCGATTAAGGTTCTGGCTTCTGCCGTTAAGAGTCTCAGTGGTTTAAGCTGGGAAGATATGGCGAAAGGATTGCTTGGAGTCGGCGTTCTTCTGGCTGAAGTAGATGTTTTCTTGAATACTGCAAAGTTCAGTGGAAAGGCGATGTCTACAGCTACGGGAATGCTTATCATGTCGGCAGCTTTAAAAGTGCTGGCTTCGGTATGTGGCGATTTTGCTCAGATGCAATGGGGTGAAATAGGAAAAGGGCTTACTGCGGTTGGAGCGTTGCTTTTAGAAGTCGCGGCATTTACAAAACTTACTGGAAATGCAAAGCACGTTATTTCTTCAGGGCTTGCTCTGGTTGAGATAGCGGCTGCCATGAAGATATTTGCATCAGCGATGGGAGATTTTGCGAGATTTTCATGGCAAGAAATTGCAAAAGGTCTTGTAGCAATGGGCGGAGCTTTGGCGGAGGTTGCTATAGCTACAAATCTGATGCCTAAGAATATGGTCGGTATCGGAACAGGTCTTATCGTAGTTGGTGCAGCTCTTGAGATTATTGCGGATGCTTTAGGCAAGATGGGTAAGTTCTCCTGGGAAGAGATTGCAAAAGGACTGGTGGCAATGGGAGGCGCATTAGCTGAACTTGCGATTGGTCTGAATCTCATGAAAGGTACGTTGGCTGGTTCGGCAGCAATGCTTGTGGCGGCTACGGCTTTGGCAGTTTTGACTCCGGTTCTCAGCGTTTTGGGTGCTATGAGTTGGGGAGGAATTGCAAAAGGTTTGATTACGATTGCCGGGGCATTTACGGTTCTCGGGGTTGCCGGGTCTGTTCTCACGCCACTTGTCGGAACAATTCTCGCATTGAGCGGAGCGTTTGCTCTGATTGGTGTTGGGGTAGTGGCTATCGGTGCAGGGCTTTTGGCGGCAGGATTGGGTCTGTCTGCGTTGGCGGTTGGGTTTACGGCTTTTGCCGCCTCTCTTACTGCTGGCGCTACGGCTGTTGTTGCCGGTTTGACAGTCATCATTACAGGCGTGGCAGGTCTTATACCGGCAATCGTTGCCAAAGTCGGCGAGGCAATCGTTGAATTGTGCAAAGTAATTACCGCCAGTGCGCCTGTTATCGGCGAAACAATCAAGGCGGTTGTATTAACCCTTGTTGATGTGCTGGTCGAGTGCGTGCCTGCTATAGCAGACGGTGCTTTAACACTGATTGCAGGGGTTTTGGAGGCTCTGGTTGCATATACGCCTTCAATCGTGGATTCTATATTCCAGTTCCTGATTGCAATTCTTGATGGAATTGAGAGGAATTTGCCGAAACTTATTCAGTCGGCGATAAATGTTCTTATGGCTTTCTTCTCTGGAGTTATAGATGCTCTGAGCGGAATTGATGTTGACGTACTTGTAAAAGGTATCGCTGGCATCGGTTTACTCTCCGCTATTATGGTGGCGTTAGGTGCCGTTGCTGGACTTATTCCACAAGCTATGGCTGGAGTGCTCGGTATGGGTGTTGTCATTGCCGAATTAGCTTTGGTATTAGCAGCAGTAGGCGCGTTAGCCCAGATTCCTGGATTATCTTGGCTTATTGGAGAAGGAGGCAAGTTATTACAGGGGATAGGCACGGCTATCGGTCAGTTTGTCGGCGGTATCGTTGGCGGATTCATGAGCGGTGTGTCAAGCCAGTTCCCACAAATCGGTTCTGATTTATCAGGATTTATGATGAATATTCAGCCATTCATTGAAGGAGCTAAAGCGATAGATGCTTCGATGATGGAGGGTGTAAAGGCACTTAGCGAAACAATTCTTATACTTACCGCTGCTGATATTTTACAGGGGTTGACTTCTTGGTTTACTGGCGGTTCTTCACTTTCGGATTTTGCCGAAGAGCTTGTGCCTTTTGGCACGGCTATGAAAGCTTACTCGAATGCGATTTCTGGAATAAATCCTGAAACGGTAACGGCATCAGCAACAGCGGCAAAAGCGCTTGCTGAAATGGCGTCCAATCTTCCTAACAGTGGCGGGGTTGTTGGCTGGTTCATGGGTGAAAACGACATGGATCAGTTTGCGGCTCAGTTGGTTCCTTTTGGCGAAGCGATGAAAGCGTATGGTGAAGCTGTATCCGGAATTGACGGTGCATCCATTGAAAGTTCGGCGATTGCCGGACAGGCTTTAACCGAATTAGCCAATACAGTACCGAATACCGGCGGCGTAGTGGGTTGGTTTGCTGGAAACAATGATTTGGGGGACTTTGCGGAACAGCTTGTGCCTTTTGGAGAAGCTATGAAGTTATATGGCGATTCCGTAGCAGGAATCAATTCTGAATCGATACAGGCTTCTACAATAGCAGGCAAGGCATTGACAGAGCTTGCTAATACAGTTCCCAACACTGGTGGAGTTGTAAGTTGGTTCACCGGGAATAATGACCTCGATACCTTTGGGGAGCAGATTGTTCCTTTTGGCGAAGCCATGAAAGCGTATGGCGATGCCGTTGCGGGTATTGATGGAGAAGCAGTAACAGCGTCTGCTACGGCAGGCTTGGCTTTAACGGAATTAGCCAATACAGTACCGAATACCGGCGGCGTTGTAAGCTGGTTTACTGGAAACAATGATCTTGATACATTCGGGGAACAAATCGTTGTGTTCGGTGCGGCAATGAAAAAGTACGGAGATGCGGTTGCCGGTATTGATGCAGAAGCTGTGACGGCGTCCGCGACAGCAGGTTTAGCATTGGCAGAGTTGTCAAATGGCCTGGATAACAGCGGCGGCGTTGTGAGTTGGTTTGCAGGGGATAACGATTTGGCGAGCTTTGCAAAGAGTATCATACCTTTTGGCGAGGCAATGAAATCATATTCAGATGCAGTAAGCGGCATTAACCCATCGGCAGTAACAGCATCCGCAACTGCGGCACAAAGTTTGGCAACTTTAGAGGGAAATCTTCCAGCTATTGGTGGACTTTCCGAAATCATGAATGGCGGAAACAGCCTTGCGAGTTTTGCAAGAGAGTTGATTCCATTCGGCGAAGCAATGAAATTATATTCGGATGCCGTGATTGGAGTAAATCCAAGTGCAGTAACAGCGTCGGCACTGGCAGCACAGTCTTTGGCAAGGCTTGAAGAAAATCTTCCTGATATTGGAGGACTCTCTGAAATCTTTATGGGAGGAAATAGTCTTGCTCAATTTGCAAAAGAGCTGATACCTTTTGGTGAAGCAATGAAGTCATATTCCGATGCTGTAAGTGGTATCAATCCGGGAGCAGTAACAGCTTCGGCTACGGCGGCGCAAAGTTTATCAGAATTGGAAGCAAATCTTCCGGATGTTGGCGGCATATCAGGTTGGATTACCGGGGATACCGACTTGGGCGAGTTTGCGGAACGACTAATTCCATTTGGAGAAGCAATGTTGTCCTACAGCAATGCTATCAATGGAATCAACCCGGAAGCAGTAACAGCGTCTGCTACAGCAGCACAAGCATTAGCTGCCCTGGAAGCAAATCTTCCGAAGACTGGCGGCGTTGTGAGCTGGTTTGCAGGGGATAACGATCTGGAATCATTTGCTAAAGGTATTACGCCTTTTGGTGAAGCGATGAAATCATATTCTCTGGCAGTAACAGGTATCAATGCAGATGCTGTTGTTAATTCGACTACGGCGGGTCTGGCATTGATCGAGTTGGCGAAAACACTTCCAACTACAGGCGGAGTCGTTGGCTGGTTTACCGGAGAAAACGATTTGGCATCTTTTGCCAGTGGGATCGTACCTTTTGGCGAGGCAATGAAAGAGTATTCTCTTGCAGTAACGGGTATCAATTCTGACGCAGTTATAAACTCCACAACAGCAGGTAAAGCGCTGATTGAATTGGCGAATACCGTTCCGAATACGGGAGGAGTCGTTGGCTGGTTCACAGGTGGTAAGGACATGAGCCAGTTCGGTGAACAGTTGACACCTTTTGGTGAGGCGATGAAATCTTATTCCGACGCTATATCCGGAATAGACGTAGAAGCTATCACAAATTCGGCTACAGCAGGCAAGGCATTAGTGGAATTGGCGAATACACTTCCGAATACAGGAGGAGTGGTAAGCTGGTTTACGGGCAGTAATGATATTGGTGCATTTGGAGAGAGTCTGATATTGTTCGGTAAAAACTTTGCACAGTATTCAGATTACATGAAGAATGTTGACGCCGGTATTGTCACAGCCACAACTAATGCGGCCAGCTCAATCGTTGAGTTACAAAAGAGTCTTCCGGAAGAAGGAGGGTGGTTCTCTAAAGACGTAAGCCTTGCTGATTTCGGTAAGGACATGAGTTCATTTGGTTCCTATTTCAGCTCTTATTATGCCTATATAAGCGGTGTTGATACTGGTGTACTTTCCAGTGTTATTACCCAGACAAACCGATTGGTTGAAATGGCGAAGGGGATGGTGGGACTGGATGTTAGCGGAATGACATCATTTAGTTCCGCATTGACAAAACTCGGAGAAACTGGTGTCACAGGTTTCATCAATGCGTTCAATAATGCAGAATCAAAAGTTAAGGCCGCAGCTTCTAATATGCTGACGGCTTTTATCAACGGCGCGAATGCCAAGAAGTCTGACACAACCACCACTTTCACAAATATTGTGCAGGCGGTATTGACAGCAATAAAGGCTAAGCAGCCGGAGTTCCAGACAGTTGGTTCTACGTTAATGGTAAAATTTATTGCAGGAGTGAAATCGCAGGATAATACTGCCCGGACGACATTTACCACGATTATCAGTGGGTGTTTAACGGCTATCAAGAACAAATACGCTGAGTTCCAAACTGTTGGAACACAAACTATGATTAAATTCATTGCTGGTGTAAAATCTCAGGACAACAATGCCAGAACTACGTATACAAACATCATGAACGGATGTCTGACAGCTATTAAGAACAAGTATACGGAATTTCAGACAGTGGGTACTCAGACGATGGTTAAGTTTATCGCTGGTGTAAAGTCCAAAGATAATGAGGCTCGCACGACATTCACCACGATTATCAGTGGATGCTTAACAGCTATCAAAAACAAATACGCTGAGTTTGAGGCGGTCGGCAGAGGGTGCATGGAAAAACTCATTTCGGGTGTAAAAAGCAAAGATGCCAATGTCAAAGATTCATTTACATCAAGCCTTAGTAATGCAGTTAATGCCGTTAAAGGTTATAGAGACCAGTTCTATAGTGCTGGTTCTTACCTTGTAGATGGGTTTGCATCTGGTATTAGTGAGAATGCGTATAAGGCCGAGGCAAAAGCAAGAGCGATGGCAGCGGCTGCGGCAAGAGCTGCTGAAAAGGAACTGGATGAGCACTCACCTTCCAAAGTAGGTTATCGGATTGGTGATTACTTTGGCGTAGCATTTGTCAATGCTATTGGCGACTATGAAGATAAAGCATACGATGTAAGTTCTGATATGGCAACTGCCGCTAAAACCGGTCTAGGCAATGCAATTTCCAAGATTAAGGATTTCATTACTAATGGTATTGATGCGGAGCCGACAATCCGGCCTGTTCTTGATTTGTCGAACGTGGAGTCGAGGATCGGCAAGCTGAACACTATGTTGAGCAGAACGCAGGCATTATCCATCAGCGCCAGCATGAACAAAGACCGTACCTCGGAAATTCAAAATGGAGGTGGAAAACCTAACACAAACAGTACGTTTACCTTTACACAAAATAACTACTCGCCTAAGTCATTGTCGAGAGTTGAACTTTATCGTCAGACGAACAATCAGTTCTCGGCATTTGAAAGGATGGTGAAAGCATGATTAAATCAATCACTGTTACGAACTATCTTGGCGATAGTATCAAACTTGATTTGGCGCGGCCGGAGGAATCCGGCTTTGTCGTCACTTCAGTTACCGGTTTGGGATCTGGAAAAGCGAATATTAACATGACAGAAATAGCGACAAACGATGGAAGTCTATATAATTCGTCTAGGCTCCCGAGCCGTAACATTGTAATATCATTGAAATATCTATGGCAGAGTACAATCGAGGATGTGCGCCAGCTCTCATATAAATTTTTCCCAATCAAGAAAAAACTCACCCTGCTTATCGAGACGGACAACAGGCAGGCGGAGATTGAGGGCTATACAGAAGCAAACGATCCAAACATATTCAGCAAGGATGAGGGTTCTGACATTTCAATCGTATGTCCGAATCCTTTTTTTTATTCTGCCGGAAAAGACGGAGTAAACACTACTATTTTTTATGGTGTCGAACCGTTATTCGAGTTTCCGTTCAGTAATGAATCCCTTTATGAGTGTCTGATCGAAATGGGGTGGATTCAGAACCAGATGGAAAAAGTGGTTGTTTATAGCGGTGATGCAGAAATTGGTGTGACTATTACGATTCATGCAATCGGAGAAGCACGCAACATTACCATCTACAATACTGGCACAAGAGAGATTATGAGGATTGACACAAATAAGTTGGCGTCTTTTACCGGTTCCGGGATTGTGGCAGGTGATGAAATCACTATTTGTACTGTGAAAGGCAAGAAATCAATCACGCTGCTTAGAAACGGTAAAACCACGAACATACTCAACTGCCTTGACAAGAATGCCGATTGGTTCCAGCTCGCAAAGGGCGATAACGTCTTTGCGTATACGGCTGAAGAAGGGAGTACAAACCTACAGTTTAAGATTGAAAATCGAGTCATTTACGAGGGGGTATAGGTATGGATGTAACAGTTCTTAACACGAATCTTGACGCCGTATCCATCGTTGATGTCTACGAATCGTTCATCTGGACTGACCGGTATTATGAATATGGAGATTTCGAGCTTTTTACCTCGATGACAGAGACTATTCTCAGTTACATCAGACAGGATTATTATTTGCAGAACCGCGAGTCGGAACACGTTATGATTATCGAAAAGATACGAATTGCTTCTGATTCCGAGAATGGGAACCATATCACGGTTACTGGCAGATCATTGGAATCTATTCTTGACCGCCGGATTGTCTGGGGACAAAAGACCATAACCGGAAATCTTCAAAATGGAATCCGTACTCTGCTGAATGAGAATGTAATATCTCCAGCAGACAGCACAAGGAGAATAAGTAACTTTATCTTTGAAGCGTCAACTGATCCCGCTATTACGTCACTGAAGATTGATGCGCAGTATACCGGCGATAATCTGTATGATGTAATTAACAAAATCTGTAGTGAGAGAAGCATAGGTTTCAAGGTGACTCTTAACAACAATAAACAGTTCGTATTTAAGCTGTATGCCGGGACGGATCGTTCCTATGACCAGTCGGCGAATCCTTATGTCGTATTTTCCCCCAAATTTGAAAACATCATCAACAGTAATTATGTGGAATCTAAGTCTGCACTGAAGACCGTTACTCTGGTTGGCGGTGAAGGTGAGGGTTCTGCAAGAAAGTATACGACTGTTGGCGGGGGAAGTGGATTAAATAGGCGGGAGCTTTTTACGGACGCAAGGGATATTTCTTCTGATGTTGGAGACGGGGTTGTCTTATCTGATGCGGAATACACGGCTCAGTTACAGCAGCGGGGAAAAGAAAAGTTGGCAGAGAACACGGATGTAACCTCATTTGAGGGGCAGGTGGAAACAACCGTTATGTTCAGGTATGGAGAGGACTTCTTCAACGGAGATGTCGTTCAGATCGCCAACGAATACGGACATGAAACGAAAGCGAGAATCGTTGAAATCGTTATGTCCGAAGATGAAGACGGTAACTCTGTATACCCTACATTTAAAACGATAGAACAGGAGGCGGTGTGATATGAGTGTGACATGTGGGTTTTATAACTCAAAAAATGGCGATCGAAAATACGATGCGATTCAAATGTCAAGTATTTTTGACGGCATCATCCGGGATGGAGTTTTACAGCATTACGGAACGGCAATGGTTGTTAAAGAATCCGAAGGCATGATGGTGAATGTCGGCATCGGACGGGCCTGGTTTAATCATACATGGACTCTGAATGATGCATTGCTTCCGTTGACGGTTCCTATATCGGAAGTTCTTCTAAACAGAATTGATGCGGTTGTTCTGGAAGTCGACGCACGCGAATCTGTTAGAGCGAATTCTATTAAGATTATCAAAGGTACTCCGGCATCCAGTCCGAAGAACCCGACGATGATCAAGACAAACGACAGATGGCAGTATCCGCTTGCCTATATCCGTGTCAACGCTGGTGTGACTTCGATACGGCAGGCGAACATTACAAATTGTGTGGGAACGTCTGCGTGCCCGAACGTTTGAGTAAACAGGAATTAGAAATCTATTGATAAATACAAGGCTTTTCCCGGAAAGGAAAAGTTCTATGGAAGGGTTAAAAATTGATGTTATGGGGCGCAAATATCCGTATTCGGAATGTAGCGCTTGCCACAAAGTAGCAAACAGAAAATCAGTTGTAGAAGGCGCGGATCTTCGTGTAGGAACCTTGTATTGTATCCACATTGGATCGTCAACAAATTTTCTTTGCCAGAATTGCCTTGAAAAGCTGGCTGAAATGTTGAACGATTTTTCATGTTCAGGAAACGGGGTGGCACAATGGGGAGCGTAAATTTTCAGATCGAAGGTGAATTTGTTTGTGACCTGGCCCGCGTCTGGTTTTGGGACGAAGGCCGCGAATATTCAAAGTGTGAAGAACTTCTTCTTTCATGCCTTGTGACGGATCAAATTACCCTGGAAGAAAAGAAGAAGATTGTCGTCGAAATCCTGGAAGGGCGAAAGAAACTTGTCGGCGTGAATAGCTTGTCACTTGTGGACGATGGCGCCAGAATCCGGCCGCTGACTGATAAAATAGAAGAATACCGGAAGAATGAAATCATTCGCAAAATCGAAGAAGACATTCAGCGCCGGCCGCTGGCATACCTGGATCCGTATTCATGCGATCAGGATCCGGCAGATTATAAACCGATTAGCGACAATTTGAACTATGACGACAGAAAAGAGATACGGGAGATATACGGGAAATATTTAACACCGTATGAAGATTTAAGATTGTGGGCCTATTCTTCGGATAGTTATTTTTATGGCCGGCGCCTTCTTCCTGGCTTTTGGAGCGCGGAAGAACGCCCGTATCTGGATCAAGGGCTTTATTTAATCGAACGGCCGCGCCTGGTTTTTGAACTGATCGGCGGCCCGGTAAAGGACACTGACAAATTGATGTTATTACTTGGGGACTTCCTTCAAGCGCTTGTCGATAAAAAGGGAGTGAATCAGGCCGCCGCCCTGGAAATCATTCACCGGAACAAAAAATTTGCCGCGGCCCAGGAAGAAAAGCGGCGCCAGATTCCGAAGCCGGAAGAAAAAGAGTTGACCGAAGACGAATTGAACAAAAGGACGGATCCCGATGATTTTCTTTCCGAATACGGCTTGATTGATCCTTCCGGGAATTATTACAGTTGCAAGTTCGCCGGTCATCATGCGAAGGCGTTCCACATTATCGCAAAAAGAGAAGGCAAGAATCCCAACATATACCCCGGCGATTTCGACAAGGCACTTGACATATTATATTCTGAAAACTGGGCTATTATCAGGAATCCAGATCCGCACGGTTCCGTCTTCTTCGATTTTAGGGGAGATCGGCGGCCGACAAAGAAACAGATTGACGCCGCATTTACGCATATAATCAAATTTAACGAACCGACACTTCCAGGAATCGAAAAGTATCTTGAAGATTAAAAATGGGCGGCCGGCTGGCCGCCCTGGTTATTTCTTCCGATGTTCACACGCGGAAAGCTGGCCGCCGCATATCGGACACACTTCTTTTTCACAATCGGCATGATGAAAGCGGCCGAAGCTGACGCCGCAAGCCGCACACGCCGCGACTTTCTTCCCTTCGTATGGATCCCCAGGATCGCCGACTTTCACACGGCGATAGCTTTTTCCTTTATAGCTGATTGTTCGGATCCGACAGCTTACCGTTTTTCCGATGGCATAACCACACGCGCGGCACTTCGGAAGTTCCGCCGGCGCCGAATACACAAATTCATGTTCAAGCCCATTCACGAACCGGATCTTCTGGACGCGGCCGTCCAGGGCGACGATCTGATCGACAACCTGATCGACAAAATCTTTTAATATTTCATTATCCAGGTCAAGGCACATTTGAATATAATCAATGTGCTTTTTTGAAACTATCCGCTGGGCCACAAGGAAGGCGGACGCTTTCTTGATGAAGGACAGATCCGCCAGGTCGGAGCCGTCGCCGGATTCCGTGATTTCTGAAATTTGGCCTTCAATATCGCGGATCTTCTTTGCAAGTTCCTTTTTCTTTTTTGAAAATTCTTCTTTTGTCAAGGCTTCGGAATCATAAAGATATAATTCGGTAAGCCTTGAAATGGCGTTCTGGCACTTCTCACGTTCTTTTTCCAGGATAGAACGGCGTTCGGCGATAGAAATATCGTCTTCGCCTTCTGAAAGCCCTAAATCGGGCAAATAGGCGCCTTTCCCCAGTCCGCTATATGCCAGAGCCGAAAAAGTCGCTTTAAGGCTTGCTTCCGTCAATCTGGCGCCGTTGTATTCATCGCCTTTTAGAAGGGCCGCTTCCAGCTTTTCAAGGGAATCAATCTTTTTGTTTTTAAATTCCTTCTGAACACGCGACAGGTTAGCAACATAGTTAAAAATAAAAGGGCCGATATATAAATCGCTTACAATCTTTTTATTCTCACAATCAAGCATTTTCGCCCGGCGGCCGCACCGATAATTTGAAGGCCGGAATCCGTTTTCCCTGGCCCGGTCTTTTGTTGCTATCATGCCGGAGCCGCACACGGCACAAATTATTTTTCCGGCGAAAACGTGAGTGTGTACCGTTTCCCGTATTTCTGACACGTCGCGTGAAGTTCCGTTTTCGTCCATGATTCTATTGCACCGGTCAAATTGTTCCTTGTCAATGATTGCCGGGTGATTGTTTTCCCTGATGATCCATTCGCTTTCGGGCTTCAAGGGGCCGCGGCCGGATTCCCGGAGATTATAGCGGTACGTCCCTATATAGAAAGGGTTCCTGATTATGTCATGGACTAATTTTGAAGACCACATTCCGCCGCGCTTCGATTTTACGTGATTGTTATTCAAGTACCGCGTCACTTGCAAGGCCGAACGAGTCTTTTCGTATTCATCGAAAATAAATTGAACAATCTTTACTTCTTCGGGATCCGGTTCAGGATATTTCGTTTCATCATTCCAGCGGAAGCCGATCGGCATACGGGCGCCGTTCCACAATCCATTTTCCGCCCGGTCAAGCATGATCCCAGTGACACGTTCCGATGTCATGTTTCTTTCAAGTTCTGCGAAAATCAGAATGATCTTCAACATAGCTTCGCCGATGGCGGTTGAAGTGTCGAATTGTTCATTCATAGAAATAAAAGTGACGCGGTGATCCTTTAATTCCTCATACATGGCCGCGAAATCCAGAAGGTTCCTTGAAATTCTGTCAACCTTCCAAACGATGATATGTGAAAATTCGCCGGCCCGGACGCGGTTCATCATATCTTGAAAATGCGGCCGATCGGTATTCTTCGCCGAATAGCCGTCGTCCTCGAATATCTGGAAGGCGTCTATTCCCATAAGTTTACAATATTCTTTTAGCTTCTTCCGCTGGAATGGAAGACTGTCTTTGTCTACCTGGTAACGTGTAGACACGCGGACGTATAACGCCGCCTTCTTTTTCGTCCATAGCCGGACGGGCTTATTTCTTTTTGATCTCAAAATGTCCCCTTTCTCCAGGCAGACCAGAAAAAAGGGCGCAAAAAAGAAAGCCCGTTGATTTTTACGGCTTTCAATGATATAATAGGATTGCTTATTTCCAATATCAGAAGCCGCTTATCGGTTGCCTGGTATTAAATCCGGTTGGCGTTTGCAGACGTCGGCCGGATTTTTATTTTGTTTTCAACGTCGCGGAATCACTACTTCAAGATTCCCTTTCCTGAATGTGTGCGTTTCGCCGTTCTTTAATTTCTCATAAGCGGCCAGGATAAACGGGACACATTCGCCAGAAGGCTTTTCAGTTAAACAAACAGCCGTCTTTGACGGGCATTTATCGGAGTATTCACACATGATTCATTCCCCGGCTTCGACATCGCCGTTATCTGTATAAACGATATAACTTTGAATCGGCGTTCCTGAATATAACAACTTCGCGTCGTGTTCTTCACCTTCCACATAATCATATTCCGAAACCATGAGCCAGCCGCCGATCATGTTGATCCGCGCCGTGATATTCCGGCCCAGGTTCACGATTCCGTGAATTTCGTCTTCTGACTTTATATATTCCTGATAGTATGAAAAAATATAGTCCTGAATTTCCACGTCTTCGGAAATGACAGCCAGCCGCCAGTTTCCCGTCACGTCATTATTCACATTGTCATAAAAAACAATATGAAGATCTGAAATATCCTTGTCGCTGACGCCGATTATTTCTTCACCGGTTCGATGTTCAACTTCTGGCGCCGCCGCTTCTTCTGATTCAGTTCCGTCCGCCACTTCCGCCGCCTTTTCCGGTTCCGATGATTCCGCCGCCGTTTCTTCCTGGACTTTTTGTTCTGATTCTTCCGGCTTCTTTTCTTCCGGCTTCATAATGAAATAAATGCACACGGCAATAATTAACAATAAAATAATGGCGATCATACTTCTTCCCTTTTTACTTTTCATAGCGTCCTTTCTATCAACCTTTTTTCGATGGCGATTTTATAAATATGTTTACATGGTTTATGTGTCCTTTTAAATTCTTCACACTGGCACATTCCCAGGTTACACCAGTACACGGCCGGATCGCTGGCGCCGCGGATCCGCGCAAGGCCCTTTTCTTCGTCCTGATACTGGATAGAAAACGATTCTTCGGACGCCTGGCGCCGGCGCTCTATTTGTTCCGGTTCCCGATGAACGCTTTCGTCCCAGCGGTAAAACGGCCGGACGTTTTCTTTCTTCTTCCGTTCCCATTTCAAATAGATTCTGATTTTCCAGGCCCACACGCCGAAGAAAAGCGCCAGGGCCACAATTAAGATTTTCATTCTTTCCCCCTTTCTGAATAGTTCAGGTAAGATTTTCCAGTGACTATATAATATAACTTGCGCCCGGCCCTGGAAAGGTGGCGATACTATGGAAAAACATTATATTTATTATCACCGAAGGAAAGTCTTCGCGTTGTGTTATGCGTCTTACAGAAAAATATACTACAATTTGAATTTTGAAGGAAAAACCAAACTATATCTTTTAATCTGGTAGATTGAAACACGCGGTCGGGCGTATTTTAACGCCTAACCGGTTTTCGTTCCTTCATCGGGCTTCTTTGCCGGCGGAAATTGCTTTTCCAGGTCGCCGGGCGTCCTGGGCGCTTCCGCTATGTAGTCAATGCTTTCTTCCGAATCAATCACACGATAGAAGAAATCACGAACCTTTTCCCGTTGTGCTGGGGCAAGTTTCAAATATTCATACACCAGATTGAAGCTAAAATCGTCAAGGTCAAATTCCTTCTTTAATTGTTCCATAGTGCCGGAAGGCGTTTTTGAAAACATTTCCCCGGCGCCGGTTCGGAGCCAGTCTTCATTTGCTGAAAATTCCGAACATATCAATTTCAAAATATGTTCTTTAATTTCTACGCGGCCGCGTTCCAAATTATTGATTACGTCGCCGCTAACTCCTATTCGCTGGCCGAATACGGCCCTGGAAATTCCGATTTCTTCGCGTAAAAGCCGAAGCCGTTCATTCAAGGTTTATTCCCCCTTTCTGCTTGATGAAACCATCATATCATTATTTGTTTGGTTAGTCAACCAAAAAATTATAAATATTTTTAAATTAGTGGTTGACAAACCAAAATTAACTTGCTATACTTGGTATATCAACCAAACAAAAGAGGTTGACAAACCAAAAGAAAGGGGGCCTTTGAATGGCTGACAAAATGGCTATAAAGGAAGCGAATGTCACAACCGTAAATGAAGCGGACAGAACATTCATTCGTTCCTTGATGTCGCTTTCCCCTGAAAAGAAGATTCTTGTCAAGGGAATCTTGATCGGAATGGATTTACAGGAGAAGCCGGCAACCGTCGCGGCCCGATAGTCACGGGCCGGACGTTGAAAATACAGCCCAGGAAACCGACTGCAATCGGGCGGCTGATTTTGGAAATAAGCGCACATTGAAAACTGAATAGTGAAAATGTAACTGGAAATAAGCAAAAAGGAAGAAAGGAAAATGAATAAAAATAGTTATCAAATCCACGACACTACTATTTATTACCGGAACAATACCGTAAAGGCGCCGAAGGGCGCTGATTCCTGGCGGTTCAAATATCCGCATTTTGGAACGCTTCACCGGTTGTTCAATATGCTTCGCGCTGAAGGATTCACGATCGAAAACGACGCCGAAGTCGCAAAGTGTATCAGGGACGATTATTTCATAGGCCGCCGCGGTGATCTGGAACTTTACGCGCACCGTTACCCGGCCGGGTTTGAAATCATGTTCTTTCAGAATATCGTCATAGAGAACCAGAACGGCGGAAGGTATGATTTCGATAAATTTCAGAAAATGCCCTACATGATCCGCCTTCGGTTTATAAAGTACCGGGATAAGATCATCGCCCTTCTGAAATCCGTTGAAGACCTGGAAGACGACACGAAACAGAGTCCGCGGCTTGCGGAAGAATGGATCAAGGCCAGATATGCGGAAGAATGGCACCATGAACAAACGGACACAAATTTTCTTCTGTCTGATCTGGACGGCCAGACGCAAGAACCATATAACGGACGCGATCGGGAAGGTCTGACGCTTCACAACGGCGATATAAAGTATTTCAGGGCTTGGAACGGTCGTCTTTACCGCGGCCGCGTCTATCACAATATCAATAATATGTGGTGGGTTATCGTTGACCGGTTCACGGTTAAAAACGTGGCGTCGTTTGAATTATTCGACTTGAAGCCGGAAGACAACCGGCGGCGCCAGGCCCGGCCGCGGATCCCGGAAGCGTACCAGAAGCGGCGCCAGGCAATCGAAGACACGAAGACAAAGGAACTTATGAACGAACTTCGCCGGCGCGGCGTGAAAGTAGGGTGAAAATGGAAGATATGAATAAGAGCCAGGCGGAAAGCCAGGAACCGGAAGTTGAAAACTTCATCGTCAATTATAGCGATGGCACACAACGGATCATTGACAAGGGCTTCTTCTGCGAAATCAAGGAAGAAGAAAACGGAGAAAGCGTCTTGTCCTTCATCATGGCGAATTGTGCCGGCCGCGATCTGGAAACTATTATTCTTGGTTGCGTCCAGTTGGGCGTTAAGCTGGGAATGATTTAATAAATCAACCAAAAGAAAGGAAATAAGCACATGAAAGAACACAAGTTTGTAAAAGAAACGCCGGTTACTATCTACGACAAAGACGGGTTCCCGTCTATGATGTTAAAACTTGAAAACACGGCGCCGTCGAAGGAAGAAGCGGATCCGATTTTCATTGTCAAGGGCCAGGAATACGATTCAGTTTATCTTTCCCGTTTCGTCAATTCCATTATGGACGGCCACGCGGTAAGCCTTCCCTTTATGAATCCGGCCGTTTCCCTGGATATGGACGAAATGATCGCCGCTTGCAAGGCGAAGGGCGAAAAGTGGCACTTGCTGACTATCCGTGAATGGCGGTACATAGTTGACCGGGCGATCGAAGGGCTTCACGGGAATACTTCTTTCGGAAGTTCCCACAAAGACGCCAGCGAACGCGGAATCAAGGGGAATTATGGCCTGACGCTGACCGGTTCCGGCCCGGCGTCCTGGTTCCATAATGGCGATAAGGAAACCGGGATCGCCGATGTTGTCGGCCTTGTCTGGAAGACCGTCGCCGGCCTTCGCCTGAAAAATGGCGTCCTGGAATACATGAAGGACAATGACGCCGCGGCGCCTGACGCTGATTTGTCGGCGGATAGCAAGGAATTTTTACAGATTATGATTGACGGCCTTCCGGTAAGAATCGGATCCGACGGCGACGGTTTGAAGATTACCACGGACGAAGTATCGGAATATGACTGGGACGAAAGACGGAATGTCGAAGTTGACCTTGTAAACGTGCCGGAGATTTTGAAGGATTTAGGGATCGTCACTGACAACATGGAAGAAAGCCGCGAATGGCTGGCCGCGGATCCTGAACTGGAAGAATGTGTCTGTTACGTGGGCGCCAGCTTCCACAACGCGTCGCACTCTGGGCCTTCCGCGTTGGCTTTGCACTACGTCCGGTCGAACGTGCACACGAACATCGGCTTCTTTTCCGCTTTATTGGGGGAACCTGTGATCCGATAACTGTAAATCTGTATATCCGCCCGATAGGGCGGCTAATAGGCCCAGGAAGGGCCGGAAAGGTGGAACCATGAGAAAAGCAACGAACCGCACTTCCTACAAGGAAGTATGCGCCTTATACGAAGCCACGGGGCGCACTGATTACCGCTTGCAGACGGTCAATGATATTAAAGTCATTCACGGCTTCGACATTCTGGAAACAACCGGCTATGAAGACTTGACGGAAGAACAGAAGGAAACCTTCGTCGCCTATGTCCTGAAACACTTGAACAGTGTCGGCATGAACACAAGAATTACAATGTTTCCGTATTCCGTCCACTATGTACGGGAAATCAGTCTTTTAAGCGCCGAAACATGGTGCGAAGAAGATCAAAGAAATTACCGCGAAGAACTGGGCCGGGAATATCTGATTGTGAAGGCGAACGGCAAAACGAAAAAGTGGAAAAAATTCTTCTACGAAGAAGGAACTGAAAACAAAGTTGATTCCAGGCGCGAAACGGAATTTCTTCGCGTCGATTGGAAGTACGGAACCGGCCGCGAATGGTTCCACGTTTCAAAGGAATTAAGCTATTACTAGAAAGGCGGTGAAGCGATGGAAAAGAGCCAGAACACGGCCAGCAAGGCGGAGCGCCTGAAAGATATTCTGAAAGGCTTCGGAATAAAGACAGCTAAAGACCTTGACGAAGCGTTGTCCGGCGCCTTGGGCGCTATGACGATCGGCATTATGACAGAAAGACCGGTTCAGAAAAATTCGGCATAATAAAAGCGGCGCAACGTGGAAAGATTGGAACCCTGACACGTTGCGCCTAAACGGCCACGCGCGAAAAGCGCCGAAGCCTTTAATAATATTAAGGGCTGGAAAGGAAAATGTCAATAGGGGAATACGAGAAAAGACACCCATTTTATAGCGATGGAATAACAAAAGTGACGGATCCGTTCTGGCGGTCGGTCTGTAAGAAATGCGGACACGTGTTTCTTGCTTGCCTGGCGACTTCCAGTTGTCCGGTATGCGGAAGCAACGAAGCGGATCGGCGCCTGGGCGACATTCCCTTCGATCAAGTTGTGGCCGAACGTGGTTTTCCGATTAAATCCAATTAAATCAGAGAATATCAGAGTTAATCAGAGTTTATCAGAATAAATCAGAGTTTAACAGGGTTAGAAAGGCGGTGAATCTTGAATCGGTTAGGTTTTATTATTCTTTCGATTCTTCGCCAGGAAGGAGCCACGAACAAACTTTCGTCTATGACGGTTCGTGAAATCGCTTCGGCGGAAGAATTTGGAATAAAAGAAAACACAATATTTAAAAAAATAAAGGACTTTGAACAATCCGGCTATATATGCCGCGGTCTGAAAGAGGGCCGCGCCGCCACATTTTACATAACGCCGGAAGGTTGCGAATGTCTGGAAAGGGAAAAACAATGAAAAATAAAATTGCTTTTGTGGCAGTCGGCCAGGCCGGCGGCAACATTGGAAGACTTTTTGAACAGAAGGGCTTTTCCGTCCTTTACGTGAACACGTCCCAGGAAGATCTTGACACGCTGGATCACGCGAAGTTCAAACACCATATCACGGGCGGCGAAGGTTGCAATAAGGACAGAAGGAAGGCGAAACAGCTTGTCGTCGATGATTTCGACAATATCGCCGCGGAAATCGAATCAAAGATCAAGGCCGGCATGATTTTTGTTATCTTCGCCAGCGGCGGCGGAACCGGTTCGGGCGCTGGGCCGATGTTGTCGGATCTGTTAATCGACGAAGGAAAAACGATCGGCATGATTACGATTCTTCCGGCGCCTGATGAAAGCCCGAAGTCACATATAAATTCTTACGAATGTTTTTCGGAACTGACGGAGATTTCCGGGACGGGCGCTTGTTTTATCCTTGACAATGCGAACGGGGAAAAGCTGAACTTAAATTCCGGCTTCGTGGAAGCCTTCACGGCGTTTCTTGAAATCCCGTCGAAACATAAGAGCGTAAAGGGGAATATCGACAAGGCAGAAATCGAAGAAACATTGAAAGCGCATGGAATGGCCGTTGTCGTGCGCCAGAAGGCCCAGGACAGCGCCGGAGTGATTCAGGCTATAAAAGATAACGCCTTCGCGCCCCTGGAAGCCGATCGGGCCGTTAAATACATTACCGCGTCAATGGCCGGGAATGTAAGCATGGCAGACATTGAAAAGGCAATCGGGACGCCGCTTGACAACTTCCAGACGTTCAACGATGAAGAAACGATTTGTTGTGTGTCCGGGCTTTCATATCCTCAAACGCGGCTTGATGAAATCTATAACAAGGTATCTGAAAACAAGGACACGATCAAGAAAAATCTGGCGGCAACACACGAAACCAGAATGAAAAACGATGTGAATTTCCTTTCGGAATCAGAGCCGCCGAAGAAAAAGAGCGAAGCGCCGAAGCCCAAAACAAGGCGCGATATTATGAGCAAATATTTGTAGATTGGCGGTGATTCTATTGTCTGAAATTAGCTGGATAAAACTTCGGATTGATATGTTCGACGATGAAAAAATCAAGATCATTCAGTCCATGCCGGAAGGCGACGCGCTTCTTGTTATCTGGATCCGCCTGATCGCCCTGGCCGGCAAATGCAACGCGAACGGCCTTGTCCTGGTTGAAGACGAATTTCCGTATAGCGACGAAATGTTATCCGTTATTTTCGGGAAACCATTATCAACGGTTAGACTTGCATTAAAAACCTTTGAAAAATTCCGCATGGTAGAAACTACGCAAAAGGGAATCTACATAACGAATTTTGAGAAACACCAGAACGTCGAAGGAATGGATCGGATCCGGGAACAAAACCGGATCCGAAAACAGCGCGAACGGGAACGGAAAAAGGCGCTTCGCCTGGAAGAATCGAAGGTTCCGTCCCTTCCTGATTTTGGCGGTGACGGTTCACGCGACGTCACACAAACGTCACGTGACACTTCACGCGAAGTCACGGAACAGAGAGAAGATAAAGAGATAGAGAAAGAAATAAATAATATATCTTCTAGCGAAGATATTGTCGGCGAAGCGCCGCCGGCCGCCCTTCCTGAACAGAAGGCGGAACGCCTGGTTTATAACCTGATTATGGACGATTATAACAAGACGTGCGCTGATTTGCCTAAAATACGGGCTATTTCAGACGCCAGGAAAAGAAGCGTCCGGGCGCTTCTGAATGAACTTGAAAATCTGAAATTTTTCCCTGGCTTCACGCCGTATGAGAAATTACACCAGATTTTCACAATGGCCCAGGAAAGCGATTTTCTGTCCGGCAGAAATAAAAAATGGGACGGTTGTTCGTTTGATTGGCTGATGAATAAATCTAACGCCTTGAAGGTGCTTGAAGGAAATTATAAAAACAAGGGGGGCTTCGATGGACACGACACAAGAATTACACAACCTGGATATAACAGCCCTGACGCGGCAGAGGTTGGAAACACTACGTCGGACGCGCTTGAACGGTTCCGGCGAAACAACGGCGGAGCCGGTCTATAAATGCCCGAAATGCCGTGATACTGGCTGGGAAGAAGTCAAGGGCGAAAACGATTATACTTTTATGCGCGAATGTTCGTGTGGCTTGTTGCAACGTCAAAAAATGGATCGGAAATTAAAGTTTGCGGCTATTCCGAAGGAATTTCAGAATCAGACAGTCGAAAGTTTTATGACGGATTGTTATTCTACGCCGCAAAATAGAGAACTGGCGCAAATGGCAAAGATTATCGCGAAAAGGTATGTCGAACAATTCGAGGAAATCCAGGAAACCGGAAAAGGGTTGTATTTTTATTCTTCCGTCAAAGGTTCAGGAAAGACGCGGCTTGCCGTTTCAATCGCAAACGATCTAATACGCCAGAAAATGATTTCCGCGAAGTTTGCGACTACGCTTCAAATTCTGGATCAGATAAAAGCAACCTGGGGAGAAATTAAAAAAGCCGGCCCGGAAGAAGGCGGATCGGAACAACAGCTTGTCAATGACATTATTTCCGTTCCCGTCCTGGTTATTGATGATATAGGCGCCGAGAATGTGAAAGACTGGGTAAACGAGAGATTTTATAATATCCTGAATGGCCGCATGATAGAGAAACGCATAACAATTTTTACTTCAAATTGCCGGATTGAAGACTTGAAACTTGACGAAAGAATCGTCAATCGAATTATAAAAATGGCATTACCGATAGAGTTCCCGGCCGAATCTATCCGGGTATCGCTTGCCAGAAAGGAGAATAGCGATCTTCTGGATCGCTTGCTGGGTAAATAATTATTGCAGTAGATTTTGACGGGGTTATTATCCCGGCCGGGTGCTGGCCCGGAGTTGGAGAAGTGAACACGGCGTTGATCGAATGGCTGAAAGAACTTCGTGAAGCTGGAAACAAATTGATTTTGTGGACGAATCGCGTTGACGAAGCGCTGGATCTGGCCGTTTCGCTTTGTGCAGAACACGGACTTTATTTCGACGCGGTGAACGACAATCTTCCAGAAATCACGGAATACTTCGGTTCAAATAGCCGGAAAGTGTACGCGAATGTATATATCGACGATCGCGCCGTATGTATCAGGCATGAAAAGGGGGTTGAAGCAATCAATGAACGAATCGCAAAACAAAGTTATTGATAAAATCGAAAAACTGTTAGCGCTGGCCGGTTCCGATAATGAGAACGAAGCGAAATCCGCTATGATGAAGGCCCGTGAACTTATGGCAAAGTATGAAATCAAGCGCGAACAGCTTCGCGAAGGCCAGGAGGAAGAACGGGCGATCGTTCACTATACTTCGCCGCCGTTCCGCGATGATTGGTGTAAAATGATTGCTTCTGTAATTGCGGATAATTTTAGAAGCCGCGTGATTTCAAGTTCGCGGCGCGGTTCCGGCGGCGCTTACCGTCTGAAATTTTTCGGATATGATGAAGACGCGGAAATATGTATCAATATTTTCAACTATGCCGTGAAGGTTATCAGGAACCGCTTCGCCACGTTACGCGCTATCTATGCAGACGCCGGCCGCGAATTTGGAAGAAATGAAAAAATGAATTATGTCGAGGGATTTTGTTATGGCCTGGAAAGAAATTTTGAAGATCAAAAGGCGCAAAGTGAATCTTTCGCCCTGGCGTTGATTGTTCCGCCGGCCGTGTGTGAATACGTTGATAATATTCCGGGGCTTACAGAATCCGCCGGCCGGAAATATGAATCAAACAAGGAACACGCGCTTCTTCGGAAGACTGGCTATATTGACGGAAAGAATTTTCAGAACGCCGGCGACAAAGAAAGAATCGCAAACTAAAAAACGGGAAGGTGGTTGAATGAACTTTGATAAATGCAAGGAAAAGTATTTCGTCATTGTGGAAGGCGAAGAACGCGCGACAATCCGTGAATCCCTGGCGGCGGCGGAGAAGAAAAGAAAAAAGCTGGCGAAATATAGCCAGGGAAAGAAGATATTTATTTTCAAGGCGACGGAAAGAAACTGAATCCCAGGATAAGAAAATTTATAAAATGCTTGAATCCCTGGATTTTAATTTCGGCGGCAAAACCTATAAAGTGGGCGAAGCCGGATTGATGTTCGCTTATGAAATAGGCATGGAGCGCGGACAGATATACGTTATAGCACTTACGGAAAACTTCGGGACAATTATATTCTACATACCGGAAGAAGCGGAAGAGAGGATAAAAGGGCGCGTTCAGGAATTACCGTATTCATTGAATGATTATTTGTTTTTCTTAATTGAATTTAAAGATTTTGAAAAAACATTGAAACCATATAAAGCATATGGATTGTCTATAAACGAAGCCGCCGTCGAGTTCAAAAAAATGCTGATTAACTGCGGAATGTATGCACAGGACGCGGCCGGTTCACTGGCCGCTTTTGCCGCGGCATACGGAGAGAAGATCCAGGAGCCGGCGCCGGTTCCGAATAACTGGCTGAAAATACACGGCTTCCCTATGCGGAGAAAAGAAAGGGGGAAAAGAAAAAGTGAATAAATGGATCGGAAGCGGAAAAGTAACGGAAGAACCAGTTATCAGATATAACGGCGATAAAGCGTCCTTTGTTGCGTTTACCATGATGTGTAAACGGAACCGGAGAATAAAAGAAGGCGATCAACCGGTGGATTTTATTGATTGTGTATGCGTCGGACAGAACGCGAAGCTGGCCCAGGAATTTCTTCGCAAGGGAAAGAAAGTTGAAGTATGCGGCCCGTTACAATCCGGCCACTATGAAAAGAACGGCCGGAAAGTTTACACGAAGACGGTATTTGTCGAAGATTTATCTTTTGCAGAATCGAAGGCGGAAGAAGAAGCGCGTCTTCTGGCAGAGAAGGCCGCCCAGACGCCGGCGGAATCAGGATCCGGCTTTATGGATATTCCAGACGTTGACGACGGTTTACCGTTTCAATAGGGGGGGCGCGGCTATGAATCAGAATGATATAAAATACAATGCTTCCGGCTATCGTGACAAAGTGGCGGAAACAGCAATCAGGAAGGCAGACCGGACGCCGCCGGAAATAACGGAACTTGTTGACGTGATTAAAAAGATTTCTGGCGCCTATGGCTATGACGTGGAAGGCCGGATCGCGTTCAGGTGTAAGAAAACAAATATGATTTACAAGTGAGGTCTGAAAAATGATGAAAACAATATGTATATGTGATCGTTGCAAGAAAGAATTTCCGGCTAAAAAGGCAAAACGAATTATTTTTGAAAGTTCTTTACCGGAAAAAGAAAATGCCGGTTCAAAAATAGTTGATATGATAATGACTTTGTTTCCCCTTCCGGTATCGCGTGACTATTGCCCGGAATGTGTTTCTGAAATTAAAGAATTTATGAAAAAGAAAGAAGGTGTAAATGATGAAAACTGTATTGATAAGCATAAGGGCGAAATGGTGGAAACTGATTCTTTCGGGGAAAAAGACGGTGGAGATCAGGAAGACGGCGCCGGCGGAAATTGATTTCCCCTTCCGCGCGATCGTCTATGTTCCGAAGGTTGGAATCGTCGGTCTGTTTGACTGTGAAGGAATAACGCGGACGAATCTTTATGATTCCCTGACGGAAAGAAGCTGTCTGACGGCTGAACAGATTTCAAAATATGCTGGCGGCGGTAAGATTTGCGGCTGGCTGATTGAAAAGGGATCGCCGGTGGAATTTGACAATCCGCTTCCCGTTGAAACGTCCGGCCAGACGCGGCCGCCGCAAAGTTGGTGCTATATTCCGAATTACCGGGCGAACCTGGTATCATATAGCTTCGACAATGAAACTTACGGTTGCACGTATGTAAACACGGCCGAAGCGCTGAAAGACGCCGCCGCGGATCTGAAAAGCTGGGCGCCTTATTATCAGACAGACGGAAAGAAAATATATGTCGGAACTTGTGAATTTTTCAAGCCTTGCCTTTCGGCGTGTGCCTTCGACGCGGTGGAATCCGTTATTTGCCAGGCAGACGACGAAGGCTTCGGAGAATGGGCCGACGATTACTTATCGGACGTAACAAAAGAACAGTATCAGGAGTTGGAAGAACAGCTTGACGCCGTGTTCAATGCGTGGATTGAAAAGAATGGCCTTCACGCTGGATTCTATAAGATAAATTCATATAGTGAATATTTGTTTGACAAGGCGGAAGGCGAATTTGTGACGCCTGAAATATATTATAGCCGCCGTGTGAAAAAAGAATTTTCGGGAAAGGGGAAAGAATGAAAAGCCAGGAAGAAAGAATTAAGGAATTTATGAAGGGTATGTCTGAAATGACAGAGAAAACCGGCATAACCTACGCCGTGGAAGCTGGCCGGAATATGGTCGTTTTCGATGTTTGGAACAATGATCCGGTTGAACTGGAAATCACGGTCGGAACGGAAGTTGTAAAGAAAGACGGGCGGACGTCAATCACAACTTTTGACCGGTCAAATATAACTGAATGAACGTCGGACTGATTGACGTTGACGGACATAGCAATTTCCCGAATTTGCCGCTGATGAAATTATCGGCATGGCATAAGAAACGCGGTGACACCGTTCGATGGTACAATCCTATTTGCGACAGCTTTCCGCGGCCGCCTTTCGATCGGGTTTATATGTCTAAAGTGTTTACATTTACGCCGGATTTCCCGTATTACATAAACGCGAAGGAAGTTATAAAGGGCGGAACCGGATATTCATATCCAGACGGCGGAAAACCGCTTGATCCAGAGATAGAGCATATATATCCAGATTATTCTTTGTATGGGATAACTGATACGGCATACGGATTTTTAACGCGCGGTTGTCCGCGAAATTGTGATTTCTGTATTGTAGGGAAGAAAGAAGGATTGAAAAGCCGGAAAGTCGCTGATCTTTCGGAGTTCTGGAACGGACAAAAGAATATAATGCTTTGTGATCCGAACCTGATCGCGTGTCCTGACTGGAAAGACCTGATTCAACAGCTTATTAAAAGCAAGGCGAAAGTCAATATAAATCAGGGGATAGATATTCGGATCATGACAGAGGAAAAGGCGAAAATGATTAAGCGCCTTCGCGTCGATAGCGTTCACTTTGCCTAGGACAGATACGAAGATAAAGAAATAATTATTCCGAAGTTTAAGCAATTTAAGGAAATTACAGAATGGGGAGCCAGAAAAACAAGTGTCTATGTCCTTACGAATTTCAACACTACAATAGAACAAGACCTTGAACGGATATATACACTTCGGGATCTTGATTATGATCCGTATGTGATGATATACGAAAAAGAAAAGACACGAAACGACGATCCCGTTCGGTATCTTCAAAGGTGGGTGAATAATAGAAAAATATTTAAAACTATTCGGAGATTTGAAGACTACGATCCAAAAATGGGTTGAAATTGCATGGAAAGAGGGAAGAAAAATGAATACAGAAGTTATGTTTTCAAGTAAAACTGATTCATGGGCCACGCCTATAAATTTCTTCCGGGAACTGGACGAAGAATTTCATTTCAACCTTGATCCGTGTGCTGATGAATTTAATCATAAATGCGATAGATATTTCACCGTTAAAGAAGACGGCCTTTCGCAAAACTGGGGGGGTTCTTCTGTTTTTTGCAATCCCCCTTATGGCCGCGAAATAGGGAAGTGGGTTGAAAAAGCCTATCGCACGAATCAGGAACACGGGAATCTTGTTGTTATGTTATTACCGGCCCGGACAGATACGAAATGGTTCCATGAATTTATTTATCAAAAAGCGGAAGTCCGTTTTGTGCGCGGCCGTCTGAAATTCGGCGATAGTAAAAACAGTGCGCCGTTCCCTTCGATGGTTGTCATTTACAAAAAGAAAGAAGGTGCTGACAATGGGAAAAGTAAAGGGGAAGAAAAAGAATAAGCGCCCGGAATACGTCGTTATATGCCGGGAGTTCAACCGGGACGCCGGCAGAATCGAAATATCCGTTATAGATTCAGGCGTTACGGATCACTTATTAGATAGTTTAATCAAAATGCACTTACGGGATCCGCACAAGCGGTATTTTCTGACATTGAAAAAAGATTATCAGGTTTACGGCGCCGTATGGAAGAAACAGATCGAAACAATGTCAATTAAAAATAACAAGCGAATTGTCGAACTGGGGATTGAACTTGAAAAAGATTAAAAAAGTCGTATTTTACGAATGTCCGGTATGCGGAAAAAGTTCTTCTGACAGAAAAGCGATAGAAAGTCATTATAAGACACATACAATCAGGTCGAAAGAAGTTTGTTATTGCAGTATATGCGGCGAAGGTTGGTATTCTAACGCCTGGGACGCCGCCAGGGCGGCAGAAATGGCGCGGAAGTGCTATCAAAAACACATTGACGAAGGAAATATCGACGAAGTGGCGACACGGGCTTTCTTTCTGTCTGGCGGCGCCTTCGGATACGTGAAAACCTTCGGGAAAGGAAAAGAAGAATGAAAAAGAAAACCTTTTATTCGCTGTATCAGAAAAGCGAAGTGACGGGAGCCGTGAAACATGAAGGATTCCAGTTTGAGAAAAACGGAATAAAACTATATGTGTATCAGAACAGAGAAGGGACTATTTTTATTATTGATCCGCCGACGGGGTTATCCCTTACAAGTGAATGTTGTTCCATTGAAGACGCGCCGCTATACATAACAGAATACAGAATCGAAGTTCTGGCAGAACGACGGAAGACGGAAGAATATCAAATAAAATCTAAAATGTTTAAGGCACTTAAGAAAGCCGCAAAGGTGAAAGAAGAATGTGAAATCATGCTGAAAGGAATAAAAAAGAATGAAAAAATATGACGATCAACTTTTGAAATTTGCAATCACAAATAATAAATTGAAAATGGAAATCAAATTGTCGGATCTGGCCTGGCTATTCAGAAATTCGCCTGATAACGTGGCAGACGACGGAGAACATGAATTTTGTCGCGTGAAAAAGGGAGAGAATCAGGCGTTTACAGAAGAATTTGTTCAAATGCTGATGGACGAAGCGCCGGAAAATGGAAATGATACACGCTGGGGACATATGTTTGAAAAAATATTTCAGGAGTTACGGGAGAGTGGCGCGGACTTTCTGAAATATTATAATGATTAGGGGGGGAGAATATGTCTTTTGATTTCAATTCAGAATGGAACGGAACGTCGGCGTCTGATATTATTTTCGATATTATGAAGGCTAAAGAAGCGATCGCGGCCCAGCGGTTTTTTACAATGAACCGGAAGACAAAAGAAAAAGTGTTCAGGGGTTCGGCAGAGTATGACGAAATGATTGTTGAAAATGAAAGCGTCCCTGATGATCTGATTATTTCTTTCAATCCGTCCCCGTCGTGCGGTTCCGGGGCGCCTGAATTTATAAAAGTTATAGACACGGCGGAAAAAGATTGTTCTTCGTTTGTGAGTTGCGCGGTGACGAATAAAGACAGACTTCCGGCCATTCAGGGACATTCAGGAAACCGGAAACAACGCCGCGCCGAAGAACGCGCCAGGCGCCGGGCAAAGAAAGGAAGAAAGCAGTTGACTTGACAAAAAATATTCTGTAAAATAAAAGAACGAACCGCTTTTCCAGCGGCCCGAATCTTCAACCTTTAATAATCATACCATATTCGCGGTATGATTGCAAGGGGAAGCTGGAAATATGGCGAAACCGGTTAAAACTGTCAAGGAAAGGAATCTTTTTGATGAAATTGACCTGAAAATCATGTTAATCAATGAACAGATCAAAAATCATCGCCGATCAATCGAAAAAGCGAAACGGGAATGTGGCTGGAATGGGCCTTCCGCGGTCGGCGGCGTCGATTACTCAAAAGAGCAGTCAAAAGGCGTTCATATTGCCTTTATTGACGGCTTGCGAATGATCGAACTGGACGAAAGGCGGATCCGGGAACTGGAAGAAGAACGAAAAGACCTTCGGAAAAGCAAAAAGCGGATCAAAAGGATTTATGAAAGCCTGGCCGGCTATGAATCCCAGGTTTACTATTACAGAATTATTCGGAAAATGACACAAGCGGCCGCGGCTGATGAAATGTCAATTTCTGTAAGGCAATTCCAGAGGATCGAAAGCGATATGAAGGAAAAGGGGCTGATCTGACGGGTTCAAAAATGAAAATTTTTTAATTCTAAAATTTTTCTAAAATTTGAATACGCATTTTTTCAAAAAAGCCTGATTTTATGCGGCTTTCAGGCGAATTTGAATGTCGTGTTTTATGTCGTGTTTTTGTCGTGAAATATGTCGTGGAAATGTCGTGTCAATATGTGTTATACTAGATATGCTGAAAAGTGTATGAAGAAGGACTTGAAAGGCGTCGCCGAAGGGCGGCGCTTTTTGTATGCCAGAAAGAAGGAATGATGAAATGATTAAAATTGCAGATTTTATCTTTAGAAACTGGCGGATTTTTGCCCTTGTTTATGCAATCGGCGGAACGGTTGTTTTCATTTTGTCGTTTGTGTTCATGCGCCTATTGGCAAAATGGGCCGATTATGACAAAGAAAATTTTCCTGATTTCGATTATGACTATCCCCCGGAAGGCTGGAAGAATACCGCAAGAGTGATAATTGTATCGCTTTTTCTTTCGGTTTTATGCGCCGTATTATGGCCGGTGATTCCGCTTGCATTTTTCGGAGTGCTATTTTTGACGGAAATCGCGGAGCGCTTCCCTTCGCTTATGGGACATTTAGCGGACGACGATTCAGAGGGGGACGAAAAAGGGGGTGTGCCTGATGAATACAGTCGAGCCGATCCGGGACATGGATCTTGTGATGGACGTCGCGGATTTCCTGAAAGCGAGGAATGACCGCGATTATTTAATGTTCATGTTCGGCATATATACGGGGCTTCGCATTTCGGACATTCTGAAATTCCGTGTCCGCGATGTGAAGGAAAAAGACGCCGTTTATATACGGGAAGAAAAAACGGGTAAGGAAAAACGCTTCCCGATAAATTCCGAATTAAAACCTATTATCCAGGAATTTATTCGTGGGAAAAAGGACTATGAATATTTGTTCAAGTCCCCGAATTTCCCGAATAAGCCTATCACCAGACAGCAAGCCTATAACATATTAAGCCAGGCGGCCGCCGCGTTTGGGCTGGATTCTATCGGCACTCACACATTACGGAAGACGTTCGGCTATCATATGTACCAGCAGACACACGACGCCGTGACTATCAAGGAAATACTGAATCATTCGGATATATCCGTCACGCTTCGCTATATAGGGATAAACCAGGACAATAAAGACAAGGCTATCAAGGGGCTATCATTCAGGAAGAAGGCCCACAAATAGCCTTGTCTTTATGTGTGTATATGCGCCTATGTATGGGCCGAAGAATGGGAAGCGCTTTCTTTCTTATGCCTTGTACTTGACACAATGAGCCTATGACAAATGATATATGTCACTTTCATTCGCACTTAATTGAAAGAAAACAGTCACGGCACGACTTGACACAATTACAAGATATGTCAAGAGAAGGAAGGCAAAGAGAGAGCCGCCAGGGCGAACGAACATTCGTAAGAAAATCGCCGCCGGCCGGGTAGGTTCTTCCGGCGCCCTGACAAGGCTTGCGGGTAAGCGAAGCCCAAAATCTGTCTAGCTACAAAGAAAAAAATATAAAAGTTGCCGTTTCCGCTTTTCCGGCCAGAAAGGAAGTGAGAGCATGGCGAAGGCTGACACGGATTCAACGAAGGTTACTGACATTGACAGCCTTACCGTTTCGGCGGCCGTCCTGGGGGGAATCTTCGGCGTGACAGATCGCCGCGTCCGCCAGATGGCAGAAGAAGGAATCATCGTTCGGGCCGCAAAGGGCCGCTATAATCTTGTTGAATCACTAAAGAATTACATACTGTCTTTAAAGCTGGCCGCCGAAGGCGCGACAATCGACGGGCCAGACGGAGAAATCGACATTGACGAAGAAAAGGCCCTTCACGAAAGAGTGAAGCGCCACATTTCAGAACTGAAACTTCAAACCATGAGAGGGGAACTTCACAAGGCGGAAGACGTCGAAAAGGTTATGTCCGATATGCTGTCCGCCTTTAAGACAAGGGTTATGAATATCCCGTCGAAGGTGGCGCCGATTCTGGAAGACCGCGACGCTGGCTATATCAAAGACCGGCTGACAAACGAAGTCGTCGAAGCGCTGAATGAGTTGAAGGACTACGATCCGAAGGCGTTCTATTCCGACGAATACGTCGAAGGGGAAGAAGATTATGAGGAATAAAAAAATTACGGTGGAAGAATCGCCGCTTGTTTCCCCTGATACCGTCGTCGTGAAAAAGCGTCATAAAGATTTAGGAATAGACTACAAAACAATTAAACTATTCCGGGATATTGCAAAAGTAGTTGCGCCGCCGCCGATTCTGACGGTTAGTCAATGGGCGGATCGTTATCGAAAATTGTCCGCTGAATCTTCGGCAGAACCGGGACAATGGAACACTGACCGGGCGCCGTATCAACGCGAAATCATGGACGCGATAAACGATCCAGAATGTGAAGAAATCGTGATAATGTCTTCGGCCCAGGTGGGGAAAACAGAACTTATATTGAATATCATCGGTTATTTTATAGCCTATGATCCGGCGCCGATGTTAGTTGTTCAACCGACAGTCAAACCGATGGCGGAAGATTTTTCAAAAGATAGGTTGTCGCCGATGATCCGCGACACGCCGTCATTGAACGGGAAAGTCCGGGACGTAAAGTCGCGCACTTCCGGGAATACGATTCTTCACAAGACATTTCCTGGCGGTCATATAACGCTTGCCGGCGCAAATTCGCCGTCAAGCCTTGCGTCAAGGCCCGTCCGAATCGTGCTTATGGACGAAATAGACCGCTATCCGGCCAGCGCCGGAAGCGAAGGAAATCCGATAAAACTTGTTGAAAAGAGGACAACGGCCTTCTGGAACCGGAAGAAGATAAAAGTATCGACGCCGACGATCAAAGGAATAAGCCAGGTTGAAAAAGAATTTGAATCAGGTTCACAAGAAGAATGGTGTGTTCCTTGTCCGGTATGCGGAAAGTATCAACCGTATGAATGGCCGCGGATCCACTTTTCAGATGTGACAATGGAATGTAAATTTTGCGGCGAACATATCCCGGAAATTGACTGGAAACAGCAGACCGGGAAATATATCGCAAAATTCCCGGAGCGCCGCCGGAAGCGTTCTTTTCACCTGAACGAATTAGCGTCGCCCTGGAAACACTGGGAAGAAATTATCCGGGAATTTAAGGAAGCCCAGCATGAACTAAAGGTAAACGGCGATATTAACAAAATGAAAACGTGGATCAATACCACGCTTGGCGAAACATGGGAAGAACGCGGAGCCAGCGCGGACGATGATTCATTGATAGGCCGCCGCGAAAAATACGAAGCGGAGATCCCCGACGGCGTTCTTCTTCTGACGGCCGGCGTTGACGTTCAGGACGATCGCTTCGAGATAGAAATAACCGGCTGGGGCCGTGGTTATGAATCGTGGGGCGTCCGGTATGATAAGATTTTCGGCGATATGGAAAAAGACGAAACCTGGGACAAACTAGAAGAATACCTTGACCGGGAATTATACTTTGCGTCCGGTTCCGGCCTTCTGATTGCTTGTACTTGCATAGATACCGGCGGCCACTATACGACGGAATGTTATAAGTGGCTGAAAAAAATGGAAGCGAAGAATAAAAAAATTTACGGTATAAAGGGAATGGGCGGCCCTGGGATTCCTTTAATACATAAAGTTTCAAAGAATAATGAATACAAAGTGAAAATCTTTATCCTGGGCGTGGATTCAGGAAAAGAAATTCTTATGACGCGGTTAAAAATCGAAGAAGAAGGCCCTGGATATTGCCACTTTCCGAGCAATTCCGAATTGGGATATAACGAAACTTATATCAAGGGGCTAAACAGCGAACAGCGCGTCGTTGAATTGAAGGACGGGCGGCCCGTGATTAAGTGGAAAAAGAAGGCTGGAACCAGAAACGAACCGCTGGATCTTCGGAATTATTCGACGGCCGCGGCGGAAATCCTTCGTCCGAACTTTGAAATCCTGGAAAAGAAGGTAAAAGCCGGGATAAATTACATGAAAAAAGCGCCGGCGAAGACCGGGAAGAAAAGAAAAACCGGGGCAGTAAGCCGCGGAGTTCAACTATAAGGCGGTGATAATATGGGAAAATTGCAGAAAGAACGCCTGGAAAGATATAAAAAGCGGCTTGAAATGTATTATGAAGCCGAAGAAGCCGTCCTTCTGAATCAGGAATACACGATCGGAACAAAGAGCCTGAAACGGGCCGATTTGTCTACCATACGGGCGGCAATTAAGGAACTGGAAGGGCAGATCGAAGCGCTGGAAAGTACCGGCGGAAAAAACAAGGCGGCGCGATTTCTTCCGCGTGACATTTAGAAAGGCGGTGAAGAAAATTGAATATCATAGACAAGTTTGTCGAAGCCGTCAATCCTTCGGCCGCCTTACGACGTCAAAATGACCGAATCAAGCTGGAACTGATCCGGTCATTTAAAAATTCCGGGTATGATGAAAGCGGCGCGTCCAGGAATAAAAATTCCATGCGTGGCTGGCTGGCGTCGAGTAAATCCCCACAAGAAGACATAGACCGGAATATTCCGATCCTTCGGCAGAGATCCAGAAGTCTTTATATGTCGGCGCCGCTTGCAGTATCGGCAATAAAGACGAATCGAACAAATATTGTCGGTGAAGGGTTGCGGCTGAAAAGCACAATCGACGCGGCCTTCCTGAGAATGACGCCAGAAGCGGCGGCAGAGTGGCAACGCAACACGGAACGCGAATTTGAGTTATGGGCGGATTCAAAATTTTGTGATTCAACACGGGTTAATAATTTTTATGAGATCCAGCAAGTCGCGTGTCTGTCCTGGCTGATGAATGGCGACGCTTGCGCCCTTGTGGAGTATGAACGGCCGACGCCGGCGTTCCCTTATGGCTTGCGCGTCCACCTGATAGAAGCTGACCGCGTATCAACGCCGCACACAAGCGGAACGGCGGTCAATCTGTACGCGACGGAAAGCACGACGGGGAACCGGATATTTAACGGCGTTGAAGTGACGGACGCCGGGCGCGTGGTCGCGTATCATATTTGTTCTACCTATCCGAACAGCCAGCTTCGGGCGGCGAAAAAGTGGCAGAGGGTGAAAGCCTTCGGGGATAAGACGGGAACGCCGAACGTCTTAATGATTTTTGAAGCGGAACGCGCGGAACAATACAGAGGGGTTCCGTATCTGGCGCCGGTGATTGAATCATTAAAACAGCTTACAAGATACGGTGAAGCCGAAATGATGGCGGCCGTTATCAACGGTTTTTTTACTGTCTTCATTACTTCCGAAGGAAACACCGGCGAAGTGGGATTTACCGGGGTTCTGGACGACGAAGACCGCGTTTCTGATGATGATCTTAACTATGAATTAGGCCCTGGAATGGTTAATGTCTTAAAGCCTGGGGAAAAGATTGATATTGCAGATTCAAAGCGGCCTTCAAGCAATTTTGACGCCTTCACGACAGCGCTTGCAAAGTATGTCGGCGCCGCGCTGGAAATACCGGTCGAATTACTGATAAAATCGTTCAATTCCAGTTATTCGGCGTCACGCGCCGCCCTTCTGGAAGCGTGGAAGGCTTTCAGAATGAAAAGAAAATGGCTGGCCGCTGATTTCTGTCAACCGATTTATGAAATATTTTTGACGGAAGCGATCGCAAATGGAAGAATTAAGGCGCCTGGATTTTTTTTAGATCCGGCGATTAAGAAAGCATATTGCCGCGCCCAGTGGAACGGGCCGGCGCCTGGTATGCTGGATCCGGTAAAGGAAGCAACCGCGGCAGAAAAGAGAATCGCGATCGGAGTATCAACGCGCCAGCGCGAATCTATCGAAATGACGGGGACGGATTTTGACGCGAACGTCGCCCAGCTTGCCAGGGAAAATCAGTTGATGAAAGAAGCCGGACTTGTTTCGGCCGCCGCGCCGCCTGGGAGCGCGGAAGAAAACAAGGAAAAGGAGAGTGAAAAACCCGATGAAGGAGAAGAAGACAAGGATCCTGAATCAGACGGCGACACCGACGGCGCCGAAGAATCAGAGGATCAATAAATTCTGGAATTTCATCAATAAAGACGATGAAACGGCAGAATTACAGCTTTTCGGCGAAATATCCAGTGAAGAAAGTTGGTGGAATGAAGATTGTGTTACATATCGAAATTTTATCGCCGATCTAAACGGATTAGGAGAAAAGAAAAATATAAACGTGCTGATCCAGTCCGGCGGAGGTGATGTTTTCGCGGCAAATGCAATATATAACGCGCTGATTCTTAATAAAGCAACGATCACCGGGACAATTATCGGGGTTTGCGCCAGTGCCGCAACGGTTATTTTGATGGCTTGTAAAAATAGAAAGATTGCTAAAAATGCGATCCTTATGGTACATGATCCGGCGACGGTTCTTCGCGGTTCCTATACATCGGAAGAACTTATGAAATTAGTGGAAGCAACGGACAAAGTAAAGAAAAGCATAGTAACCGCATATATGGATCGTCTTGATAAAACGGAAGAAGAAATCAATCAGTTAATGGACGCTGAATCATGGTATGTGGGCCAGGAAGCAGTTGACGCCGGTTTTTGCGATGAAGTGATAGAAACCGGATTCCAGGACAACGGATTTTCTGACCGTTCAATAACGGACGATGTTTCTTATAATTTTAAAAACTATCTGGAAACTTCCGTCCCTGAAAACATTCGGAAAAAGGTTCAGGATCTTTCGATAACGCCGCCGAAAGACAGAGGAACTTTTTCAAATAAAACAACGAAGAAAGGAAATGAAAACATGGGTGAAGAATCAACCAAAAACACGACGCCGGTTATTACTGACGCCGCGCATTTAAGAAGCGTCTATCCTGATTTTATCAATCAGATTGTGGCAGACGCGGTGAAAGCGGAACGGGAACGCCTGAAAGCGATTGACGAAATCGCGTCCGGGATTCCTGGCGATGTGCTGACACGGGCGAAGTATGATGAACCGATTTCCGCCGCTGATCTTGCGCTGGCCCAGATGAAGGCAAACAACAAGGCCGGACAGCAGACGTTAAATAATATAGTCGATGATCTGGCAAATTCCGGCGCTTCTTCTGTCGGGACTACGCCGAACGCCGGAGCCGGCGGAGAAGAAGACAAAAAAGCGGAGAGCGAAGCAAAAGTCAATAATTTCGCTTCGTTTCTTGGAAAAGATAAAAGAAGGGGGAAAAGAGAATGAAAATGTTTGAGCAGATCGGAGAGTTTACGCCGGATTCCTTAATTACTTCCGAAGATTTCTCGATTCTGAAAGAGGGGATCGGGTTGAAAGCCGGCCAGGGCGTTTTGAAGCGCGGATCCCTGATTGTCAAGTCTGAAAAAGCCGGCTATCTTGCCGGGACGGCAGATATTGAAGGGAAGATCTTCGGAATCCTTACGGACGATACCGACACCGGAGCCGACGCCGCCGGCGACAATATCCCGGCCGTGTGCTATCAGACGGGGAATTTTAACCGCGCCGCGGTGATCGTTGCGGAAGGTGCAACTGTTGACACTTACGAAGACGATATGAAGGCCGTTTCTTTGTTCCTTCGTAACGTCCAGAAATATGAATAAAAAGGGGGTTTTAAAATGCCTGACTTAACAACACGTGAAATGATGGAAGCGATCGATCAGACGCCGCCCGTAAGAACTTTTTTACAGAAAACCTTTTTCCCTGGCGAACAGACGCACATAACCGAAAAGGTGGAATTTGACGTCCGCAAAGGGAAAAGAATCATGGCGCCTTTTGTAAGTCCCAGAAAAGGCGGAAAGGTTATCACGCGCCAGGGATTCAGGACGAATCAGTTCACTACGCCGAAGATCGCGCCGGAAAGAGTGCTGACAATCGACGATATTACCAAACGCGCGATCGGAGAAAATATCTATTCGCAGAGGACGCCGGAAGAACGCGAAAACGAACTTTTGGCGAAGGATATGACAGACCTGGAAGAATCTATCGCCAGAAGAAAAGAGTGGATGTGCCGGCAGATTCTTTTTGAAGGAAAAATCGACGTCGTGGACGAAGAAGAAGGCGTTGACGTTCAGATCGACTTTGGTTTTGATAATATTGTCGTCCTGGCGGCTGATGAACAGTGGACGATTGCCGCGGTGGATCCTATGATTCTTCTTCGGAAACTTCGGAAACGGATCATTAAGGACACCGGAAGAGCGCCCGACATTATGGTTTTTTCTTCTGATGTTATAGAAGATTTTACCACGAATCCGTTCATCGAAAAAGCTATGAATATGTTGAAGTATAAAAACATTGTGATCGAACCGCGCGTCATTGATCCGGCCCTGACGTTTTACGGGAGAATCGCAGAACTGGATCTTGATATTTATAGTTATGATGAATGGTTCCTGAATGATGAAGGCGAAGAAGAAGCGATGATCCCAGAAGGAACCGTTCTTATGGGACATTCCACGGGAGAAGGCCAGATCGAATATGGCCTTGTTACGCAGATGGAAGATAAAAAGTGGCAGAGTTACGAAGGAAAACTTGTCCCGAAGAAATGGGCGGACGAAAACGACGAAGTGGAAAAACTTCGCCTTACTTCCCGGCCGCTTCCGCGCCCGTTTGACGTGGCTTCCTGGGTTGTTATTTATGCGAGAAAGGGGGCTTAATTTATGGCGGCATATAAAGCAAAAGTTACCGTTATGACAAATGGAAAAGAGTATCGGCCGGGTTCTATCCTTCCGGCCGATATTTCTTCGGTTGATCTGGCGTTCCTGAAAGAAAAGAAGTTCGTCGAACTGGCAGACGTTCCGGAAGTCGTTACCGATGAAGACGAAGACGACGAAGGATTTGAAGGCTTCGACGAAATGGATCCCGGCGCGGTAAAGAGTGAAGACGAAATCAGGAAGATCCGAACAAAAAAAGATCTGGTCGCCTATGCCGCGTCTATCGGCTATGACCTAGGAGAATGGAAGGAAAAAAGCGTCAAGATCCTTCAGGAAGAAATCATCAACTACCAGGAAGAACAGATCGGAGAGAGAGAAGACGGCCAGGAAGCCGGGGAAAACCAGGAAGACGGAGAAGGCGAGGGCGTTTGAAATGCGTTCATTCAAAGATCAGTTAGAAAAGGATTTTGACAGTACATTCTTTAACATGAATGAGTTCGCCGAGTTACACAACATAGACGGGAAAGAAGTACCGGTTGTTGTTGATAACGACACGCTTTTAGCGCTGAACCTGGGGAAAAATGCTGATTCTGACGGAATATTTGAAGACGCAAAACTATTTTTTATCCTGAAAAAGTATCTGGATTCCGAACCGGTTATCGGGCAGATCATAGACTTTGACGGTGAATCATATCCGATCGGAAACATTCTGGAAGACTTCGGCGGCTATACTATTATTTTGAGGGGGAATGAAAGTTGATTTATTCCGAAATCAAGGTTACAAGCGTTGAAGAAGTACAAAAGCGGCTGGGGAATTTTAAAAGCAAAACGCCGCTTGTATTATCCAGGGCGATCAATCGGGCGATTCAGAACGTGAAAAAGAACATGGGGAAGGAAACTTCCCAGCTATATTATATTTCAAGTTCTGATGTAAAAAAAACTGTGAGAATCACAAAAGCGTCGAAAGGGAGCCTGAAAGCCGCGGCAATTTCCGCCGGCGGCGGAATAGAACTGTCAAAGTACAAAGTATCACCGAAAACGCCGGTAAGATACCGCGGAAAATCACGTTCGCCCAGGGTGTATAAAGCCGGGGTTAAAAAGGACGGCGGAATAAAACCGCTTGACGGAGATCCGAAGTCTTTTGTCGCCGTGATGAAATCGGGACACGTCGGAGTGTTTACCAGGAAAAACGGAAAAAGTCTTCCGATAAAACAGCTTTACGGCCCGTCGGTTCCGCAGATTGTGAAGAATGAAGACATTATGTCTAAAATCAACAAAGAAGCGTCTGAAACGCTTCAAAAGAGAATCGACGCGGAAATCAATAATATTTTACGGAAGGGGTGATTGAACCTTGCAGACGGACGTTCTTCTTCAAAAGGCGCTTGTCGAAGAAGTGAAGGAAGAATTGAAAAATTATACTTCGGTCAATAACGACGGGGAATATATCAAATTCAATGTCTATCCGCAGAACTTACCGGCGAAGAAAGGGAAAAATGACGATGAACATTTCCCCTATGTCCTGGTATGCATGGACGAAGAACAGATCAACGGGGAAGATGATGATCTGATATGTTCGATTTATTTCCTTGTCGGCATAAACGATAAAAACCCGAACAAACAAGGCCACTTTGATATTGCAAACGTTTTGAACCGTCTTTCAAAGCGCTTCCTGGAAAAACGCCTTGTTAATGGCCGGTACAGAATCGCCTTTCCACTCACGAAAAAATTCCAGGAAGAAGACACATATCCGAAGTTTATCGGCGGTATGTCTACATTATGGACGTTAGAAAAACCAGAAATCGAGGAAACAGAATATGACTAAAAGTGAATCGCCCGTTATGTACTTAGGGCCTACGATCCGCGGCGTCGTGAAATACGGCGCCGTTTTTAGTGGCGGAATCCCCAAAAGGCTTGAAAAGCTGGCCAGGAAGAAGCCCATTGTGAAACAGTTAATCGTTCCGCTTTCTGACATTGTGAAAGCTAAAACCGCAATCGACACCGAAGGGACGGTCGAAGCGGTCGCCTACGACAAGATCGAAGCACTTTCGGAAGCGGAAGTCAAAAAAATTACGGAAGGAGAATAAAAGAGTATGTCTAATTATAAGCATGGAATCCGCACGAGCCGCCGGCCCACTCAATTAGCGGTTCCGATTACGTCTGACGGTTGCTTACAGTGCGTAATAGGAACGGCGCCGGTCAACCTGGCCGCGGATCCTTACGACACGGTAAACAAGCCGTTTGTTTTTCATAATAAAGCGGCCGCGATTGCCGGCCTGGGGTATTGTACCGACTTCAAAAATTATACCCTTTGCCAGTCCATGTATGCGACTTTCGATGTGTTCGGCGTGGCGCCGCTGATTATGATTAACGTCCTGGATCCTGAAAAGCACGTGAAAGCGGAGTTATCGAAGGAATACGCCGTCGAGGGCGGCAAAGTGAAGATTCCTGAAACGGGGATTTTGCTTGATAAACTTTCGATCGCTTCGACGGGAGAGTCCGAAACAGTGTATAAGCCTGATGAAGATTATATCGCGTCTTTCAATACGGACGGAACCGTTACGGTGGCAATCGTAACCACGGGCGCCGCGGCGGCAGAAAAGAACCTGAAAGCAACCTTCGCCCAGCTTGATCCGTCCCTGGTAACATACGAAGACATTATCGGATCCTATGACGTGAAGACGAAGAAGAAAACCGGAATGGAACTGATCGGCCGCGTATATCCGAAATTCGGGATCGTTCCGTCGCTTCTTCTGGCGCCTGGCTGGTCGCATATTCCGGCCGTAAAACTGGCGCTTGCGGCAAAGTCCCAGCTTATATCAAGTCTTTTCACGGCGAAGGTCGTCGTTGATCTTGATACCGCAGAAGGCAAGGCTGACAGCATGGAAGAAGTGAAGGAATACAAGGATAAAAGCGCGTGTTCTGACCGCGACACTATCCCCATGTGGCCGCTTGTTGGGGTAGGGGACTATAAATATTACTATTCCGCGCAGATGGCGGCGCATATGGAGTATTTGGCCGCGAATAATGGCGGCGTTCCGTCCCGTTCCCCGTCGAATAAGGATATTAAAATCACCGGGCTTTATACGGCAGACGGGGAAGAAGTTGTCCTTGAAATGGACGAAGCAAACGACTATCTGAACGCTTGCGGCGTCGTGACGGCGATCAATGTCAACGGCTGGAAGTGCTGGGGGAATAATACGGCGGCTTATCCGTCTTCTACGGATCCGCTTGACCGGTGGATCAACATTGTGACGATTTTCGATTATATCGAAAATAACTTTAAGCTGTCCTTCTTCCAGAATGTCGATGATCTGACAAATTATCGGCTGATTGACGAAGTTGTGTCCGGCTTTAATATGCAGTTGAACGGATTACAGGGTTCGGACGATATAGCCGGCGGCGAAATCGTCTTCGATCACGACGAAAACCCGATCAACGAAATTCTGAACGGACATATCAAATTCCATACGCGGATCGGTGGATATGCGCCGGCGGAAGATATTGAAAACGTCTTCGAGTTCGATCCCACGATTACCGAAGCCGCGCTTGAAGGGGGTGCTGAATAATGGGATATAAAATTCCTACGGTATTAAACAATTTTAACGCCTACGGATCCGGTCACAAATACGTCGGCCTGACTTCCGAAGTGGCGCTTCCCAGCTTCGAGTATTTAACCGAAACGATCGACGGCGCCGGCATTGGCGGAGAAATCGAAGAAGCGGTCGAAGGTTCCTTCGGTTCCCTGGAAACGGAAACGTCCTTCCAGAATATCGGCCGTGAATACTTTGATTTTGTATGCCAGACCGGAATGATTACCTATCGCGGATCTATGCAGGTTTTAAACACGGCGACGCAGACAAACGACTATGAAGGGATTGTTGTCACCACGAAGGGAAAAGTGAAATCGTTTGAACTTGGTTCCCTGAAAAAAGGCGGCAAGGGCGAACCGAAAGTCGTCCGGGAGATTACCTATTGCAAGATCACAATAGGCGGCGCGACAGTCCTTGAACTGGATAAATTCAATCTGATATGGAAGTTAAACGGCGTTGACCGTTTACAGAAGGTTAGAAGCCAGATTTAAACAAAAGGCGGCGAAATGCTTTCAGGCATGGCGCCGCCTTCATCATGCAAAAAAGAAAGCGAGGAAATGAGCAAATGGAAAACTATCAGGAAATGAACAGAGAAGACTATAACGGAGCCGAAGGCGAAAACCAGGGAATGAACAATCAGGAAATCCCGGTCGCGCAGTCCCCGGCCGCGTCTGGCGCGTCCCTTCTTCCTGCGAAAGAGGGTGACGACGACGAACTTATTATCAAGTTCAGAAAGCCCTATGTCTTTGACGGGGAAACCTTCACGGAACTTGACCTTCACGGCCTGGAAGACCTTCGCGGCCGCGATTTGACAGCGATCGAAAAAGCCTTCAACAAGACCGGCGTTTCTTCCTTTGTTCCCGAATCGACGACGACTTACGCAAAGATCGTCGCAACAAAAGTCACCGGCCTTCCGGCCGAATACTTCGAGGATCTTCCGGTCGGAGAGGTGGAAAAGATCAAAAATGCCGTCGTGGGTTTTTTCTACAAAGACGAATAAGGCATGATTCCGGCCGCGACATTCAGAAAACTTCGGTTTATCTGTCTATGGCGACAAATACCGGAATGGACTTTTTTACCGATCTTCCGGTCGATGATTTTATCGACATAGCAAAGGAAGTGGGCGAAATTGGCAAACAAAACAACTTACGAACTGGCGCTAGAAATCGGCGGTAAAATACAGAGTTCCCTTGAAAAGTCGGTCGGCGGCGTCAATAAGAAGCTGGATTCTATCGGAAAAGCCGCGAAAACGGCCGCGAAAATTGCCACGGCCGCGTTTGCGGCGGTAAAGATAGGCGATTTCGTAAAAGACGCCGTTTCCGTCTATGCAGATTTCGATCAAGCGATGGCGAACACGGCCGCCACGGCCGGCGCCACAAGTGAAGAATACGCAAAACTGGAAGCCGCCGCCCTGGAAATGGGGAAAAAGACAACCAAAACAGCAACGGAAGCAAGCGAAGCCCTGGGATATATGGCCCTTGCCGGCTGGGACGTGAACACTTCTATTTCGGCCCTGGAACCGGTTCTTCGGTTGTCGGAAGCTACTGGAATGGATCTGGCGACGTGTTCTGATTTGGTAACTGATTCAATGAGTGCGTTGGGCCTTACCGTCGATGAACTATCAGGCTATCTTGATGTGGCGTGTAAGGCGAATAATAAATCAAACCAGACGGCGCAACAGCTTATGGAAGCATATATCGGTTGTGGCGGCGTCCTGAACAATTTAGGCGTATCCGTGGAAGATAGCGCGACGGCGCTTGGAGTGCTGGCGAACCGCGGAATCAAAGGATCAGAAGCCGGAAACAAATTAAATACTGTTTTAATTAACCTAACGTCGGGAACCGGCCAGGCCGGCGCGATGATGAAGAAGTTAGGTATTTCCGCCTTTGACAGCGAAGGGAAGTTCATCGGGCTTCAAGAAACCCTTCAACTTGTCAATGAAGCAACAAAAGACCTGACAGAAGAAGAACGGAACGCCGCGCTTGCGGCTATCGGCGGAAAGACGCAGATCGACACGCTGAACGATCTTCTGTCTGGATTGAATACCACAACAGCGGACGGCCGTTCAGAGTGGCAAGCCCTAAACGATGAACTATACAACGCAGAAGGCGCTATGATGGATATGGCCGGAAAAGTGACGGACACTTTACCGGGCGCGATGGCGGTTTTCGGTTCCGCGGTAGACGACGCGAAGATCCGGTTGTGTAAAATCTTCGCGCCTATGGCGAAGGACGCAATTTTCGCAGTTGCCGATCATATACCGAAAATCACGGAAAAAGTGACCGGATTTATTCAGGCGCTATCAGAAAGGGCCGTTCCGGCGATTGCTTTATTCAAGGATAAGGCCGTCGCTTTCTTTGGAATGGTTCGTCCGATTCTGGAAGATGTGAAAAATAAAGGCGTCGCGGCGTTTCAATTCCTGGCGAATACCGGAAGAACAGCCTTTGAAAATATCAAGGCAAAAATCGAGGAAAACAAGCCGGCTATTGATAAGGTGATCGCGGTCGCCCTGGATCTGAAAGATAAATTTTTTGAAGCGTTTGAAAAGGCGAAGCCCGTCATTTCTTTTATTGCAACAACGGCCCTTCCGTCGGTTGTTGGCGCTATTATGAAAGTGATCGGCGCCGCGGCCACGGTCTACCAGAAGTTAAATGAATGGGGGGCGCTGAAACCTATTATTATAGGCGTTGCCGGCGCGATAGCGTCTATGAAAATAGTCGGGCTGGCAAAAGATACCATGAACGCGGCGAAGGCGGTCAAGGCCCTTGTAACCGTGTTTATAGCAGAAAAGAAGGCTATGCTGGCAAATATCGCCCTGAAAGTAAAGGATAAGGCGGAAACTTTGTATTTGCACGCCTTATATGCGAAAGACGCAATTTTGAAAGGAGCCAGCACGGCCGCAACCTGGGCGCAAACGGCCGCTATGACAGCATGGAACGCGATTTGTACGGTAGGAACGGCCGTCACTTCGGCACTTGGCGCCGCTTTTACCTTCCTGACAAGCCCGATCGGCCTTATTATCCTGGCGATTGCCGCGGTTGTGGCGATTGGCGTTTTGCTTTATAAAAACTGGGACACGGTGAAAGAAAAGGCTTCGCAGTTGGGACAATGGATCGTCGGCGTATTTAACAACCTGAAAGAGAAGGCCACGGCCGCGATTCAGGCGTTCGCCGACAAATTTCCGGCCGCGTTCGCTTTCATATCCTCAATTTTCGAGAGTTGGAAGCAGACCGTGACGGGCGTATTCGACGGCGTGAAACAGGTATTCCAGGGGATCATTCAGTTTGTGACCGGCGTTTTTTCTGGCGATTGGTCGAAAGCGCTTGACGGGCTGAAAAATATCTTTTCTGGCGCCTTCAAGGCTCTTTCTTCGCTGGCGCTGGCGCCGCTTAATGCGCTGAAAGGCGTTGTTGTCGGCGCGTTCAATGCGATAGATACCGCGACGGGCGGAAAATTGACGGCGATCAAAGAAAAGGCGTCCGCCGCCTGGACTTCGATCAAGGAGAAGGCCGGAACCGTTCTTTCGGCCGCGAAAGATACAATCACGGAAAAACTTTCAAATATAAAGTCGGCATACGAGCAACACGGCGGCGGAATAAAGGGAATAGCCGCGGCCGCTATGGAGGGAGTGAAGGGCTATTATACAGCCGGATATTCCTTTATAAACAACTTGACCGGCGGAAAATTGGAAGAAATGCGGTCAAAATTCAGTGAAAAATTGTCCGCGGTGGGAACGAACGTTTCAAACGCTTTTAACAGCGTGAAGTCTACAATAGGAAATTTTATGTCCCAGGCCGTTTCAAACGTATCTTCAAACCTGGAAAGCATGAAAACAGCATACACGAACGCCGGCGGCGGAATAAAAGGGATTGTCGCCGGCGCGATGGCTGGCGTACAAGGTACTTTTTCAAATGTTATGTCGGCCGTGAACACATTAACCGGCGGAAAACTGGAATCTATCAGATCCGCCTTTGCTTCAAAACTGGACGCGGCGAAGCAAGCCGCAACTTCAAAATTTGAAGAAATCAAAAGCGGAATATCGTCGAAACTGGAAGCGGCAAAACAGACCGTACAAAACGGGCTGAACGCGATCAAGAATTTCTTTTCTGGTTGCCACTTATCGCTTCCGAAAATTAAGTTGCCACATTTTTCAATAAGCGGTTCCTTCTCGCTTTCGCCGCCTTCGATTCCGAAAATCGGCGTCGAGTGGTACAAAGACGGCGGAATCCTGACGGGGCCGACGATCTTTGGCGCGAACGGCGGTTCCCTTTTGGGCGGCGGCGAAGCTGGAAAAGAAGCTGTCCTTCCTCTTTCTGAATTATGGTCAAACATGAAATCGGTCGTCGCCGGCGTGGTCGGGAGCCAGCCGGAAGCAAGCGGCGCCGCGGATATGTTCGGAAGAATCAAACAGTTAGTCGAAGGCGGCCAGGCGGTAGGCCAGGAAGGCGGATCCGTCACAAAAGAACTTTATAACACAATAAACAATAATAACACCGTGAACAGAACCAGCGAAACGAGTTCAACGGACGATTCACAACGGATCGTCTATTCGCCGCAAGTGATTATCCAGGGGAACGCGAGCAAAGAAGACGTTCAGTCGGCGCTTGATATGTCCCAGGAGAAATTTAATCAAATGATGGCGGAATACAACTGGCAGAATCAGCGGACTTCGTTCGCGCCGGCATGAAAGGGGGCCTGATATATGGACGAAAACCGGATATATACCACGGTACAAGGCGATATGTGGGATTCAATCGCCTATCAGTTTTACGGGGACGTGAAATATATCGGCCTTCTTCTTCAAAATAACGCCGATTTGCTGGAAATTTACGTCTTTTCGGCCGGAACGAAGGTTTATATCCCGAAATTGCCGGAAGAAGACGAAGAAGACGTCCCGGAATGGAGATTGTAAAGCATGAAGGCGCGTCAATCTTCCGTAACTGTATTATATAACGGTAACGACATAACAAAGACAATTACTGACTATATCGAAAGTTTTCAGTATGTGGATCATGCCAGTGGAACGGCCGACACGGTGACTTTGAAGCTGAATAACAGAAGCGGAAAGTGGTCGGGAAGCTGGATCCCCGTTCAGGGGGATTATGTCGAAACAATTATCAAACTGACAAACTGGAAGAAGGAAGGCGACAACCGGAAATTTAATTGTGGATATTTCCTGATTGATGATTTGAGTTTTTCGGGGCCGCCTTCAACGGCTTCCGTCGGCGGCATAACGACGCCGATCAATACAGACTTCAACGTCACAAAGAAATCGAAGACCTGGAAGAAAACGTCGGTGAAAGGAATCCTTTCAGAAATCGCAAAAAAAGCCGGCGTCGGGCTTTTCTTTTCCGGTCAAGATTATCCGGTCGATGAACTGGAACAATCGAATCAGGAAGATATTTCATTCGCCTTTAATCTTTGTTCTTCCTACAATCTGGCAATGAAATTATACAACCGGAAAATAGTTGTCTTTGATAGTGTGGAGTATGAGAAGAAGGGGACGTCCCTTTCGATTGACCGGACGGAAACCGAATCATGGTCGGCAAAAAAAGGAATGACACGCGCTTATGACGGCGTTTCGATTTCTTATACCGATTCAAAGAAGAATCAGACCTTGACATATAAATTCATGTTGCAAGACGGAAGCCGGATCCTGAAGCTGAACGAAACAGCCGAAAGCCTTCAAGACGCCGAAGTCAAGGCAAAGGCGAAATTGCTTGAACATAACAGACAATGCCAGACGATGAATGTAAAAGTCAAGGGGGACACGAAATATATATCCAGCAAGTGCGTAAAAATGACCGGCTTCGGGAAGCTGGACGGGAAATATTATATTGATACCGTCACGCACGAAAAGAACGCCGGCGGCGGTTATTTTTGTTCGCTGGATATGCACTTGTGTATTATTGTAAAAGGCGTTACGGTTGCGACGGTCGCTTCTGGAAGCACTACAAAGAAGGCGGCGGATCCTTCGACGAAGGCTAAAACCTATACGATTGTATCGGGTGATACCCTTTGGAAAATCAGCACAAACCATTTAGGATCCGGCGCAAAGTATATGCAGATTTACAACGCAAATTCAAGCGTTATCGAATCCGCGGCAAAATCACACGGGAAATCTTCGTCCAGTAACGGACATTGGATTTATCCGGGGACGACACTAACCATACCAGGATAGAGAGGGGGGCAAGAAAATGTCTGACGTTGTGCGCGTCGGCTATATATCGGCCGTGAACCATGCAGAGGGAACGGCCCAGGTCGTTTATAAGGATCGGGATAATTCTTTGTCACCCTTCATGCCTTTATGGTCTAATGAATGGAATCCGCCAGAGATTGACACAATGGTTTATGTTATTCACTTACAGAACGGCGGAACGCGCGGAATGATACTTGTTCCGCCTTACACAACCGGAAACCGGCCCGTCGAAGGCGTGGCCGGGATCTGGCGGAAAGACTTCGGCGACGGAAGCTATATCAGATACGATCGAGAAGAAAAGCGGCTTGACATTGTAAGCGATTCTGTACACGTGGAATCGCTGAATATAGCCGGTGATTTGACCGTTGACGGCGCTATTGAAGCAAAGTCGATAAAAACAACCGGAAACGTCCATGTGGGCGGAAATTTGACCGTTGACGGCAGTTATCCGGGGTAGAAATGGGGTGATTCTGTTTGATAGGCTATTTCGGCGAAGTGATATTTGAAACAAACGATAGAAGAATTTGCACATTTAACAATTTAAAAAGGACAATTTCGGCGTCATATTCTGAACACAAGCGATATAGAAAAAAATCCGAATTGGAGTTTGAAGGGCCGCAGAACCAGGGCGTAACTTTTGAAATGAAATTTATCGCCGGTCACGGCGTCCGGCCCTGGAGCATGGTTCACAAAATAACCTTGATGTGTGAACAAGGGGTTGTAAATTCTTTCGTCCTGGGCGGACACAAAGTCGGCGGCGGAAAATGGGTTATAACCGGAATAGACGAAGATTATAAAGAAGTCTGGAATCACGGCGAACTTGTTTCCGTTGCGATTACAGTCACGGCGAAAGAATATCTGTAAGGCGGTGATATTGTGTTAATAATAGACGACGTTCAGATTATTATAAATAGTGTCTATGAAAGGGAACTTCGGGAAGAAATTCTTGAAAAGGCCCTTTTTCTTTTGACTTGTATAAAAGGCACAATCCCGAATAACCGGGAAATCGGGCTGGATCCTGATATTATTTCAAGCCCGGCCTATATCGCGCAGAATCTTTATACAATAAGTGCGATTGAACTAATAGAAGAATTTGAACCACGCGCAAGCGTGGAAGAAGTATCATTTATAGCTTCCGGCGGCGCCGGAAATATGATTCCGAAGGTGGTGCTTACATACAATGCAGAATGAAATTTCAAAACTTTATAATTTGCCTGATATTTCCTTTGTCGATGATATATCATACGAAAAAATTTTGAATGAAATGATCGCCGACTATGAAAAGAAGTATCAGGAAGCAACCGGCCGGAAGGTTACGCTTCGCCCTGGCGACAAAGAACATATCCATTTAAGGATAGAAGCCGGTCAATACTTTCAAATGTATCAAATATTAGATAATGCGGCGAAAATGAATCTTTTGAAATACTCAAAGGGGAATTTCTTGCGGCATTTAGGCGCCTTCAAGAAAACCTTTATTCAGGAGCCGAAACCGGCAGTTGTGACGGCGCGGTTCACACTTTCGGAGATAAGAAAGGACGTGATCTATATTCCGCAAGGAACCAGAATCACGGCCGGCGATGGCGTGTATTTTGCTACTGATGATTACGCGGAAGTAAAAGCTGGCGATTCCTTCGTCGATGTTGACTGTACGTGCGAAACCGTCGGGGAAGTCGGGAATGAATATATTGTCGGACAGATTGAAACGATCGTCGATCCGGTTCCTTATGTTTCCGGCGTATCGAATATTACAAAATCAGACGGCGGAACCGGCGAAGAATCCGAAGACAGCTTCCGGGAAAGAATCTTCCTGGCGCCTTCTTCTTATTCCGTGGCCGGCCCGGCGGACGCTTACGAATACTGGGTGAAGCAGTATAACAGCGCCGCGATTGAAGATGTGAAAATATATGAACCGACGGAAGCGGTCGTTGATATTCGGATCCTTCTGGTTGGCGGCGCCCTTCCCAGCAAGACGTTTTGTTCCGGTTGCCTGGAATATTTACGGGAAAACCCGATCATACCGCTAACAGACAATGATCTTGTGGCGGCGCCTGATGTGGTGAATTATAACCTGAAAGCGGTTTACTATATCGCACGAAGCGACTTGAACAATATCAAGGTGATTCAGGAATCCATTGAAGCCGCAAAAGAAACATATTTAAACTGGCAGAGGACGAAGATCGGCCGGGACATAAACCCGGACGCATTGACGGAATTTGTTCGCGCCGCCGGCGGAAAGCGCGTTGTGATAACTTCGCCGGTATTTACGCCGATTCCTGAAACGTCGATCGCTATGGAAAAAACGGTTGAATTTACATACGGTGGAATAGAAGATGATTAAACTTGCAGATTACCGGACAGAAAACGCGCTTCCGTCCGAAATGAAGACGCCTGAAAGAATCGCCCTTTCGTATGCCTTCGATATGCAGAAAAAGAAATATTTTGACCGTGTGCGGCGTGTTTATATATGGGCGGATCTGGAATCCGTGTCTGATGATAAACTTGACTTTCTGGCGGTCGAAAACCGTGTTTTATTTTACAGCCCTTCCCTTTCGCCCAGCGTGAAGCGGAACATGATCCGAAATTCTATTTATTGGTATATGAAGCTGGGGACGCGCCAGGCGATGGAAGAAATGATTGATACGGTATTCGGAAATGAAAATACTTCCGTCGAAGAATGGTTCACCTATGCCGGAGAACCTTTTCATTTTCGGATTGCCGTCGGAACCGAAGTCACGCAGACGTCAATCAAGGAATTTTTGAAATATTTAAACCAGGTAAAAAATGCGCGGTCGCGCTTCGATTACATGGTTTTTCAAAATGGAATAAAACTGGTATTCAAACAGATTTCAGAATTTCAATCTTTTGTTTATACATTTTGCGGTGAATTTGAGTGTGGCACTTATCCGAATACAGAAGTCGGATTCTTGCCTTCCGAAGTGAATATCACGCTGGAAGGCGCCAGCGATAGCGCAAATACAGTATATACAAACGCCGGAACCACGCCGGATATTTCCGTCGGTGCCGCGCTTGTAGAAAACCAGATTGATTTTCAGGCCGCTTCCGAAGAAGGTTTTTCTGTCTATTCTTCGGACAGTGAAACAGAATCAGGAACCGCGCCGGATATTTCCGTCGGCGCGGCATTTACCGACGGCCAGATCGACATTCAGGCCGCTTCCGAAGAAGGTTTTTCTGTCTATTCTTCGGACAGCGAAGCGGAATCGGGAACCACGCCGGATATTTCCGTCGGCGGCCAGTTTGCCGAAGCCGAAGTCGATATTGAAGGCGAATCCGGGACGGGTTCAACGGTTTATCAGGAAACCGGAACCGCGCCGGATATTTCCGTTGGCGCACAATTTAACGAAGTTCAAGTCGGGCTTGAAGGCGAATCCGGGACGGGTTCAACCGTCTACACCGAAACCGGGACAATTCCCGATCCTTCGGTCGGATTTTCCGGCGCGGAAAGCGGCGTTTCCGCGGCTGGGGAAAGTACCGGCTATGACTTATATTATAACACTGACGCGGACAAATACGCCGCGGAAGAATAGAAAGGAGTTTGGAAGCATGACAGAAGCAAGCTATATTCCTTTGACGGCCGAAGCGCTGGAAGACATAAAGGAATATATTAAAAAAGTTATCGCTTATGCGGAGTACAGATCCGGCGAAACCTGGTCGAAAATCCCGATCGAAAAAGTGGAAACATTACCGGACGGCCGCGTCGCTATCTATGTAATGTTCGATCACGAAGCGCCGGACGAAATCAACGGGATCCGCTTTTATCATCGGGACGGCTTTATGTGGGCCGGCGGAAATGAGAATTTAAACAAGGCGGAATTTGACGAAGGGATTCAGTACCGCTATACCCTGAAAATCGTCCAGACTTCGGCAAAGAGTTAGAAGGGAAGGTGAAGAAAAATGTATATCCCGGTATTTTGGGAAGATCGTATCGTCCAGTATCCCCGGCGCGTATCCGTTGAAAGCCTGGGGAACGGTCTGTATAACTGGGCGCCGGCGCCTGGCGAAGTCGAGAAAAAAGGCACACAACAGAGCAAAAGGAACTTCGGAAACATGGATTTCGGAGTTCTGGAAAACGCCCTGATTGTCGGGTTTGTGTCAATGAATCTTCGGTTAGTCCAGGAATCGCTTGACGATGTGCGCGGCCAGATTTTGACGGTCGATCTTAAAAACACGATGAAATATCCGGCGACAAACGCCGAAAAAACGGTTACGCTTCCGCGCCCGGCGAATAATTCCGATTACACGGTCGAAGCGGAGATCGTCGAAGCTGACGGCCCGGTCGAAAACGTCGAAGTGTACGGAAAAGCCCTGAACGCCTTCAAGGTATGTTATTCAGGGAGCGCTAAAAACGTAACCTTGAAACTTCATGTGATAGGGGGCTTGTACTAATGGTTGGTATAATTGTTAAATCAGATGAACGACGCGCCCAGGAAGCTAATATTTTACGGCAGTTTGGCGGCGGTTCCCCTGAAAATTCCGATCGGCTGAATCGGGAGTATGCAGAGGAAATCAACGCCAGAATGAACGAAGTAAAAAGAGAGGTAGGTATAACGCGATGAAAATTATCGAAGCAAACGAAGGCCCGAAGATTCACTATGAAGAATCGGGAACCTGGATCAATTTCGACGATCAGATCATGCTGAACCTGAAAAAGAGCGAAGCGGATCACGACGTCCATATCGACATTACTTCGGACGCCTTCGGACGCCTGAACACCGGCGCCGGCGCCTATTACGTGGCCCAGGTAGACATTCCGGCCAGGAAATACGACGAAACGGAAGTTCCGAATCCTGATTATGTGGAGCCGGCAGAGGACGACGACACCGGCGCCGGATACGTCAACAAAACAATCACAAAACGCGAACCGCTTCCGTTTTCTATGGAAAATGTGACAGTGACTTTGTTCGCCCTGAAAGAAGGTGTATTCTAAAATGAAAAGTTACAATTTTGACAGCTTGAAATTTGCAACGGAAGGGCTGACTGGCTTCGGGTGTACCGTGATCCAGGATAACGCGAATCTTCCTTCCTTCATGATCCCGATCAACAAGCGCACAAACGCGCAGTTGTACGAAGGCGGAAGCCAGAAGACACATTCCGCCTTCGTTGTCGATGATGTGGAATACAAGCGATTCTTTATGAGTAAATTTTTGAATTGTATCATCAACGGCCGCGCCTATTCCTGGCCCGGCATGGATCCGGCGGCGGTGATTGATTACGACGCTTCACACGCGGCTTGCAACGCAAAAGGCGCCGGCTTCCACCTGATGAGTATTCCCGAACGTGCGGTCATTAACCACTTAATCTATAAAAGTGGTTTTGTTCCGCGCGGAAATACGCAGTACGGGAAAAGTCATTCCCACACATACGAAGCCGGAGAGCAAACCGCAGACGAAAGCGACGGAAGCGGCGGACGGCGCACAACCAGGACGGCGACGGGATCCGGCCCGGCGACGTGGTTCCACGACGGGACAAGGAACGGAATCGCCGACTGGGTGGGAAACATCTGGAAATGGAGTTCCGGTATGCGTATTAAGGACGGAGAGATTCAGATCTTCGTTGGCAACCTGGCCGCGAAACAGGTCGCGCACACGGACGCAAGCACTTACTGGAAGGCTATTCTTCCCACGGGCGCACTTGTGGAGCCTGGAACGGCCGGAACGCTGAAATATACAAAGGATCTCAAGATTGCAACCGCGACGGGCGGAGCCGGAACAAACAGCACGTCGAATTTCGGAAGCCTGGCCGCCGCTTCTGGCGTGACAATCCCCGAAATTCTGTATGAGTTAATGCTTGCGCCGAAATCCGGCGTAACGCATAGCGGCGGATTTTGGATCAATACCGAAGGTGAGCGCTTGCCGATCGTGGGCGCCAGCTTCAACAGCACGTCGTACTCTGGGCCTTCCGCGTTGTATTTGAACAGCGTCCGGTCGCACGTGAGCACGAACCTCGGCTTCTTTTCCGCTTTTATGGAGTTGGAATCTGTAATCTGAAAACTGTAAATCTGTTAGGGGCCACGATAGTGGCCCCTTTGTTTTTAGAAACAGAAAGGAACCTGAAAAGTGGGACAACAAAGAAGATATGATGATCGGCCGCGCGGCAATCCCGAAACCGACGAAGGACGGGATCAAAGAAGCGGCTTGATTATATTGCAGAAAACGAAAGACGCTATGAAATATTTATATACTTCGTGGGTGAAATATCCCAGGAGTGAAAAGTTGGGGTTTGTTTCGGACTATAAGAAATGTTTATTTCAATTCCTGATTTACATTATCACGGCGCAAAAGAAGTATTACAAAAAGACCACGCTTCAAGACGCCGACGTCCAGCTTGAACTTCTTCGACTTTTCAACGATCTTTCGTATGATATGAGATTTATTGATGAAAAGCGTTATCAGTTGATTTCCGAAAGGCTTAATGAAATAGGACGGCTTCTGGGCGGCTGGATAAAGTCACAAAAGGAAACCAGCACAACAAACGGGAAATAATATTCCCGGTGGGAATAGGTCAAATAACGCTTGCCGATCGTGGGCGCCAGCTTCAACAACACGTCGAACTCTGGGCCTTCCGCGTTGAATTTGAACAACGTCCGGTCGAACGTGAACACGAACATCGGCTTCTTTTCCGCTTACCCTTTGAGCCAGACGGGAAAGTTTACGGACTTTTCACAGTGCATGAAAGGGAAAGGGATCTATCCCCGTTCTGGCGAAGCCAGAAGAATTGACGCCGCTATCAATGCAGTTAGTACCGAACCAGAAGCCGGCCAGGGCTGAAAGGGAAGGGCTAGAAGGGTGTAACGGGTAGCGCCGCGCCTTCGGCCGAAAGCCTGGGCGCAAGTCCCGTCTGTACTGGCATACAGACGGTAAAACATAGAAAGGGAAAAGGCTATTGAAAACTTTCGATGTGACACACGAAGAAGTGATCGACTTCGGAAATTTGCTGGAAGGGCATAAAAACGCTTCGCAAAGCAAACATTACCGCGACGAAAATCTTGCCTTTGAAGCGCATAGGGAAGATGAATTGATCGATCTTCATAACAAACTAACCTATTTCCCGAAAGACGGGGTTCCGGGAAATCCCCTGGAATCGTCCTATCATGTAGGGAAGTATCGAAAGAAGAAAATCTATGAACCGAAGCCGCGGATCGTCATGGCTTTATCATATCCCGATCGCGTCGTACAATGGGCGTATTACCAGAAATTAAACCCGTTGTTTGACCGGCAGTTCATAACACATAGTTACGGTTGCCGCGTTGGGAAAGGAACCACAAAGGCGAGAGAACAGCTTCAAACGTGGCTTCGTAAGGCTTCCAGGAGTTCTAAAAAGTGGTATGTGCTGAAATTGGATATAGCAAAATATTTTTACCGCGTGGATCATGAAGTCCTGATGAAGATTCTTTCAAGGCACATAAAAGACGAACTTATCCTTCGGGATCTGTATAAACTGATAAATTGTGAAGACACGGCCTTCGGCCTTCCGGCTGGCGTACAACCGGAATTATGCAAACAAGAAGACTGGATTTACAATAGGGGTATGCCGATCGGAAACCTGACTTCTCAAATGTTCGCTAATATTTACTTAAACGAATTAGATCAGTTTTGCAAACATGATTTACATATCCGTTATTATATCCGGTACATGGACGACATTATTATTCTTTGGCCGGATAAAAACGAATTGTTTCAAATACTGGCAGAGATCGAACGGTTCCTTGATGAAGAACTTCGCCTTGAATTAAATAAAAAGACCTGTATTCGCCCGGCCTAGCTTCCGGTTACGTTCGTCGGAGCGCAGATCACGGCGAAAAAGATCATTATGCGAAAGAGTACGCGAAAGCGTATGTTCCTCCGCATGAAGTTTATAAAAGGACTTTTTGAAGCTGGGAAGATAGCCTTTGAAAAGGTCAACAATACAATGCAAAGTTATTTCGGCCTGATACAGCATTTCACGGCCGGAAATCTGTTAAGAAAAATTATAGACGAATTTTCCTTCCGAATATTCAACAATTCGTAACCGGATAAGCCGGTTATTTTTTATTGTCTAAATTTTAAGAAAGGGGGCTTGTCTATGTCGGAATTATCTTTTGAAAGGGAAGTTCTTGATCGTCTGATTGCGATTGAAGGAAAACTTGACGGCTACAACAACGCGAAAGCGAAGACCTATGAAAACGAAAAAGACATCATTCAGTTAAAAGACGACGTTCAGGACGCGGAAAAGAGAATTTCAGATCTGGAAGACGCGAATAAATGGCTGGCGCGGACGATTGCCGCCACTATTATAACAATCGTCGTCGGCACCGTCGTCTTCGCTATTCGCATGGGCGCCGGAGTTTAGGAAAGGAGCCGGGAAACGTGGGAAGAAAACGCAGAAGGAAGCGGCCGCCGGAGTTTTCAAAGAAAATCCTGACGGAAGCAAAAATCGAATGTTGGATCATTACCGCCTTCGGACTGTTTTTCACCTGGAAGGGGCTTGACGTGACGTTCTTCTGCTATGTGATTCCGGTATGCTGGGGCGGCTATGCAATCGCCAGGGCGTTTTATTACAACAAGGCGAAGGCGGAAAATGCGATCAAACTTCGCAAGGCATACCAGAAAGCCGGGCTTGACGCGGCGCCGGCGGAAGAACAGTTTGAAAGCGCGATGAATGAAGACATTCAGGAAACGTATTAGAAGGGAGATTTTAAAAATGGATTTACAGAATTTGCTTGAAACTATTGTCAATACCGTACTGATTCCGGCGATCCCGATCGTCGTCGGTGCCGCGGTTCAGTATGTCCGCACGAAGACGGAAGGAAGCAAGATTGAAGAAGCCGTCGGAATCGTCCTGGACGCCGTGGATCAGACGAACCAGACGTTCGCGGATCAGTTGCGGAAAGACGGAACCTTCACGGAAGAAAAACAGCGTGAAGCGATGGAAAAATCAGTCAAAACCGCGCTTTCCATGATGAACGAACGCACGTTGAAGATCCTTGAAAGGGAGTTCAACGACGTTGAAGCGTGGATTGTATCGAAGATCGAAGCGGCTTGTAAAGAGAATAAGAGAATTAACAGCTAATAACCGGGCGGCACCTTTTCACGGGCGGCCGCCTTTTTCTGAAAGAAGGTATTTTATGGCATTAAGAGGAAAAGACAACGCGGAAAAAATCTGGAACTTTTTTCTTGATGAAGGATTCAGTATTTACGGAATCGCCGCACTTATGGGAAATCTTTCCGCGGAAAGCGGCCTTGATCCGAAGAATCTTCAAAATTCATGTGAAAAGCGCCTGAACTATACCGATGCCGAATATACGGCCGCCGTTGATAATGGAACATATAAAAATTTTACATACGACGGCGCCGGATATGGGCTTCCACAATTCACATTCCCTTCAAGGAAAGAAGCGTTTTATAAATATGCAAAAGCCGCCGGGAAGTCGATCGGCGATCTGGAAACACAACTTCTTTTCATGGTTGAGGAAATGAAGAAAGATTTCAAGTCTGTGTATTCGGCATTGAAAACGGCGTCCGATGTGAAGACAACTTCGGATCTTGTGCTAAAAAAATATGAAGCACCGAAGGATCAGTCCGACGCGGTGAAAAGGAAACGGGCCGAATACGGCCAGGAATATTTTAACCGGTTTTCAGGAGCCGGAGAAAAGAAAGGGGAAATCAATATGTCTATCATGGTAGGAAGTGCAAGAATTGACGAAAGAGGAAACGCCAGCGGCGGCGCCGCCGGAGATCAGAAGCAGACGTCCGCAAAAAACGATCTGACCGGTGAAGTAAGTATGCAGAAAATGTATTCCCACTCTAAAGGGTGGTATATTTTGCGGCCGAAGTCCGCGGCACACGCGGTAAAAATGGCGGATCTGATGAAGGCCGCGTGTAACAATGCAAATATCGGATACGATCAGGGCAACCGCCTGGGGGTTGTGCAACACGGCATTATGACAGCCGTTAAAACTGAATGTGATTGTTCTTCGCTTGTCCGTGAAGTAGTGAAGGAAGCAACCGGAAAGGATCCCGGAAACTTTACCACGGCAAACGAAGCGGCGTCCCTGGAAGCAACCGGCCTTTTTGAAAGCAAGCGTTCCTATGTATCGCAGAGCGCGACGCCGGTATATGACGGGGACGTGTTAGTCACGAAAACAAAAGGTCATACCGTGATTGTCGTAAGCGGAAACGCAAGAAAGGCCGCTTCCGGTTCTTCCAGTGCGCCGGTGCCGTCCGTTTCTACGGCGAAGATTGAGAGCGCGAAAGGGTTTGACAAAACGCTTGCCGGCACATATAAGACGATCGGAAGCCTTTATTTAAGGGCCGGAGCCGGGAAAGGAAAGCCGGAACTTGTCGTCATGCCGAATAATACAACCGTGAGAAATTACGGATATTATACCCTTGTTGATGGTACAAAGTGGCTTTATGTGCAGACGACGATCAAGAGCGTTACATATACCGGTTTTTGCAGTAGTAACACAAAATATCTTGCTAAACAGTAAAGCACCGTTTTCAAAATGTAAAATAATGTTTTAAAAACTACACTTGACCGTTTAAATAATGTGTGATAAAATGGGCGGCGAAGGGGGTTTTAAAGGGGGTACAATCCCAGGACGCCAGGCCGCCGCTATGCGAAGCAAAATTCCGGCCGCCTGACGCGCCAGAATAGCCCAGGAAGCCCCCGAACGGGTTCAAGTGTAGAAATACCCACATACGGAAGAAAACGTCTTAAAACGGCCGTGTGTGGGTTGTTTTATTTTCTGGATTCCGGCGCCGGCTTCCCTGGGCGTAAATTCCGGCCGCCTGACGCGCTAGGAAGCCCCCGGAATGATTCAGGCAAGGAAACGGCCGCTAAAAGAAATAAGGCCCTTTACGGGGCTTATATTAAGTCTGATTAAGTCTGATATACTCTGATTAAGTCTGATATATTCTGATTAACACTGAAATCAAAAAGACGGCCAGCCGGCCGCCTAAAATATGGTGTATTCACTTGTATTTCTGAAATTTATAGTGATACTTTGCGGCGTTATCATGTGTTCGGCCGCTTCGGTTATTTCTATCACTTCATAGGTGGAATCAAGGTTTTCTTGCACTATCCGCCGCGCGTCTGATTCTGAACACGCTTTCACATATCCAAAATGCCCCGGTACATATTCCGGCGAAGTCTTCATTTTCCAATAAGCCCTATAAATCATGTTTTCCTTCCTTTCCGGCCAGCGGCACCAGGCCGCCGGCCCTTGCAAATTTATTTTGTTATCATGCTTACCGTGGAAGCGTCAAGGCGAAGAACCGTGTCAAGAATTGTCTGTCTGTATTTTAAGACGTTCGACACACGCGCCAGCGCTTCGCGTTCTTTCTTAAATGGAATCAGTGAAAGCGCATACTGTACAAGATTTTCTTCCGCCTGGCGGAATGTTTCTTTTGCTTCAACCAGCTTCGCCCATAACCCGGATTCCTCAACCAGCTTTCCAAAATCTTCAATCGCTTTGTCGGCGGCTTCGTCGTCGTCGATGGCCCATGTTGCGACAGGAACGGAACCGTCTTCGTTTACGATTCCCAGGGATTTAACGAAATCCGCTTCCATTTTCTTTTCCTGGGATTCCAGAATGTCAAGCGCCTTCTTTGCTTCGATATATGCCTTTTGTTCTTTACTGTATTTTCTCATTTTTATTTTCCTTCCTTTCTTTACCTTATGTCTATATTATACACGTGAAAGTGTAATTTGTCAAGTATAAATGTAAAAATAAAGTGAAAAATTTAAAAGAAATGTTTCCATATTTCATTTTAAAATGAAACGGCGGCCGCCTGGGCCGCCCTGGTTTATATCCCGTTTTCTAACGCATACATAAAATAATCGCGCCAGCGTTCAGACATATAATAATCGAAATCGTGAAACGCATAACTATTACATTGCACATCGTGAAGATCATGGGTTGTTGTAATGTGCATATCGTCATACGCTTGTTCGTTCGCCTGATACCCACGGATCGCACTTTCAACATAGCTTGAAAAATTCCGCGTTCCGTATGTGTCATAATACATAAAATTCAGACTTTCAAAGAAATCTGCTAATTCACGGGCTTTTCTTGCGACTTCATATCCCATTACTTCGCCATTATCCAGCCGGCGCCATTTATTAACAATTACTTCTTGCCACAATTCCATTTTCTTTTTCCTTTCCGGCCAGCGGCGCCAGGCCGCCGGCCTTTTGTCTTATGCTTCCGCCAGGATAGCAGAAGAAACGCTTTTATAATATCCCTGAATATTGACTTGTTTCTTTACAATGTCGCTTTCTTCCCCAAAATTCCAGGAATCGCGGCGGATTCTTTCGGTAAGTTCGTCGGCCATTTCCTTGAAGAAGTCCGCGACTTCCGCCCGGCTGATTCCGGTTTTCACTTCGATTTCGGCGTGTTCCTGGTTCCATTTACGAGCTTCCGCCGTCTTCGCGCGGTCGCTTATAAAAACCGCTATCGGCCAGAAACAAATATTTTTCTTCGCCTGGCTGATCTTGCCGCGCTTCGATATTTTGTGAAGGCAATAATCAGAGCCGAGCCAGCCGGGATCCCCTTCCGATCTTTCTACGAAATAGAATCCGTTATCAGTTTTGAAATATGATCCGGTGATTTCCACAATGTCGCCCGTTTTGATTTCGATTCCGTTTTTATCTGTCATTTTTATTTTCCTTCCTTTCCTTACCTTATGTCTATATTATACACGTGAAAGTGTAATTTGTCAAGTATAAATGTAAAAATGAAGTGAAAAAATTCAAATATAATTTACCATTGACATTTCAAAGTGTATTGTGTAAAATAGCAGTACAACCGAAAGAAAGAAGGTGTAAAAATGAAAGCTAACACGGCAGAGAAGATCCGGTTCCTGAAAAATAGAAGAAATGTAACGCTGGGAGAAATCGCGGAAGTGACGGGGCAGACGCGCCAGAACTTTTCAAATAAATTAAAGCGGAACGATTTCAGAGAGTCCGAACTTTCGGCGATCGCCGATTTCCTGGGTTGTGAATTAAAGATTTCATTCGTTGACAGAGAATCCGGCGAAGAAATCTAATAAAAATTTAAAAGAGGGAAAGTCTTATGTATAATGAAATAGATCTTGACGCGATCGACACGACGCAAGAACCACCGACAGAAGAACCGGCCCGTCAATATTATTTTATGGCAAAATGCCGGGAATGGGTTCGGGAGTTTGAACGGAAAAACGGACGTCGCCCGTTCGCGTTTACTCAAACGTTCGGGTGTCCGTTTGTTACTGCTCCACTGGAAAAGATGTCTATTGACGCTCTTGTAGCACAGTGGGGAGATCAGTGGAAGGCTTTTTACGGCGCTCAGACGGCGGACATGGAAGCTGCAAATACTTTCTGGAAAAACCAGTGGAGGACGTGGTTCCAGGCACAGACGACAGAGATTCAGGAAGCATATCTGAACTGGGAGCATCAGTGGGAGGAATTTTTTAACGCCCACGCAAATGAAATTACCGATACGGCTGAGTATTGGAAGGACATGTGGCAAAAGTGGTTCTATGACTATGTCAACAACAGTAGCAGGGAGTTAGCCTATTGGAAGAAGCTTGTAACCGACGATTTTACGGAGTACAGCACTTTCTGGAAAAACCAGTGGAGGACGTGGTTCCAGGCACAGACGACAGAGATTCAGGAAGCATATCTGAACTGGGAGCATCAGTGGGAGGAATTTTTTAATAATCAGACCACGGAGATGCAGACGGCAAATGCGAACTGGAAAGATTTATGGCAGGCATGGTTCTACGATTATGTGAACGGAAACACGGAAGAATATTCCGCATGGAAGAACTCAATCGACAAAGATTTTCGAGATTGGTGGGATTCTATTAAGGAACTTCTTGACGGTGAAGACATTTCCGCATTCGCTAACAAACTTGTCGCTCTCAATGAGCGAATGGATAAGTTTGAAGAATTTCAAAATGAGCTTACAAATACCCATTCGATCTATGACAGCCTTAACGATTCGTCGGATAAGGCTATTTTTGATGGGAATAACGAGCCGATTGAAGGGAAACGTGTCACGTTCGTTGTTGAGAAAGAGTCTGATGTTGGAAAGGAACTAGAAGACGTAAAGAGGCGTTTATCGGCTATTGAGCAGGCATTTGACGGGCTTGCCAATGAATTTACGGTTTATCAGATTCTGACTGACGGCGGAACATGGCTGTATGTTGATAATCCCGATACCGACCGTACCGAGCAACTCCTTGATGATAAAGGCGATGTTATCAGAGGCAAAACCATATTCGTCACAAAGTAAAGGAGGCGCTTATGTTTGACAATACCTTTGTATATTTACAGGCAATTACAGATTCGATAAAAGAGCCGGTTATGGATAACCTTGGGAATCCGATTGAAAGCCGTACATACTCGGGTCTGTTGGCAAAATTTATGGAGGGCATACCGCCGGAATTTCAGGTTTCAGGATACCTCAGAGACAATGCCAGAAGGGGTATTTATCTGCTGTTAGATTCTAATAGCGAAACGGTTAAGGACAGTAAATCAAGAGACCTGAACGGTAAGGGATATTCAACAGAACAAATTCTTGACAGCGGAAATAATCCAATCCTCAGTCAAGCTATATTTGTTACAAATTAAAAAGAAAGGTGATGAAGTATGAAGATTACAGATTATGAAAAAGTGACACAACTTCTCGACAACAACGTCCTGCTTGTGGATGGTGACGGCGGGACAAAAACAATTTTGGCAAGGGATTTGCTTGGGGCGCTTGTGGCGATAAGTTCTTCGCAGGATTATCTTGCTAAGATGAATGTTTCTCAGCTTACGCAGGTTAGCGCTGTTTCTGCGAGTGACAGGATTCTTCTTGGCGCTGCGGATGGCAACAAGGGCATCACGGTCAACGATGCTTTTTGGGGGATTTTGGACGAGGTTATTTCTGTGGAGCAGCGCAGAAATATTTTCCGCGGCAAGAATCTTGGGACAGCTTTTACGGCTGCGCAGAAAGCCCAGATCAAAGCCGGAACGTTCAAAGGATTCTTTATCGGGGACTACTGGAGTATCGGCGACCGTACCTGGAGAATTGTCGATATCAACTACTGGCTGAATTCCGGCGATACTTCCTGCACAACTCCTCATCTGGTAATTATGCCGGATCAGTCTCTTTACTCTGCCAAGATGAATGAAACCAACATCACGACTGGCGGCTATGTTGGCTCCCAGATGTATACAGCAAATCTCGCCAATGCCAAGACGCTGGTGAATTCGGCGTTCGGCTCTGCGAATATTCTCAATCATAGAGAGTATCTGACAAATGCGGTGTCAAATGGATATCCGTCGGCAGGAGCATGGTATGACTCTACGGTGGAGCTGCCGAACGAGATCATGATGTACGGAAGTTTGGTGTTTACGCCGGCTGGTGACGGTTCTTTCGTTCCGAACCGTTATACCATCGACAAGACACAGTTGGCGCTCATGAAGATGTATCCGAGGTTCATCAATCCTGGAAGATATTGGTATTGGCTGAGAGACGTCGTTTCTTCGGCTTATTTCGCTCGTGTGGGCAACGGTGGCACTGCGGACTGCACCGGCGCCTCGTACTCTGGCGGGGTTCTTCCGGTCTTCGGGTTGGTTGGCTAAATCCGGGGGCCTTGTGCCCCTTTTTGTGGAAACCGTATGTAGGTGACTGAAAATTATGTTAAAAGAAAGGAAGAATCAAAATGGATGAGAGAATCTATAAGATAACCCTCGCTGATGGAACAGAAATCGGTAATCTTACCATGAACGGTAATAATTTCATTTCTGAAGGGACCATCGACCCCGGAATTTTCCAGTCGAATTGCTCCCCCGTTATAATCAACGATGGTGAGCATGATGAGGTACATGAGAATATGGATCTGGTGCAGGTGACGGAGGTAGACGGGAAGTCCTGGTTTGTTCTTAGAGATATTACTCTCAAGGAACTGGAGCAGGCGAAAATCAAATCCGACATTGAGTACCTCGCAATGATGTGTGAAGTTGACCTGTAAGAAAGGAGGATCACCATGGAACATAGCAAGAATTACGACAAGGTTAAGAACTACTACGGCAGGAAGCTGTGGGATGAGAACCGCGTTCGTAACGCCGTAGTAAAAGGCTGGATCACAGAAGAAGAATTTGTCGAGATCACAGGGAAAGACTATAAATGAGTGTCTTAGTGAGCGACCGTAAAGAGTCCAAATTTGAAGCCATTACATATTCGATTGAACTCCATGATATGCTTATAGACTTTATGCAGAGAAATTTCGGGGTAAAGGATTTAGACCACTTTGTCAGAGTTCGTTATGCCTACGGGGATGATGAAACGGAAAATTTTGCGAAGTACAGGTATCTTATGACCAACTTCAAGAACCGTATCGACCTGCTGGCGTCGCAACTCACCAATAATATCAGAGCGGCTAATTCCACTTATCCCACTTCTATGCTGGAGTATGAGCAGAGGAGAAGCTACCAGAACAACGCTATTGTAAACTGCGAGCAGATCATCAAAGAGTTGCAGCGGATTGTAGAGATTTTCAATGTGGATGTTAATACTTACGGCAGATATGTCAAAGCTATCGACCGAGAAATCGGATTGATAAAGAAATGGCGTCAGCGCGACAACAGAATCAAATCGTATTTGCAGGGCAACATCTAATAAACGCGTCGTTTCTTCGGCTAATTTCGCTAATGTGAACAACAATGGCAATACGAACTACAACAACGCCTCGAACTCTAACGGGGTTCGTCCGGATTCTCAGTCTAACCAACCGAGAAGGAGATGTTGTCCTTTCCATCAAGGATAAATGGTAAAGCTGGACGCAATTTACTACGGTAAATATTGCTATCACGGTGAATAGGTATGACGTATGAAGAGATTTTGTCTGACGCCAACAATTTGTACAAGGCTTATAAGGCTTCCGTGAAAGGCAGCAAGTGGAAAGAAACAACGCAGAAGTTCATGATGAATTTCTTACGCTACATCTTTTCCATACAAGAAGAAATTCTTGACAGAACTCTTCAAAATGGACCAACAGAGGAGTTTACGCTGTCTGAACGGGGCCGTATAAGACCTATCACAAGTATCCGAATTAAGGATCGAATCGTCCGCCATGTATTATGCGACGACATCCTGTTACCAGAAGTCAAGAAACATATCATTTATGATAACGGTGCTTCTATCAAAGGACGCGGGATTTCACATCAGAGAGACCGCTTTGTGGTGCATCTTAGGAAATACTATAGACTGTATGGGAATGAGGGATGGATTCTATTCGGCGACTTCACAAAATTCTACGACAATATTATTCACGAGATTGCAAAGCGGGAATTGTTGAAGCTGTTCGATGACGACGAGTTTATCGACTGGCTTTTAACACTTATATTTGACGGATTTAAGATTGATGTATCTTACATGACTGACGATGAGTATGCCAGATGTATGGATGACACATTCAATAAGCTGGATTATAGGAGTATTCCGAAAGAACAGTTGACTGGCGAGAAGTGGATGTGTAAATCCGTGAATATCGGAGATCAGTTATCGCAAGTCATAGGCATTTATTATCCTTACCGAATTGACAACTACATTAAGTATGTGAGAAGTCAGAAGTTTTACGGGAGGTATATGGATGACTGGTACATCATGAATCCAAGCAGGGAAGAACTTTTGGACTTGCTTGATAATATCCGAAAAATAGCAAAGGAGCTTGGTATCCATATCAACGAGAAGAAAACCAGAATCGTTAGGATTTCCAGCACTTACAAATTCCTGCAAGTAAGATATACACTTACCAAGGATGGAAAAATAATCAAACGCATAAATCCTGAAAGGGTTACTACTATGAGGAGAAAGTTAAAGAAACTGGCAGTCAAAGTACAGAACGGGGAAATCTCTTACGATGGTGTAGAGAATATGTTTCGTGGTTGGATGGGCAGTTTCTATAAATTATTATCCAAACAGCAGAGGCGAAATCTTATCGGGCTTTATGAAGACCTATTCGACAAAACGGTTACTGTCGTAAACAAGAAGCTGGTTATATTTGATAGGTCGTCACAAAATATTTTACAGGAGGTATGACATGGAACAATGGTTTCAAATATTACTAACTATTTTTAGCTCAGTTCTTGCGTCTTCTGGGCTGTGGGCCTACATAACTAAGCGGCTTGAGAAAAAAGATGTAAAAACTGAGATGCTTATAGGATTGGGACATGACAGGATCATGTATCTGGGAATGGAGTACATTGAACGGGGTTACATCACCTCCGATGAGTATGAAAATCTTTACGAGTATCTCTATAAGCCGTATGAAAAGATGGGCGGTAACGGCTCCGCCAAAAGAATCATGAACGAGGTAAACAGATTACCTATACACAAATCACAATACGAGGAGGAACAAAATCATGAGCATGAGTAACAAAACCTATGACACTTTGAAATGGATCGCACAGTATCTGCTTCCGGCAGCAGGTACGTTATATTTCGCGCTGGCTGGAATCTGGGGGCTGCCCTACGGCGAGCAGGTAGTCGGGACAATCACGGCCGTTGATACTTTCCTGGGGGTTCTTCTGGGAATCAGTTCGGCTCAGTATAACAAGACGGAGGGCAAGTAATGAAAACATGCCTGCTGATTGTGTTGTCATGCTGGATTTTCATAGCGGCTTTGGTATTTTCGCTGGTTATTCTGCTTAATTGCGGAGGGCTGGCGTTTTTGCTTTATGCCGCTATTGTATCGGTTGTTGTCGGTGTGATAGCCGGTTTATATTTGGAAAAAGAGGGATGTAAATGAGCTATAATGTTCAGGGCACTACCATTACCCTTACCAGAGGTGATACTTTCATGGCACTCATATCAATTACACAGTCGGACGGGAATCCATATGTTCCGAACGAAGGTGATTCGGTACGGTTTGCAATGAAAAGAGGCTATGAGGACGAGGAACCTCTTTTGGTAAAGGATATTCCCATTGATACAATGAAGTTGATATTGGATTCGGCAGACACAAAGATGCTACCGTTTGGTAAGTACGTCTATGATATTCAGCTTACAAAGGCTACCGGCGAAGTGGATACTTTTATCACGAAAGGGACAATGAAACTGACAGAAGAGGTGGATTGATATGGGGAACATTCAAGCATTGGAGACCTTGTCTGGTTCCGTATCAGCAGAAGCGTCTTTGTCTGGTAAACTGTCATGCGCCGGTGGACTGAATGGAAGAGTATCTGTTACCAGGGAGTATGATGTTTATAGTGGGGAGTACCAAGTTGTTCCGAAGGCGTTTGAGCAACAGGTTCTCCCTACCAGCAACCGGGTACTGAAAGAAGATGTAGTTGTTAGAGAAGTGCCGTTCTACGAAGTTAGTAATGAGTCGGACGGAGTGACAGCATACATCGGAAAGGATATGGGAAATGGGTTATAATAAAGTAGTTTATGGAGGAAAAACTCTGATAGACCTTACTGGCGATTCCGTGACGCCGGAAAAGCTTCTTGCCGGAGAAACAGCCCATGATAAAGCCGGGGAGCCTATTGTCGGTACTTGTTCGTTTGATGTGGATTCTACGGACGCAACTGTCAATGCTGCGGAAATTCTGAAGGGGAAGACAGCTTATGCCAGAGGGAAGCAAGTTACCGGATCTATGCTGAATCATGGGGCTGTTGCCGGGGTTATCAGCACAAGAGATGAATCGTACACGGTTCCCATCGGATATCACGATGGTTCCGGCACCGTCGGGATTGATCAGACGGAGCGAGCGAAGCTCATCCCAAGTAACATCAGGAGCGGCGTTACGATTTTGGATGTAGAGGGGTCTATGACTGGTACGGAGGATGTGAAATCCCAGAGCAAGACAGTTTCTCCCTCGACAGAGCAGCAGACCATTTTGCCGGATTCCGGGTATAACTATTTGTCACAGATCACGGTTGATGCAATTCCTTATGTGGAAAGTTCCAATTCTGCGGGAGGTACTACGGTAACGATTGCGGGGTGATTGAATGTCTGTGAATAAAGTAATCTATGGAAACAGGACGTTGATCGACCTGACTGGGGATACTGTTACCGAGAAAACTTTGCTTAAAGGTTGCAAAGCACATGGGGCAGATGGTAGAATTATTGTCGGAACTATGTTATCCGGCTGTCCGGCAGAGTTCTTTTTGGAAGAGGATATTTCGGACTCATCCGGAGGGAATGTACAGGATAAAGCCGGAAATGCAGTTAAGGGTAAAATCAAGTATTTAAGGGTGTAGAAATGTCGTTTATTCCGTGATTATTCCTACATTTTGATGGATAAACGGCTTAAATACGGGATTCTATGATTCTACATATAAAATCGTTATATTACATCAAAAAGCTGCCCTGTATCTGTGGACAGCTTTCTGCGTAATATGATGACATGTTACATCCTGAACCGGACAATACACTTCAACAGTATAATACAAAGCTCCTGGTACAAATCTTCATCAAATCTGCCATTGATAATCGCATATTTAATCAAAAGCGGTTTATACATCTCCAATATCGCTATGACTGCTGGCTCTCTTCCAGCCTTCGCCTGCAAAAGCATTTCCTTAAAATTCATTTTTCATCACCTCTATCTTCTTTTTGACCTTCTGTATAACACGATAGTAAACAGCCGCTACGCCTTTATAAGCCAGCCCCGTTTCCTCCGCAAGCATTTCAAAGCTTTTCCCGTCTAATGCCCTTTCAAGAAATATGTACCGTTCCCGCTCACTAAGTTCCTTCAGTGCCTGGAGAAGCGCACTGTCCTCCAGCTGCATGAGAACAGGAAGTCCAAGAAGCATGTCCTGCTCTATGCTGTATTCCGGCATAAATGGAAAATCTTCGGTCAGGCTTTCTATCTGCTGTATATAATCATTTCTATGGCGTTTCACTGCAGTTGCCAGATATGCTGTAAACTGATTCTGTATAATCTCTGTTTCACTTTTTCCGTTGTTCTTCTGCCACATGGCTTTTCCTCCTTTAATTCCAGACTTTTGGCTACAAAAATCCAAAATCGTAGGAGACCGGCAGCGGGGATGTTTAAAATATACTTTTTCTGCTATCCTTTTAATCCTCCCTTTTACACCTTGAATTGTTCAAGATGTGAAAGGTGGTCCACGGATAGCAGTAAGAAGCACCTCCCGTATTGTCTTTTTCCATACATCAGAAAAAGGATTATTATCCGGCACATGACCAAAATAATCATCCTTTTTTCTCATTTTTACATTTATCTTTAAAAAGTAGCGTACCAAACTACCATTGCAAGTATAATCGTCCTTATAACAAGATGCGATTTTTTTAACAGAATTTTCCCACCGGCATCCGGCTTATATCTACTTTTCAATATGACCATGCGCCTTTCCCATGGTCAAAAAAAGCACCCAAATAGATCTCTGATGAACCATGTTTTTTTTGTTCACCAGAAATCTGGATGCTTAGTAGTCTTATACGCTACTATATAGAGATGTCTATACCATTTTTACTTTTAAAAGGTATGCCATTACACTACTAACAAGGAGGTGACGACAATGTCTCTATCAATCAAGGATGCCCAGGTTTTCAAAAACGCACTGAAAGCTGCCAGGGCAAAGAAACGTCTGACACAGGCTACATGCGCAGAACTCCTTGGCCATTCTCTTTCCTTCCAGAAAGATTTGGAGCGCTGCCGCTGTTCCCCCAGTATTGAAGGTTTTTACCATATCTGCAGAACGCTGAATATATCTGCGGATGACTGTATCTTCTCAGACAGTTACAAAACGGACTCTACATACCATGAATTGCTGCGGCTTCTTTCTCAATGTGACGAGAAAGACCTGTCCGTATTACTTGCCACCGCCACGGCTCTGGCAGGAACTAACAGAAGCGCAGAGGTAACAGAAGCTCTGTAAATGGAATTCTTATTCCACAAGGCAGAAAAAAGCCAGCAGTACAGATAGTCTATCTGTACCGCCGGCTTTTCTTTTCTGCCCTATTATATTTGTCACAGTCAGTTCCACAAACAGAGGATTGTATATTTCACTTTAACCGCCCATTACGGCTTAATAACAGTATAAACCCGTTGACCGATTCAAAGAAGATATTAAATCAATTTAGTTTTCCTTTAAATAAACAGCTTTCCATTGTTCTATTCTTTTTGTAAAATTCTTTTCCAGATAATTTACATCCCACTTTCCCTGAGAAAATATCTGCCAGAGTGTAATAAGAAAAAATCCCTCTATCTCCTGTATCAGAAATTTCACATCAACCCTTGGACGAAATCCCGAAGTCTCTGCCAAAGCCATTATCTCCTCAGTTTTTTTATCGCATAATTTCCGGACATGGCTGCGGACAGGATCATTAAGCTCTGGGTCTTCCTCAAAAAAGGCCCTTAAAACAAATAAAAATATAACCGGATGCTCTCTCATAAACGTGAATCTTGCCATAAACCTTTGTTGTATGATTTCAAAAAAACCGGTTGCTCCAGTGTAATGCCTCGTCTGTATTTCACAAAACTGCCTTCCTGCATTTTCCCAAAGATACAAATGAAATTCCCTTTTATTTGAGAAGTAATGGAACAACAACGATTTAGATATTCCTCCGGCATCTGCAATTTTTGACATAGAGGCTTCCTTATAACTATTTTGCGAAAACACCTCATATGCACATCTAATAATACGCTCCTGCTTTTCCTTTGAAATGGAAAAAAATTTCTCATTCATACTGTTACACCATTCTGCTTTTACAAAAATATGTTTTCTTACTGTATAAATACAGAATCCCCATTACCATAAAAATCTGCCCCACACTTATTATCAGAGTCTTGGCACTAGGGAACCGATACAGTGAAGTCAGGCTGTACATTCCCCCTAAAACCGTATTGGACCATGCGTGGAGCAAAATGGAAACCCAGATGCTTCCTGTAATTCTGTGTGCCGCTGCTAAAGTCACTCCTAAAGTAATACAAAACAGGGTAAAAGCTACAAAGCTATATGCACTCTGTGATGAGTTGGGAATGAACCATAAAGGCAGGTGCCAGACGCTCCATACAATTCCTTCTATGACTCCTGCTGCCAGGAATGGAAATCTTTTCTGAAGTACAGGTTGGAAAACCCCCTGCCACCCAATTTCCTCCAACCCCCCGCCGTAAATCATCAATGGCATAAAAAGGATAAACAAGTACCATGGATTTCCTGTATACTGTTCTTGGAGAACACAGGCTCCAAATTGAATTGCCCCAAATAAGATAAGGATGGTAAAGCTTCTTTTCCTGCTATCTGTCCGAAAAATCTTTTTCAGAAATCCTTTCCATGTAACAGAAGCATATTTCCTTTCAACAATAAACGCTGCATAGGCCGGAGCCATTCCACATCCGGCTCCCAACAGCACATAGTACAATATCTGCATTAATTTTTCATCCAGCAGGTTCAATCTGTAAAGAACGATGATTGTCGTCTCGCTCCCCCAAGCAATCAGAAAAGAATATATTAAAAATACCCATACCATTTTTTTCTCAGTACTACTTAATCTTTTATTGTTTGAATCTACCTTGTCCTTGCTACCCATTATATTTCCATCCTTTCAATCTTCCGGGCCATATCAAAAATGAACAGTACCCTTGCCAACAGAACCACGATTGTAACCCCCATTACCATAGTCAGGTGATTATTTATGTCTGCTACCATATTTGCCAACAGCATACTGAGAAGAACAGCGCTGAGTACTGTTATGGAATTGGATTTTTTAATGAACCCAATCCGAATAGAGCAAAGTGCAATTCCATCAGCAAGGAATGCCAGTATCAGCGTATCCCGGTAAATAAGTAAAAGGTCCATGATATACAGGCCGTTATCCACCAGGGAAAGCATGTGCCCGGTGACAGCGAATGCCAGAAAACTCCCATAAGTACATGCCGGCAGCGCTACCGTAATAAAGGCCAGAAGCAGCCCTGTCTTCACCCACACCACGATTTTCCTGTCAATTGGATAGCTGAACAGTAAAATTGCGCAGGAGCCGCTGTATTCTTTCATCACATAGCCAAACCCCATTGCAGAAGCCAGCCCGGAAAAAGCCATAAGCGCAATCGCACCCCCTACCGCCGCTATCCCACGGTAAGAAGAAAAAAGAATCTCGGAAGCTTCAGACCCCGATTCCAGATGGGGTACCCATGCAAAAATATAAAATAACCCCAGCAAGCAGAAACATATAACCAACGCCGAAATACAATATGGCCTGATATTCATTTTTTTAAGTTCCATTTTCAACAGATTCACGTTCTGACACCTCCACGCATAATATTGAAAAAGTAATCTTCCAGCCCCTCCGGGCAGTCTTTTCTGACCTGAGCCATGGACACCTCCTTTGCGATGGAGCCGTCTGCCAGTACACCCACCCAGTCGGCCACATGCTCTATCTCGCTTAAAATGTGGCTGGAGATAAGCAGCGCCATACCGGATTCTCTGGCCAGTGAGAGGAACAGCTCCCTCATCTGCCGGATTCCCACAGGGTCAAGTCCATTGACGGGCTCATCCAGTACCAGCAGCTTTGGCTCATGGCTGATCGCCCTGGCAATCGCCAGACGCTGCCTCATTCCCAGGGAAAACTTCGAGACAGGCTGTCTCCCGGTGTTTTGAAGCCCTGCCCGGTTAAGTACTTCCTCAATCTTATCCACGCCGCAGCCCATGTACTGCAGATGCAGTTCCAGATTCTCCCTGGCTGACAAATGTTCATAGAATACCGGTGTTTCAATCAATATTCCCATCTCCCGTAAAAATTCCTTGTCCTGTCCTGAAACAGATGTGCCTGAGAATATAATTTCACCCGAATCCGGACGGAGCAGTCCTGTAATCATTTTGAAGGTGGTGGTCTTTCCGGCTCCATTCACCCCAAGAAGTCCATAGATCATACCACGTTCTACGGACAGGTTCATTCCGTGTATCATTTCCCTGCCGTCAAAAGCTTTTGCCACATTCCGCACTTTCAGTATCTTCTCATTCATTGCACCCATTTCCTCCTAATTCCCTTAGAATATTTTTTGCATACAGCGCGATAAGAAAGGAAACAGCGCCTGTTCCAATCATGATAAAAGGTGTCCCTTTGGACATCTTTTCAAAGAGAATCCCGTACAGCATCTGTCCAGCAGGCTGGGCACACTTGATAAATGCCATGATGCAGGCAATTACCTTGCCGATCAGATGTGCCGGCGTCTGTGTCTGCACAACCGCCAGCATTTGTATACTGAACATGGTAGAAAATATCATTACCAGCATACCTGCTCCAGAAAGAATGAGATACTTTAAAAAATGGGTCTGCTCCGGAAGCAGCATCCCCACTCCCATCATACATGCGCAAAACGCACACAGTAAAAGAAGAGTGTATGCTTTCCCAGGGTTAAGCATTTTTTCAAAAGCAGCTGTGAACAGCCCGCCAATAATCCCTCCCACTGCCAGCAGCCCCTGTGTAATGCCAAGAAGCTGGTCTGCCATAGACAGCCTTTCCACAATAATAACCGGAATACCAATGGTTATCATAGATGACAAAAAAAGATTGAACCCTGCTATGATAAAACAGATGCGGATAAATACAGGCTTTTTCTCCTTCAGAAACCTTGTGCTTTCCTTTATATCCTCCTTCACAATGCAGATTACTGTTTTTTCCTCTGACCGTTTATGGAAAGGAATTACAATAAAAAGCTCCATAACAGCGGACATGAGAAAGCACAGGATACTGACCTTCAGGATACTCCCAATCCCCCAGAATCCATACAGCATACCTCCAATTACAGGCCCGATAAAGCTCGCCAGAGAACCAATCTGGTTTACGATGGCGCTTGCCGGCAGCACTCGCTCTTTGGGAACAAGTGCCGGTATGCTGGCCTGGACAGCCGGCTGGTATGTACCAGAAACACCATACAGCAGCATGAGAGTTACAATAAACAACGGAATCACCGGCGCCCTTCCGACAAGAACGTAAAATACCAGGATTATAAAAGCCGCCAGGAAATCCAGCCCGGCCATGATATTGCGTTTATTTACCCGGTCGGCCAGCACGCCCCCTAAAAGCGACAATAGAATCATCGGCAGCAATGCGAGGGCTGTCACGGTTCCGAACAGTGCGGATGAACCTGTTTCCTTCAGTAAATAAAGGGGCAGAGCAAAACGCAGGATTGCGTTGCCAAAAAGGGAGATAATCTGCCCTGCAACCACCAGCGTAAAGTCTCTGCCGCAGCATGTTTTTCTATGATTCATTACAGCCACCTCCTTTCTCCATACAGAGTAAGGCAGGTGGGAACCCCCAGGTCAACAGGGGATTTTAAAAATTTTTACGGTTCCTTATTTCAGAGGAACCCAAACCTCATAAAAATGCTTGTCCGCCTTCTCATTCAACATGACCAGGCGGACGAAAATATACACCATTCCCCTGAATGCCGCCTGCTCCCGCAGCGCCCATTCATGGCAGGACCGGAACATCTTTTCGGGAATGGATGTGTCGTCATTATCTGCCAGCAGCGTAGTATAGAGACATTTCCCATGCTCCAGAAACATGCCCCTGTCCCCGTTATTCGCTTTTTCGGCAGGTTTTACCACATACATTTCAGAACCCTTATATCCTGATTCATCAAAAGTGATTGCCCTGACTACATTAGAAAGAATGTCCTCTTTCTCCAGTTCAAGATGGCACAGTACTTTTTCCTGGTATTCCTCAAAAGAGCCAACCTCCGGGAATGCTTCCCTGACACAATATGGTTTCAGTTCCCTGATTTCAAACCTGCCTTCCCCATAAACGGCATTCCGGCAGAAATCCTTTGTTTCCTTTAGCCGTTCCCATATTTCCTCAAGCCGCATAATCTGTTCCTGCAGACAGTCAAGCTGCTGCTGAAACAGTCTGTCATAGCCTTCTGTTCCTGTTTCCTTCAGAAGGCCCTTCATCTCAACAGGGGAGAAACCACGCTTTTTATAAAAGTCTATGGACATCAGGCGGGACATGTCATACAGGTCAAATTCCCGGTACTGGCTCCCCTGGTTTCTCTTGGGGCTGAGCAGGCCGATTTCCTCATAATAGCGCAGAGTTTCCCTGGTAAATCCCAGATGTCGGAATACGTCTTTGGTATGGTAGATTGCAGATGCCTGGTCACCGCCCCCATGATCCGCTGTAAAAAGATCCCCGTTCCCTTTCCTCTTCCTGTCATCCTTATGTTTCACCGTCTTTTTGAAATGTCGTTTATCCACAGGTTTCTCGGCAGAAACAGGCACCAGCCAGCTTTTTCCTTTCTTAACTGCGCCCTTCACCCGTCCGGCCTCACAATAGTAAGCGGCCATACGGCTTGATATATTCCATTTTTTTGCTGCTTCCACAGTGGTCAGATAATCCATCACTTATCTCCAGTTCTGTATGTTTCAGATATCTGAAATATATCCCTGTTTCTTATTCCTGTCAATGCCCTATGAATAATTCAGGATATCCTTTTCACATATTCCGCCAACGATATTTTTCCAGAATACCAAATGGCCAGTATGGAATACCCCAGTGCAACCACTGCGAGTGCTGCAAAGAAAATCAGCATAGGCCACAATGGAAATGTATAGCGCAGCTCTCCCAGCAACCCCACCTGGCTGAATGTCCGGCACAGGACATATCCCAAAATCGTTCCTATGACCAGCGTAACAACGACTGTAGCCAGCACATAGCCAAAGGCCTCCGCCCTCAGCATTTCTGAAAGCTGTCTGCCAGACATCCCTACCGACCGCAGTATACCGTACTCCTGCTGTCTGGAAATAAAGTTTGTCATAAGTGTATTGACCAGATTAACCAGTGCAAAAATGCCAATAAAAATTACCACCCCGTAAACTGCCCTCATCATGATTTTTAAAGACTGTTCCATATAGGAGGCCGCTTCGTTAATACTCTGAACGGCAAGATTCTGATTATCACCGCAAAGGTCATAAATCCTTTCTTCTGCCTGAGCAATATTTTCTATGTCGGCATGGAACAATAGCTTTATGTTAAAATTCTCGGTCTTCACTTTTATTTCATTCAACAAATCCTGGGGAACAAAAATGAAATAGCCTTTATAGCGCTGATCCCCCAGATTGACGGATGCCATTACCTGAAACGGGAGTTTTTCTCCCTCATCTGTCTCTATTTGGGTAATATCCCCTATCGCCGTCTTATAATTTGCAAATCTTTCCACTACTCCCGTAGAGTCATCAATAATAATCCCGTGCCCTTCAACCAGCGTGTCATAATCCAGAGTCCCACTTAACAAAGCCTCCTGATGGCCTTCCAGGTATTCCCTTGAAAGACCCACAATTTCATAGTAAGGCTGTCCCTCCACATTGACATCTCCGGGAAAGAATATGTTTGCAGTGCAGCCCTTTACAGATACCATATCCCGGAGCAGTTCCCCTTCTGTCAGTTCCGCAATAAAATCCTGATCCAGGGGGTTATTTTGCAGCAGGTTATCAGCTATAGGAACATAGGGCGCAAACGCATCCCAGGGTGGTGACAGATACACGGAGAATTCACAGTCCCCCAACTCCTGATAGGCCATGGCCACCGGGTCTATAGACATTAAAAATGCGGATGCACACATAAGCAGGATCCCTGTAAACCCCAGGGAAAACAATGTCAGGGCGGTCCTTTTCCCATTACGAGAAAAGTTAATCCCTGCCAGGGAACACGGCGTAATCTTCCGGTACAGCTTTTTCGTGTTTCCCAGTTTCTTTATATCTGTCATAGTGGTGATCCTGACTGCTTCCACCGGGGAAACCTGCATTGCAATCCGTACAGGCTTCCGTATAGACAGCATAACCGTTATTTCCATCACAAGGGCGGTAATGACCGCAAATTTAATTGTATTCGGCCAATACCAACCCCCGGGGATAAGCAGATACCCGGCAATTCCGCCGCTGATGATGCCAAGAGGAATGGAAAGCAATGACAGCATCCGCCCTTCCCTGCGTACCAGGCATTTCATCTGCTTTTGGGTCATGCCGATCACCCGCAGCCTCCCATATTCCTTCACCTTTCCTGTCACAGATATATAAAACAGGCTGTAGATAACCGCAGCGCAGGCAATGAGAATCAAAGCGCTGATTGCTGCTGTAAGAAGTGCATTACTGGACGCATTATCAAAAGTAGTAAAATAAGAAGAACTGAATGCAATATCTGAATCGTTATAACCATAAGGTTCCAGAGCGCCAAGTATATATTGTTCCAATTCCTCCATCCCCATATTCTCACTGCCCGCCATCCGTATCAGGACAGAATACGGAATCTTCGTACCGGAAAAATACTCCTCAACAATTGCCTGGGAAACAAATGCTTCGTATGCATTATTGGCATCCTCATCCTTCACCAGTCCACAGACCGTGTACATTTCAGGAATGTCCGTTCCCAGGTCAAGGGAAACTGACTGTCCCAAAGCCGGTTCTATTCCCTGTTTTTCAAGATAAGAAGAAGCAATGGCGATTTCTGTTTCCTTTTGGGGAAGCCGTCCGGCTATCAGTTCATGAGAGTACATCTGAAATGCCGTTTCATCACAATAACTCACACTCAGTCTGTCCCTGCCAGTCCTCAGTTCTTTTAATGGTGCGGCAAGCGACAATCCTGCCATTTCTATATTACTATCTTCTGATAAGGCGGCAAACTGCTCCGGTTCCACAAAAAGTACCGCTGCCTGTAAACGCCCCCTGTAGAACTGCCTGGTCTGATAACTTCCTCCAAAAATATAAAGGGCAAGTGACATGATCAGGCAGGAGGCAAGAGCAATCGTTGTGATAAGAAAAAAATTCCGGCGTCTGTCTGCCCGGATGCTCTTGTCCGCCAGACTATGGATGATTCTGCCTGAACCGGCTGCAAATAATGATACCATTGCAAAAGCCTCCTATTCCATGATCCTGCCATCTTCTATACGGACAATGCGATCCGCAAGAAGGGCAATCTCATTATTGTGGGTAATCATTACAATAGTTTGCTTAAACTTTTCCCCAGTGAGTTTTAAAAGCCTCAGCACATCAGCGCTGCTTTTGCTGTCAAGGTTCCCGGTCGGTGCTGTATAGTTAGTAACAGTATGTGACCGAAACGGACACACCAAAAGAAAAGGCGGTTGCCTGCCCTATTTCAGCCTGCAACCGCCTTTTCTTTACCAGTTGATTTCACTGTCTTTTACATACTCCCCGCTGTCTATCCTCTGCTCCGCCGCTTCCAGCCGCTTCCGCTCTTCCGGCGTCAGCTTTGTGAAATCCGGGTCCCAGGCAAGCACCAGCCGCTTAATAAACTGGCTTGCAAATTCCTGTTCGCTCTCCGGCAGCATTTCCAGCATTTTAACCGATTCCTGAACTACCTGTGTCATACTCTCAACCTCCATTCTATTTATAAATATCTCCGCGGCTCCCGATCTCCATAACCACCAGTATTTCCACTTCTCCGTCCTGCGTATACCGATAGATCACACGGTATTTCCCCACCCTTAAACGGTGTCTGCCGTCTTTGTAGCCCTGCATAGGCTTTATATCGCCTTTGGGCGGCTTCTGTGTCAGCCCTTTAATGGCTTCCCTTATGGAATCCCTTAATTTCTGCGGAAGTCCCTGCAGGAACTTGATCGCCGCTTTATCATACCTGATTTCCATATGCCCTGCTTTCCTCCATTCACTTAATCATTCCTCTTTCCAGGTCAGTTCTTTCCCGGTATCCCTTTTATATTTTTCCTTTATGGCTTCCACTACATAACTGTTGTACGAAGAATAGCCCTGCTCTTTTGCTATCTCTTTCATACGCGCTTTAAATCCTTTTGGAACCGCCAGTTCCGCCCTGTCATAATTTTTATCACGGTATCTGTTTTTTGCCGCCGTTGCCGCCGGCCCCCTGGGTATCGTCCACTTTTTTTCCTGCGTCTGCTGTTCTGCCATTCCTCAACCTCCGTTTCTTTTTATAGCTTATTGTATCACATTCTTTTCACTTACGGAAGTATGCAAAATGTACAAATATACTTCCGTAATTTGTGTACTTTGCCTATTGCTTTTATACTGCCGTAAGTATATAATATCATCATCAATTAAGCGGAGGAAAGAAAAATGAAAACTAACACACTCACTACAAAGGATACAATGGGTTATACAAAGACATACGAAATCGTAGACCGTATTCCGGCAGGGTTCTTTGTCTGGAATATCGGCAAAAATATGGGGCATGAAGAGTATATTCCGATCTGCGAAAATCTTTACCCTGGATTGCCCAAAAGCCACCCCGAAAGTTTCCACATCAACCCTGAAACAGTGAAAGCTATAAAGCTGACAAAAGAAGAGGTTGCAATTTTGAGGGATGCCGCCGGGTATGGTGTAAATTCAAAAAAGACGGCAGAATCCGCAATCAAAAGAACTGCAAAATCCACTATGCAGAAACGGAAAAAGGCGCTTGCCGAAAAAGCATTACCAATTCTTGAAAAAATCACAGCATAATATCAGGGCCCCGGTTCTCCGGGGTTCGCATTACGGAAGTATACAAAATACACAAGTATGCTTCCGTATTTTTGTGCGTCCCGCCTATTGAAAATATACTTCCGTCAGTATATAATATCATCATCAAATGAAGCACACGGAGGTAAGGAAAGATGAAAAAATTTGAAGTAGGGAAGCAGTACAGCACGACAAGCATTTGCAATCATGAATGTGTCTGGACTTATACAGTCACCGCAAGGACAGAAAAAACAATCACCCTCACGGACGGCAGGGAAACATTTAAGTGTCGAATCAATCAGAAGATTTCCGAATACTCCAACACCGAAACAGTTTACCCCCTGGGGCGGTACTCAATGGCTCCCAGCCTGACAGCATAAATTAAGCACCGGGGCGGCTCCTGCTGCCCCACCAAAACAAGCATATGGAGAAAAAAGAATGATGTTAGCAGAGAATTTTAATGATTTTGTTGAAAAAGTGTCAGAAGCGGAAAGAACCGCCCTGAACTCTCCTGCAGGGCAGGAACTTACGCAAAAACTCCTTGAAATGAAACTGGCACAAAACCCCAACATGACGCCGGAAGAGTGGAGCCGGACCAAATCAGAATTTATGACCTTTATCTTTTTCACCTTTGTAAAAGAAACACCGGAAGCCATGCGGGAACTCGGTTCACACGTCTGGACCGAACTGAACAAAGAAAACTAAAAACTGGGCGGCGGTACTGCTGCCGCCATGCCAGATCGGAGGTATAAAAAATGTTAAAGACAGAAAAAGCAACCTACAGCCGGACCGCACTTGAAGCCGGGGAAAAGCAGTTAAAGGAAATCCGCCTGACAGTAAGGCAGAAAGCAGGCCACTATACATTGTACTACAACTTGAAGCAGGCTTGCGAATGGCTGGAAGATAATGCAGGCAACCCCGCCGCTTTCTATTCTTATCACCTGGAACAGTATAAGGACCGCCTGTACCACCACTTCAAAAGTACCACAAAAGCAGAACTTTCCCGGCTGGCGCGGCTTGCAAAGAAAGAACTTCTGGAAACGGTTCAGGCCATATTCCAGTACGGGGAACAAGGAAGCGTGAATATTGTTTAAAAACTTACGGAAGTATGCAAAATACACAAGTATACTTCCGTAATTTTGTGCATCCTGCCTATTGAAATTATACTTCCGTCAGTATATAATAGCATCATCAAATGAAACACACGGAGGAAATCAAAATGAAAGTTGCAGATATTATTCTTGAACAGTTGGGCGGAAACAAATTCCTGGCAATGACCGGGGCAAAAAATCTCCTTGCAGACGGCAATACGCTGCGCATGACGCTCCCCAAAAACTACAGCAGGGCGAACCGCTTATGGATAACCCTGAATGGTGATGATACTTACACAATGGACTTTTTCAGGTTCACGGCAGGCCGGTTGAACCGCCGCACTTATCAGTTTACGGCAGACAAGAAAGAATCCGTGAAAGTTGTAAAAGGCGTTTACTGTGATATGCTCCAGGAAATCTTCACCGCAACTACTGGAATGAATACCAGGTTATAGTAGACAAAAAGCCCCGTATGCAGCAGTTCCGCATACGGGGCTTTCCAGATCAGGCTATTCCATTTTTACTATGGCGCCGGGTTCCAGCCTTACCCCCGCCACGTCGATTTCCTCAACGCCACATTCCAGGCTCGTCAGCCGCATAAGCTGTTTGCTTTCAATGTATTCCTGAATACTCTCGTTGCACTCCCACTTTTTCTTTACCTCTTCCACCACGGTATCCACCAGCTTTTCAAGGTCTTTCTGTGTGAAAAAGATTTTCAGCACTGCAGGGATTTTATCATACAGCCATTCAATGACTGCCGCCTGCTTGAAAATCCCGGTTCCGTTTCCCAATTCTCCCTCTGCTTCCGTAACCAGGCGGACGGCGATTTTCTTTAAAATTTTTGTCTGCCCGGTCTTTATCAGATACAGGATAAACCCGGCCACAACCGCCACCAGAACAATACTGTCCCAATATTTCAGCATGAAATGTAATACTGTCATTTTTATTATACCTCTTCTTTCCATGTGTCCGAATCGGTCACATTATCTTTTTTCCGTATAGGCAAGGCTGATATATCCAGCCCCGCTTTTCAGCTTCCCCCACTTTGTAGTGCCGTTCATTTCCTCCGCTACAATCGTGAATACCTCCCCCCGCTTTACCTGCGTGGCGATCTTGTACCCGGTTCCCGGCCCTTTCCGCACATTCAGCACGCTTGCCGTAATCCTTACCGTGTACGGCTTCATATTCGCCCCATTCCCGGCGTTTTCTGCCTGCGGCGGTATATTTGTACCCCCTGCCCCGTTTACGCCGTCTGCGGCTCCTGTGCTTGCGCATACACCGCGGTACGGAAGCGGTTTTATATTGCAGTAGCTTCTAAGCGTTTCCCGCTCCGAATCCCTGCCCGCCCCTTTTTTATATCTGGTTGTGCCAGCCACGGAATACCGCTTGTCATACAGAATATCCAGCAGGATTTCCGCCGCCGTGGCCTGCGGGTTTATTCCTGCTGCCGTACAGGCGGCGGTAAATTCCTTATACGCCCCCTCGCTTCCCTGGTGTACCGCCCAACTCCATATACATTCCTGCATAGCCCTGGAATGGTTGTTCGGGTTGAAATATCCCTGCAGTTTCTTCATGATCTGTTCATAGTAAGCGTTCTGTATGTATTCATGTTCATACTGAAAGAACTTTTCCTGCCCTGCCGCCTGGTAACATTCCCGCCATATCTCCATGACTTTTTCAGGGCTGGAACAGTGTTCGCTTCCGGGCCATTCCCCCGTCTTTATGTCTTTCCTGCTGGTGAAATAAAGTTCTTCTGCCTTGTCCGGGAAATACTTTTTCAGGAAACTTATACAGTTCCCCCAGCGCAATGTAAGCTGGTAGGAACCGCAACTAAGCCCCCAGTCATACCCGCACGAAGAAAGGGAAAGGCTTCCTTTCGTCCCGCTTTCAAACCTTTTCACCAGCGCGCCGATATAATCCGCCATGCCTGCGCCCTCCTTAACATTTCTGCGTATAGGCAAGGCTGATATACCCGGCCCCGCTTTTCAGCTTCCCCCACTTTGTAGTGCCGTTCATTTCCTCCGCTACAATCGTGTATACCTCTCCACGTTTTACCTGTGTAGTGACTTTGTACCCTATTCCCGGCCCTTTCCGCACATTCAGCACGCTTGCCGTAATCCTTACCGTGTAGGGCTTCATATTCGCCCCATTCCCGGCGTTTTCTGCCTGCGGCGGTATATTTGTACCCCCTGCCCCGCTTACGCCGTCTGTGCCGTCCATGGCCGCTTTCACGTCCTTTCTGAACTGCCCCATAGAAAGCCCGTATCTGCTCCAGATATGCTCCACATCTCCGTGATTGCTTGCAATCCCCCTTTTATGCCCCTCGGAATGGGAAATGATTACCCCGTCTGCCAGTGGGTTCAGGTTGTGAAGTTTGCAGAGGTGGGCGAACAGATCAACCGCGTGTTTATAGGTTGCCTGCACAAACCGCTTTGTTTCTTCCGGGTTTTTGTCCGTAAAGGAAGCACCGCCCGTATACTTGATTGTTGCGGGTTCCGTCATTTCAACGCCGATATAGGTATTGTTCCCGCTCCCCCTGCTGCCGCTTCCACAGTGCCACGCTTTCACGTTCCAGGGCAGCAGTTGGTACACCATGCCGTCCTCACCCAAAACAGCGTGTACACAAACCCCGGCCGCCGCGCTGTCCCAGTTCTTCACAAATACCGCCGCGTCCGGCTGCGGGCAGCCCACGGAATGAAGCATAAGCCCTTTCACCGTGATTCTGGTTCCGTTGGTATAACAGCGGTTTTTCTTTGCAAAACTTTCTTTGATTTTCATGTGGTTTTCCTCCTAACTGCTGATATTGTTCAGGTCTACCGGAATGTCCTTTGTTTCTTCCGGGAAATACTTTTTCAGCTTTATCATGTTTTCCGCTTTCGACTTCCAGCAATACAGGGCGATCACTGTCGTTGTCGGCGTTGCTATGTATGTAGCCAGAATCCCAAACTGTGAATAGTCTTTCAGCGTCACATACACGCCCACGGCAAGCCCGAAAAAGTAAGTAAGCAGGACAAGGGACAAAACCGCTTTCGTGAAGCTGATTTTCTCTCCGTCCTGCTTTCCTTTTTCTCTGTTTGCCCCGGTCCTTATCCGCTTTTTCATCTTTTTTTCTGCCTGTATGCGGAAAAACAGCAGGGTAATGAAAAACCCTGCCGCAATCCCAGCAAGCGCAACGGCTACATATGTCATACGCCCACCCCCGCGCCTATTATGGCTATGATGATACCCACAAGCCCGGTAATCACCGCCCCTGCCGCCGTCCGAAACAGCCACCTGTTCTTTTCTTTCAGTTCCGCAATTTCTGCGTTCTGCGTGACATTCTCTTTTTCCAGGGCTTCAATATCTCCTTTCAGTTTTATGATTTCCTTTTCATTGTCATAGGTCTTTTTCTTTGCGTCGCTGTAGCTGTCAATCTTTGTTTCGATTTTGGTAAGCCTTTCCAAAATCTCAAGCATTACATCTTTTTCCTGCTCCATCATTCCGCACGGCCCCTTTCTCTGTTTTTCCACATAAAAAAGCGGCGGTGTCATTTACCGTCGCCCTCTGCGTCTATGCTATTCCGTTGTAAGTAGAACCAGCCGTCATAATACGGGGGCTTTAAGTATTCCCCGAATATCGCCCGCCGCAAACTGTAGCTGTCACAGTGTTTCAGTATCCCCATATAGGAATTTACTGTCTGCATGGCCCTTTCATAAGTCATTTCACCCGCCGCGTATTTTTCCTGAACCTGTTTCAGCTTCCGTTTCATCTTCAAGGCGGTGCTTTTGCGTAACTTTGTATGGGTTGCCCATACCCTGTACCCGCAAAATTCAATCCCCAGCGTTACCGGCCTGATACAAGTTTTCTTATTCAGGTCCAGTTTCAGCCGTTCCTGCAGGAATGTGTTTATCAGGTCTTTCCATTCGTGCAACTGCTTTTTATCTTCATGCAGGATAATCACATCATCCATATACCGGATATAGTAATGTATCCGCAATTCCCGCTTGCAATACTGGTCCAACTCGTTCATGTACAAATTTGCGAACATCTGGCTTGACAGATTCCCGACCGGCATACCCTTGTCGTTTACCCGCTCCGCTTTCTGCACTTCTCCTGGACTCTTCCCAGGCGGCAAACCGAAATTTGTATTGCTGTTTACAATCCTGCTTAACAGTTCTATCATTCTGGCGTCCTTAATCCGCCTTTCCAGAATCCCCATAAGCACGGCATGGTCTATTCTGTAAAAATATTTGCTGATATCCAGTTTCAGGTAATAGAACTTTTCCGGCTTCCTGTCTGTCTGTTTCAGCCAGTAATGCAGCCTTTCAACCGCGCTGTGGGTCCCCCTGCCCTCTATGCAGGCATAGGAATCTGAAATATAGCCCTTTTGGAATATCGGGTGCAATAGCTGATAAATCGCCCACTGCACCACCCTGTCACGGAACGACTGCGCCATGATAAGCCGCTGTTTTGGTTCATAGATATAAAATTCACGGTACTTCCCAAATTGATAAGTGCCGCTTACAAGTTCCTGCTGTATCTGCGTAAGGTTATCTTCCAAGTGCGCCGAAAAGCGCAACACTTCCCGCCTGTACCTTTTGCAAATCCTGGCGTTCATGTAGGCTTTATAAAGGTTTTCGTAATCCGTCACCTGTTCAAAAATATGTTTAATGCTTTTCATGCTTCCACCTGTTAAATATTGCATATAACGGCTTTCACCCCTGGGGGCTACTGGCGGTTTCTGCAACCATTGTATTTTCTGCCCTGCGGCATGGAAGCCGGCCCCTTTATCCCTCTGTACTGGCATATGCCCCATAAGGCATAGGTATCTGACTGTGAGGTAGAGCGGCGCGGAAGCCAACATTGTGATAGCTGTTGGAACGGCGGTTGTTCAGGTTCAGCGCGAAAACGCCCGCCTGCCCGACATTACCGAAATTGCCGCCGCGCAAAGGCAACTATGGCCTGCTCCCAAACTTTTATACAGTAAGCGGCTTTCACCCTCCGGGCTACTGGCGGCTTATGCACGGATTGTATTTTCTGCCCTGCGGCACGGAAACGGGCCCCTTTATCCCCCTGGTACTGGCATATGCCCCGTAAGGCATAGGTATCTGACTGTAAGGGTAGAGCGGCGCGGAAGCCAACACTTACATTGGATAGCGAACGGCGGTTGTTCAGGTTCAGCGCGAAAACGCCCGCCTGCGTGCCGTTGTTCCAGTTGCCGCCGCGCAAAGGCAACTATGGCCCATTCCCAAATTTTATACAGTAAGCGGCTTTCACCCTCCGGGCTACTGGCGGCTTATGCACGGATTGTATTTTCTGCCCTGCGGCACGGAAGCAAACCCCTTTATCCCCCGGTACTGGCTTATGCCCCGTAAGGCATAAGTATCTGACTTTGAGGGTAGAGCGGCGCGGAAGCCAACATTTCCGTTACTAATCGAACGGCGGTTGTTCAGGTTCAGTGCGAAAACGCCCGCCTGCAAGGTAGTATTGTAGCCGCCGCCGCGCAAAGGCAACTGTGGTTCACTCCCAAATATTGCATATAACGGCTTTCGCCCCTGGGGGCTACTGGCGGTTTCTGCAATCATTGTATTTTCTGCCATACGGCACGGAAGCAGGCCCCTTTATCCCTCTGTACTGGCCTGCGCCCCGTAAGGCGCGGGTATCTGACTTTGAGGTAGAGCGGCGCGGAAGCCAACACTTTCACTAATGTTGGAACGGCGGTTGTTCAGGTTCAGCGCGAAAACGCCCGCCTGCAATCCATTATTCCAATAGGAGCCGCCGCGCAAAGGCAACTGTGGCCTACCCCCGGTATTCTGCCTTATGCTTTTTCTGGCATTTATAACAGTATGCGGCCCCGAAATGCTTTTCGGAATATTGTTTGATTTTTCCTATTATTTCTTCTCCGCACTCACTGCACCGGTACATTATTTCATTCTGCTTTTCTTCTCCCTCCGTTTCCTTTTCTTTTTCTGGTATATTCATCTTTGCCCGGTCTGCCTTTATCCAGCCGCCAACCATTCTTCCAACTTCCACCGCCATTTTCGACCACACTTCATATTTTTTCGGCGGAAGATAGCCCAAATCACGCGCCATGCGGATATAAATTTTCAATGCCGCCACTTCTATATCCAGTTCCTGCAGTGTTGTCTTTTTGGTATATTTCTTGTTCGCCGCTATGACATACCGCATTATATTATCCAGACACTTTTTCATATCCTGCGCAAGACTAAATTTCTGGCTTTTTGGAAACTGTTCAACCGCCGGATATGCGTACATTATCATATCATACACTTTCTGCTGTATGATTAGTTCTTCCTGTTCCCCTTTCGTTTCCTCTGCCATGTATATTCCTCGCTTGAATCATGATTTTCTATTCTATCACAATCCCCTATAAAATTCCATGCGCTTTTAAAATTTTACAAAAAACCCGAAAAAAGCGACCCTCACAAGGCAAAGCCTTGTGAGGGAAAAAGCGCCGCTATCGCGGCACAAACAGAACACACGTTCCAGATTACAGAGAAACAAAAGCGGCGCGGAAGCCAACATCTCCGTAACTAATCGAACGGCGGTAGTGCAGGTTCAGTGCGAAAACGCCCGCCTGCAAGGTAGTATCGCAGCCGCCGCCGCGCAAAGGCAACCGCTCTCCGTAATTCCGCACCCATAAGCCATCCCCACCCAGATCAGCGTCCACAGGGAATAAACCATAGGCTTTCACAATCTGCGGCACGGTCAACCCGGCTTCCGCGGTCAATGCCTGCATAAGCGGGCTTGCGCCGCCAACATACCCATAATCATTTTCAACGTCACTTCCCGTATACATTGGGTGCTGCAGGACATCACTCAATGTCAGGGTTCCGCCTACGGAATGGCTTGTTTTTGTTGCGTCCCCGGCCCTGCTGTTTTCATATTTCAGGGTTCCGGCAGTTCCGGGATTTACCAGGGTTCCGTTTGGAAGAATCGCTTTCCATTCCGTGCTTTCCGGCCCCATATTGCAGTTCAGCTTCATAGCGTTGCCATAAGGAATAATATTGATTTCCCCGTTTTTCAGGCGCATATCTGCAGTCCATTCCCATACATTCCCGTTCAGGTCAGAAATGCCGGAATCCGTGAAATCATGGTTCCACGTTGCCGGCCCGGAACCGGTTGCTGTCCGCAACACCCTCCCGGATTCCTCCTTGTATGTAGGGACGCCCTTTTCAAACCCGTTTTCAGAAGCACACCCGTAATTATTGTTTCCATGCGGCAAAGTCCCGTTTTTCTTGCACCATAACGCCACCGCCTGCCACATTCCGCCCGTAAGCAAATGCCAGCCGTTCCCCTTGTTCCGGCACACCTGCAGTGCTTCGTCAAAAGTGATATACACTCTAGGGTCCTTTAAGGGCAGGCTGTACGCCCTGTCGTTTTTTACGATATTCTGGAATTTGCTGATATACACAACATCCTTTTCCTGCCCGTCCACAATGAAGCAGGGCAGGGTTTCCTGGGTTCCGCCGCTGATTAAGTCACTGTATTTCTGCTTTACGAACGGAAACACGACACTGGGCTTTCCCAAATCGTCCAGGATAACCGTGTTTCTTCCGCCGCTGATACTCTCAACGGCTAATTTCATATCATCAAAATTTCCCATGTTCTTTCCCTCCTGATTATTCCATTCCCCATAAAATAAGGGTACAGTTGTTCATGCTGAACGGCACGGCCTCTTGTGTCCTGCCGCTGCCCATTGTCCCGCCGTCCCCGGATTCCGCCGCCATGATTCCCGTTTCTGTTTCCGGGGGTTCCACTTCCACATACTTCCTTGCCGGAATGACGATCTGCGCCACATAGCGCCTTGTGCCTGCACTCACTCCCACGCACAGACAGCCGTACACATCTTCACAAATATCAATCTGCATTTCCGTGTCACGTTCCCGGTTTTCAAGGTTCAGCATAAGTTCATCCGCAAAGGTGATTTCGGAACCCCTCACGCTGTAGTCAATCTTTCTCCCTGCCGTCTTTTCAATTACATTCATCTTCTGCCCTCCATTTTGCATAGTTCCTTATAGGCTTCCTGCGTCCTGGCGTTGATACACTCCGCCGCTTCCCTGGCTTCCCGGCTGGCGTTCCCGCCGCCTTTTCCAAACTGTTCCAGCACATAGGCTTCCTGCTGCCGTCTTTCCTCTGATTTTATGATGACATTCGCCGCCATAATTTAGTAAGTTCCTCCCTCCACCACATATTTCACATTCACCCGTTTTGCGCTCCCGGTATGCGAAATCTTGAACCCGTTCACCTGTTTGTCCGTAATGCGGATTTCCCCGACTGCGCCCGTGTCCTCTGCTTCCGCTTCCACGATCACACGGTAGTCCAGATTCCCGCGGGGCTGTTTCAGGGCAACGGTTTCCATTGAGTTGTTGAACGGGTATTCCTCGGTATTGGTAAGCGTAACCGTCCCTACTTCCCCGTTCAGGTTTTCAAGCGTCTGCCCGTGGTGCAGCAGCGTAAGCATAATATACGCCGCTTTTTCATTCGCCGCTGAAATCCCATCTTCCATATGGTTGAAATTCTTTGCATTCTGCGGCGTCCCCTGCTGGATAACTTCACCCTCCACCGGGATATGCGTCACGGTCCCGTCAGGGTTCGTTGTTTCCTCGTAACGGTCCTCAAATTCCGTTACATGGTCCTGCCAAATCTTTTCCTCGTACAATCCTTTACACCTCCCTGAAATCAAAACTGAATCGGTACAGCACCCCCTCCTGGACGTCTTTCAGAAGAATGTCCTCTTCCTTATCCGCCCACAGGTCATTATTGTTGTCATAAAGCTGCACCCGTGTCACAACGGTTTCCCCGGACTTCTCCGGGGTAATGGAAAGGCTCAACGCCACCCTGCCGTCTTTCAGCCTTTCCCTGCGGTGGATTGCCACCCTCTCCAGTTCCCCGCTTTTGTCAAACTCAACTTTTGCATAGGCAATATTGGTTTCAACAAAGGTTTTGAAACTGTCGAACGCCTTTTCTGTCAGCATTTCCCTCACCTCCTGCTATTTATTTTTACGGCCCAGCCCTTTCACGCCGCAATATGCGGTGTGGTATGCGTGCGCTTCGCCTGCTGCCGACTGTTCAACCCCCGAACCCTGCGGCGTTCCTTTTTGGGTCCTGCCCGGTTCGGTCCCTGCCGCCGCACTCGCAAACTGGTACGGCTCCGCTTCTGCGGTGATCTGCATTTCATCTCCCCCTGCCCCTCCTTTCCTGCCCCGGTATGGTTCGGTTCCTGCCGGCCCTGCGGTGAAAAGAAAATCCTCTGTGCTTTCCTCCGTTTCCACCCGGCTTTCCTCCGCTCCCCCTGCCACGTTCCTGTACGGGGTTTCTCCCGCACGTCCCAACCCTGCCGCCACAACACTGTACTTATATTGTTCTGTGTCTGGTTCCTCTTCTATCTCTGTTTCCGAAAATTTAATGAAAACATTCCTTTGCGGCTCTGTCCCGGCCCGCGTCTGCCCTGCCGCCGCCGTCCGGTAACGGCTCCGTTCCTCTTCGGCATCCGCTTCCACGGCAGAATCCCTTTTCCTGAATATCCGGCTGCGGCCTGGTTCCGTCCCTGCCTGCACGCTCTGGAATCCGGCGCTTTCTGTATCCAGTTCAATCCATACCCCGCCCGCTTCCACTCCGCCCTTTACGGTTCTGTACGGCTCCGTTCCGGCCTGCGTCCTCCCTGCTGCCGCTGTCCGGTAATGGTTCCTTTCCGCTTCTGTATCCGCTTCCACGGAAGAATCCTTTTTCCTGAATATCCGGTTGCGGTATGGCTCTGTACCCGCCTGCACGCTCTGGAACCATGTGCCTGCCGCGTCTGTTTCAATCTCAATTTCCCCATTCCCAACGCCGCCCCGCACATTCCTGTATGGTTCCGTTCCTGCCAGCACCCGCCCCGCCGCCCTGCTTCGGAACCTGAAATATTCCGCCCGCGCACCAACTTCAATCACAACCCCGCACTGGTAATAAAGCCCCTCTATGTGGGCCGTCAGCCGCTTATACATTTTCACGGTTTTTATAATCCTGCCGGAATCTGCCCTTACCCTGGACTGTGACACGTCAAGCACAATGCGGAAATAGAACGGTTCCCCGCCGTAATCAAACCATTCTTCAATTTCAGAACGCGGGTGAAGCGCCCCTAACGCGGTTTCCACGGCGTAAACCGTCCCCAGCTTCTTATGCACCCTTACACTGGTCTTTATCAGGTCCCTTTTCACCTGTACCGGGTAGTCATAATCGTACCAGTCTATATGAAGGTCATAAGCCAGAATGTCAAGCAGCTTTTCCGGCAGTTCGTCAATCCTGGCATAAATGACATTGTTACAGATCAGCCTTGCATTTTCCTGCAGTTCCCCGGCAATCACCTGTGACAGCGCCCGCATGGTTTTATCCTGCTTCAACGCTGGCGGAAGCGTCCTTGTCAGGTCTATGTTGAAAATGTCATTATTCATCTTCCGTTCCCCCGTTCACCGCCCGCGGATTCCCGTCAAGCGCCGCAACGCATTTCTTTTCCAGCTTCATGAACTGCGGCTCCCGGATTTCCGCACGCTTGATTCCCGTCTGCATTAACAGCCCGTGGAAATAAGACGGGTTTATGTCCCGGCCCATTTTTTCCGTCTGCCATGCTATATAGTTCTGTACTGCCGTTTCAACATTCTGTATGATTTCAGCCGTTGCCGCGTTCTTTCCCTCCGGGATATAATAGGTTATGTCAATATGGAAAGGCACGGTTTCCGGCGCCGCCACCTGTACAAAGTCGCACATTGGCCTTATGTCCTTTGCGCTCAATTTTTCTTCTACCCTTTTCAGTATTTCTTCCCCCGGCAGTTCCCCGTTGTGAAGCATTACCCGGATATCGGCAAACCCCGGCGTTGGGGAATCCGGCATAATATCAGAAATCACACTGGAAGCACTTTTTCCGTGGTAGATATATCCGCCCTCCGGTCCAGCCGTGGAATAGCTTTCCACGCTTTCCCGCATACGGTTGTAAAAATCATTGTCGCTTTCCTGCTCCGTCCCTCCCTCACTCTCCGTGACGTTGTAAACGTCCTTGAAGTAAAGGAACTGTTCATCTACCATTTTGTTGATCTGCCCCGGCACAAACCCGTTTCCTACGGTCCCAGCCGTAAGGCACACGGCAGGGACTTCCACATAGTCCTGCCCGGCAGGGAACATAATTGTTTCCGTTGTTCTGAAAATGATTTCCCCGTCAACCGTCACCTGGATTGCCTGGGGAATGGTATAGTTTTCTTCCTGCGCCACGGACAGTTCAAACCGCAATACACAAGTTGCAGGCTCCGGCAGCAGGCGGTGTACGTTGTAGAACAGTTCTGCCAGCGCGTCCAGGAACACCCCCACAGCATACCGGGGGATATTCATTCTTGCGGAATAGTTAATCAGTTCCCTTTCCTGGGTAATAATGTCCGCCACCCACAGAATGAAAACCCTCACCGGGTCTGCCGGGTACAGCGTCCGTTGTGTAATCAGTTCATACCCTTTTATCAGCATATTCACAATTTTTGCCGTGTCCGTTTCGCAAAAACTTACTTCCGGGTAACTATCCGGTGTATTCCTCGCTGTCATAATCGCCATCTATATTCACCTCCGCTGTCGCATAAATTCTTCCGTCCGCGTGGCTACTTTCAAAATTCACTTCCAGGACTTCCGCCCTTGGTTCAAACCGCTCTATCTTGTCAAATACGTCCGCCACGCTTAACGCCTGCGCCGTTTCTATCGGCCTGTCAATAAATTCCGGGCTTAACCCCAGCCCCCTGGCAAGCGGGCAGTCATATTCCAGCGTGTTCAGGATAAACCAGACATTTTGAAGAACCTCTTCCACCACGCTTTCAGGCTGGAAGCTGATTCCCCTTTCATCTGTCGCCGACACCGTATAAGCCATTTCTCCCACCACCTTTTTATCTGCTGGCATACTCTTCCAGCGTCACCTTGCTTTCCACCGCAAGGACTTCCCCTTTTTTTCCAAACTTCTTATAAGCCTTTGAATGTTTTGTAATCACCCACTTACTCCCGTACCGTTTCCCGCCGATTATCAAGGAAAGGATTTCCCCGTTTTTCATGTACTTGTCAATCATTTTTACCTGCTTTTCAGGGTTCACCCCTAAAAATACGGAATGGTACATTGTAAAAGACAGTTTGTCGCTTTCCATTCCCCCAAATTCAAGCAGGGGTTTTTTCAGGTGTCTGTCATGGGTATGGTATTTTACAGACGATTCCAGGCTCATATCATCAAATGTCTGCACTTTCTTGTCTGATACGGAAAATACGATTTTCCCCAGCGTCCCCAGCTTTGCCATGATTAAATACCTCCCAAAATCACGCCGTCACCGTCGCCGCCCGGAATCAGAACGCATAACACATACTGCCCCGGTTTTGGTATCCACCAGCATTTCCCACAGGCAGGACATTTGTATTCTGCGGTACAGCTATCCGGGTGATTCTGTAACAGCTTCATATCGCCTGACATTGTATCCTGCTGCACATACTTAACCCTTGCGGTCAGCTTCCCGGCGTCCACTTTGCTTACAATCCCTACACGCACCATGGCCTGCAGTTCCTTTATTTCCTTATCCCCGTTCATCTAGTAATCCTCCAGGCAGCTACGCAATTTCAAATCCGTTGTGTATCCTCCCGTCAGGTTATGTGTTGCTGTTTCCACAATATACTTTCCGTCATATTCCCCGTAACCATAAAGGCGGACCGTGATTCCGGCGCAATAGTCAACATCTCCAATAACTGTGATCTGCGCCGTGGTTTCCCCTTTGTTCTTTGCCCTTAAATATTTCCCGGCTAAAACCAGGGCTTCCTCCTTGCTGTTCACCTTTTCTTCAATCTTTAGTTCCTGCGCGTTTTCACCGCCGCCACCCGGTTTTGTGTAAGTTGCTTCAATCTTTTCCTTTGTCACCGGGTTCGTATAACTCACGGTGCATTTCACATATTCCGTATCTGTTGTTTTGGTACTCAATTTATAACTCAATATGTTTTTCTTTCCCTTTTTCAGTTTCTTCACTTCCGGCTTTTTCTCATACTCCGCCGCGTCAAACATGACGATCATTTTTGAAGTCACTTTCAGGGAAATCCCCGCCCCTTTACAAAGGGTCTGCAGGAAAACAATGTCTGATATGTTCAACTGCTCTTTCCGTTTATATGTGGGATTGTAGCTTGATATATACATAAGCTGCATACCGTTGTTTTGGGCTATTGCCGCCCCTATATTTTTCAGCGTGCTGTTCTCCCACACCTTTGTTTTCTCTGTCTGCCGTAATGTGCTGGAATAGGGAATGGAAGTTGCCTTGATTGTCAGCTTGTCAGGCGGGCCGGAAAAGTCCACGCTGTCAATCTCAAACACCCCGCAATCATGCACCTTGTCTTTCCCGTCAGAAAAAGGGTTTTTCTGTATGATAACCGCGTGTATCTCCGTCCCCTTGAACGCCTTGCGTTCCTTTACCTCCTGCGGCTGCCCTGCTTCCCCGCCCTCAACGTCAGCGGCGTTCACCCACCCGTACACCCGCGCCCCATCTTCTGAAATCAGGTGTAGCGGGTGTGCGTTGCTGTTCTTTATCGTCAGCTTGCACCGGGAAGCGCCCCTGTTCACTGTCGGGCTTGCCGCCATAGAAGAAATATAAACCGGGCCGCCCTTAAACTGCACAATATCGCCCACGGCAAATTCTTTCTTTTCGGAAGCCTGGACGGTCTTTGTGGCGTTCTTTGTGTTCAGCCATTTTGTAAGCCATTTACTCCCCCTGTCGTCCAGGGTAAGGCTTATGTCGTCCGTTTTGTCCTCTTCATTGTCCGTATAGGTCATTGACTGCAGATATTTTTCTAAATCCCTGGTTATGTCAATGCCTTTAAATTTCAGCCTTATTTCCGTCCGCCTTGCCCGGTTCCTGTCACTCAATCCCTATCCCCCTTTTCCACGGCGGCAAATCCTCCGATACTTCCGGCTCTATGTCCGGTATGGTAAGAGAAACACCAGCCGGGAAAACCACTGTTTCCCGGCTGGCAAGATTCACTTCCAGTATCGCGTTTTTATACATTTCATTCCCCAGCGTTTTGTAAGAAACAATGTCCCATGTATCGCCCGCCACGGTTGTATAATTTTTAGGCATATGCCACCCTCGCTTTCTGCTCTTCCGCTTCTGCAAGAGCCTGCTTTACCAACGCTTTTACTTTTGATAAAAATTCCTCATTGGCCTGCCTTAACAGGCTTTCTATTTCTTTCGCGTCACCCCCTGCCGCCTGAATCTGCGGGCTGTTGGTTATGTGGATCTGTATCATTCCGCCGCCGACTTTAAGCCCCTGCGCTGTCGGCGTGTCCGAATCGGTCACACCGCCCCGCCGCATGGTATTGTTGAAAATGCTCTGTGTCTGCATGGCGGTAAATACTTTTCTGTTTGCCGCGCCCGTGATAAGTTCCGGCCCGTTCTCGCCTGCTATGAAAGTATCCGGCGTCCTGTCCGTCCCTTTTGCAAACTGCGGAATCTCCGGGATATTGATACCCTTTCCGCCTATGCCCGGAACCCAGTCAGGGATTTTCAGTTTGTTCAGCCCCCGTATAGCCGTATTCAATATGCTGATAAGCCCGTTTACAACCCCTTTCGCTATGGATTTCAGGCTTTCAAAAATTCCGCTGAATATGTTTTTCACGCCCTCCCATGCCTGGCTCCAGTTGCCGGTAAACACACCGGTGATAAATTGGATAATGCCCTGCAACACGGTCATTAAACCATTGATAATCCCGCTTATGGTATTTATGACGTTTGAAACAATCGCCTGGATGGTAGGCATCATAAACTGTATAAAACTAAGCACCGCCTGTAAAATCGGCTGGACTACGGTCCATATGTTTGTAACCGCCGTTTGTATGAACGGAAGCAGCGCACTCAAAATTGACATAACAATGCCCGCCACCGTCTGTATCCCGCTTGCAACCGCTGGAAGAACGGTACTCACAATCAGGTCAAAAATCGCCCCGATAACCGGAAACACGTTCGCCTGCAGGAAAGATATGATTTCACTGATTACAGGCATGATTCCCGCTATGAACTCCCCGATCAGTACCGCCGCCTGCCCTATGAATGTTGCCACCGTCTGAACGATTGACATTATGGTAGGCGCCGCCGCCTGCACCGTGTTCACGATTCCTGGTATTACCGTTGTCACAATCACGGAAAAAATCTGCTCTGCCACGGGTACAATGTGCTGCGTTACAAATCCTACGAACTGGCTTACAATTCCCTGCACCGTCCTGAAAGCGGAAACAAAACCGTCAAATACCGCTACGCCTTTATCCCCGAAAATCTCTTGTATCTTATCCCGCGCCGCTCCCAGGTTCCCGTCACTGAACACATTCTTTATGGTTTCCCCTATGCTGGAAATAACGGCTACAATCTTGTCAAATATCACAAGCCCCTGTTCGCCAAAAATCTTTCCAACAAAGTCCCGTATCTTGTCAAGGTTTTTCCTGACTAGCTGGATAACTGTCACTACAGCGGTAATCGCCGCCACAATGGGGAATATTTTTCCGATTATCCCCCCGAAACTCCCAAACAGGGAACCGCCTAATTTTGCAAGCGGGGAAAACGCCACTTTGAACAGATTCCCCACCGGGGCTAATGCCGTCCCAATCTTCCCGACAATGCCACCGATAACGCCGCCCAGCTTCCCCAGCGGGCCGCCTATGACTGCCGTGCCTATCCGCCCGAAAATCCCGGTTATTTTCCCGGTCACTTTCCCGAACGCCCCCAGCACTCCGCCTGACAGCCTGCCGCCTATCAGCCGCGCTACGCCTGTCACCTTGCTTAATATCCGGCTGGAACCTATGACATTAGAAAAAGCACCGCCCAGGCTCCCAAAATAGCCCATCACGCTGCTTCCCATTCCTGCCAGTTTTGCGCCCAGCCCCATAGCGTTAAATCCCGCTAATATCGTGCGCCCCCGGAATATCTCTAACGCCCTCTGCACCACCAGGACGCCGCCGTGGATTTCCTGGAATCCCAGCTTTGCGACTAAGCCCCCGGCTTTTAATGCCAGTAGTCCGGCTGTCACTTTTGCTATTGTCCGCACCAGTTCCGGGTTTTTCTCTGCGAACTCCGCTACTTTTGAAACTACCTCTGTTATCTTCTTTACTGCTGCCGTGAACGTGGGAAGCAGGGCTTCACCTAAACTTACCTGTAAAGCGTCAAGCGCCGATTTTGCCAGCGTCATTTGCCCGCTGAAATTATCCAGCATGGTTTCAGACATCTGCTTTGCCGCCCCGTCACAGTTATATACCGCGTCATGCAGTTTATTGAAATCCGCTTCCGTGGCGTTCACGATTGCAAGCATACCGGCAAAACTCTCTTTCCCGAATATGGTTGTTGCGGCTGCCACCTGTTCCGTTTCATTCAGATCACCTAAACTGCTGCGCAAGTTCTCCACTACTTCACCAAACGACTTCATGGTCCCGTCTGCGCGTGTAAGGCTGATTCCGTATTTCTGCATGGCCGCCGCCTGCTTATCCGTGGGGCTTGCCATGTTCGCAAGGGCGGTTTTCAGGCTGGTTCCCGCAACCTCCGCCTTTATGGAAGCGTTCGCCATTAAGCCGATACCTAATGACATATCTTCCACACTGTACCCCAGCGCGCCCGCCACCGGCGCGACTTTCTGGAACGTGGAACCCATCATTCCCACGTTTGTATTGGCGTTGCTGGAAGCCTGCGCCAACACGTCCGAAAAATGCCCTGCGTCAGAAGCAGACAGCCCGAACGCCGTAAGCGCGTCCGTCACAATGTCGGAAGTGCTTGCTAAATCCTCCCCGGAAGCACTGGCAAGGTACATGATTCCCTCTATGCCGTTCAGCATATCAGAAGTTTTCCAGCCTGCCATAGCCATATATTCCATAGCTTCCCCGGCCTGCGCCGCGGTAAACTCGGTTGTGGCTCCCATCTGCTTCGCCTTGCTTGACAGTTCCGCCAGTTCCCCGGCTGTTGCGCCGGATATGGCTTTCACCTTTGACATTTGCTGTTCAAATTCAGCCGCCTTTGTAATCGGGCCGGCATAAAAGGCGGCCCCTAATGCGGTAGCCGCCCCTATTACTCCCACCAACTGTCCTTTTGTCCGTGAAATCGCCTGGTTATTCCGTTCAATCCGGTTCGACAAATCCCCTATTCTTTCCTGGGACTGCTGCAGGCGTTCATACTGCCTTTGCAGGCGTTCCGTGGAAGCGTCCAGGTTATCCGTGTTCACGCCTGCTGCCCGCAACCGTTCCTGCAGCCCTGCAAGGCTTTGTTCCTCGGAATCTATAGCCTGCCGGGTCTGCTCCATCTGCCTTTCGTTGCGTTCCAGTGCTTTCCGCAATTTTTCAGACGGTTCTGCCGTTTCCGTCATTTCCTGCCGCAGTTTGTCGTGTTCCTCCTGTAACTGCTGCATTTTAGTACGGTTGCGATCAAGTGCTTCCTGCTGTTTTTTATAGCCGGAAATGTCCTTTTGAAGTGAATTGATTTTGCTTATGCTTCCCTGCATATCTTTCATTGTTTTGGCTGCATTGGAGAACGTCTGTACAAAATTGCTCCCATATGTGGCTTTCAACTGAAAGAGTAATTCAAACTGCTTTTGTGAAGCCGCCAACTAATCCACCCCCATTTCCGCCCCTGACTGTTCATCTTCTTTCTGGGCTTCTAAGGCGTCCCGAATCCACTGTATCATTTCCAAAAGGGTAAGGTTCAGCCAAAATTCCACACCGCCTCCAGTTGCGCACGCCATTCTGAAACTTTCTTTCCTTACCCATTTTGCTATGGATTTCTGGCTTACAAGCCCGACTTCACTAAAAAATTTCTTGCCGCATTGATGATTTTCTTGAAATCCACATACGGCAGTTCTTCCATAGCGTCAAAAGTAATCGTGGGCTGCGACGCTCTCACGGCAACCTTGCTCAAATACACGTCGGAAAGTTCCGGGCTGATTACATATCTTCCCTCTGCCGCCAGTTCATCTTCCAGGCTTGTAGCGTCCTTTCCTTTCAGCCCGCCGAAATTGAAGGTGATCTTCGTATAGGTCTGGTCCTCATAGGTGAACGGCTCCGCAAAGGTATGCACATACACCCTTGCGTTTCCCATCTCTTTCTTGCTCTTGTCCGTGCTGTCTGCTCTTTTTTCCTGCTGCGTGTCCGAATCGGCCACACTCTCCGTTCCCTGGCTTGTTGTCAAAATTTTTTTATCTTCCATTGTTCAAATCCTCCTGATTTTTTTGCAAAATAAAACCAGCGCCCTGCGCCGGTTGCCTGCTGCCCCGCTTTATTTACTTTCCCAATGCGGCGCGGACGTCTTTCAGATAGTCCTTTCCATTCACAAAATAGATATAATTCAGCGGGTCAATTTCCAGTTTCTTTACACCGTTGATATATGTTGCAAAATACTGTACCGCATACTCCCCGCTTACCTCTGCCGCGGAAGAACTGGCAACCTTTCCGGGGTTCAGTTTCTTCGGAACCATTTTCAGGCAGTGCCGCACCTTTACGACTTCTGTAACGCCCTTTGCCGTGTCATTCTGCTGTTGCGCTGCCCTCAAATCAATGTTGTGCTGCCGTGGTTCATGCAGGCTTACCGCATTGTTGGTTACAGTGCGGAAATTGAAAGTTGCCGTCATGGCTTCGATTGCCCCCAGCACAACGGATTCCATTTTTCCGGCGATTCCTGCCCCCGTAATTTCTTCCGTCACGGCGGAAATTTCCGGCAGGGCCACTTCACTAAGCCCCACATACTCTTTCCCGTTCTCATATACCGCAAAACCGATTACTGTTTCATCTACTTTCGCCATTCGTCACCCCTCCCGTCTTTAGGCGTCCATCATGCCGGACAGATAACTGGTATCATATTCCAGCAGAAATTCAAATTCCTGCGCCGGACTTGGCGGCGTAAGGAAGATATGGAATGTTGCTTTTCCTGCCATCAGGTCTATGTCCTGGTTCTCATCTTCCAAAAATTCCACGCGCCCGCCCAGAATCTTCTCTTCCGACATTAAGCCGTTCAGCCATTGGTTCAGGCTTTGTGTAATGCTTTCAAGCAGGCGCCGGTTCAAGCGCCGGTCTACCTTGTTCCATGTAGAAAGGACAACGCTGTTTGCCACCCACTTAAACATACGGGAAACATTGATAAAATACTCTGTAACGTCCGTATTGGACGGGAAACAGGCAGTTGAGTTGCCCCATGACACATAACCGCCGATAAAATTCAGCGCCGTAACAATCCCGTTCTGGTTCAGGTAGTTTGCCTGCGTCAGATCAAACAGCACCTCCGTACCGTCCTCCAGTACCATGCTGTCAATCTGCAGTGTTTTATTGGACGGGGATTCACAGGGCGTACCGTCCCCCATATCCTCCGCCGCGTCCGTTGCCGTCATTCTGCAGGCTTCATGGGTAGAGTAGTTGAAAACCCTATCCCCCAGCTTTACCTTTGGATACACAAGAATCTGTCCCGGCTTCGTGATATTGTTTGCTTTCTTCCATTCCGGCACGTCCGTATATCTCACCGTGTCTTTCGTGTCTGCGTCAATGATACAGATTCCAGAAAACACGCCGTTGATATTCTCTGTTTTTGCGCTCATTACCGCCGCCACTTCGGAATCCGCTGAATACTTGGGGCATAAAATAATTTCCGGCACTACCCCGTATTTAGGGAATACGGAATCAATCAGTTCCAGCCCCTTATACTGATTGTTTTCCACGTCATAGCCGCCGATAATATCCGCTTTTGTGACAAGTTCCGGGGACACGGCAGAATATTCGATGCTTAATACCTTTATGTCTGCCGTTATCTTCCCGCCCTCGATCACTTCAACCGCCAGGGCGGAATCCGTATAGATCAGCCCGTAATCCTCGTTTTCCACATAGTCCCCCATCTTCACAGTTTCCGCAATTACTTCACGGGGAAGCAGCACCGTCCGTTCCTCGGAAAGTTCAAATTCATTTGCAGAAAACTTCTTTCTGTGCTTTGCCGGGTCCAGCACGTTCACCAGCACAACAGGGGAAATCCCATACAGCACAAAGGCCGTGTAAATCTCTTCACAAAGGGTATACTTCCCCCAGTCGTCACTGTAGCCCACAGCCTGCACCGCTTCCGCATAGCTGTTACACAAAACTGCTTTATTCACCGTTCCGCCCACGGCCTGCACCGGTGCCGTACCCACTACGAAATGAATACCGCTGTCTGCTGTTACAGGCGTGGAAACGCTGGTTGCCAGCTTTCCCGTTTTTACTCCATGATAAAAACCGCTCATAACTGTTTATCCCTCCTTTTTCGCATTATCCAGTGAAGCAACCTCATTGTAATACTTATTCAACAGGGTTCCCTTTTCCTTTACTTTCCCCTTGCTTTCTGCCAGTCTGCTTACAGGAACCAGAAGCCGTTCCACCTGGGGGACTGCTTCCAGAATCCCTTTCAGGTATCCCCTTACCTCTTCCCTGGTTCCCGTAAGCGCGGCATTTGTTTTTAATGCCCCGCCCCTGACATCCGGCCCGATATAGATAAAGGTTTCCTTTTCAGCTCCGTTATTGCCGTTTTCAGCCGCTTCTTTTGTTTCAGCGGTATTTTCCCCGCCTGCTGCCTTTTCAGCCCGTTCCTGCCCCTCCTGCGTGTTCACAGCGGTATCTTCTCCGCCTGCTGCCTTTACAGCCTGTTCCTGGCTCTCCTGCGTGTTCACGGCGGCCTTTTCCGCTGCGGTTTTTGCTGTTCTCGCCATTGTCTTTCCCTCCTGGCTTAATACTCTATTTTCCGGCTGATTGCCGGAAGTTCCCACGTTGTCACCATCTCACCGATTTTATACGGTTCCGTATTATCTTCATACACAATCATTTCCACTGGGGACTGCAGGGTGAATCGGTTGTCTATCACGGTTTCTTCCAGAAGCCGGAACTCAATGCGGGATAATAGGTTTAATACCTGAATATACCGCTCCTGCGGGTCCTCTGAATAGGCAACGCAAACAATACGCACCATGCACTTGTTTTCATCTTCCCCCGGATTCCTTTCATGCTTCCCGGTCAAAAACTTCATCAGGACATACGGCGCCAGTTTTTCCGTCCCCTCCGGCTCCGGCAGTTCCCCTATATACACCCCAGGCGGGCGTTCCGCGGCTTCCCCGCTGTTACGCTTTACCCGCGCGTGCATTTTCAGGTCTGCCGTTTCTTTTTTGATGAATCCCTGCAGTGCCTGCATAAGCATTATTGGCGTCATTATTTACCTCCCGTATCCATTCAAAAGGCGGGTAATCTCATGCTCCACCCTTTCATTTACCGTCCTCTGCGCCGTTTCCTCCATTTTCGGCAGAACATTTGTATTTTCCGCCATATGCGCAACGGATGGCCCGTAAAGCGTCTGTGACGTTTCCCTTTTCCGGGTAAGCCTTTCAAATACCCCTATGCCGCCTTTCAGGTTCGTAACATACGCCTGGGCAATCTGCGCCCCGGTCCCGTTACGCAATACCGCCGCCGTCACAGTCTTTCTTTTGTTTACCTCTTTCGGGGAAACCTTAAACTGCATTAGAGGGATAACCGCCCCGGCAAACTCTATCTGTCCTACCGTGCTGCTTTCGCCTGCTTTATCCAGCCTTATCCGCCCATGCTTTGTTATGGTTCCGGCTTTCACATTATAGGTCTGCCGGATTGCCTTTGTCCCCTCCGTCCTGCCTGCGGTCAGCCCGCGGTTTATGGCATTGGAAAATACCTTATAGCGTGCGTTTTTCACGCCGGAAAGAATAGCATCCACCCTGTTTATCTGGCTTTCTGTTATCTCAATCATTCGTCCATGTTCTCCAGTCCTAAAATGATTTCCCCATCTTCACTTGCCACCGTGCCGATCTTGTAGGCTTCATCATCAATGTAAAGTGTTTTCCCTTTCCTGGGTGTGATTCCCCAGCTTTCAAGTTGTATCCTCACAACCACGCTAACCTTATGCAAGCCCTCCGCCTTATCCTTGACAGATATTTTCCGGTTGTTTACGGTATCGGACGCAAATATGACGGGAATCTTTTTTATTTTCCCGTCATACTCAACCGTCCTTAACTCCGCAAATTCATCTGTCCGGTAGAACGTACTTTTCAAATCCTGCGCCAAAAGCTGCTTGAAGTTCTTCATGGCAGCGCCCTACAGCACATAGGCTATATGCCAGGCGTCAACCTCATTGGGAACAGGAAGCGGGGCAGCAGACAATCCCAGGAAGCGGCGGACTGGTCTGCGCTTCACCCACTGGTCTGGGATTCTCGTACCCTCTGCAATCCCAATCTCTCTCCCTCTTTCATCAACCACGGGAACCCCGCCATAAAGCATACTGTAAACGGCTTCCGTGCTTAACATAGCAACCACATTTTCAGGGACAAGCGGCTTTTGCTCCGGATTCTGCTTGTTCGTCCAGTCGTCAAGGAACCATTCAGAATAGGTATAAATATCAATGTCATCCTTTGTCAGAGTCCCTATGTAGGTTGCACCGCCGGGCAGTTCCCGCGGCTTGATGACCGCCAGATCATATCTGCGATTATCCAACATTTTCTGCACATTCTCGTCTTTCAGGAACGCCGCACACGCTTTTTTTCCCATCAGGCAGATATTGGTATTCACGAACCCGGTTTTCTGCACCTTTTCTTTCCAGCGGTCAAGGTCCCCCAGCGGGTCAGCGGCGGACTTCCCCCACTGTTTGGTGCCTGTCAGGATTTCCTTATTGGTGAAATTGAAGTCGATCTCATAATTCAGCCCCTTTCCGATCACCGGGATTTTTCCCGTGAAAAGGGTCTGGCAGCACATCCATTCTTCACGGCGGCTAATCGTTTCATCCAGTTCCGCAAAATCTTCCTGCATTTTTTCAACCGCTCTCTGGTTCGGGCTTTTCCCGTTGTAGAGGGATTCACCGGGCCGCCTTGCCAGAATGTCGTCTATTGTGGTGATTTTATCCGGCGCCAGCAGCGGCGGTTCATAGGTATTGGTCTGGTATCCGCTGTTGGGAATGGTTTCACTTCCGATTTTCGGGTGTACGAACGGTGCCAGTTGACGGTCGCCTTTCTTCATATCCACGTCAATTTTCTTCGTGTTAAAAGTCTGCACGTTCCCGAAAAATGTATCCCTGATAAACGTCCTCACTTTCGGCATACGAACGATCAGTTTCCCCATTGTACGGGGGTCATAAATGCTGATTTCTCCCATGTTCTCTTTCTCCTTTTCTGTCTTATTTCATGAAAATATTCAGTTTCCGCAATGCCGCTTTTAAATCCGCGGCGGTGACGGTATCCGGGTAGATCAGGGTATCCGCAAAAAATTCACCCGTCAGGTAGATCACCACGTTCCCGTCCTCGTCAGAATCCGCGGCGGCGATACCATAAATTTCCCCCATGGTATCCGCGGTTACTGCGGTCATGCCGTCCGCCGTCTTGCATAAAACCTGAAATTCCTCCGCGCTTTCCCCGGCTTTCATTGTGTCCGAATCGGTCACAACCGGGAAATCGCCCGCCAGCGTCATTCTGGGGGTATAGGTCCCTAACAACTCTTTTCCTGCCATTCTTCCAGTCCTCCTTGCTTTTATTTTGCCTGCGGATACATTTTGTTGATAATATCCCCGAACGGGTCAGTGTCACCGCCTGTCCCCTCGTGGCTGTCCTGCGGAACGTCACGCATACCGGAATCCCGGACATCCCTTTCCCTGCCGTTCAGGAAGCTGCTGCCCTGGGCTTTCATCTGCTCTGCCTGCTTCACGGCAAACTGCTCCGCGCTCATGCCGTCCTTGAACTTTGCCTGCTCCGCCAAATCCTCAAACCCCGGAACCGTCAGGGCGTCAATCTTCTGTATCCGTTCCCGCTCCGCCGCCTGCGCCTGCTGCACCGCTTCATTCATTACCTGGTTATACAGGTCCCCGTGCTGCGTTTTCAATTCCTCCATTGTCAGTCCCATGTTGCAATCCTCCTTATTCTCTGTTCTCTCTTCATTCTGCTTATTATTAAGGCTATTTGCATAGCTTAATAAACTTTTTGGTATGCTCTCAAACTGTTCCAGGCTCATGCTTACATGGTTCACAATCACCCTTTCCGCATTTTCAACCTCTGTTTCTATGTCAGAAAACATAAGGCTGTCACAGAACCCCTCTGTTACCGCCTGTTCCCCCGTGTACCAGGTAGAGGAATCCATAAGCTGTTTTATATCTTCCTCATTCTTCCCGGTTTTCAGCTTGTAGCAGTTCACAATAGACTGTTTGATTACCTCCAGTTCCTCCGCCAGCTTCACAAGTTCTTTTGCTTCGTAATATCCCAAAACGCCGGTTTTGGGGTTGTGTATCATGAAAACCCCGTTTGCCGGAATCTCCGTCTGTGTCCCGGCGCATGAAATAATGGTTGCGGCGGAAGCCGCCCACCCGTCAATCTTCACGGTTACTTCCGTCCCGTTCTCCCCCAGTTCTTTCAGGCGCGTATAAATTGCGTTTGCCGCAAACACATCACCGCCCCCGGAATTGATACGGACAACCAGGCTTTTCACGGCTCCGATCTCTTTCAGTTCCTTATTGAAAATGTCAGGCGTGATTTCATCACCCCACCACGAATAGGAAGAAATATCCCCATACAGAATCAGTTCTGCGCTTCCCTCTTCCTGGCCTGCTATGAAATTCCAAAAACGGTCAATCTCTGCCGCCGTCCTTGGCTTCCTCGCCCTCTTCCGCTCCGTCTGTGTCTGTGCTGTCTGCGTTTGTTGTATCTTCGTTTGTTGTGTCCGTGTCGATTTCGCCGTCCTGTCCTTCTCCCGGCTGCCGTTTTCCCCTGCCAACTGCATTTACCTCCTTTAAAAGCCTTTCTTCCCGTTTCCTCTGCTTCATGTTTTTTCCGAAATCCCCGCCTGTCAGTTCCCGCGTTTCCTTTTCACGGGTGGAGAATCCGCCCTGCACCCGCAATTCTGCCGCTTCCACTTCTTTTTTGGGGTCCAACTGTCCCGCACTCGGCCCGTTCCATTCTGCCGTACAGTAGGCTTTCCGAATCAGCGGGTCAGAAAAGAAGCCGGGGGCGTTTATCCTGCCCTTTGCCACGGCTTCACACATGAACTCTTCAAATATCGGCTGGCAGAAATCCGCCGCCAGCCAGCCGCGGTACATATCCACCGTTTTACAGAACTCCAGTATTGCGCCCCTGGAAGCGGAATAGTTGTTGGAAAAGCATTTCAGGACGATTTCAAACGGCACTTCCAGCGCACACCCGATCTGTTTTATGACGGACATTACAAAACCGTCAAAATTGGCGTTCGGCCTGCCGGGGTTCGTCATGTTCGCCTTTTCATTCTCTCCCAGGTCAATCACGGCGCCGGGGGCAAGTTCAATCGAATTTTCATCTTCCGTGTCAACAAGATATTCCTCTTCTATCCCCTCCCCTACGGGCGGTTCCTCGCTGTTGTTCTCTTTCTGGATAAACACGGTCACAAGCCCGCTTACCACCGCCGCGGTCAGTTCCGCTTCCGTGTACCGCTCCAACTGTTTCAGGCTTTCAATCACCGGGGAAAGGAAAGGGATTCCCCGCACCTGTCCCACGCGCTCCCGGTGCATAATGTGTATGACATTCCGGCGCCCCGTGGCTCCCCCGTATGCTTCCACCCTCACCCATTCCCGCATAGGGTTCTGGTAGTCAAAACTCAACGGGTGGTGCTTTGCGATATGGTACGCCACCACTTCCCCGTACTGGTTCTTTTCCACTCCCCCGGTAATCAGTGGGTTTATGGTTTCAGAATCCGGCGTGCATAGCCTGTCAGCTTCAATAAGCTGGATTCTAAGGTCATACACGCTGCCGGTCCTTTTCGTTGTGGGCAGCAGTGCTATGACGTCACCGCTCAACAGTTCATTCAGGAAAGCCAACTGCTGCAGTTCAAAAAAATTATCAATCCTTTCCAGATCACAGTCCGGGGAATCCGCCCACAAGGAAAATTCACGTTCAATCACCGTTTCCAGTTCCCGCGCCTGGTTTTCCGTCAGGTGAAGAAATTCTTCGTCAATCGTGCTTTTCAGTTTCAGGCCGGTCCCCACCACATTAGTACGCATGGTTTTTGTGGAACCTGTTGCTATCGGTGCGCCTGCGTAAAGATCCCTGCTGCGCTGCCGTAAGGTGTCCAGGTTGTCCTGAATATCCTCTTTTGCGCTCCCTCCGTGGTACAGCCAGCCGCGCATGGATTTTTTTATCTCGCTGGCTCCGTAATTGCCATACCCACTGTTTATTATCTGTAGTCCTGCCCTGGCCCTGGCACGTTTCAGCGCCACCCCCGGCGCAATAATTTCTATTGCCTTTTCAATCACATTCAACCGTCACCACCGCCTTTTCATAAATCCCTGGGGACAACCCTGTATATGCGGTTCCGCCCCTTATGCTTTGCCGCATTGTTAAGCGCCGCAACCACATTCCTCCAGTAATCTATCTGTTTCCGTATCTCCCCCAGGTTGGCCCTTGTGAACGATTTCCCCGCTATGGTATAGCTTTGGTTTACAGACACTTCCAGTTCTGCGTTCAGCCATGCTTCCAGGTGCTTGTTTGCTATTTCCAGGGTAATCCCCCTGAACTCTTCCTTTGGCTTTCCTTTTGCCACGTCTTAAATACCTCCGCTTCTCTGTCCTCTTTTTCGCCGCTTCTTTGTCCCGGCCTGCTGTCCTGCCGCCTGCTGCCCTGCTGTTTCCTGCCCGGATTCCTGCCCCTTTCGCTTCCTGCCTTTCTTCTCTTTCAGCGTCACGCCGGAAATCACAACCGCCGCCTGCGCATAATTCCTCACGTCCAGCGGTTCATTCCTCATGCCTTTCTGCTTCAATTCCCATTCAAACATTGGCCTGCCTTTCTTGTAATGCAGCACCATTTTTTCCGCCGTAAGCCCTTTGAAATAATCTTCATCATAGCCTTTTTCCTCTTCACGGGGAAAATGGCAGTACCCCGGCCCCTCTTCATCTATCACAAGCCGCTGGAACAGCAGGGATTTTCCCGTGTCAACTCCCAGGGTAAAAAGGAACGCTTTCACGCGGTTGTTTTTTGTCGGGCGCGGTATGTACGGCACATCTGCGCCGCCTTTGCCCTTAATGGCAAATATCCCCCTGTGATACCGTGCTTTACAGAATTTATATACTTCATTGGGGAAATGCCCGCCTGAATCCATGCAGGCACACTTTATCTTCATCACTGTGCCGTCTTTCTTTTCAAACGTCTGTAAAAGAAATTCGTCCAGCCTTTCCCATACCTCCGGCAGTTTGGGGTCCCCGTATATTTTCGCGTACTGGATTCCCCAGCTTTCATACCCGATTCCCCATCCGACAACCTCAACCTCAAAACGGTCGTCCTGCGTATCAATCCCCGCCGTAATCACAACCACGTCCTCCGGCACTTCACAGTTGTATTTCTGCCTGCGCTTCATCAGAATGGAATCTTCTATCTGGTGTCCGTCCTCTTCCCACGTTTCCCCCAGTTCGGTATTGGTCCATGCCTTGAATAATTCTACATTCCCTTTTTTCCGCTCTTCGTCCGCAACCAGAAAATCCTTTACAATCTGTTTCCACCCCAGGGGCGTCAGCGTGGACGCAAGGGAATTTAAGTGGAAGCCCCGCACTTTACGTTCCGGGAATTTTGCAATATATTTTCCCTTTATGAACTGCTCTTTCCACTCATATTCCGTGGAGATAACGCCGCAATGCTTACATACATGGGAAACACTGGTTACTTCCCCTGCTTCGTCACGGTCAAACTTTATCTGTCCCCATGTAAGCGGCTGGTACTCGCCGCATGACGGGCAGGGTACGTTCCATTCTTCCTGCGTGCTGTTCTCATATTCAACTTCAATCCTGGAAATGCCTTTCACTGTCGGGGTAGAAACATATACCTCTTTCCGGTTCCAGAATGTAGTAAGACGCTTTGCCCCCAGCACAAGCGGGTCCCCGTCATTTCCAGCCGTTGCCGGATAAGCGTCTATTTCATCAGCAAGCAGAATCCTTATAGGGCGGCTCCTTAACTCTGTCGGGGAATTTGCGCCCGTCATTGTGATACGCCCGCCCGGAAATGACTTTTTGAAAATCGTGTTCCCGCTTGTGCGGGCTTTGTCGCTTATCCTGCCCCTTAATACCGGCGTGTCCCTTACCATTGGCATAAGACGGTCTTTGCTGAAAGTTTCCGCCATGCTTAGTGTAGGCTGCATTAAAAGGATAGGGCAGGCGTCATAATGGATATAGTACCCTATCGTGTTCAGTAAAAAAGCGTCAGTTTTCCCGATCTGTGCCGCCGACATTACAACCACTTTCCTGATACCGTCATCAGAAATGGCGTCCATGATTTCCCGCTGGTACGGGGCCGTGTCCGTATCCCACGCCCCGCCCTTGCTTGCCGCTTCACCGGAAAGCCTGCGGAACCTGTCAGCCCATTCCGATATTTTCAAATCCGGGGGCGGTTCCAATGTCCTGAAAATTCTGGTGAAAAGGTCAACTGTCGCTTTCTTCATCTTCCTTTACCACCTCACAGAAAAGCGTCTGGAAGTCAGACAGTTCCGTCAACGCTTTCTTAATTTCTTTCATAAGCCTTTTTGCTATCTTGTCAGTGTCTTTTTCCTCTGCCAGCTTCGGGGCCTGCTCTGCGGGGATAGCCATAAGGCGGGCTTTAAAGTTTATCAGCATGGCAGACATTACCCGTTCTATATCCTCCGCCTTATGAAGTTCCCCGCTTCTCACCGCAAGTTCCATTTCCTCATTTTTCCGTTTTGCCCTTACCAGCTTTGCCCGCTCCGTCTGGTAGTCTATGCTTTCCTCCGTTTCCGGGTTCTGGTTTCTAAGGTAGCGGATATAGTCAACCCTGGCCTGCGCCAGTTCATACAGCCCTGGGCGGTACTCTTTCAGAATCCCTTTGTCGGTCAACTGCTTTATCCGTTTCGGGGTCAGGTCCAGGTGGCGGGCAACGGCATTTTTATCATAGACTTTCAAAAAACGCACCCCCTATAAAAAATTCCGGCTCCCCGGAAGCGGTTTTTCCCCGCCCAAATCTAAACGGGGCGTGGGGTCGGCGAACCCGCAAGGCTTTCCGGGGGCTTCCACAGTACCTTTTGCGGGGCGGCTTCCGGCCCTCTTCAAGCCCTCTCACGCGCCCCTGCTGCCCCTCTGCGCCGTCCTGCCGCTGTCCTATGCCTGCTGCCCTCTGCGCCCCGCTGTCAGGCTTCTATGCCCTCTCCTGCGTCCCCGTCCTCTGTGTAGGTGTCGTCTATCTCACCATCTTCCCCTATCTCATAGCCCCCTGTTATCTTCTGCTTCATAAGCACATACCTCTTTTTATCCAGGCTTATTCTCTCATTCTCTAACTGATAGCTTTTGATAGTATCCAGTAGTTTCAATATCCTGCCGTGGGTCTTATTCCACTCTACCTCCAATTTCAGGGCCCTTTCAAAAGGGCTTGATTTTATGACGGTTTTCATGGCGGTCTTTAAGCGGTCTTTTATTTCCTGCTTTTTTTCCTCTGCTTCGTCACCGCCTAAATTCTGCAGGGCAAAAAGCCTTTCCTGCTCCGCTTCCATTTCCTCCTTGCTTTGCGGGGTAAGCATTTCCACCACTTTGTCAACATACAAATCCGTGTCCGGCGCCTGCTGGAATATTTCAAGCCGCCTGCGTAAATCGCTTTCTTTCGCAAGCAGTATTTTCAGTTCCCGCAATAAATTGCGCTCTGCGTCCAGCGTAATATTTTCTATCTGCTCCCGGTCCTCTTCCGGCAAATCTTCCAGATTCACGGTTTTATAGGCTCCGTGTTTCAGGGCGTTTTCATTCCCTTTTTTCGCCCCATGCCCTTTTGCGTTCTGGTTTCCGGGCTGCCCGCCCCGTTTCGGCCTGTTTTTTTCGGCAAGTTTTTCTTTCCATTTGTCAACGCACTTCCACTTCCTGATCTGGTCCGCCGTTGCACCAACCACTTCCGCAATTTCCGCATTTTTGATTTCCCCGCCCATTTCAAGGAAGATTTCAAGCCCTTTATCCCTTGCCGGGTTCCTCGGTCCGCCCGCCATGCCCTCCCTCCTTTCGTTTGTTTCTCCATCTCCGCTTTCTCCGTTCTGCCGGAAGTGCGCACATTTTAGGGTTTTCACAGAAAAGCAAAGAAAAAAGCGGGTTGACTTTTCACCCGCCAACTCGCTTTCCAAATTCTGCATGATACCATTATATCAGGAAAAATGCGCAATGGTGCGCAATCTTCACAGCACATTTTTTTTAAGAAATTTGCTCTTTGAAAGATACCTGTTTCTTGTGACTTTTTTTGCCATGATTTCCAGGGCTTCCGTTCTATGATTCTGCGCCTGCCGCACGGAATACCCCGCCTGCGCCGCAATTTGTTCCCATTTCAGCCCCTTTATGTAAAACCCGGTCAGAATCAGCTTGTGGACGGTCTGCAATGTGGTAAGTTCCTTTAGAATCTCCGTCCGCGTCCGGTTCAGTTCCCGGATTCTTTCATGCAGGAAATCAATGTGCGCCTTTATATCCGCTTCCGCGTTCCTGATTGCCCGTTTTGCCACTTTGTCACTTGTGCCGCTGCCTTTCGGCATACCATCATAGGTGATTGCGCCTATGGTATTATACCGTTCCTCATACTCCGCAAGAGAAGCCTTGCACATTCTTATATCATCATCAATGCGTGGATAAAATTTCAATATCTTTTCAGTGTCCGCCTTATTCATGAAAACCCCGCCTTTCTTTTCTGCCATAAATCCGCAATTCATAGCGTTTGTATTTCAGTGTGCTTTTCGCCTGCTGCCGCGTCCGGCTCCTTATCCTGCTGCACTGCTTCCTTTGAACCGCCCTTATTTCTCTCCTTATTCTGTTTTCTTCCTGAATCTCTGCCGCCCGCTTCATAGCTTCCATAATATCCGCAAGCTGCTGTTCGTTCTGGTCCGATACTGCATTTGAAAATTTTGCGCATTCCTCTGCAAGCTGTTGAAAGACTGGCATAAGCGCCTGCATAATTTCCCGGAACGTTTTTAATGCCGCCGCCCTAAACTCTTCAATGGCGGAAACAATGTCCGCCATTAAGATTATTTCATCTGTTTTTCCAATACCGGAAGTCTTTTCTACAATGACATTCCCTTTATCATCTACACCAATCACCCGCATGATATCATCACCCTTTCAGATAGCCCGCATATGCTTCATTCTGGGCTGTCAGCCATTCATTTACTGCTGCCGCAATGTTTCTTTCCAATTCCTCAAAAGAACTTGTGCTGATCTCCACAAACTGCTTTCTGATAATTCCCTTGATAATTTCCTGCTGCCCTCTGCCGTTCTTTCTTTCCAGCCATTCCGTGAAATTCAATCCCGGCTCCATCTTCGGCAGATATTCAGGGTGATTCATGATATTGTCCTGTTCTTCCTGCGGCGTACCCTCCATAGGCTCCGTTTGTGTTTCCTCCTGCCGCTCTTCCGGTTCTTCCCCGCTTTCCTCCGGCCCTGCAACCTCCGGTTCCGGCTCTTCTTCCAGTTCCCCCGCCATAATCATAGCCACTACGATTCCGGCAAGGCTTTCATAGTCAACAAGATACTTTTCAGTAAATCCTTTCGACATAATATTTACGCCGTCCGTGCAAAATCTGTAAACAACCTGTTCCCCGCCCTCCGGCTCCACTTTGCCGCCTGCATACGACTGATAGAAGAAACGCTTCAAGATGTTTACGACTGCTGCCGCGCCTGTATCCTTGAAAACCACCCGGTTCACTTCCCCGGTCATAATATCCTTTACGACTGCCCGGACATTCTCTATCTGCTGCTCCTGTAATTCCTGCGGTTCCTTTTGGGGTTCCTCCCTGACATCCTTTAAATGCAGTTCCCCGGTCTGCTGGTACTCTTTATGCAGCTTTTCCTGCTCTTCCCCGGATTTCCTTGCTATCTCATGGGCAGTTGAAATATTGATATTCCCCGCCTGCAGTTCCTCCTTGAACTCTTCTTTCAGGCTGTTGTCAATCTTTTCATACCGGGAAAGCTGCGTGCCGGATAAATGAAGCAGATCAGAAATGATTTCCCGCGTCCTCCCCAGCTTCACCTTTTCATAATGCGGGCAGGAAAACGCATTGTTGGAATAATATGTTTTCTTATCCCCGTCAGACATTTCCGCATTGTCGCATGATTCCCCGGCCACACCATAAGTACAGCTTTCACACAAACAGCCGTTTCCCGTTTTCGCGTTCTGCGCTTCCTGTTCAATCTGCTTTCTGTAATCTTCCAGCAACGCCTTTAATTCCTTATACTGCTGCACCCGTTCCCAATCGCTCATATCTCTTGCGGTTGAGTTTGTCAGAATCAGGGTAAGCCGCTTCATGATTTCCGTTTTATCGTCTTTCACGACACACGGCACATACCGGAACTGTTCTTTCCCCTCTTCCACCAGGCGGATACTTGCAAGCCTGCGTCTGTGGCCTGCCGTCACTTCATACTTTCCGTGTACCGGGGGCTTCACTTCAAGGTTCTGCCGGATACCTCCCAGCAGTTCAATAGACAGCGCCAATTCCTCAATATCCTTTGTGGAATAGAAGTTGTTTTCAGACGGGGTAAGGTCATACACATCCAGCATAACAACTTCAAAATTGCCTTTCTTTTCCTCGACTGCTGCCCGCTCATGCTCTGCCTGCTTCTGGCTTCTCTTATTCAGAAGTGCCAGGGTATTAAAATTACCTTTTTTCGCCATATCCTCAATCCCTCCCTTTCTTTGTGTCCGAATCGGTCACAAGCCTTTTAATCTCTTCAATAACTCTTCCATACTCCTGTTTTATCGAGCTTTCAATATCCGCCCTTTTGCTGATTTCCATTTCAAGGTTTCTTCTCTCAAAATGCAGTCTTTCCAGTTCCCGCCGCAAGTCCTCATTTTCCATTCTAAGCCTGTTATATTCTTCCAGCGGTATTTCCACAGTCGGCTCCTTTATCGTGCTTTCTATGTACCGTCTGTACTCTTCAAGTGGTATCTGTACCATATGCGGCGGCACGAACAAATTCTGAAATGCTTTTACCTCTTCTGTACCAATAGGTTTTTCAGACATTATTTATATTCCTTTCCCGTCTTTCGGTCTTTCAGTTCTATCCGCCCCACCAGTTCAAACCCTGCAAGGCTGATAATCTGTTTTAACATGGTTATCAGAATCCCCACTTCCCCGTCCCGCTTCCGTTCTTCCGCGCTTGCCTGCCGGATTGCCTTTCCCGCGGTTATGTCCGGGTATCCCTCCCGATTCATATACATTTCATTCCACCCCTAAATATTCTTTCACAAACTGTCTGTAATCCTTTGAAGCGCCGCACCCTGGGCTATACTCAATCAGGGGGACATCCGTAAAGGTATTTTCATCTACCTTTTTCGGGGTCCGCCGGATATGTGTATGGAATACCGGGTACTTCTGCATTTTCAGCCATTCTTTTCCCTGCTCATTTACCCCCTGCTGATATTCTCCATTTTCATCTTTCCATAATGTCCGGTAAAACATTGTGACAAGGCAGCCGCGGAACTTAATTTTCGGGTTCAGTTCTTTCACGTTCTCAATCTGCTGCTCCAGTTCCTCCATGCCGTCTAGGGAATACCCGTCAATCTTCACCGGAATAATTACTTCATCTGCTGCCACAAGTGCATTTATGACAGAAATATTGATATCAGGCGGGCAGTCAATAATACAGTAGTCATACATGGAACCCACCTTTTCAAACTGGTTTCTGAAAATCGTCTGCTGTTCTATCTCCTGATTCATGATAATTTCAAGGTTCGCCGTCAGCAGGTGCATATTCGCCGGGATAACGTCAATAAAGGCATATTCCGTTTTTCTGATGACTTCCAGAATATTTGTTTCCCCTGTCAGAATATCTGCCACGGAGGGAAGTTCATAGCTATGTACGGCATAGGCTTTTGAAGCGTTCCCCTGCTTGTCATTGTCTACCAAAAGAACCCGCTTCCCGTAATGCTTCCCCAGGATATGCGCCATGTTTACCGCTGTCGTGGTCTTGCCGCAACCGCCTTTCATGTTGATAATTGCAACTGTTTTCATTCCTGATACCTCCATTCAGTCTAAATTTTTATATCATCACCGCACCCGGAACTGGAAATACTGCCAGCTTTGCGGCGGGCGGCTCAACCCATATTCAGACAGCGGCTTTTTCTTTAAAAAGGCTTTCGCCTGCCCGATCTGCCACCCGTACAGCTTTCCGCCGCCCTGTTGTCTGTACCGCTCCTGCTCCTGATACGGAACCCTGCTCTGTTCTGAAACGTCCACACCGTCCAGCGCCGTAACTGCCGCACAGGAAAACCGCCCGCAAACCGCCTTTTCTTCCGGCACATATACCAGGCAGAGGAACGGCTTTTCAGGAATCCAGATTACAGCCGTTTCCTTTACCTCAACCCTGCCGCCCTTTACTAACAGGCGTTTCGGGGCGGTTTTTCTAAGTTCCAGTGTTTTTTCACCGTCCTTAATCAAATCCCACCATTTTTTCCGAATGGAAATTATTACATACTGCACCTTGTTCCCTCCTGTTTTCGGGTGGTCCTCTCTGCCTTTTCATGGAATCCACCGCCTTTTTCGGCTTGTGATACCGCTTTCAATTTTTCACCTTAAAAAATTGATAAAAACCTGTTATCCGACTACACACTTTCTGGTAAGGTGCGCCCACCGCCATGTTTCCACGGTATCCCTGCTGCGGCTTTCGGCCTGCCTTTGCAGAAAACAAGTTGCCATCTTGTCTTAATGCACCGGGCGGGAATCGAACCCGCCCCGCAGGACTTTATGCCTGCTGCCCCTCTGCGGCTCCCGGCTCTCAATCTTAAATCATGTTTGATAACTGCTCTAACTGTGCAAGTGAAAGATGATCTATCAATACTTTTCCGTTTCCGTCTAACACTTCATAACAATCATTGTATGGCTCTATCATGTTTTCAACGTAGAACCCCTTTTTATATAACTTTTCTTCTGCTTCTCTGTACTCTTTTTCAAATAACATTTCTTTTGCCTCCGTCTGCCTGATTGATTATGTGTTTATTATATACTGCCGGAAGTATATTTTCAATAGGCAGGACGCACAAACTTACGGAAGTATCTTTGTTTATTTTGTATACTTCCGTAATGTTTGGACTAATAACGGAAGTGCGCGCCTTTTTCCCTGGCTTCCTCTTTCTTTTTCTCAATGTACTGCAGATACTCCGAAAATGCCATTCCTGGCGGTGTTATCTTCTCTTGTATGCTTTTCAGCCGTTCCGCCGATTCCTGCCCCGCCTGCTGCCGGTTCCGAAATAAAACAACCTTTTCTTTCAGCATCAGGGGGCGTTCCTGCTGCACCACCTCCCGGCGCACTACCCGCTTGAAAACAACCTTATCCTGCTGCCCATACTTTCTTTTATGCTTTCTTTTGTTCCCTTTTCTGCTTTTCGGCATGATTAAAAACCTCCAAATCTCCAGCTATTTCTAAAAGGCTTTCCATAGCGTCTTTTATATTGCCATCTGTATCAGCGGTAATGTTCAGGATATTCGCAATGTTCCTTATCTTTCGTGCCTGTTCCGCGCCTGCTGCCCCTTTTACACATTCCGCGCACATGCAAAGCAAACTGCCCGCTGAACGCCTGCCGCATATCTGGCATTTCATCTTCTGTCCCTCCCTCAATCCTCCAGTTCTGAAATTATCCCCCGGAAAACCCGGACAGCGCATGGAACCGCTATACTGTTTCCCGCGGCTCTGTACCTTGCCATATCAGATATTTCTTCCCCGTCCGCTCCCCAGCGGGTCCAATCATCAGGATACCCCTGCAACCGCTCACATTCCCGTGGAGTAAGCCTGCGGATAATATATTTCACTTTCCTTAATGCCTGCTTTATGGCCTTTACAACTACCCCGGTACTGCTACTTAATGTTTTCGCCTGGTTCGCCAATAATGTTCCAGCAATCTTTGATTCTTTATAATTCCCGAACTGCTGCCCCTCATAATATGTTTCCTCATAGAACACACCATGAATATCATTTGCAGTAAGTGTGGGGGCTGGCTTTCCCGGTTCCCCAATCCCTAAACCGTTGCTTTCTTTCAGCCTGCTTGCTTCACTCCGAATCGGCATTACATTTTCTTTTATGGTTTCTGCGATCAGCGGCACTTGGTTCCCGCCCGTCCCCATTCTCTGTAACAGGGCAGGCGTCACGTTCTCAAACGTCCTTACAACATCATCTGCGTGTGTTATATCAATCCCTATTACCTCTTTCACTACGCAAGGAAGATTCCCGTGCGCCTGCGCCCGCAATGTGGGGCATATGCCTTTTTTCTCAACTGTTATAGAATCCCCGCCCTGGTCGTTCAAAACTATGTCCGCAAACCGCTCCCTTTCAATAAGCACCGCCGAACTGTTATCTGTCTTTATTGTCGGGGCAACCTCTTCCTGCCAGCCTATTCCCCTTGCCTTTGCCCCGGCTCTGTATACGAATCCTGCCGCCCGTCCTCCAGTACCCTCTGCATTAGTGCCATTTCCAGCGTTTCCGGCAGCTTCCGTTTCCGTTTCAGCGCCCTGCGCAAGATACCCCAGCAGGCTTTCCGGCTTAAATAATATCTCTCCGGCACGTTGTCCTCCAAAATCTCCGACAAGGTAGATTCTACGGCGGCGCTGGGGGACTCCCCAATGCTCGGCGTTAAATGTCCGCCATGCGGTGTCAACTTCTCCCCCTCGTACCATTCCGGCTCTGGTCCATTCAGATTCAGGCAGAGGAATACGGGCTTTTGTGATTTTTTCAAGCACGGTTCTAAAATCCTGTCTATCGTTTGATGAAAAAGCACCGGGTACGTTTTCCCAAATAATGAAAGTTGGGTATACTCCATTTGTCGATTCCCTCATTTCTTCTATAATCCTGATTGCTTCAAGGAAAAGCCCGGATTCCTCCCCGGCCAGTCCTTTCCGGTTCCCTGCTACGCTCAAATTCTGACAAGGGGAACCAAATGTAATAATATCCACGGGCGACACTTCATCACCCTTTAACGCCGTCACGCTCCCAACGTGCATTACTTCCGGGAAATGCTTGCGGGTTATGCTGATACAGTTCGGTTCGATCTCCGCCGCCCACAACGGGGTAATGCCGCACGCCTGCGCCGCCAGCATAAAGCCGCCTATGCCGTCAAACAAGCTTCCCATTGTCAATTTTCTTTTCATCTCCACCAGCTCCTAATCATAACTTTCCAACTGCTTCACCCTTTCTTCAAGGCTCTTCACCCGCTCCTGCAGGATATGTATTTCATACGGCGTTGCGCCGGATTCCTCATACAGAAACAGTCTTTCAACTGCTGCCTGAAAACTGTTTTCATTCAGCAGGGCAGGCTTTCCGTTCCTCATGCCTGTAAGCCGCTTTTTCTCCGGCCTGCTTCTTTTTTCCTTTGCCGCCTGCTGCCCTATGGCTTTCATACCGCTTGCAATCAGGGAAGCGTGCGGAACCTCTGCCGGAAACGGAAGCCTTGTGCCATTCAGCGTTATCCCTTTCATGTTTCCAGCCCCCAGGCGTCCGCCATAGCTTCCCGCATCGCCTTTCCCTTGTATTCCAGGAACCGCACCGCACCGTCAAATTTGACCTCATATTCCGCAATCTGTTCTGGTGTGACATACTGGTGTCCGAATATGTCTTTCATATCCCGCCACACTTCCCACGGAATGAAATAAAACCCATATCCGATACTTATACATACCGCCGCAACCGCCCCTAATCCCTCATGCGCTTCTAAAGCCCGCATTTGCGTGTCCGTCAATACATTCCTCTGCATACGGTCTTTCATAGTCATTTTTGCTTCAAACACGATTGAACGCCCGTTCTTCAACGTCCCCTGGAAGTCCGGCTGCGCAAGCGCCGTGAACCGCCCGGTAAATATGCCGTTTGGGTTCTTTTTCATTACCCGGAACGGCTCCGGGGTCTTGTCTATGACAGCAAGCCCCAAATCCTTATACCGTCCGCACCCCGCAAGGATTTCCCTTTCAAAATGCTGTCCCTGGGCATTGTTTATCCGGTTCTGGCATTTTGTCCTGATCTCCTTTTCATCTGCCGCCCTGCCGCGGTTTTTCAGCCACTCCTGCAGTTCTTTTTCTGTAGAATCAAAATTCAAAATATGTCCTCGCTTTCCCTTTTCTCGTATACCTTAAAATTCCAGCCGCATTTGTGCGGTTTCCTCCTGATACCGTTCCTTTGACAACTGGTACATATACCCGTCTTTTTCAAACCCGACAAACGGCAATCCCGCTTCACTGAACGCTATCAGGCTGCTTGCGCTCCCTACATGGGTGTCAAGTATCTTCCACCCGTTCTTTATGTATTTCTGGATAATCCACCGATACAGATTGACGGGCTTCTGCGTGGGGTGAATCCTCTTTTCATTCAGTTTCTTATTGCCCTGCTGCACGGTTCCCTGTTCTATGGACTTTCCCTGAAACATTCCCCGCCACATATACCGGAACACTTCAACGCGGCTGTTCAGGGAATTATAGGCTATTTCCGCCCCTGACTGGTCTGAACCATCATTGCATTTATCCCAGATAATGCGCCCGCCTGACAGCGGGTAATCAAAATAATTACAGCCCCATATAATTTGATTTTTGGATACCCTCATAAGTTCGTCAAAATATTCTTTCCCCGCTGGCTCATTATCCCAGCCGCGGTTTAAATATGGCCTGCTTTTTACATATATCCTGCTGCCGTTCTTCTGTGCGGCATATGTGCCGCGGTCTTTCCCGCCATGCTCTTTCCTGCCATATTCCGGGTCAACCACTGCCAGGTCAAAATATTTGTCAGGAAATTCTTTCATGCCCTCCATGCAGTCCAGGTTGTAATAACCAAATTCAAGCACCCTTTTCACCCGCCATTCCGCAAATTCTCTTTCAATGCGCACATGGTACATAATTTCCCTGAAAACATTTCTTCCGTGAATCCCTCCGGCAGCGGTCTGTCCCAACATTCACAACCGCACTTCGGACAGATCACCAATGCCCATGTTTCATCTTTCGGCTGCGGCACGTTCTTTTTCAGCGGCAGCATAAGATAACCGCCTCTGTCCGTTGTTTTCCTTGGTTCAATCCTCATATTCATTTCCATTTCCTCCCGGAAGCATATTCAGCACCCACTCAAAATCTTCTGCCTGCTGCCCTTTGAAATTATGCGGGAAATCTGGACTTGCTATTATCTCTGCAAGCCGCTTTTCAATCTTTTCCTGCATATTTTCATATTCTGCCAGTCTGTTTACCGCTCTGAACAGATAGCACTTTCTGTTCTTTCTTGCACATTTGTATAGGTTTTCACAGTCAAAACACACGCTGCGAAATTCTCCTGGTACTTTGTCGGACTTCAAAAGGGCATTTGTGCCGCCCGGATATGTAATCCGCTCCATGTTTATTCCTCCGTAAACTTTCAGTTTAGTTGACTGTCTCCACCACATCCCAATCTTATGATTTCAATAGCCTTTTCGATACCCAGCTTATATGCTTCATCTTCCGCCCATGTTGTAAGACCGGATTTCTGACTTTCCAACCGTTCCATAATTTTATCCAAATCACAGAAAGTGGGCTGCCTGTCAAGCAAATCACATATGACATTACACTTTCCAACAGCCAGATTATCCCTGATTGTAATTGCAGTAATCTGCTGTTTAAATTTATCCGCATCAATCAATCTCATATTTCACCTCCGCTAAATCCTGATATAGTTCTTTTCTTTGTGTCCGAATCGGTCACATTATTATTTCTCCCACGGTTTCAGTTCCAGCGGATATTTTTCTTTCAGTTCCCGGCTTCTCTGTACGTTGGTTTGAAGAATCAACTGTGCTTCCTGCGAAATTTCAGGCGGGACAATCTGCGTCTGCAACCCCTCCATGATTTTCTGATACTTTTTGATTTCCTGCCGCAAGGCTTCATCTGTGACAGAAATAACATAAACCGCGCCACACCGTTTACAACTGAAATATCTGTATTCCAGATCACCCACCCGTTTATATTTGTGATTGATTTTTATGTTCCTGCCGCACTTGTCACACTTTACAATATTTTTTACCTTTCCATGCACTTCCCTTTCCTCCTTTTGTCCTCCGGGTCCATACATACAATCGGAATGTCATGCCCCAGCCGTTTCAGGCCGCGCTTTACCAACTGTCTGATACTGTCCCAATCTTTCAGCAGATTCACTTTCTCCTTGCTTTCCGCCATTCCAGCACCACCTTTCAGAAATTCAGATACGGGCGGTTGTTTATATACTCTTTCCAGCTTTCTTTCCTGAACGAACCGCCATATACATACCGGTTCGCAAATTCAAGCTGGGCCCTGTTTGGGACTATTCCCATGCGCTCATTTCTTTCTGCCTGGGCATACAGCCGTATCCCTTTATGTTTTTTCAGGGATTCCACGCGGTAATCCGCATTTTCAAGGTCACTTCTCACCAGCACATACACCATGACTTTATATGGCTTCACCCCGTGTTCCCCAAACAGCCGTATCACCTTGTCAATGTGCGGTATCTGCCCTATCGTGTCGCACGAAAAGCGTATGTACCTAATCCATTCAAGCCTGCACAGAATATCCGCTATTTCCGGCGTCACAAGTCTTGCGTCCATGCCCTGATTTAAGTCAATCCGATACCCGGAACCTATCAGGCTTTTAAGCTGCCCTATGCCGTATTCGCAAGCCAGAATATTATTATCCATAAGCACCAGTTTATCCGTGTCATACCTCACCAACTGCTGCCACGTCCTGTAAGGCTTTATCCCGCCCTCTTTCAGAGGAACCAGACACCACGGGCATTTGTTGGGACAGCCCCTTGTGATATAGCCTATTGCATAGTTACATTCCGGGTATATGGAATAATCCGGGTAAATATCTTCTATTTCCTGCGGAAGAACTGCTTTTAAATCATACCCGGTTCCGCCCTTTATGGTATCAGGCGGCAAGTTCGGGTTCTCTGCGGTAAAATCGAATATCTTTGAAGAATACACCCGGTCATACTGCTGCCCCTGCTGCCACCACTCCACCGTGTCACCCTGCATTTTATGAAAAGCTGATATTTTCATAAGCGCATAGTTTGGGAATGTCTTATGTTTGAAATGCTCCCTCTCTGCGTCATGTAAGCCTATCCGCATTTCTGCCTTTCCCCCTGCTGCATACTTCTTTTACCCTGCATTTTTCACTTTGCAATCCTCCTTAGTTTGACGTACACCGCCCACCCGGTAAACTCGTTATATTCCCATTCTATCCGGGACGGCTCATAGTCTGGAAACTGCTTCCGCCAATACTCTTTATCCTCCGGTGTCCTGCTTAACTCCCGTATCTTCTTGAAACTGTACTTGCTGTCATTCTTCCTGATTACCGGCTTTTTAAGGTTCTGTGAACAACTGTAACGCTTGCACCCTTTCTTCCTTTTCTGCATATAGTTACAGCGGGCCTCTATGCCGTTTTCGTTCGGCTGCAGTCTGTCAGCATTACAGAATCCCATGCTGGCCTTTTCCTTTTCTCCCTTAACCTTTTTACTCCACAAACTTTCTACAAAATCCCTATCCAGCCCGCCATTGATGATTAAGTGGTGATGTACCCTTACCGGCTTTGCCCTTTCATCTGCCGTGCCCTCTTCCCCCTCTTCCTCTTCCGTACTGTATTCCGTAACAGCCATGTACTTTAATTCCAGCCCCTTTTTCCCCATATGGTACTTAATGCGCCTTATGTAGTTCTCTATGTCATTAAAAGCCTGCCCCAGTGTGTCAGGCAGGAACCCGTCTGCATAGGTGCAATCCACACATAGATCACCCTTGCCGAAATTCGTATTCCCCAACTGCACGAACCGCCTTTTGGCATTTTTTTCATTCAGGTTCTTTTGTGCCTGTGATGATTCCTTGCTTTTCCCTGCCCTCCCCTTTTTCTGGTTACTGCAGGGAATCACGTCTACTTCCAGATAGTCCTTACCACAGTATATCTTTTTCTCCCGTACAAACTTTTTAACGCCTTTCCTCTTCACTGTCCTATGTCCTCCTATACATTCCCTTTCCTTATGCACAGGATAGAACACTTGTTCTTATATATTATATTTTTACTCTTTCGTCACAGTGTTAATACCCCATACAAGGTCCTGAACGCACCCATAAAGTGCGTTATTTTCAGCCAATACGCCGAACTGATGTATTGACTTTCCAGGCAGTCCATAGTACAATGAATATAGGTTTGGTTCATTGAACTATGGACTTAAAAGAAAGCATTCCGCGGTATGCCACTACCCGGTAAGGCTTTCTTTTTTTATTTCAGTTGTCAAGGTGCAATCCACGAACCCGCCGCACTCGGTACACTTTGTTGTGAAGATAATCCCGAACGCCATTCTGCCGCATTTACGGCATTTCAGCTTCCAGTACGGATAATCCCCAAACTGCACGTTTATAGCAGGAATATAGGGCATACAGCGGCTTCCTGAATCCTCATACGCCCTTTCCATATCCTCCATGAACGAATCGTTGTCAAACACATTCCCGATCACTTTCAGGCGGTTTTCCTCTGCCCGGTTCATAATCTCCCCGGTCATGAAATCAACCATTTCCAGTTCCCCACCTGCGCCGATCACAGCCACGCAATAGGAATGAATAACTTTCCCCTCCTGGTCTAAATGGATATACCGCACAAAGTCATTTTCAAAAATCGGCCTGCCTGCCAAATCTTCTATGCCGGAATCCCTGCACAGCGTTTTTATGTCGATTTCATACACATTCGCCCCCGGATACCCGCCTTTGTCTATGTAATGCCCTTTCGGTCTGTCCTCGCTGCTTCCCGGCTTCCTGGGCGGCTCCGTGGTATATTCCCCCTCTACCCATATGGGGAAAGGGCAGCCTTTTCCCGTTTTTATTTTCGCCCTGTACGTCACGAATCCCCGCCCCCTCTCACCAGCAGTTCCGGGTTCTGGTGTACGTTGCCCACAACCTCCATTTTTTCCGTGTCGCACCGCCCCCTGGAATCCACGCACGGCAACAGGACAGCACCGTTTTCCAGCCAGATAAATACATAGGTGTTCAGCCTGACAATGTTCTTTCCTGCTGCCGTGAAGCCTTTAGGCGGCTTCATTTCCCGGTCCAGGACGGTTTTTCCCACCTCAAACAGCCGGACTTCCCCGCCCGGAAGAATCAGCTTTGTAATGTCCCCCGTATAAATGCCGGCCCCTTTTCTGTCTGTATACCCCGTATATTCCCCCAGCGTCCCCGGCCTGATCTCCTGAAAATCCCCGTCCGGCGTCCCGATCTCCTTAACCTCTTCCGACTGGAAGCCGTAAGACGGCAGGCCGTAAACCATTTCCCCCTTATCTGTCAATCCTCTATATCTCACCTTTCTTTCCTCCTACCAGCATGAATAAATTGCATGAAGTTTTATTGTGCGGTTGTTTTTCTTAATGCTTTCCTCCGTATGCAGGCCGTCATCAAAGAACGCACAATACACACTGCCGCCCACGTTCGCCATAGCCACGATATAACCCGGTATCTGGTGGAAGCTGCACTTCTCCGGGTTCAGGTATACTATGTGGAATTTTTCTTTCCTCTTTTTCACCCGCTTTCCCTCCAGTCATTGATTACCTCTAAAGCAACCCTTTTTATTTCCCTCTGGTTTTTATAGGCCGCGCTTGCCGAAATGTGCATGATTTCCGCACTCTCCCGTATGGTGTAGCCTTTCAGAATGTTTTCCAACTGCTGCCGCTGGCCTGCCCCCAGTCTTTCTTTTATCTCACGTTGCAACTCAATCACCGGAAGTTCTTCTATGCCCGAATCCAGATCACCTATATAGTTATAAAGCGTCTGCGGCTCTTCACCGCCTGCGGGGGCGTCAAGGCTTAAAACTTCCGCCGCACGTTTCAATCTCCGCCGCTTCTGCCGTTCGTTGTAGACTTCACAACACATTTTCTTCCAGGCAACCGTTGTAAAACTCCACTGTCTAAGCTGCTCCCTGGCACAATACTGTTTCACCGCTTTGCAGTAGCCAATAGCCGCCAACCCGTAATACTCCCGTTCATTCAGGTGTTTTTCATTCAGGAATTTATAAATCAGCCTGTGGTATCTCTCCGCAAGCTGTTTTTCCTCCGGGCTTAACTTTTCACTCCGCACCAGTACCCCCCCCCGCCCGTAAATCCTGCTTTATCATGGCGCACCGCCTTTCTGTCCTGCTGCCGCCCGCGGTTATACATACAAGCTGGTATCTTCTTTTACGATTCCCTCTACCTCTGCGAAGAACTGATTAAACAGTTGCCGCAACTCCGCAAGCCTGCTTTCCATAAGCCCCTCAAATTGCAGGGTAACTTCTGCGTATGCGTCCGGGTCATTTGTTGCTATTTGTTTCTGGTACTTTACAGTACCCTTTATTCTCATTGCTTTTGCCATCTCCGCAAACTCCTTTTATCGTACTGCTGCCCGCTGCCGTTCCCCTGCTGCCGCTTTCCGGCTCTCAACCCGTTTTACTTCTACAAGGGTAACTTTTGCGCCCTCTTCCCGTTGTGTGACAATCCGCGCAACCGCTTCAAATACCCGGTTCACGTTTACCGTTTTCGCCATATGCCGCACCCCTTTCTACACCAGCCGCTTTTCCTCCCGGTTCTGGTTCATAAGATTTACTCCCACCATGATATACTTGACATCACGGCGCTTATCTCTCGGCATGGCCCGGAACAGTTCAATAAATTCTCTGGTTTCCTGCTTCTCCGCTTCCATATCCAGTAAATTTCTTCCCTCTGTCATTGTTTTTCTCTCCTTTCCTTTTCTTCCCGCCCGTCCTATAATGGATTTACGGTACTGCAATACCGAATCCATTACAGAAAGCGGGGTGTAACTGTATGAAGCACTACTTGGTAGATTTACGTTCCTTTCCTCTGGAAGAACGGGAAGCACTTTATAACCTTTTGGACGGGTTTTCTTTCATGTGCAATTCTTACCTGGACCGGGAACGCATTGGTATGTATGATGTATTTTGGGATTCTCCTGAACCTATTGAAAATCTTCTGAAAATTCCCCCAAAATATATCACTCTTCAATCTTGAAATACCGAAATGCCGTTGTTGCCTTTTGCGGGTCGTATTCCATGACGGCCCGCATTTTTTCACCTAATTTCAGCGGCATAGACAACTGCTGCAAGGCCGTAAAGCATTTTTCAAAATCTTCTGTACGCATATGGATTTCCTGCACAAGCGTTTCCTGCGCCTGCTGTCCCTCCATTCAATCACCCCGCTTTCTGTACATCAGTGTCACATCAAAATGTTCCTCCGTGGGGTCATAATACCACATGCGAACATTCAAGTCAATACTTTCTCTTTAAAAATGTTGCACTGTGACATTTATTGTGATATATTGATGTGGAAGAAAGGCGGTGAAACATTTGAACGACATAGGTTCGAGAATAAAACAAATACGCGAACTTTTATCCCTCACGCAAACAGAGTTTGGGGAAAAAATCGGTTTAAGTTATACTTCAATCGGTATGTATGAAAATCAAAAACGCTCTGTTTCTGAATCTGTAAAGAAATCTATTTGCCGGGAATTTAATGTGAATTACCTCTTCCTGGATACAGGTGTAGGGGAAATATTTACAGACCTGCCGGAAACCGTCATTGACGAACTGGCGGAAGAATTTGACCTGGACGAATCAGAAAAGGAACTGGTGAGGGATTTTGTCAAGCTGCCAAAAGAACAGCGGCAAATCCTGATGAACTTCCTACGGCGTACATAAAAAGGAATCCGGTTTTTACACCGAATCCCCTATGTATATCACTTATTCATCTTTAAGTAAATGCGCTGTACGAAATTATGTACCCGCTTCAAGTCCTTTTCGCCCAACTTGTCCAGCATGGAAAGAATGGACTGCTTGATTATTTCATTCACGGCAGAATCCTCCTTTCGGTAGATGATTATATCACCTTATCTCCCGTTTGTGTGGTTCTCCGCTACGATTTCCAATATTCTGGAAATAAATTTTTAGTGGCTGTTTTTTATGCCCCCGAATGATATAATCACTTATATTCACTCGAAAACAAGTCCGTGATTTTGACATTCAGGGCTATGGCAATAACTTCAAGCTGTTTTAATGTTGGTGAAGTCCTGCCGTTTTCAATGTTGTTCAGCGTGCTTTTGCTGATTCCGGTAAGCTGTGACAGCTTTATAAGGTTAATGCTTTGTTCGGTCCGTGCCTGCCATGTGAGTATATCCATATATTTGTTGCCTCCTTTGTAGAACTACAAATATATCCCATTAAACGACACGGCATTTTGCAAGCATTTTTCATCATCAAATTAGTTGCTTTTTCGACATAAAGAAAACCGCCTGCTACTGGTAATAGCAAACGGTTTTCAGCCGCCAATGCGTAAGGCATGGCACAAGTGCTATAATAGCACCCCTCGCAAGGTATATTATAGCACGGAAGCCATGCTTTTGCATAGGCTTTCTTTTTATACTCTTTTTCAGAAAGTAGGTGCTATGTATGCAGTATTCAAAATTCTTAAACCATTATCAATCTATACAATGCAAGCGGGCGGCTCTTTACGTCCGCTGCAGTTCAGAGGAACAGGCCCTGAACGGTGACACTATCCAAACACAAAAAGAAGTCCTTACGGAATTTGCGGAAGTACACCAGCTTAAAATCATGGATTATTACATAGATGAGGGGTACACCGCCCGGAAGAAATACAATAAGCGCAAGGAATTTATGCGTATGCTCCAGGACGCGGAAGCGGAAAAATTTGATATTATCGTTTTCACGAAACTGGACCGCTGGTTCCGTAATGTTGCCGACTATTACAAGATTCAGGAAATTCTTGAAAAGCATGGAATCAACTGGCTTACGGCACAGGAACGCTACGAAACAGAAACAGCCAACGGAAGATTAAATGTCAATATCCGCCTTTCCGTGGCGCAAGATGAAGCAGACCGTACAAGTGAAAGAATCCACGTTGTATTCCAGCACAAGATCAGCCAGGGGGAGCTTATCAGCGGTTCGCTTCCAATCGGCTACAAGAATGTTGGCGGAAAGGCCGTCATTGATGAAAAAACGGCTCCCATTGCCCGTGACTTGTTCGATCACTTTGAATTAAACAATTCCAAACGCGGCGCCATGCTTTACCTGATGAAAAAATACAATATGTACCTCACTTATGAATCCGTTTCCCGTATGCTCTCCAACGAACTGTATAAGGGCTGCAAGCGCGGGAACCTTAATTTCTGCCCTGCCCTGATTGAGCCGGAACGCTTTGACCGCCTACAAGTCCAGGGCAAAAGAAACGTGCGCGTCCGGGAAAACAACCGCTATTATGTATTTACCGGCCTGATAGAGTGTGCAAGCTGTAATCATGCTATGGTTGCCAATACCCGCATTGATTCCAGATACCACCGGGAATATATAGGATACCGCTGTAACTTTTACCATAATTCCAAAATTTGCACCCATATAAAGACAATACAGGAATCCGCTTTGGAACGCCTTATGCTTGACAGTATAAAGCCCGCTATCCGAAAATATATTGCCCGCTATGAAGTTGCTGCTTCCGGCCCTGCTGTCAGCCGGAAAAATGATTCTGCGAGAATCAGGGAAAAAATGAAGAACCTGAAAGAACTATACATAAATGGATATATAGAATTTGAAGAGTTCAAAACCCGCTGTGATGAATTGCAGGGGCAGCTTGATTCTATCAACGAACCGCAAAGGCCCCGGAACCTTGCCCCGCTGAAAGAGTTCCTTACATGGGATATTGAAAATATATATGAATCCTTTACCCCGCAAGAAAAACGTGCTTTCTGGGCTTCCATAATCAACAAGATTTATCTCAACGACATTAACGAAATAGTTGAGATTGATTTTTTATCCTAGCTGTTACTAACTTATCGCTCCCGGTCGGCTCATCAGCAAGAAGGAGCGCCGGCTTCGTAATCAGCGCCCTTGCGATTGCCACACGCTGCTGTTGCCCGCCGGAAAGATTATTCGGCATGCTTTTCAGCTTATCCTCCAGCGCAAGCACATGAACCACCTCGTCCAGAAAATCCCGGTCCACGGTGCCACCATCCAGTTCCACCGGCAAAACAATGTTCTCGTACACATTCAAAATTGGAACAAGGTTATAGTTCTGAAAAACAAATCCTATATTCCGGCGGCGAAAACGGGTAAGTTCTTCATCCTTCATCTGCGAAAGTTCCATTCCCTGGACAAGAACAGAACCGGAAGTTGGGATGTCCAATCCCCCTATCATATGTAACAAGGTTGATTTCCCGGAGCCGGAAGTACCAACTATGGCAACAAATTCCCCGTTGCCTGCTGAAAAAGATACATCTTCCACCGCGCGGGTAACATTGGGAGTTTCCCCATAGTACTTTTTTAGATGTTCTGCTTGTAAAACCTGCATGATAAAACCTCCTCGTATTATATAGATCACAACTATTCTTTATCTTTAATTCCTGTAAAGCAACTGCGCCAATATTGCCAAATATATCCCTTTTCTTCCAACGCCAGACAAAACATAATTACTCTCTGAACATCTAGTATTGACAGTCCAGCCCTTCATTTTTCTACTCGCGGCAGTTCCAGTTCTTTTTGTTCGATCGTATTCGATAGATACCGAAATGTTCCATCCGGGAATGGCTGGACTACAATCTGATTTGTGAAAGCATAATCTGAATTGTAATCGATCCAGACTCCGTCCACATAAAGTGTGATTGTCCCATCCGCACCCTGTTTGTAATCTACCACTTCCCCAAAGGGCGGAAACTGCCTCGCAAATATCATTTCATATTCATAGCTGTCCACATCAGCGCGGTAGCCGCAATGCTCCCTCAACTGTTCTACTGATACCGGAAAACAGGTCGTCATAATACGTTCATATATTTCTGCCGGTATCAACCCGCCCTCTGTCTTAAAAGGTTCATCTGTGTATATTGGATATATGTCCTCAAACATGCATGGCATTAAAATCTCTTCCACGTTGCTGGCGTCCCAGTTTGTCACAAGCATATTATAGTTCACAAAGCTAAGCCCATATATGTACTTTTTTGTCAGCTCCCTGCATTCATCCGACAAAGGCTTTACCCTGTAATAATCCCTCAGATTTCCATGTGCGATTGTTTCCGTATTTGTATAAATAAAATACCCTTTCTCTGTCAGCCTTATCTCTTCCAGATCATTGCTTCCAAAGCCTTTTATCTCCGGTACGCCGCCTTCCCCCCAGCCTACCGACACATAAAAGGACTGTATTTTCCCGTTTCTATGAATAAATGTCAGCGCACCTATGTTCCCATCCATGTATACGCTAAACACGGTAACCATTGCATCCCTTCCGGAAACATAAGCAGAATAGAAATCCAGCATTTTTTGATAGTTTTCCATATTCATGTCATCAGAAACACTCACAAGTCCCTGTTCGCCCAACCGCTTCACTACTTCTTTCCTCTGTTGCTCCGAAAAACCCTCAATGCGGGAATACTCTGTTTCAGGATACACAATTTCAGCCTCCTTATAAAGCTCCCTGCACTGCTCTGCCGCTGTCATTGCCTCGTCCCGCAAATTCTGTTCTTCTTCGGTTGTCAAAATACTGACCGGTTCTGACGTCACGATAGGGAAAACTCCGTCTGATTCCTCATCTTCCCCTGCGGCCTCGACTTCATCAATCAAACGCCTGCGTCCCTCCTGCATCCGCTTTTTGGCATCTTCAGACCAGTTCTCTTCCGCATATTCCCGGAATGGAACCAGCGTTTCCTTTCCCTCCTGTACAAAGGGATAAAACAGTTCCAATGTTTCGTTTCCCGAAGAAATTTGTGCAACGAATTTTGTTTCTATCCTTTCCGATTCCGGCTCACTGTTCATTTCCACGAGATATCCATTGATGATTTTCCCTGCAGCCTCCTTCTCCCCAGGCGATTCCAGTTCATCCCTGGCCTGCAGCATCCCCCGAATCAACGGGTCATCGATCGGTTCCCTGACCCGCTTCCAGTCTGCCTGGAATGTCATTCTCCGGACCACATATCCATCCTTTTTACTCTCTTCCGTGACAAAGACCTCACAGTTCTCCAGGTTATAACGTCCCTTCTGGGATTCCTGCATAATACTGGTTACCTGCTCCGCTATTTCCGAATCACAGCTGTCAACAAACGCTTTCTCTTTCGAGCATCCCGCCAGACACATGACTGTCATAATTATGATTATCCCGAATTTAACCCCTGCTTTGTTCAATTTCTTTTTACTCCTTTTCATCCTCGAAATCTGTATCTGGTAAAGGGGCATCCCTGAAATCTGCTATGTAAAGATCCGCCGCCTGCTCCATCTGCACCCTGTACCGGGCAGAATATTTGTCATATACAGCGCATACCAGCATTCCGGCCTGCTTCGCGCTTTTGACAGCCGGCAGAACATCCTCGAAAACCAGACAGCGTTGTGGGGTCGCCCCTAACCTCTGCGCCGCAAGTTCAAATACATCCGGATACTCTTTCCCACGTTTTACTTCATCCGTGGAGCAGAGAATATCAAACAATCCCAAAACAGAATTATGTTCCAGACAGGGAAGAAACAATTCTCCTGGCAGCCCTGTGGCAACCGCCAGTTTCACGCCACGTTTTTTAAGCTCGATAAGATATTCCAGGGCGTATGGCGACAGTTTCACATGATGGGCATATTCATAAACGGCCATCTCATTCCATTCCCTGATGATATCCTCCGATTTCTCGGAAAGTCCAAACAGGTCTATTGTATACTGCGCCGCTTCCTCAAAGCTGCGGGCACAGATTTCAGTCACATAATCCGCCGGAACCGGCAGTCCACGCTTCTGCAGAAAACAAATGTCAATCTTCTCCCAGACATCCATCGAATCAAGCAGTGTACCATCCAGGTCAAAAATCGCGGCTTCAAACCTCATATTTGTCCTCCTCACATAAAAACGCGGCTGAAATATCAAACAGGAAATGAACTGCCATGCACAAATCCATTATGTTTCTCTCCACAATGCAGCCTACTTCAAATAAGCAATTCTCCACTGCCCGACTCGTTTCAAAAAATCCCTTTCCAGGCCGTCCGGGTCCAGCTTCCCGGCAGATAGCATCTGCCAGAGACTGTGAAACAGATAGCTGTCAATCTCCTCCAGCAGCATTCCCACGTCAATACCCGGGCGGAATACGGAAAGGTCCACGAACCCCAGCAGCTCACCCGCTGCGTCTTCATATACTTCTTTATATGACTTCCCGGTTGCCTCCCGGATTTCCAAGGGCTCCGCAAAAAGGGCCCGTATGGAAAATAAATATTCGTCAGGTGCCGTTCTCATAAACTCACATCTTGCCAGAATCTTCCGGGTCATGATCTCAAAAAAATCCGTTGTTTCCTTGTAATACTTTAATTCTATTTCACAGGATATCCTGTTGATATTCTCCCAGAGGTATAAATACAGCTCCTTCTTATTCTGGAAATAATGGAACAGCAGAGACTTTGATATCCCGCCGGCAGCCGCAACCCGGGACATGGATGCCTTTTGGTAACTGCTGCCCGCAAATACCACATACGCAGCATTGATGATCCGCTTCTGCTTTTCCTCCGGCAGTGTAAAAAATTTCCCGTTCATCGAAACCCCCTGTATCTGTTTTTGTCTATAGTTTTCTCAGCAGTGATGGCCCCTGTCTGGTAAGAATCCCGATACATACCGCCGCAAACAAAGCGAATACCCCTATGGGCAGCGCCAGCGCAGTCCAGGGGGCTGTTTTACTGCCCAGATAATAGAATCCCGCCGCCACCCCAAGTACCGCCATGGAAGCGAACATTGCCAGCATCGTGGCCATAGACTGCTTGATAACGACCGTTTCATTCACCGCGTCAAGCTTCGGAAAGCACAGGCCCATAAGCATTCCAAAGACGGCATGCCCTATGGCGAAAAGCAGTGTGGCAATGAGCAGCACCACCCCCTGCCACAAAGAAAATCCAAAAGCAATCGAAATACACAGCCCGGCAATTACCGTACAGGGCAGGGTCAGCAGAAGCTGAAAGCCAACTTTAACCCAGAGTAGGGAGCTTTCCTCTATGGGGGATTCCCGCAAAATCCACAGGTATTTTCCCTCCAGGCTGATGGAAGGCGCTGTGATAGGGCAGGTGCAGAGGCAGAAACCAATCACGGCTGCCGCCATAGGTAGCAGCGAGAAAGGATACCCTGCCATTTCCACATAAGCCAACAGTTTCTCTCTCATAACCAGGGAGGCTCCCCCTGCGGCCAGCAGCATAATCAGACCGATACCGGCATTCCAGAAGTACATGGGCGTACCAAAAAAGCGCTGCATTTCCTTTTTCAGCAAAGCCTTCTTCTGTCCGGAGGCAGTCTGTTCCGAGAGTTTGTAATTGCTCTGTACGGATCGCACGGCAAAAGCAGTCACGGCCTGACGGTATCCCCGGCCAAGGCCGATTACCACCAGGGCAAACGGGAACACGCAGCACAGGACAAAGGCCAGCAGCATTTTCCAGTCTCCCATAATGCCTTCCCCCATCCACAGCATGGGTGCCGCCCAGGTAAGGGAGTTTTTCACTCCGGCGGCATTCTCAGCAAGGCTGTTAATCATACCGTTTAGGTGAAACGAGAAATAGAACACTGCTGCCATGAATATTCCCATCACAATATTCTGCCCCAACGCTCTGCGGGACACCCGGACAGACAGAAAGGCCACCAGCGCCCCCAACAATACGGACAGCGCCGTATCCAGCAGCGGAAGGGCCAGCACCGCGATCCCCAGCCGCATCCAGAACAGCAGACTAAGACCCACACCGTTTTGTGTCAGAAACGTACAGATTACCCCAGCGGGAAGCAGTACGAAAACGGCGAACAGCAGGTTTTCCAGATAAATGGCAGTTACCCGGCTGGCCATCAGCATGGTTGTGGGCACCGGCATACTCAGCAGCAGGTCTTTGTCCTTTCCGCCAAATACCACGCCCTTCACCGCAAAGGTGGTAAACAAAAGCCCGCCCACCAGTGCCACCATGCCCATGAATACAAATACCAACACTTCCATATTGGATGGTGCCAGCGCCTTCATCAGCATATAACTGTAAAGCCCGGACAGATACAGACCCAGAAAGGCAATGAGAAAGACTGCGCCCAGCCCGGTAGCCGCTTTTCTCTTACTGCGTCCCCTGGAATTGGTTGAGGAAAGAAGCATAGACCGGAGGCTGACGTTCAACAGGACAAAAAATTTATTCATCGCTCCCCCTCCAGTTCTAAAAATACGCTTTCCAGGGAGGAATACCCCACCAGCTCTGCCGTGGGGCCGCTTTGCACCAGTTTCCCGTTTTTGATAATGGCAATCTGGTCGCACAGCTTTTCCGCCACCTCCAGTACATGAGTGGAAAAAAATACCGCTGACCCGCTTTGGCATAATTCTGACAGATAACCTTTCATTATATGTGCAGCCGAAGGGTCCAGACCTACAAATGGTTCATCCAGAATCAGCAGCCTGGGCCGCCGGATAAAAGCAGAAATCAAAGCCAGCTTCTGCCGCATCCCATGGGAGTAGCTGCCAATGGGGGAACCCAGATTGTCCGTGAGTTCAAAAGCATCGGAATATTTGCCAATGTCTGCGGTACGCTGATCTGCAGGAATGTCATACAGATCGGCAATGAAATTAAGGTAATCAATCCCTTTCATAAACGCATAGATGTCCGGGTTGTCCGGCAGAAAAGCGGTGACACGTTTCGCCTGCACAGGATCCTTCTTAATATCGTGGCCGTCAATGGTGATGGCGCCTTCCGTAAAGTCCATCACCCCGGCCACAGCCCGAAGGGTGGTGGTTTTACCTGCTCCGTTGTGGCCGATGAATCCATAGATCTCACCTGGCTCAACATGTAAGGTCAGGTCATTCACCGCCTTCTTCCCACCGGGATACGTTTTCGAATAATGTTCAATATGAAGCATTAGAAATCTCCTTTCGTAACTCTGTTTCTTTCAACATGTTTGCTGATTTTATTCCAGGTGACAGCAATGCTGCTAATGTCAATATAACCATTATGGTCACAAAATACAGGTATCATTCTTATATTACATCCATAGCAGTTCTCCTGATGACACTACGGGCCGGACTTTATGTAAAAAATAAGAGCCTCCAAATAAATCAGAAGCTCTTTCCGGCGCACTGCGGCGTAAAAGTATAAGATAATAACCTGCCCTCTCTGATTCGCTTTCTATATTATCACCCCATTGACCAATTTTGAGAAGCCCCATTCCTCTTTATCGTTCAGCTATGCTTAATGTTTCAACAGCAACACTGCCTCCCCGGACAATTTCAATTCGGTTTGCATAGCATTTCTCCAGTAATGCAATCAGATCATTATTACGGTTTTCTGTATGTACACTTTCAATCAGCACGGTCTTCGGGGAATAATCAATAACCGATACCTGAAATACTTGCGAAATCTTGAATATCCCGTCAATATCCCGATCCGAGCAGTTATTGATTCTTACAAACATCAGCTCTTTCCTATGGATCGCAATGTCTGTGTAATCAACTACCTTAATTACCTCAACACACCGGCCCAGCTGCTTTTTTACCTGTTCAAATGTTCTGTCATCACTGGTTAAGCTGATTGTCATACGGGAAACCGTTCTGTCCTCGGTTGGCCCCACGGTCAGGCTGGCCAGGTTATAGGACTTTCCGGAAAACAGTCCCGATATTCTGGCAAGAACCCCTACATCATTTTCAACAAATAAACAAATCCATCTCTTTTTCATATTCCCTTATCCCCGCTTTCCAGTATCATGTCGTCCAAAGCATTGCCGGGCGGAACAATCGGCATAACATTTGCCTCCGGCTCAATGATAAATTCAATGACAGTAGGTACTTTTAAGTTGTGTTTTGCGTTTTCAAGGGCAGCGGCAATCTCATTTTCTTTTGTTACGCGAAAACTGTTTGCTCCGTAGCTTTCCGCCAGTTTCATAAAATCCGGCGTATATTCCGGGCAGTGTTCTGTCGGGGCATTACAGCTACTGGGGCAGCTTTTCCTGTACCGCATACAGGTGCTGGAATAACGCCTGTCAAAAAACATTTCCTGCCATTGCCGTACATTTCCCAAATAACCATTGTTAAGTATGCAGATGGTGATTGGAAGTTCATAGCAGATTGCAGTCGCCATTTCCTGAATGTTCATCTGCATGCCACCGTCCCCGGAAATAACGACAACATCCTTTGACGGATTCCCGATCTTGGCTCCAATAGCGGCCGGAAAGCCATATCCCATGGTTCCCAGGCCCCCGGAGGTTAACATCTGTTTCTTTTCGCTTAATTCCAGGAACTGTGTCGCCCATAGCTGGTTCTGCCCCACATCCGTGACAATAATCGCGTGGTCAAAGGTATGGTTGATTGCCCTTATCACTTTTTCCGGGGTCAGCCCTTCTGCTTTCATGGAGAGGGGATACTGGCTTTTCCACTGCTGGATCTGCTCCAGCCATTCCTGCGTATCTAATTTCTGCGCTTTTTCAAGCAAGGCCAAGAGAGCCGTTTTTGCGTCCGCAACAATGGGAACATCCACCTCTATATTTCTGGAAATCGAAGCGGGGTCTATGTCTATATGGATGATTGCCGCATGGGTGGCAAAGTGTCCGGTTTTTCCTGTTATGCGGTCATTAAACCTTGTCCCGATAGAAAAGAGGACGTCACAATGACTGATAGCTGTATTGGCTGCATAGCTTCCATGGATTCCCAGATTCCCGATATACAAGTCATGGGTTGTGGGAATTGCCCCTTTTCCCATGATGGTAGTAACAACGGGAACCCCTGTCATTTCTGCTAGATTTAGCATTTCCGAATGTGCATGGCTGATGTTCACGCCGCCGCCGACTAAAAAGACGGGCTTCTTTGCGTGATTCAATGTTTCCAGTGCTTTCTTTAACTGTCCCGGATGAACGGAAAGCTTCGGCTTATATCCTCTGATTTCGATTTCTTCCGGGTAGTCGTCACTGCCATATTCCCTCTGTATATCCTTCGGTAAATCGACAACAACAACGCCCGGTTTCCCTGTCCGGGAAATAAGAAAGGCTTTCCTGATGACCGCCGCCAATTCCTCACGTTTGCGGACCGTTACGGCGTATTTGCAGATACTTCTTGTGATACCCACAATATCAACCTCCTGAAAGGCGTCATTGCCAATCAGCCCAGTAGGTACCTGCCCGGTGAAGCATACCAGTGGAACACTGTCATAATTCGCTGTCGCTATCCCTGTCACTAAATTGGTAGCTCCCGGTCCGCTTGTAACCAGACAGACCCCGACTTTTCCCGTGGAGCGTGCGTATCCGTCCGCCGCATGGACTAATCCCTGCTCATGCCGCGGCAAAATAACATCAATATCCTGCTCGCCATAAAGGGCATTAAACAGGTCGATTGCCTGTCCGCCCGGGTAGGCAAACAGGGTATCTACCTGCTCCGCCTTGAGAGCTTTCACAAATAATTCCGCGCCTGTAATCATCATCATTGCCTCCTTGTATGCGTGTACTTGCTTGCTTTTAGGTATGATAAAATGGCACTGAATATACAGTACCATTTATAACAGTTCAGATACCCCTTGAACTGTTACGACATACAGCCATTTAAAATCGCCTGCGGCGATGGGCTGTATGCCCGCGGCCATTGCGTTATCGTACGGTCAGCGCGGTAAACGCGCAGACCTATCTGAACTGTTACTGCCATTTTTACTTCTGTACAATCCCATTTACAAATATCTTCACACTGTTTTTGATAAATTCTTCTCTGCCCACATCCNGGTACTTTCATGATCATAGAGGCCGTTTCTTCATAAAGCTGCGGCGCTCTTAAGCCAATGGACAGATTTACAAAATCCGGAGTGATTTTATCCATATATGCGTTCATAAACATCTCTAAATCCGGCTCTAACTCCCATTGCACATTTTGAAAAAGCTCCGGCGTAACATGCGCTCTCCATTTTTCCTGAGATACACCATGGAGTACAATATCTTTTTTATTTTGAAATTTACGGAACAACGTACATTCGTTTACACCGGCTAATCGCGCGATATCTTTTGTCGTTGTGGCAACATACCCCTTATCACGAATCAGAGACATGGTTGCATCAATGATTTTTTGGCTTGTTTCGTCCATTCCCCCACCTCTTATAAGCAAGTGCTTGCTATCATTCTATTCTCCTTTTTGTAAAATGTCAATAGAAAAGATAATCTTATGAGGTATGCTCCAAAGCTTTCCTTAAATCCGTTATATATAAACCCTGCTGCCTTTTCAGATATGCTTTCATAAAGGGTTTCATAAAGGGTTTCATAAAAAGCTTCTTTGCTGTAACATCCTCCGTGAAATCAATCGTTGTCACGCCGCCTTTGCTGGAGAAAATCCCTGTCCAATGCCCATGCATATTATCATTCTCCATATCAAATTCTAAACGCCGGCATTCTTCCCTCACTGTAACGGTGAAGGCAGTCTGGCAGCCGGATGTTGTATATTCCACGAACTGCTTATCATCTATGATTTCAACCCTGCTCAGATCGCTGCGCCACGCCGTATCCTCCAGAGAAGTCACAATCTCCCAAACCTTTTGCAGTTCTGCGTGAAAGTCTGCCCTTATATTTGAAACTGCCATCTTAATGATTCCTTTCTTTCAGGTATACCCTTTTCCACTGTCCAGCTCTTTTCAGGAAGTCCTTTTCCAGAGAATCCGGGTCCAGCTCCCCGGTTGAAAACATCTTCCAGTAACAGCTGAGAAGATAACCGTTAATCTCTTCTAACAGCAGCCGCGTATCAATCCCCGGCCGGAACAGGTCCATATCTGCCGGCC